>JAZKIN010000065.1:0-41676 GCA_040384885.1 Pseudomonadota bacterium | reverse complement strand
CATCAACCGCAAGCTCCCCCATCTGTCCGAGGGGAAAGGCATCAACCGCAAGCTCGTCGACTATTTCCTACAGCTGTCCGAACGCCTGCGTGGCGTGCGCGTGGCGTGCGGGGATTTCGAGCGGGTGCTCGGGCCATCTGTCACGACCAGCATTGGCTTGACGGCGGTGTTCCTCGACCCGCCATACGATACCGACACCGCCGACTGCCTCGACGCGTACAGCACCGGCATGACAGGCACGGCCGAGCGGGCGCGCCAGTGGGCCGTCAAGCACGGCGCCGACCCGCTGATGCGCATCGCCTTGTGCGGGTACATGGGCGAGCACGACGACGAAATGATCGCGGCCGGCTGGGCGCCGTTCAACTGGCGTGCGCGGGGCGGATATGGCAATCAGGGCGACGGACGCGGGCGTGAGAACGCGAAACGGGAGGTGATCTGGTTCAGCCCCCATTGTTTGAGTGGCGTTCAATCGGGGCTGTTTTAGCGCGGGCTGTGCGCACGCTCACATTTTTTTCGAATTTACTTGCGGAATTCTTGAGCGTGCGCAATAATTACTTCGTTGATGTGACGGCGTTGACAAAAGCAGAGCCGGTTTCGGTTTCTGCGTTCGATAGGGAGAAATCCCCCTGGCCGTCACCAGTTTCGAGCGTGGAAAACCAAAACCGGTTTTTTTTTGCCCCGAGCTTTCACATCAGCCGTACACCGCACGATAGCAAGGGCCACATTTCGGGCCGCGCGGTAGAAAACGGGACCGGTAGCGCAACTGATCGCGCATGGGCAACTACCCAACAATCCGGCTGCTGGCGTCGATTCACAGGCAGGGGGCTTACGGTGAAAACCCGTAGCTGTGTGAAATCCGGGGTATCCGGGGTGGCGCTCACTCGTTCTCAGTCCCTAGAGGGGAAGGGGGGCGTTTGGGTGGAATTATAAAAATCAATCTAATCAAAGGAATTATATGAATACCATGTTGAGCCGCGAAGTAGCAAAAAAGGTGCTGGAAGTTGTGGATGCAGGTCTTGTGTCGGGAAAAGGCAAGCCGATCCCGGGCCAGATGTGCGTTGAGGCTGCGGTTTGCTACGCTATGGGCCTGCCCCACAGCGACGAACCGAAATGCGTTGGCAGCGCTGTGCGCGGCTTCAAAATTCGCCTGAATGATTCGGCCTGGCCGACTAACGAAGACCGCACCAAGGGCATGCGCAAGCTGGCCATCGCGCAGCTTGGAAGCGACACTATCGACCAGATGGCGTTTGCCAAGCACGTCGGGCTCGAATGCCAAAAGCGCATTCTGCCGCTGGCGCTGCGCCGGGCCGCAAGCTTCAAGGGCCCGTTCGCTGAACAACTCGAAGCCGCTGCCGTGGTTTGCGAAGCGTCGACCACCAACGAAGAGGCCGAGGCGGCCACGCTGGCCGCGCGCGAAGTGACGCGACAGAGTCGCGCCGACGCCTACGCCTACGCCAACGCCGACGCCGACGCCGACGCCAACGCCGACGCCGACGCCAACGCCGACGCCTACGCCTACGCCGACGCCGACGCCTACGCCAACGCCGACGCCTACGCCTACGCCAACGACTACGCCGACGCCTACGCCTACGCCGACGCTGCCTTTAGGTTGCAGGTCCTGAACCTGACTGCCGAAATAGGGCTCGAGGCGCTGATCGCGTGCAAGTCGCCTGGCTGCGAGTGGCTGGACCTTTGCGACTGAAATAGCGGCGGCAGTATCCGAAGTGAATATAAAAAATACTATGAGGTTACACATGAGCAAAGAACAGATACAAGCCGCCGCGCCCGACCTTCTGGCCGCGCTGGAGACATTCGTAAAATTGACGCACGACGACACTATCATGGCCCTGAACGATGGGCGTCCGAAGTTGATCGCGTGCTTGAGCGCTGCGAATGCAGCTATCGACAAGGCTAAAGCCAAGCACGGCATTGCCGAGGTGGCGGGGAAGGCGCTGGCGGGGATGGGGTCGAGCGGTCTGTCGGAGGCCGTCGATTACATCGAGAAGCGCGCCCAAGAATACCTCGACGAGAGCGCGAGCACTGAACACGATACCGGCGCGATCAACTGGCACTACGGTGAGGCGGGGCGTGACTACTACAACACGCTGACCGAACTAGCCGAGGAATTGCGCGGCCTGACCCCGCTGCCCGCCGCCCCCAGCGCCACGCCCACCGCGCAGGCGCAGGCCTCTGTCGTTTGCAGCACATGCAGAGGAACTGGCATCGTTGACGACGGGGAGATCGTTTGCTATCCGAACGGCGAGCCGTACATGTGCGGCCCCGTGAAATGCGTTAAGGACTGCCCTAGCTGCGGGAATCCCGCTCGGCCTGTCCAGTCGGGTTATCAGGTCTTTTCCCAAGACATGGGCGACTGGCGCAACGTCCACAAAGAACAGTACGACCGAGCCAATCCCGCATTCAGGCAAATCGTCAGCACGCCCACCGCCCGCAATCCAGCCGCCGCCGACTGGGCCGCGCCGGGTGGTGCTGATGCCATGGAGGTGCTGCGCAATATCTGCGATATGCAGGTCGTGAATTACGGCGACGGAATGAAGACGCATTTGGCCCTGATCGACTTGGCGAGGCGCGGGCGTGTAGCACTCGCCGCACCCGAGCGCGCCGCCCAGCCAGTCGCCGCGCCTGCTGGTGCGCACGTCGGGGCGCAAGACAAGATCGATGCCGAGCGCTATCGCTGGGTGCGTGCGCGCCTGGATGATGACGTCGACTACAAGCTGATGGAGTTCAAAAAAGGCTGCGATTACGGCTTCAAGCAAGGCTCTTCGCTTGACGCGGCCATCGACGCCGCCATCGCCCGCGCTACCGGGGCCACATCATGAGCGCCAAGCCCGCCGCCGTCGCGCCGCTGCCCGACTGGTTGCCGGCCGAGGCATGGGCCGAGTATCTGGCGATGCGCAAGAAAAACAAGCGCCCGATGACGCCCTATGCTGAGAAGCTGGCTATCGGCAAGCTGACCGAGTTTCGCGCCAATGGCCAGGACGTGCAGGCCGTGCTCGAGCAGTCGATTTTCAACAGCTGGCAAGGCCTGTTTGCGGTGAAGGTCGAGCCGGCCCAGCAGATGCCGGCGCGCGGCGGGCGCCCGGTGCTGGCGCTGGCCGACCAGCAGCGCGCAAACAACGAGGCGGCCAAGCGCAAGCTGTTCGGCCAAGTCGTCGATGCTGATTTTTTTGTCGTTGACGAGGGGCACAACGATGCGCGCTGACGACTACGACGAGTTTGCCGCGCTGCTCGACACCACCTTCGACATGATCGGCAAGAGCCCGGCCGCCAAGGTCATCAGCGGCGACGCCAAGGCCATGTTCTTCGAGGACATGGCGCGCTATTCGCTGACGCTGGTGCGCTCGGCGCTTGCCGCCCACCGCGCCGACAGCGAGCGAGGCAAGTGGACGCCTTCGCCGGCCGACCTGATTTTCCAGATCGAGAAGCACCAGAGCCGCGACAACCGCCCCAAGGGTGAGGAAGCGTGGGCGCTGTGCCTGACCGGCATGGACGAGCAGAAAACGGTGGTGTGGACGCAGGAATGCGCCTCGGCGTTTGCGCTGGCCCGGCCGGTGCTCGACAGCAGCGGCGCCATTTCCGCGCGCAAGACCTTCCTCGAAATCTACGAGCGCCTGGTCGTGGAGGCGCGCCAGCAGCGCGCGGCCGCCCAGTGGATTGTGTCTGCTGGGCTGAACAAGGATGGCTATGCGGCGGCGGTCAAGCGCGCGGCCACCGGTGGGCTGCTGCTGCCAAACGCGGTGGCGCTTCTGCTGCCGGCGCCGGTGGTCGAAGCCAAGGGCGAAACCTTCACGCTGTCGCCGCGCGAGCAGTTGGATATTCTGCATAAAGCGATTGCCGATGGGGAGGCGCGGAAGCAGGCGCGCCTTGACGCGGCGATCGATGGCCGAATCATCGCCGAAAATGCGATAGGCGCACGCATTCAGCGGCAGGTCGACCAGCACCTAGCCGACGACGCCCAGGTCGAGCGCATCGAAACCGAAATGGTCGCGCGCGCGGCCGAAACCGAAAGCGAACCATGACAACCCGCCCCGACACTTACCGCGCCAGCTACGCGCGCGTGCACCCGCTTATCAAGCACTGGCGCTTTGCAAGCATGTCGGGCGCCGTGGTCGCGGTCGAGGCCTGCCCGGCTTGCGGCGGCGCGCTGACGATGACCAAGGACGCGTTCACCGGGCGCATTGGCGGGCACTGCGCCACGCCGTTCTGCGTTCAATTTACGGAGTAGGCCATGCCTATCAAACCAGAAAACAAGGCGCGCTATCCATCCAACTGGAAGGCGATCAGAGCCGCAATCCTCGAACGCGCGGGCAACTGCTGCGAGCGGTGCAAGGTGCCGAACCGAGTACGCGTTTGTCGTGGCGCTGGCGCCGACCTGGACACCTACATGACGGAAGATGCAGAGGTCTATTGCGCCGACACTGGCGTGCACTTGGGCCGTAAGCGCATGACGGAATATGGGTATGGGCACATGGTCGATATCGTGCTGACTATTGCGCACCTCGACCACACGCCCGAGAACTGCAATCCGGACAACCTGCGCGCACTGTGCCAGCGCTGCCACCTGCGATACGACGCAAAGCACCACGCCGAGACAGCACGCGCGACGCGGCGCGCCAGGCTGGCCATACAGGATATGTTCGAGGCCGTACCATGACCACGCCAAGCAACCAACTCAAGGCCATCAAGCGCCTTTGCGTATCGGACGGGATTAGCTGGACCGACGCGCACGACATTGGCATGTGGGTGCTGCTGGCCGGTGCAAACTTCGAAATGCTCCAGTTCAGCGACAAAACGCTCGAGCGGATCGCGGCCCTTTATCACAAACACTTTGAGGAATAACCCGGTGTCATTAATCGAAATCGCCCTGTGGATCGTGGTCGCGCTCGAGCTGGTAATCGGCGCGGTCCTGATCGTGCGGGCCTACCAAGAAACGGACGGCAAAGAATGAACCCGAACCACCCGCTCACCGCGCGCCGCATCGCCAGGATACTGGCCGCGCTCGAAGTCAAGGCGCAGAACGCGCACGACATGGCCGCCAGCGTCTGCATGTGCGTCGACCGTGCCCGCAATTACCTTATGTTCCTCGAGCGGGCCGGCCAGGTCCATGTGCGCCGCTGGGAGCTGCGCCCCGCTGGCAACCATTACCCGGTGGCCGTCTACGCGCTGGGCAAGCGCAAGAGCGCGGAAAAGCCGCCAGCGCGCACCGCGCAGCAGAAACAGGCAGCGTGCCGCGCCCGCCTTAAGGACGACAAAGAGGGCTACGAGCGCATGCGCCAGAGCGAGAACATGCGGCGCTACGTGGCGCGCAAGGCGAAGACGCCGGCCAGCTGGGCCTCGGCATTGGGCCTGCCATGACCTATTGCCGCTACGCCGAGCACTGCCCGCGCTGTGGCGGCACCGGACACCGACCCGGCAATTGCCCGTGGCCGGTCCAAATTCGCGCGAAAGCGCATAACCGCAGCACCACAGGGAGAACCACATGAACGACCAAGCAATCGAGCAGGAAATCCAAGCCAAGGGCAAGACCGCGCCACGCATCACGCCGTCGCAGATCGACGCAAACATCGCCGACACGGAAATCGTGAAGCACGTCACGAAGTCTGGCCAGGTGCTGCGCTGGGCCATCCTGACGACGGCCAGCGGCTTTGCGGTGGTGGGCAAGCCGTCTGCATCGGTATCGCCAGAGAATGACGATGCCGAAATCGGCGAAAAGTGCGCCATCGACAATTCGCGTGATGAAATGTGGCCCATGATGGGCTACGCGCTCAAGCAAAAGCTGCATGACGCGGCCTGCGAACACGCCCTGCTGCATGGCGAAGTTGCAGAGCCGGCCAGCACCATGCCCGCGCACCAGCAGCGCGTGCACGACGAGCGCGCGGATTTGGTCGACAAGGTGGGCAAGCTGGCGCTGTTCACTGAAACGCCGACGTTCACCAGCCTGCCTGACGAAGAGCAGGCGCGGCTCGGCGCGCAGCTGGTGGCCATGCGGACCTACAGCGACATTTTGGGCGAGCGCATCGCCGCGTTTTAAGAGGTAGAGCACAAGGGGCGGCGCACGATGGCCGCCCCGCTCCGTTACAGCGTCTGCGCTTCCTGCACCACCGCGTACCCCAGCGCCTTGATATCCTGAATCTGGCTGTCGGTGAGCGTCTTGCTGCCGGCAATGCTGCAAAACAGCTCAGCCTTGGCACAGACCGGGCGCACGCGCTGCTTGCCGTACTCACTCACGACCTTAACCTTGATTTCCATTGTGCTCGCGTCCATCACTGCCCCTCAGTTGCGTCAATTGCATCGCGCAGCGCGTGAATCGCCACGATATAAGCGTCGCCGTGATCCGGGGCGCTGAGTGGCGCAGCGTGAAGCGCCACCGCCCCCAATACCGCCCGCCCGGCCACCACGAGCCCCGCTACCTGCAAATGTAACCCGCCAATGCGCGCCTGACACCCGTTCAGCGCATCGCGCACGCTCGCTGCCGTCTGCTGGTGCTGGTGGGCCGCTTGGCGCGCCGTGGCAAGGCTAACGTCCATCTGGCGCAACTGCTCGGCCTGCGCTTCCAACTGCGTGCGTGCGTCGGCAAGGTCCTGCACCAACTCGCGCGTGTGCGCCGCCATAGCATTCAGCAGCGCTGGCTGTTTTGTATTTTGCTCCATATCACCCCCTGTTCTGGCCCGGCGAATACCGGCGCCACTAATGACAAAGCCGCCTCATGGGCGGCCTGCGCGCTGCTGTCGTAACGACTACTTCGCCGTTTGCGCCATGATTTGCGCGTGGATCGCGAGCAGCTTCTTCGGCTCCCAAGTGGCCAAGCTCTTGAGGGTGTCCATCAGGATCTTGCGCGACACGCCCAGCGTGATCGCCTTGGCGTGGAGCAGGTCGGGCATGTCCACCAACTGCGCCAGAGCAACCTTGGCGGCGGCTTTGTTGGCGGCGTGCTCTGCCCGTGCTGTCTTGCGCGCAGCGGCGGCCAGCACGTCGAGCCGCACCTTGTAGGCGTCGAGTTGCGCGTCGACGTTGCCGCGCTTGGCGAGTGGTACGTTCAATAGGCCGTGGTCGAGTGACATGGTTTCTCCAGTAAAGTGCGGTTAGTTGGTTCGGTGAGTTGATGTGCTTAGTATAGACTTTCCATTGAAGCCGTCAAGATATTTCGTGGCGCCGCTGAAAGATAATTGACCGCGCCCGTTTGACGCCCATCAGGAACGCCTGTACATTGGGGCCTTCGCGTGTCACCTCTTCCCGAATAATCTTGGGTTCGCCCCGCCTGCCTCACGGCACAGCGGGGATTTTTTTATTTCCGTTCCGCATTCGTTGTATCATCGCAACGAACGACGCTGGCCGTTTGCCAGTAGACCGGAAAGGCCCGAATCATGACCACCAAAGTACATAAATCCCTCACCTATACGGCAGAGATTGGCGCTGCCATCTGTGAAGCGCTCGCGGAAGGCAAGAGCTTGCGCGCCATCTGCCGGGCTAAATCGATGCCTGCTGAATCCACTGTGAGAGCTTGGGCGCTTGACAACGTGCAGGGCTTTGCTGCGCAATATGCACGCGCCCGAGAGCTCGGATACTCGCGCCTGGCCGAGGATATTCTGCGCATCGCCGACACGCCGAAGGTTGGCACGAAGACGAAAAAGACCGAGGACGGCACCGAAACGACCACGGGCGACATGATCGAGCACCGCCGGTTGCAGGTCGACACGCGCAAGTGGATGCTGTCGAAGATGCTGCCAAAGATTTACGGCGACAAGCTGAGCCTTGAGGGTGGCGGCGAGGGCGGGGCCCTGGTCGTGGTCGTGAAAGACTACACGGGCCGCAAGAAGGAAGACGATGCCGCAGGTTGAATTCAACTATCGGCCGCAGGGCGCGACGCTTGAGGCGTACATACTGGAGCGCGAGCAGCGCACGTTCATCTGTGGGCCGCTGGGCTCGTCGAAGACCAACGCGAGCTGCTGGAAGTCGTTCCGCATCATGCTCGAGCAGGCGCCGAACAAGAACGGCGTGCGCAAGACGCGGCTGGCCGCGATCCGCAACACCTACCCGGACCTGATGGGCACCACCGTCAAGGACTGGCTGGAAATGTTCGACGGGCTGGGCCAGTTCAAGGCGTCGGGCATGGAGCCGCCAACGCACCGGCTGCGCTTCGACCTGCCCGATGGGACGAAGGTCGAGGCCGAAATGATCTTTTTGGCGCTCGACCGCGAGGAGCACGTCCGCAAGCTGCGCGGCCTCCAGCTCACCGCCGCGTGGCTGAACGAGGTCAAAGAGCTGCCGTTCGCCGTGGTGCAGATGCTCGACTTGCGCGTCGGCCGCTACCCGCAGGACACGCGCCCGACGTGGTACGGCATCTACGGCGACACCAACGCGCCCGACACGGACCACTGGTATTACCGCCTGGCCGAAGAAGATCGCCCGGACGGCTGGCGCTTCCTCAAGCAGCCGGGCGGGCTGACGCGCGCGAACAAGGATGCGCCGTGGGTCGAGAACCCGCTGGCCGAGAACATCAACAACCTGCCGGCCGGCTACTACCTCAAGGGCGCCCAGGGCAAGGACGAGGCTTGGGTGCTGGTCAACCTGGCGAACGAGTACGGGTTCGTCAAGGACGGCAAGCCCGTGTACCCGGAATACCGAGACAGCACGCACTGCAAGCCGTTCGAGCTCGTCAAGGACCTGGGCCTGAGCATCGGGCTGGACTTCGGGCTGACGCCGGCCGCCGTGATCGGCCAGCGCATGCCGAGCGGACAGGTGCGCTGGCGCCGCGAGCTCGTGACCGAGGACACGGGCGTGATCCGGTTCGCCGGCGAGCTCAAGCGCTTTCTCAATCAGCACTTCCCCGGCTGGCCGATCGTGGCCATCACCGGCGACCCGTCCGGCGACCAGCGCCAGGGCGGTGACAGCGAGGAGCGGACCGTGTTCCAACTGCTCGAAGCGCAGGAAGTGATCGCGCGCCCGGCGTCGACGAACGATTTCACCATCCGCACCGAGGCGGTCGCCGAGCCGCTGCGCCGCATGATCGACGGCGAGCCCGGGTTCCTGATCCATCCCGATTGCAAGATCACGCGCAAGGGGATGCAGGGCGGCTACCTGTTCAAGCGCGTGAAGGTGGCCGGCGACGAGCGCTACCGCGACGTGCCCGACAAGAACAAGTATTCGCACCCGTGCGAGGCCGGCCAATACCTGAACATGGGCATGGGCGAACACAAGCTCATCATGCCGAAGAAGAAGGTTGTCGCGGTCGAGGCCATACCGATGACCTCGCATTACGGGCGGCGTTGATGTATTATTGGCGCCTCATCTGTGTTTAGGCTAGCCCGGTCAAGTCACCCGCCCTGGAAGCGGGATATCGCTGGTTCAAATCCAGCAGCACAGACCAATGTTCCATTAGACTTCTGGTGAGGTCAGCAGGCTTTCATCCTGCGCAGACGGGTTCGAATCCCGTATGGAACTCCAAACACGGCATGGCCTGCCAACCGCCCGGGGCCGCAATCCTGAGCTACGGGCTGACAATCCCGGCTCGTGTAAGTCGAGCGCCCCGAATCCATGTGATGACCAACAGGAGGACGCCATGAAATAACTACACCGAATGGACGTTCTGACATAGACACCGGCCCGCGAAGCCGGTGTTTTCGTTTGTGCCTACTCTTAATCCTGCACTTTGGCAAGCTATAGCGTTAAACTATCGTGTATTGAACACACGAAAGGAAAACGCTATGTCCACCGTCTCAAAAGGGCGCGCGCTCGCCGAGGTCCACACCCGCGCACTGCGCCGCATCGACGGTGAGCAGACCAAACTGCGCGACGAGCGCCTGCAATGCCTCAAAGACCGGCGCTTCTACTCGGTGGCCGGCGCCCAATGGGAGGGCCCGCTCGGCGACCAGTTCGAGAACAAGCCCAAGTTCGAAATGAACAAGACGCACCTGGCCGTGATCCGCATCATCAACGAGTACCGCAACAACCGCATCGCGGTCGACTTCACGGCCAAGGACGGCAGCGAAAACGACCGGCTGGCGGACACCTGCGATGGGCTGTACCGGGCCGACGAACAGGACAGCGGCGCGCAGGAGGCGTTCGACAACGCTTTCGAGGAAGGTGTCGGCGGCGGGTACGGTGCGCTGCGCCTGCGCGCCCGGTATGAGGACGAGGACGACGACGAAGACGAGCGCCAGCGCATCGGAATCGAGCGCATCAACGACGCCGACAGCTGCGTGTTCTTCGACGGCGACTCCAAGCGCCAGGACAAGGCAGACGCCAAGTGGTGCGTGGTCATCACCGGCATGAGCCCGGAAGCGTACATGGACGAGTACGACGAGCACGACCTGGCCAGCCTGCAAAAGCAGATATCGCAGACCGAGTTCGACTGGTGCACGCCCGACGTGGTGTATGTGGGCGAATACTACGAGGTCGAGCAGGCCGAAGAAGTCGTCATCACCTTCCGTGGCATCGCGCTCGAGGGCAGCGAGCCGAACGAACTGCGCCTGACCGAGAAGGATTTCGAGGACGATCCCGATAAGCTGGCCACGCTGCGCGCGACCGGGTTCCAGGAAGTGGGCCGCAAGCGCATCAAGACGCGCAAGATTCACAAGTACCAGATCAACGGCATGCGCGTCATCGCTGACGAGGGCTGTATCGCCGGCAAGTGCCTGCCGGTCGTGCCCTACTACGGAAAATACTGGGTGGTCGACGGCATCGAACGGTGCATGGGCCATGTGCGGCTGGCGCGCGACGCGCAGATGCTCATCAACATGCTCATGAGTTGGCTGGCCGAAATGGCGGCGCGCTTCGACATGGAAAAGCCGATCCTGACGCCCGAGCAGATCAGCGGCCACGCGCAAATGTGGGCCGACGACAACGTCAAGAAATTCCCCTACCTGCTCATCAACCCCATGACGGACGCCGGCGGCAACCCCATGCCGGCCGCGCCGGTCGGCTACACCAAGGCGCCGATGATCCCGCCAGCGATGGCCGCGCTGATGCAGATCGCCGAGCAGTCGCTTCAAGACCTGCTCGGCAACCAGCAGGCCGGCGAGCAGGTGCAATCGAACATCAGCGGCAAGGTCATCGAGCTGGTGCAGAACCGGCTGGACATGCAGGTTTTCATCTACATGTCGAACATGGCCAAGATGGTCAAGCGCGCCGGCGAGGTCTGGCTGTCGATGGCCAAGGAGATTTACGTCGAGCAGGGCCGCAAGATGAAGTCGATCACCTCGGACGGCGAAACGGGCACGGTGGAGTTGCTGCGCCCCGTCTACGACGAGAAAACCGACGTGACCGTGCTCGAGAACGACCTGGCCGAGGCCAAGTTCGATGTGACCGTCGACGTTGGCCCGAGCAGCACCAGCCGGCGCAGCTCCACCGTGCGCGCGCTGAGCGGCTTGCTGCAAACGGTGCAGGACCCGGAGACCCGCGCTGTGCTCGAGTCGATGATTATCCTCAACATGGAAGGCGAGGGCTTGCAGGACGTGCGCGACTACTTCCGGGCCAAGCTGGTGCGCATGGGCGTGGTCAAGCCGACCGAGAAGGAAAAGCAGCAGATCGCCAAGGAGCAGGAAGCCGCGCCGCCAGACGCGAACGGGGAATATCTTGCAGCAGCTGCAAAGAAAGCGCTGGAAGACGCACAGCTTGCACAGGCCAAGGTCGGCTTGACGCATGCGCAGACCATCGAGACCCTGGCCGGCATCGACTCGGCGCGCCAGGCCGACGCGATCGCGCTGGCGCAAGCGCTGACACCGGATGCCGCCGCCGGCGCGCAGCCTGAGGAAGCACCGTCGGCGCCGGCCGCGCCAGAAATGCAAGCGCCATGATCGAGCTGATCCTCGGCGCTTGGGCCGTATGGGTGGCGTTCGTCGTCACCTCCTACCTGCTGGGCGTGCTGTTCATGGAGCGCCAGCGCGCGCCGTGCTGCGATGGCATGCGCGTGCACATCCCTGATTGGGTGCCGTTCATGCTGACGAGTTCTGAGCTGGCCGCCGTGGTGGCGCACGAGCGCGGGCACATGCATTACATGCACGTCTGGACCAACCTGGCGCTGCTGTGCGTGTTCGTCTGGCCCAGCAAGGAGCGCCGGCGCGCGCAGGAATGGCAGGCCGACGACTACGCGGCGCGCGCCGGCCATGCCAAGGCGCTGGCCTCGGCCATTCTCAAGCTGGGATGTCACCCCGACGACGTGGCGCGCGCGGATCGGCTGGGCGCAAAATGAAGAAGCCGCCGAAGAAAGGCAAGGTCGTGCGCTTGGTGAAGCGCGCCCGCATGCCGACACGAACAACCCGCGCGCGCATCGCCTACCTCAAGCCAGACCCCAGCGCGTGGCCCGTGGTGAAGGTCTTCATATCCCCGAACCGGCGCCACATGCGCACGCAAGCGCAGTGGGTCGACCGCAGCAGAACCTGCGCCAGAACGCAGGGGCAGGTGTTCAGTTGGCAGAAGGGACCGCGCCGGCGCGCGCATCTGGTGCGCGGCCGCATCGTGGCGCGCATGTACCTGAACGTCGACGACTTGAAGGCCGAGCCGGCCGAGCTCATGGCCCATGAGTGCGCGCACGCGGGCATGGCTTGGGCGCGCTGGCGCCGCGTCGACCTGACGAACATGGAGCACGGCGAGGAAGTGCTGTGCTATGCAGTCGGCCGGATGATGACGCAACTTAACAATATTGCTTACAAGTTTGGCGTTTTCGGTTGACAATCCACTAAATCTATCGTTGTTGCTTTTTAAATAGTTCGCGCCTATCATTTGCCCAATGGCATCCACCGGCCTATTAATCGGTGAGTTTGAACGGGAAAATTGATGAAACTGGCTGAAACAGATGCGGGTGCAGTAGTGGCCCAGGACGATACGACCGGCGAAACCACCACCGAATCGACCACGGGCGAGACGCTCGACGGCGAAGAAGGCGGCGAAGGCGACCAGGGCGACACGACCAGTAACGACCACGTCGTCGTTACCATCGGGGAGGAAGCGCCACCCTCCGAGGAAGAAGAAGCAGCAGCAGCCCCGGCATGGGTGAAAGAGCTGCGTAAGACGAATCGCGAGCTGACCCGCAAGGTGCGGGAATTCGAGCAGCAGAAGGCAGCGCCCGACGAGAAGGCGGCCGAAGCCGTAGGCAAAGAGCCGGATATGGATGATCCGGACGTCGACTACGACAAGGAAGTTTTCAAGAAGAAATGGTCCGAATGGAACGCCCGCAAGGCGGCCCAAGAGAACCGGGAACGCGCAGCCGTCGAAGCCCAAAAAGCTCAAACCGACGCATGGCAAGCGAAGCTGGACACCCACAACAAGGCGAAAGCCGAGATCAAGGTGCCCGACTATGAGGAAGCCGAGGCCCTGGCCATCGAGACCCTTAGCGTCACGCAGCGCGGCATCATCGTCGGCGGCGCCGATAACTCGGCACTCGTCATTTACGCACTCGGCAAGAACCCGGCCAAGGCCAAGGAGCTCGCTTCGATCAATGACCCCGTGAAGTTTGCTTTCGCGGTTGCAAAACTGGAGACTCAATTGAAAGTCGCACCCCGCAAAGCACCACCCGTTCCAGAGCGCTCAGTTCGCGGCAGCACGTCTGTCGCCATCGGCGCCGATGCGGAACTCGAACGCCTGCGCGCTGACGCTGAAAAGACCGGTGACATGTCCAAAGTCATGGCCTACAAGAAGCAGAAGCGGCAGCAGGCATAACGGAAAATCAAACTCTACCGAAAGAATGCCATGAAACAATTCCGCCTCACCCGAATCGCCGCCGCACTGCTCACCTACATGAGCGGCGCCGGCCTGGTCCTCGGCAACAACTCGTTCAACAAGGAGGAGCGCGTCGCCTTCGAGGACGTGCTCGAGAAGTTCAACGATCAGCTCGTTCTGTCGCGCAACGTGACCAAGTACAACACCGACCAGACCACGATGGAGCGCACTGGCGATGTCATCTGGCGCCCGATGCCGTACATCGCGCAGTCGCACGACGGCACAGACGCAACCGCCAATTTCGACGAAGCGACCCAGCTCTCGGTGCCGGCCACGATCGGCTATGCCAAGCACAGCACCGCGATTATGACGGCGACCGAGCTGCGCGACGCGCTGCAAGAGAACCGCCTCGGCATCGCGGCGGCGCAAAAACTCTCGTCCGATGTCAACCTGTCTGTGATGACCGTGGCCGCCTTGCAGGGCACCGTCGTCGTGAAGCGCACGACCGCCGCGAGCGGGTTCGATGACCTGGCCGAAGCCGAAGCGCGGTTCAACGAAGAGGGCGTCAATGCCTTCGAGCGTTACATCGCCCTGTCGACGCGCGACTACAACGGCATGGCCTCGAACCTGGCCGCGCGCCAGACCATGGCCGGCAAGCCGACCACGGCATACGAAAAGGCGTTCGTCGGCCACCTGGCGAACTTCGACACCTACAAGCTCGATTACGCTACCCGCCTGACGGCGGCGGCCGGCGGCGGCGCGCTGACCATGAGCACCTTGGACGCTGGCGCGAACTACTACACGCCCGTGTCAACGTCGGTTGCCGCTACCGGCGAGCGTTCGAACGTCGATAACCGCTACCAGACCATCACGGTCTCGAGCACCACCAGCGTGGCGGCCGGCGACTGCTTCACCGTGGCCACCCTGAACGCCGTGCACCACATCACCAAGGGCGACACCGGGCGCCTGAAAACCTTCCGCGTGATCTCGGTACCATCCGCGACCACGCTGGTTATCAGCCCGCCGATGGTCACCGCCCAGGGCGCCACCGATGCCGAAATCCAGTATCAAAACTGCGTCATCAACACCAAGGCGGCCAACTCGGCAATCGTGTTCCTGAACACCGTGACGGCCTCGGTCAACCCGTTCTGGCAGAAGGACGCGATTGAGATCCTGCCGGGCCGCTACGCCGTGCCGACCAATGCCGGCACCGCCGTGATGAAGTCGACCACGGACCAGGGCCTCGAGGTGGTGATGCAGAAGTTTTACGACATCGACACCATGAAGACCAAGTTCCGCTGGGACGTGCGCTGGGGCGTCTGCATGAAGCAGCCGGAAATGGCCGGCATCATGCTGTTCTCGCAGACCTAAGCGTCGACGCGGCATAAAGACAGGGGCTTCGGCCCCTTCTTTTCATCACTCAAAACAGGAAAATATCATGAACAAAATCGTATATCCAAACGGCACCGTGCAAATCACCATTGCCGCCGCCGAAAGTGTCGCCGTGTTCAGCCGTGGCGCCGCCAATGTCTCGCGCGTTCTTGGCTACCCGAATCAGCCAGGCTCGCGCGCGCTGCTGGGCGTGGTCGACAACGAGCAGACCGTGTTCGGCCCGTATGCATCGGGCGCAACGATCATCATCGACGCCGGCGCCTCCAAGGCGTTCTACGAAACCGGCACCGACCCTGTGGTGCAGATGATCTATGGCGCGCGCTTCCAGCCTGTGCCAGTTGCTCTGAACGCAACCGGCGCCGTCACCGCTGCTGCCATGCTGGGCGGCATCGTCACGTCGACCACAGCGGCGGCTGTCGCCGGCACCATGCCGACCGGCACCGTCATGGACGCGGCCGCCGAGTTTGACATTGGCGATGCGTTCAACTGGTCGGTCATCGCCACGGGCGCTAACGCGTTCACGGTGACCGCCGCCGCCGGCCACACGATCGTCGGCACCGCCGTCGTGGCGACGGTCACCTCGGGCATGTTCCGCACGGTCAAGACCGCCGCGAACACGTTCGTCACGTACCGCCTCGCGTAAGCCGCGTAAGCCAACCCAAGCGCGGGCTGATTCCGGCCCGCGCATCTTGGAGAACCCCATGAAGCAATTCCCCCGTCTGGTATTTCGCAGCCCTGGCCCTGAGCAGTGCCAAGGCGGCACGTATGCGCACGCGCTCGTGCAGGATGAGGCGCAGTTCGACGCCTTCCTCGGCAACGGCTGGCACGAAACCCTGCCCGAGGCGCTGCGCCCGCCCGCGATCGCCGAGCAGCCCGTCGAAACGCCCGTCGTGGTGCTGACCAAGGAGCCGGTCGCCGTTGCCGACGACGACAACACCCCGGTCACGCGCGACGAAATGAAGGCGCAGGCCGCCAAGCTAGGCCTGGTCTACCCTTTCAACGTCACGAACAAGAAACTGGCCGAAATGATCGAGTTCGCCATGTCGGCGCCGAAGGAATAGGGCCATGTCCTGGACCAAGCAGCAACTGATTGAACAGGCCTTCGCCGAGATTGGTCTGTCGGTAAACGTGTTCAACATCAGCCCGGAGAACCTGCAATCCGCGCTGCGCAACATGGACGCCATGATGGGCACATGGAACGGGCGCGGCATCCGCGTCGGGTACGGCCTTCCCGCCACGCCAGCAGACTCGGTGCTCGATGACCTGTCTGGCGTGCCTGACTCGGCCAGCGAGGCGGTCTATCTGAACCTGGCGCTGCGCATCGCCCCGGCGTTCGGCAAGGCGGTCGGGACCGAGACCAAGGCGAACGCGCGCGCGGCTTACGAGGTGCTGCTGTCGCTGGCCGCCTTCCCGCCCGAGCAGCAGTTACCGAACACACTGCCGCGCGGCGCCGGGCAAAAGCCATGGCGCTACCAGCGCCCATTCATGCCAACGCCGGTCGACCCGCTGGTCGACACACAGGGCGATGGACAGATCGATTTCGATTAACTGGAGCATCCCAGCATGCCATCTATCAATCAACTATCAGCCACCGCCACCGTGGCCGCCGGCGACCTGCTGGCGCTGTGGTCCACGGCCAACGGCGACACGCGCAAAGTGTCGCTGTCCGTGGTCGCGGCCTACATTCAAACGCTGCTGACCGCCAACAGCGGGTTCATCACGCAGTACAGCGCGCCGGCCGCGACAGGGTTCTCGGTGACGATCGACCCGGTGACGGACGGTGGCAGTGTGCGCCTGCTGCTGACCCCGATCGCCGGCTATGCGGCGGGCACGATCGTGCTGCCCGCGCTGGCCGAGTGCCAGGACGGCCAAGAGCTGCTGGTGAGCACCACGCAGGCCGTCACAACGCTGACGGTGAGCGGCAACGGCGCCACGGTGGTGGGCGCGCCGACCACGCTGGCCGCAAATGCATTCTTCCGCCTTCAGTTCGACGGCGTTCTCAATACGTGGTATCGCGTAGGCTAAGGGGTACAAAATGACATTCAAGCAGCCATTCATGCCGAAGTACGGCAGCAACCAAGTGCTGACGGCCGGCGCCGCCGCGCTGATCGCATCGATCGACGCCGAGAACAAGCAGCTCCGGGTGGTCAACACAGGCGCCGGCAAGGGCTACTTCCGCACCTACGACAGCACGGCGCTGCCGGCGCCTGTCGCAACGGTTGCCGACTGCCCGGTGCCGGCCGGGATGGCGACCACGGTGACGAAGCCGAGCAACCATGACCGCCTGAGCTATATCTCGGCCGCAGGAACGACGCTCGAAGTGATGACCGGCGAGGGCTTCTGATGGATACCCAGTTCGGCGTTTCCAACGTCCTGGGCGGCGGTGTTCCGATTGGTCAAGGTGCCGGCGGCTTCGTGAAGCTGTTCGAACTGCGCGCCGCGAACCTGGATATCACAACGGACCAAGTATTTACCCGGGTCGGCTCATTCACCCGCTACCGTGTGACGCAGATCGAGGCCATCAGCAAGAGCGGCGCGGCGACGCTGGCGGCCGGCGGAATCTACAGCGAGGCGGCCAAGGGCGGCACCGCGATCGTCGCAGCGGCGCAAGCGTGGAGCGCGCTGTCGACGCTCGACCGCGTTCTCGGCCTAACGCTGGTCGCGCTGCCAAGCGCATTGCAGGCAACGCCGTTCCTGTCGCTGACGGTGGCGGCCGGCGTCGCGGGCACAGCTGACGTGCTGGTGTTCGGCGTCATCCTGGACTGACCTATGCAAATCCCCATCCTGAACGGCATCTATACGGACGAGGCGGCCGACTTCCGCAGCTCATACCCGCGCAACTTGGTCCCGGTGCCGAAGGATGGCGGCATTTCCAAGGGCTACCTGCGCCCGGCTGACGGCATCGTATTGCATACCACTGGCGCGTCCACCGATCGGGGCGGAATCAACTGGCGCGGCGCCTGCTATCGCGTGATTGGGACCAGCCTTGTTATCGTGGCCGATGACGGCACGATATCGACGCTCGGCGCCGTCGCGGCCGGCGGCCAGGTCACGTTCGACTACTCATTCGACCGGCTCGGCGTCTCTGCCGGCGGTAACCTGTACTACTGGGACGGCGCCACGCTCACGCAGGTGACCGACCCCGACCTCGGGCTAGTGGTTGATATGCTGTGGGTCGACGGCTACTTTATGACCACCGACGGCGTTTCGCTGGTGGTCACCGAATTGAACGCGCCGACGGTGGTTAACCCGCTCAAGTACGGCAGCTCCGAGGTCGACCCAGACCGTGTTGTCGGCCTGCTCAAGCTGCGCAACGAAGTTTATGCCATGAACAGGTACACGATCGAGGTGTTCAACAACGTCGGCGGCGCGCTGTTCCCGTTCGAGCGCAACACGGGCGCGCAGATATCGCGCGGCGTCATTGGCACCTACGCGGCGGCCGTGTACTTCGCCGGCGTGAACGAGGCAATCGCGTTTCTAGGCAGCGCGCGGAACGAGCCGCCGGCGGTATGGCTTGGCGTGAACAGCCAGACGGGCAAGATATCGACGCGCGAAATCGACACCATCCTGCAAGGCTACACCGAGGCCGAGCTAGAGCTGGTGGTGATGGAGGCCCGCATCGACAAGAGCCACCAAATGCTTTACATGCACCTGCCAGACCAGACGCTCGTGTACGACGGCGCGGCGTCGGCGGCGGTCGGTGAGCCGGTGTGGTTCCACCTCGTTTCAAGCCTGACCGCGCTGGGCCAGTACCGCGCCCGCAATCTGGTCTGGTGCTACAACAAATGGCTGTGCGGCGACCCGACGAGCGCCGCGCTTGGCTACCTGGTCGACAACGTGTCATCGCACTATGGCGACATGGTCGGCTGGGAGTTCGGCACCAGCATTCTCTATAACGAGGGCTTCGGCATCATCATCCACCAGCTTGAGCTGGTCTGCCTGCCGGGCCGGGTGGCGCTGGGCGACGCGCCGGTTGTGTGGACCTCGTTTTCGCTCGACGGCGAGCTGTGGAGTATGGAAATTCAGTGCCCCGCCGGCCGCCAGGGTGATCGCGCGCGCCGCCTGACGTGGTTGCAGCAGGGGGCCATGGAAAGCTGGCGCGTGCAGCGATTCCGTGGCACCAGCGACGTTCACGCCTCGTTCGCTCGCCTTGAGGCGAAGGTGGAGCCGCTCTATGCCTAATCTGAAACTTGGGCGCAAGACGCTGGCGGAGTTCTTGCCGAACCACGAGGCCATAATCGCGTTTGAAAATATCCTTGAGTTTGTGGGTACGGTGGGCCCGGATGCCCTGGCTGAATTGCTGTTGATCGTCAGCAGCCTAAAACGGGTGAATGTCGCTGAGATAAACGACCGGCTGGCCGATATCGAAAGCGCCTCAATTCGCGGGCGCGCTCAATCGCCGGCAGGATTGGAGCCACGCATTGCCGATCTTGAAGCGCGCTCGCCACGCGCCCCGAACCTGTCGAGCATCACCGATCGGCTTGACGCGCTAGAGAAGATGGCGGCACGGCGCGAGAATCTAACAGCGATTCTTGCTCGGATTGAAAACCTTGAAAACATAACCGGAGTCTGAAAATGCCTTTATCCTTTGCCCAATTATTCGCCTCCAATGTGGTCGACAACGCAGCGCCTGAAACCCTGTTCACGCTGCCGGCGTCGCCTTCCACGTTGGTGCTTCGGAACGGGCGCATTCGGTTCTCAAATACGACCGTCGGCTCCGTGACGATCAAAGCGTGGGCGGTTCCATCGGGGGGCTCGGCTGCTGATTCCAATGTGTTCCTGCCTACCGTTGCTGTTGGAGCCAACAGCAACGTCGATGTTGATGTCCCGATCATGGCGGCCGGCGGCTTCGTTCAAGCCCAGGCCGGGGCGGCCGCGAGCATCACCGCCTTGCAGATGGACGGCTTCACGCAGACTTGATAGTCGGTAGCGTTAAACTATCGCGCTTGCAATTTCGCATAGGATATAACTATAATTCGGCAGTGCTCAATTGATGGGCACTAGCTGAGCTTATCGAGCAGCCAGCGGCTCACCACCACCCCGGATGGGAGCTGTAATGCAAAATTTCATGTTGCTCGCGCAAGGCATCGATGTAACCCCCCTGAATCTCGCAATCCGGCGCCGCCCGGAAATCTGGAAAGAGGACACCTACCTGCGCGACTATCCGCAGGGCCCATTCAAGGATATCGAATCCATCATGCTTCGGTTCCCAGCCAAGAGCGTGTTCGCGACCGAGGCCGAGCTCAAGAAGCACGCGCGATCTAGCAAATACGACCAGCACGAAAGCATCGATTACCCGCCCTACGCGATCCTCACCGAGGCGCGGCCGATCGTCATGGCGGTAATGACGCGTGTGGGCGGCGAGCGCCTCGGGCGCGTGATGGTCAACAAAATCTGCCCAGGCGGCGTGATCTTCCCGCATGTCGACACCAAGGCGCATACGGACTATTACACCCGCTTCCACGTCGTTCTGCAAAGCCAGCCTGGCGTTGTATTCCGCGCCGGCGACGAGCAGGTCTACATGGCGAACCAAGAGCTCTGGTGGTTCGACAACAGCAAGGAACACGAGGTAATCAACAACTCGGCCGATGACCGGATCCACATGATTATCGACGTGCGCACCTCGCGCAAAGGGGCGTTCTGATGCTGACCTGCCACATCGAGAGCCTGGCCGACCGCCTCGAAGAAATCAAGGTCCTGCTGCCTGAGCATTACAAGGAACTGGCGCTGAACCAAGACAAGGTGCCGCTGTCGCCGCAGTACGAGGTGTATCTCGAGCGCGAGCGCGCCGGCGGCCTGCTGTTCGTGACGATGCGCGATGCCGGCGGCATGGTCGGCTACTTCCTCGGCTTCATCGCCCCGGGCCTGCACTACAGCACATGCCTGACCTGCACCATGGATATCTTCTACGTCCGCAAGGACAAGCGCAAGGGCAGCGCCGGCGTGCGCCTGTTCCGCTTTGTCGAGGCCGAGCTACGCCGCCGGCGGGTGCAGCGCTGGTTCATGGGCTCAAAAATTCAGGCCGACGCCAGTGCGCTGTTCAAGCGCATCGGCGCGGCCCCCGTTGAAACGTACTACAGCAAATGGTTGGGGGAGTGATGAAGAATCTACGGGGCGAACAGAAGCAACGCGCGCGCATTGGCGGCAATTTCCGGTATTGCGCTGTCGCGGCGGCGATGCTGGGCGCGGCGGTGGTCGGCGGGGTGGCGTCATCGAGCGCGAGCAAGAGCGCGTCGAAGACGGCCGCGAACGCGCAGACGCAGGCGGCCGACATGGGTATCCAAGAGCAGCGACGCCAGTTCGACGCCATGCAGACGTTGATGGCGCCCTACACGGCGGCCGGCCTGCCGGCGCTGGGCCAGCAGCAGGACATCCTCGGCCTGAACGGGCGGGAAAAGCAGGGCATGGCCATTTCCGGTATCGAGAACTCGGCGCAATTCGGTTCGATGATGCAGCAGGGCGAGAACGCCATCTTGCAGAACGCGAGCGCCACGGGCGGGCTGCGCGGTGGGAATACCCAGGGCGCGCTGGCGCAGTTCCGCCCGCAGTTGCTCAACCAGTTGATCGACCAGCAGTACAGCCGGCTCGGCGGCATGACAACGCTGGGCCAGAACTCGGCGGCCGGTGTCGGCGCCGCCGGCATGGCTAGCGGGAACCAGATCACGCAGCTGCTCGGGAACCAGGGCGCCGCGCAGGCCGGCGCCGCCCTGGCCGGCGGGCGCGCCGATGCGCAAATGTATAACGGGATCAGCAACGCATTCGGCCAGTATCTCGGCGGCCAAGGCTCGCGGCCGCCATCGCCGAACGTGGGCGTGGTCGGCCCTGTCGACAACACACTTTTCTAGGGCGCCACCATGCAACCAAACGACTACAGCGGGGCTTTCTCGAACCTCCCACAGCCAAGCGAGGCGCTTATGGACGGCTTCAAGAACGGCGCCGCGATTCGCCAGATGCAGCAGCAGGAAGCGGCGAAGCAGGCCGCCGCCGCACAGGCCGCGCAGATGAACGAAGACTTGTATGCCCTGAGCCAGAACCCGACGACAGCCGGCATCAGTCAAATGTCGCTCCGCTACCCGCAGCTGAGCGAATCGTTCAAGCGCACGTTCGACATGATGGAGCCGGCGCAGAAGCAGGCAAAGCTCGAGCTGGCGACGCAGGTTTATTCGGCGCTCGAGCACGACGAGCCGACGATCGCCTACGACCTGTTGATGAAGCAGGCGGCCGGCCACCGCAACGCCGGCAACGAGGAAGAAGCCAAGGCCAGCGAGGCCCAGGCCACCATGGTGAAGGACCACACGAAGTTCGCCAAGCTTTCGGCCGGCAAGATGCTGTCGGCCGCGATGGGCGCCGACAAGTTCGCCACCACGTTCGGCAAGCTGGGGGAGGAGCAGCGCGCCGAGGCCGAGGCCCCGGGCAAGTTGATGAAAACGAACGCGGACGGCGAGGCGGCCGTCGCCGACGCCGGCAAGAAGAAGACCGAGGCCAAGTATGCCGAGAAAGGCATCTTGCTCGACCTCGAGAGAAAGGGCTGGGACATCAAGAAAATCAAAGCCGATATCGACATCGCGCGCGAGAGCAACCGAATCGCGGCGATGAACGCGGCCGCGAGCCGCGATGGCAACTCCCTCAAAAAGCAGGAATTGCAGCTCAAGATCAGCGACGCCATCAGCGCGCGCGACGACAAGGTGCGCGAGAAAATCTCGAAGGCCGAGTCTGGTATCACGGCCATGGACAACATGATGAACACGGTAGAGCGCCTGAAGAAGAACCCGGCGCTGCGCGACGTTATCGGGTCGATGGAGGGCTCGGATTGGTATCCGACGAATATCGTCGCCGGGATGACGGCATTAAATCCGCTCACCACTGGCAGCGATGCGCGCGCGGACGCAAAGGCGCTGATCGAGACGCTGAAATCGCAAGCGTTCCTGTCCCAGGTGCCGACCATCCAGGGCATGGGTAGCCTGTCCAACGCCGAGGGCGCGAAACTCGAACAGGGCTTGCAGAACCTCGGCCGGCAGCAGTCGGAGAAGCAGTTCGGCGACAACTTGGACGAAATCCTGCGCCTTGTGAACAAGGGACGCGCGAACGTGGCCAAGAAATACGGCGCCCCGGCACGCGCGCCCGACACGCCGGCGGCGCCCGGTGGCACGGCATCGCCGAGCGCCTCCGCACCAGCCCCAGCGCCAGCGGCCGCCGGCTGGTCCGTCGTCGAGGTGCAGTGATGCCCATTTTCGAATTCACCAGCCCGGAAGGGAAGAAGCACCGCGTGACGGGCCCGGAAGGGTCCACGTCGGCGCAGGCGTTCGAGGTCCTGCAAAAGCAATTGGCGGCAGGGGGTCAGCGGCGCGCGGTAACGTCGGCCGACATCCCCGGGCCCATTCCCGTGACCGGCACGCAAGCCATACCCGGCTCGGTGCCGATGCAGCAGTCGTATGAGCCAGACAAGTTTGCGCTTGGCGACAAGATCGCCGGCGGCATCGAGACAGTGCTCACGGTGGGGACTGGCCTCACTGGTGGGGCGATTGGGATGCTCGGCGGGACTATCGGCGGGCTGGCCGCTTCTGTGATGAATGGGGACTACGGAACGGCGGAAGGCGTTAGTCGCGTATCTCAATCGGCCGCCGAGGGCATGGAAAAGCTTACCTATGCGCCGATCTTCAAGGAGGGGCAGGAGAACGTCGAGGCGGTCGGCAAGGGCATGCACGCAGCCCTGCCGGTGCTGGCCATGACTTCCGAAATGAACGCTATGGCGCAAGGGCTCGGAACTGTCACGCGCATGGGCGCCGACGCCACCGCCGCCGGCATGCAGCGCAGTGCCGCCGGGTTGCAGCGCCTGAAACAGACTTCCGCCTCGGTGGCCGAGCGCGTCGAGCGCACGCTGCGCCGCACGCCTGACCGGGCCACGCCAACCCCGGGCACGCGCGGCAGCGCCGGCTCGGCAGGAACCGACATGGCGAACCAGCGCATTGCGACCGCCCAGGGCATGCCGCGCCCGGTGCCGCTGACCGAGGGCCAGGCCACGCGATCGCCTGAGCAGTTGCGGTTCGAGATCGAGACCTCGAAGGGGGCGAAAGGGGAGGCGCTGCGCGAGCGGGCCGCCGAGCAGAATGCGCTTATTCCGCAGAACTTCGATGACTGGGTCGACGTGACCGGCGCCGAGTTGGTGATGGACGCAAACGCATTAGGGAAAAGCGTTTTTGAAGCGGCCAAAATGAAGGCAAAGCGCGATAAGGCAGAGGTCCGAATGGGATACAAGGAGGCGGAGCGCGCCGGCGAAATGGAGCAGGCTGTTGACCTCGGCAGCTTGATCGAGCACTTGAACGAAGCCGCCCCCGATGCCGTGACGGCGCCGCTGCTGACGACGGCGCGCGCGCGTGCGCTGAAGCTCGGCATCGCCGCCGAGAACGCGGCCGGCGAGTTGGTGCCCCTGCCAACCACGCTCAAGAACGCCGAGCGCATGCGCCAGTCGATCGGCATGGCTACCGACTACGCGCCCACCAACATGCGGCAGTCGGCCATCATCAAGGGCCTGATCGACGCCGAAACCGATGGCCTCGGTGGTGGGCTGTACCGTGCGGCGCGGCGCAAGCGCGAGAACTACGCCAAGCAGTACGAGGACCGGCAAATCATTTTCTCTCTGCTCAACAATAAGCGCGGGATGGCCGACCGACAAGTAGCATTCGCCGATGTGTTCGAGCACCTGATTATTAAAGGGACGCGTGACGATGTGGCCCACGTTTTCCGCGTGCTGGAATCGCATCCATCCGGGACGCCGGCCGAGATTGTCGCGGCCGGCACGCAGGCCGCCAACGAACTGCGCGGCGCAACGGTGAACTGGCTTAAGGAGGCGGGGCTCAAGAACTCAGCAACCGACATGCGCGGCAATACGATTTTCTCGGCGTCGGGGCTCGACAAGGCCGTGCGCCTGCTTGATAAAGACAAGCGGCTCAACCGCATCCTCGGCAAGCGCGGCGCCCAGCAGATGCGCGATGTCAATGACCTGGCCAAGGTGCTGTTCACGGCCCCGCCCGGGGTTGTGAACCACTCGAATACCGCCTCTGTCCTCGGCGCCCTGATCGAATCCGGCGCCACTGGGGCGGCTACCGGGTTGCCTCTCCCGATTGCATCGGCCACACGGTTCCTGATGCAGCACGTCAAGGATAAAAAACTAAAGGCGCGTATCGAGCAATCGCTAAATGGACCGCAGCAGCGATATAACCAGCAACCACCCGCAGCGCCATAAAAGGAAATAAAATGTATCCACTAGAAAATCCGTATAAAACATATTCCGATTCCGATGGCAACCCGTTGGACAGTGGATTTATTTATTTCGGCGTCGCGAATCAGAACCCGATAACATCGCCGGTGACTGTTTATTGGGACGCGGCAGGCACGCAACCAGCTTTGCAGCCTATCCGCACAATCAACGGCTATCCGGTTCGCCACGGTACGCCGGCCATCGTCTATTACGATGGTTCATATTCGCAAATCGTTTTGGATTCGAAAGGCCGACAGGTATTCTTTGCCCGAAATTCGGCAGAATTTAGCATCGTCACTATCGTTATTAACTTTCTCGCGACGCTTGCCACCTCTATCGGTTCGTCGCTGATCGGGTTTATCCAAGAAGGGACCGGCGCGGTCCTGCGCACGCTGCAAAGCAAAAACCGGGACGAGTCGCATCTGTTCGACTTTCTGACGAGTGCGCAGCAGGCCGACTATCTGGCGCGCACGGCGCAAACCAATTTCGCCGGCGCGCTTGACCTGACGGCGGCGATTCAGCAGGCCATTTACACCACCTACGCGCAGGGAAAAAACCTGAAGATTCCAGGCGGCGCGGCTAAGGTCACCGGCACGTTGGAGCTGCCGACGAATACCGCGCTCTATGAGGATCGCGGCGACGCCTGGACCATGGACGGGCAGGGGGCGGCGCAAACGTTCGTGCGCACCGGGTACAAGGGCGCCGTCTTCATTTCGCAAACCGATTTGCCTATCCTGCGCTACCGGCAGCGCCGCGTGACGCCGACATCGGGGGCAAACTGGGTTGTCACCGGGATTCGCTTCGAGCAGCAGCTCGCCACCGCCGTTAACCCGGTCGTGGTGTTCGATTCGCTGTGCGAATACGCTTGCTTTCACCACAATCAGGTGTACCAGGCCGGCGTTGGCGACGGCATCAAATGCGACTACCAAATCAAAGGCGAAATTCACCATAATTTCGTTATGAACCGGGATTGGGCCACGTTCCCTGGCGCGCGCGTTGGCATCGGTATCAACATCCCGAGCGCCGCCGATGCTGGCCTGCTCACACTGCGCAAGAACAGCTCGCGCGGCTTCCTGTGGGGTTACGTGCTTGGCGATGGCGTCAACGACATGAGCGGCTGCTTGATCGAGCAGAACGAATGTTCCTACGTGACGAACGGAGTTTGGATCAAGGCGCTGAACACCGCGTGCACGCTGTTCAAGCCATATTTCGAGGCGGTTTCCGGCACATGCGTCAAGGATGACGGGGTGATGAGCACCGTCGACGGCGGCGTGTTTTACACCGGGTTCTCGATCGGCATCGATTCGTCGTCGTTCACATACGGCAACCGCTACGTCGGGAACTATATCGAAACCGCTGGCGTCATTCCTTGCACGCTGATTAAAATCGGTAGCTCTGGCGCGCCAGGTGGGCAGAACAAAAGCATCGAGGGCAATCACCTGTTGTTTTCCACCTCTGGCGGCGTTGTACCAGGCGTCGTCGGGGTCGAGATCAGCGGCGCCGGCCCGCGCGTGAACCTTATTGGCAATGCGTTTCTCCCGCGCGGACTGTGGGTAGGTGGCGCCGGCACCATAAAAATCAGCGACCTAAGCACGGTCAACGGTGTGCAAGGGATTTGCATTGCGACCAATGGCGACGATGAATTCCCATTGCTGAGCAATGGCGCTGTATCGCTCGGGCGCGCGACCAATTCAATCACCCAGGCCGACGTTGCCGCCAACGTCCTGACCGTGCCGCCCGGGTCTTTTTTCACCGTCGCGGCCACTGGCGCAGCGACGGCGCAGCAGATTAACGGGGGCGAGTTGAGCGGCCGGCTGATGGTGTTCAATGTCACCAATACCAACCTGTTATTTCAAGACACGGCGCTGCTCAAGTTGAATGGTAATTTTTCCGGCCCCGGCACGCTGACCCTTATCACGCAAAATCTCGGCGGCAGTAAATTCGCCTACGAGATTGCACGAACGATTTACTAACCAAGCAATAACTAATAGGCGAAAATTATGACCTCATCCCCTCAAAGATTCGTTGATATGCGCGTTCCTCTCTGGTCCCTGATATCCGGCGCCGGAACGATCATGGGAATGCTGATCGTGATGACTTGGAACATCGCCGGCCAGTCGAACAAGCTCGAGCAGTTGGTCGCGGCCAGCGCGAAAATGGAAAAGCGGTTTGACGACAAGGACCGCATGACCGAGGACCTGAAAGTGGACCAAGGCAAGACAGACCGGCGCGTCGACAAGCTGGAATTCCGCGTTGAAGTGCTCGAGCGGGCGGCCAAATGACACCCGACCGGCTACTGCGTACCGCGATCATCCCGGCGCTGAGCGAACTGGCGGCGCTGGACATCCCCGACAGCCTGCCCGCCAGGCGCCAAGTCCTGTGCATCGCGTTGCAGGAAACAGGACTGCGCCACCGGCGCCAAGTGACCTCGACCGGCCACGAACTGGGCCCCGCCATGTCGTTCTGGCAGTTCGAGCGCGGCGGCGGCTGCATCGAGGTTTTCCACAGCCACGTTATCAACGACCGCATGCGCCGTATCTGCGCCGACTTCAACGTCGAGCCGAACGCGGCGGCACTGTGGACTGCGATGCAGTATCACGACGTGGTGGCGGCCTGCGCGGCGCGCCTGCTGGTCTACACGAGGCCCGAGCCGCTACCCACAACAGCCGCCGATGGCTGGGCGCAGTACCTCAAGACCTGGCGCCCAGGTAAGCCGCATCCATCAACATGGGCGGGGCATTGGGCCACCGCTGACGCAGTCGTAAAAGGGGAAATGAAGTGAAAAAAATCATCATCGTTGCGGTGCTCGGCGCCGCGCTGGCAGGGTGCTCGAACCTCAAGTTTCAGTTTGCCGCGTCCTACAAAACCGACAACCTGATCGGCGACTTGCGCGAGCTGCACCAGCCCGCGCCGCCGGCGCCAGAACGGGAAGCAGAACCGATCGCGGTGGCAAAGTGAAAGCCGCGACCGATCTGCCGAGCCGCTTCTACACGTCGCTGCAAGTTCGCCGGGCCAGCGATGGCCAGGCCGGCCAGTGGGAGCTGGTCGCGGCCCTGATCTACTATTCCAAGCTGCTCGATAAGATGATCGTGGTCCCGGCCGGGTTCCATACCGATCTGGCCAGCGTGCCGCGCCTGCCGCTGGCCTACTGGCTTTTTGGCAGCGTGGCCGACGAGGCGGGGGTGATACACGACTACCTCTACACCTCGTTCGTGAAGGGCGTCACGCGCGCGCAGGCCGACGCAGTCTTCGCCGAGGCGTCAGCGGTGCTCAAGGTTGCGGCGTGGCGGCGCGGGCCGATGTGGCTTGGTGTGCGGCTGTTCGGCGGGTCGCATTGGGGGAGTGGTTCGCCGCTGTCTAGCGTCGACTCGGTGGGCGAAGGCGATGCAGGATGAAAACCCCCGGCCAAGCGCCGGGGTTTGTTTTAGCCTTTCCGCGCCAGCTTGTCGGCCTTGCGCTGCTCGACGGCGGCGGTGCGCGCCGGCTCAAAATAGAGAGCGTCGACGACAAAGAGCGCCTTGAAATACCCGATGGTCAGGGCGGCAATCAGAACCCATGCGAGAACAGGCCGAGTTCCGCGCCCCCTCACCGCAAAATAGAGCACCGCCACAATCAGGGCGAACACGCCGCCGCTCAACATGCCGATAAACGCCTGTGTTGGCTCATCCATGGTCGGCTTTCGTCATTGCAGCGCGGGCCGGGGCGGCAGGCAGCGGCTGCCAGTCGGTCACGTCCCAGTCCCATCCCATGCTACCCATCGGCTGCCAGCCCATGCCGGCGATGTAGCGCGCCAGCCCTTGCTTGGCCTCGTGTTGCCAGTCGCCCGCGCCGGTCCAGGATGCCCACACGTATTCGTTGTTAGCGATGGTCGGCAGCAGATCCGCAACGCTGATCCAGCCCGCCGCATCCTTCGCGCTGGCCGACTGGCTGGCGAGGCGAGCGTCTGCCCATGCGTGCAGTCGGGCATAGTAATTTTCGTAGCCGCGCGTGCCCTTTTCGCAGAAGCGCGTCACCAAACTTTCTACGAACTCATCCTCGTCAATGCTCGCTCCAGCATCCGGGGATGGTGCGCCGTCGTCCTTGTGCCCACTACCGCCGCAGTGCGGGCAATCGAGGTCGGCACGGTCACCATAGTCCTCGCCGCGATTGATGAACATGATCGATCCGCCCGGCATTTCGGCGAACGTGGCGCCGGTTTCTGCGGCCTTGGCCAGCGCCTGGCGCTCGTCGTCGCTCAGCTTGTACTTTGCCGGGGATGGTGCGGGCGCTTGGCTGGCGCGGGCTTGCCAAGCGAGCCATGCGGTCTTGCAATGAACACTGACACTCAGCACTCCGAATTTTTCGGCCATTAGGCGACTCTCGCGAGCCCACGCTTCAAACGCCACGCGTTCGGCGTCGATGTTCAGTTCATTTGCCATTGTCGGCTCCTTGTGGTGTAGTTGTGGGCGCAATGCGGCGCACCCATACGAACACGGGCCCGTCTTCGGTGTCATGGATCGAAAGTGGGAACCATCCATCGCCCGTTGGTGGCGCAGGATGCCACTCCGATACGTCGGCGCCGCTGTTCTCGTAGTAGCCGACATACGATGGGTGCGTGTCATCCTCATGCTCGAGGAGGCTATAACTAGTCGCAAGCCCCTGTTCTGCGAGCCATGCTTTGCACGAGTCTTCCTCGCCTTCCTCGAATTCGGGAAAGTCAGGATGGGTCCACCAGCCGCTTGGGTCGCGATTAACTGGGGATGGGCAAATTAGTGCGGTGGTCATTTGTCGGCTCCGGTAGGTGTAGGGGCGGCGGCGAGCATGGCCTCTGCGATGGCTAGGCGACAGGCCGTTGTCTTGTCTGGATGGGTCGGGATCATCACCCACGACAGTGTCTTGCCCGCCTTCGTCACCATAAAGCTGTTGCCGTGGTTGACCAATTCCGGGTAGCAGTCGTTTTCGACCATCGCGCGAAAAGCCTTAGCTTCCAGCGCCACATCTTCCAGCACACTCGGCGCTTTGCTGGCGACCAGCTCGGCGGCAGCGTGGCGGGCGAGTGCGCGGGCGGCGTGGGCTCGCATTTGGTCATCCGTAAAGAGATCGTGACCGTCTGCCGAACGACACATGCCGGCGGGCAGCGCATCAGCATCGGCGTCGTGGAACGGGTCGATCATGGTCATCAGCTTGCCTACGTCACGCAAACGCTGCTCCCGATCAGCGGCGATTGACTTGGCGCCAAGCCTGAACGCGTATTCAGCGAGGGCGATCCGTCCAGCGTCACCGCCGCCAGCATCGCCCCATACTTTGACGAAGATCGACGCGTGCATTCCGTCATCGCTCGCGGCGTGCAGGTCGACCACTGGCGCGCGCAGCATGGCAATCGCTGCGTCGATGCGGCTGCGCTGCGCCGTCACGTCCACGTCGCGCGATCCGACTGCGCCATAGTTCGGGCGAATCGATTCCAGCAGCGCGATCAGCCCTTCGGCATCGACCACTGGCGCGGCAGGGGTGCGGGCGGCGAACAGTGTGCGTGCTTCATAAGGTCCGCCGCCATCCTCATGGTCTGGATGGCCGTCGTACCAGTCCGAGCAGCCCCATCGACGGAACTGATGTACCGGGGCGGCGCTGACGTGCTGCTCGATGGCGGCGCGGCGGTTCCATGCGTCGATGGCCTCGTCGCTGTTTTTATCATCCTCGCCACAGGCGCCACAATCGCAGCTCACACAAAAGTTCCAGTCGTGTCGGTGATCAGAACTGGTGTCGTGGTAGACCTTGGCGCTATGAGATCCGCAGAACGGACAAGGCAGAAGCCCGGCTTGCACTGGCGCGCTCGCCAAGGCGCGCAGTTCCGCGTAGGTTGGCAATTCGCGCTCGCCGGCCTGGTACTGGTCGAGCATGGCCTCCAACGATGGGGCCGCGACGCGCGAGGCAAGCAGCGCTTGCAGCTCCGTTAATTTCGCGGCCAGCACCAGCCCGCGCGCGTTCTCGTCCTGCCATCCGGCATTGAGGCGGCCAATCTCTGCTTCGAGTTCTTTCTTTTCCATGATCGTCTTCCCGATGTGGCGCGCCAGCGAACCGGCGCGCCGTGGTGGTTAAGCGGCGTTGTGCGCCTTGATGCCGTAATAGACTGCCTTGGCCGCCAGCATATCGGCGCGTGCCGTGTGCGCGCCTTCCAGTGGCTTGCCGGCGAAGTGCAGATACGCCTCGCGCAGGTTCGCCGTTTTCTTCTTCTCGCCGGCCGGGCGCGCCGCGTTGACGATCTTGGTGCTGCCCGACTGCGTGCAGAAGATCGGAGCGGCCTTCCAGTAGTCGGCGAACGGCAGCGCGGCGTCGCCGGCGCCGACCATTTCGCCCGCAAAGAAAGTATGGCGCATCAGCTCGATACGGATCATGCGCGCGTCGAAGCTTTCGTTGTGGCCGCAGCGCTGATCGGCATTCGTCCACAGTTCGATGAAGGCGTGCAGCGCGTGTTTGATCGGCACGCCGAACGCGTTGGCGCGCTCCATTGTGATACCGGTCATCAGTTGCAGTTCCTCCGGGATCACCCAGCCGTCAGGGCGAATCAGCATGTCCATGCTGCCCAGCGGATCGCCGGTTTCTTCGACGCACAGCTCGGCCGCAATTTGCGTCACGCGCGGCTGGCATGGGTCTTCGCTCGGCTTGCTGTATTCCGGCAGGCCAGTTGTCTCAACGTCGTAAAAAATAATGGTTTTCATGCTGCCGCCCGATGCTCGATATTGGCCGCCAAAGTGGCAGCATACGCCTTCGATTTTTCCCATTCAACGATTTCGCCACCTTCGACCCAATGTGGTGTGATCGTATCGGGCAACCCGGCGGGCAGCGCCTTGAGCGTGGCGAACAGCAGCGCCGTATCGATGACGCCAATATCGGCCAGGGCATCGACCCAGCCGAGCAGCTGGCCGCGCCCCGGCAGGTCGAGCACGTCGACGCGATCGAGCATCAGGATTTTAAGCCCGGAGATTTCCGACACCGCTTGCGCGATCATGGCGTCGGTGCGCCACTGCTCGGACTCGCTGAGCATTTGGTACGGGCGGCCGGCGGCGGTGATGGCCATGTCGTCGCCGATCTTGACCGGCATCCAATCGGTATCGGTTGCCGATTGGGCCAGCGCTTCATTCACTGGCGCCAGCGCGTCCTTGAGCATTTCGGCGGGGATTCCATCCGGCGCCAGCGCGGCAGCCACCTGAGACCAGGCCAGCACGTCGGCGTGCGACTTCATGGCGTCGGCGGTCTTCTGTGCGGAGGCCGCGCGCGTCCGGTTCGCAGCTTCGATATCGAGGCGCAGGTTTTCCGTTTTCACCCGGTCGGCCTTGGCCGTGGCGATCATTCCCTCGATGGCGGTAATCTCGGCGCTTGCATCGACGGCAGCGACATCAGGCGCCAGCGCGTCGAACTGCCCTTTTGCCTGCTTTGCGGCGTCGAGGTCGCGGTTCAGGTTCTTGATGCGGCTCTGGATCACGAGCAGTCCCTTTTCGTGCTCTGGCAGCGCGGTCTGCGCTTCCGTGTCGACCTTGGCGGCATCGGCCAGCGGCCCGTGCTCCGACTGGTACCGCTTCATCAGTTCGAAAGCTTCGTCCTCGTCCTCGGTCGAGTTTTCGTAAATGGCGTTGATATAAATCGCCATGTCGTGCACCAGCCCGACGCGGGCTTTGCCAGCGGCGCGCACGCGCAGCGCCACGACCTTAGGCTCGTATTCGGCCAGGTCCGCATTGGCTCGGGTGATCTGGTCGACCAAGCTTGGCACCTTCGCGGCGGCCGCCGCCAGCGACTCACGGCGCGCCGCGTTCTCGTTTGCCGCCCGCTGCTGCGCCTTGCGCGCGCCCAGCGCTTCGTTTTGCATGGCGATATTCTTGTCGAGCGCGGACACCTTCGACAGCAGCGCGGCCGTGTCGCCGTCGACTGCTTCAGGTACAGGCGCTTCCCACGTTTGCGCCTTCACCGCGCCATAGGTTTCGCCGGTCAGGATGCGCCAGGCGCCTTTGGCTTCAGTGGCTTTGCTCTTGGCGTGGTCGCAAACGCTGGGGAACCCGGTTCGCAGCAGAGGCAGCACGGCGTCGACCTTCGATTCATCGCACGCCCATTTCTTGTGCATCATGCGCGCCTTGACGCCCTCGGCGGTCGGCTTCAATTTCGTAAGCCCGAACAGGAACGTGCGGCGCTCGTCGGGCTTCATGCTGGCGAAGCGCTGGCCGTGCAGCGCCACGCGCATCGGTTCGGTAATCTCAGGGCCGACGAATTTAAAATCGGGCATGTTGAATGCAAAGCTCTTGTCGGCGTCGTCATCGATCGTGACCACGGCGCCGCCAGCCTTGAATCCCTCGTGCACCAGCGCCAAGGCGTCTTTCTTGAGTGTGATCTGGCGCACATGGTCCTGCGTGATGGCCATGCGCACGCATTCCTGAATCGAGCTCTTGCCCGATCCGTTGGCGCCGCAGAAAAGCGTCGCGGCGGTGGTGATCTTGACGTCGACCGACTTGATGCCGAGCATTGAATCAGTCTGGATTCGTGTGATTTTCATGTGTTTCCTCTTGGTGGATGTGGAGCCGGTCGCCCGGCCCCGTGGTTATATTTTTATTCCGGGGCGGCGATTTGCTTGGATTTTCCGCGCCGGCCCTTGATCGGCGCGACGTTGGTCTCTGGTTCCTGTTCAGGTTCGTCCACGGCAGCCGCGACCACCGCCTCGGGCGTTGTCGGTTCGTCGGTGCCGTTGGCGATCGACATGTCAGTCGGCGGCGCCGAGAACAGGCTTTCGGCTTCCTCGCGCGCGGCGCTGTGTGGCGCCTTCGTGATCTGCTCGGCCTGCTCGAAGTTATCGAGCTTCTCCTCCTCGTCGGCGCACTCGAGCGTGATCGGCACTTGCTGGTTCAGGACCCGCATCAGCTTGGCGATCGCGTCCTCGTCCGGCTTCGAGAACTGGCAGCGGAACGACCATTCGACGGTGCCGCCCTGCTTCAGCACCAACTTAAATTTGTTGGTCTTGCCGCCGCCGAGGACAACGTCGTGCGCCGAGTCTTCGGCGTCGTGAACCCGCAAGCGCGTGCGCGGAATTTCGAGCTCCCAGGTGATCGCGCCGAGCAGCGGAAACCGGAAATGCGGCATGTGGTCGGGGTTGACCAAGTCGCGTGTTTCGTCGGCGCGGTAGAACGCTGCGCGCAGGTCGGGGTGCAGTTTCAGCAGCAGGTTGTTGGCGCTGCTGAACTGGAATTTGAGGTCGCAAGCGGTCTCCAATTCATCGCCGTGCATTTCCGTCCTGATGTTCAGGTGCGAAAGGAGGCAGCGCTCTTTTATTAATGTGAATGTCTCGAGGGACATGGTTTGCCTTTCGGTGGGTGGGGGAAATTATTCGGGTGCCGGCGCGGCGCGGCGCGTGCGCTTGCCGGGGGCGGCGGTCGGCTCGGGTTCAGCCTTGACCGGGACCGGCTCGCTGGTCAAGTCCGCGTAGCGAGTGCGGTAGATGCCAGACAATGCGGCGCGCAATTCTTGTTCACCGATCGTGCCAATCAGGTCAGCGGCATCGGCCAACTTGTCGAGGTTCGGCGCCGCGTTGAGCTGGCCGGCCAGCTTCTCGTATGCCGCCGCCATTTCTGGCGTGAGCACCGTCTTTGCGGCCGCCGGCTTGGCTTCCGGCTTGGCCTCGGCTTTCGCTTCCGGCTTCACCTCGCGCACCTCGACGGTCTCGGCGCCCTGGTGGTCGGTACGCGGTATTTCCTCGTCGCCCGCGTCGGCCGGCGCGCCATAATCGTTGTCATCGATGTAGACGAAATTGCCGTCGATGGTGGCGTTTTTGCCGGCTTCGTGGGCGTTCTCGGCGGCGATCGCGTTCTCGAGGTCCTGCGATTGCGGCAGGTACTTGAGCACTTGGAGCAGCACCACCTTGCGGCTGTACATTTCCATGTTGTTGTCATCCTTGAGCGCGTAGTGCTTGCCGCCGACCTTGTTGAATTTGTTCAGGTGCTTGATGACCTTGGCCACGCTCCACACGACAATGTGCGGCCACTCGCTGCCCTTCACACGCCCGATAGCGTAGTAGTGCGTTATGTCGGCGTGATCTTCGTTGTCGCCCGGCTTGTGCGTCAGGAATGGGCTATCGCCAAGCGCATATTCGAAGTGGTCGCCTTTGTGCACCACTCCGGTCCAAACGCTGGCGCGCCCGGTGCGGGAGACTAGATCGACAAGGCCTTTCCAGCCTGGAACATAGGACACGTTGCCCTTGTAGGGGATCAGGTAGCCTTTGCCATTGCCGAGCCCGATCCCGCTATTTACGGCAATGCTCACGGCCACATAGAACGACTGAGGCGACGATTTTTGCAGGTCGGGGCTCTGCATGAGCATAATCGTCGCGGTGCGGATTTCGCGCTCGACCGTCATGTGCCCGGGGATGCCGGCGCCAAGCAGGTCCTTGCGCTTGTCGAGGTACGACGTTTTCCCGAGAATCGGGTGGTTCGCCACCTTGGCCAGCGCGTTTGTATCGGCCTGCTGGTCGGCCTTCATTTCTGCTAATTGCTGCATTTGTGGTTCTCCATCTGGTTGGTCAGTCGTGGTACTGGCAAGAGTCCCAGCGGCCGCAATACTTTTTATCGCACAGCACCGATTGGGGGTTGGGCGTGAACAGCCCGATTTTGAAAATCTTCGCGGCCATTTCGATCAGGCCCGGCGCCTGCTCGGTCCCGAACATCATTTTCTTGGCGTCGAACACGCGCGACACGCCGACCTGCGTGGTGGTGGTCGTTTGCAGCGCCATGATCTGCGCGCCGGCCGTCTGCTCGCCGTCTGTGTGCTCGCTTAGAATCTGGTATGTGCCCAGCTGGGCGGCGCGCGCCTTGATGTTGACCACGCCTTCGGTGATCAGGCGGCCGCCGGTCTTCAAGTCGGCGATCACCTTGCCGCGCGCGCCGGTGCGCACCACCCGGGCCCGGTCCATGGTGCCGGTCAGGCGAATAACCAAGTTGTCGCCGCAATCGATATCCAGCGGCGCCAGCGGCATTTCGACAGACTCAAAATTCATCAGCGGCGCAATCTCGGCGCAGTACCGCGCGTGCAGCGTGAGCCCGATAATTTCGGCCTGCGGAAGCGTCAACTTCGGGTCCTTGTAGTCGACATCCTGCTCGGCGTTGTAGAAGGTCTCAACGAACACGTCGGCGGCCTCGTTTGCGCTGATCGGCGCGCCCGACAGCTTGGCCTGGTCGAATGCGGCGGTGCTGGCGTGGATGCTGGTGCCCAAGTGCGCGCGCAAGCTGCTGGCGCGCTGCTGGCGCATCAGGGTTTCCCATTCAAACCTGTAGCCGCAGTCGAACAGGGATCCGAACGACGAGGCCCGAACAGAGACAACGCTGCTGCTCACGCTGGCGCCTTGGTTGCGAGTTCGATGGCGGCGCGCGCGATTTCATAGACGCCTTGATAGCCGCCTGCTGGCTGAACGGCTTCGTACATGCTTACCATGTCTTGCAGCGCCGCCAGCAGGTTGGGCGCGGCGATAATTAAGCGGGCATTCGCTTCGAGTTGCAGAGTTTCGCGGGACCCAGCCACGCCATCATCAAGGCGCGTCACGACCACCGCAAGCGCGCCATGCTCCGGTGCGTCGATGGCCAAAAAGGCGCTATCGCCAGAGCGGCAATCGGCGTGCATTAATTCGGTGGCGTCCGATCCAGCCGACCATGGGCCGGGCGTGTGTGCGATTTCCATTACAGACTCCACAGTTTGTATTTGGCCACCGCCTCGGCGGCCTCTGCGCGGTGCAGCAGCGCGGTTGCGTCAACGATGCGCGCGCGCTGGATTGCCTTTTCTTCGGCGAGGTGTTCGAGGTGGCGCGTCAAGGCGCGGCGGCGGTAGGCGGCGAGCAGGCGCGCGATCACAGCAGCACCACCACGCAAACAGCGGCCAAGATGCAGACGCTGACACCCAAGGCGCAGACCCATTCAGTCGCGCCGACCCGGCGCCAGAAGCGCATAAAACCATTTTCCATATCGATCACCTCTATGTGAATCGGGGCGCTTTGTTGCGCTCTTCCGATTTACATATTTTCTGATAGAAAACAAACTATGTCTATATATTTCTCAAAATATATTTATCTTGCGCAAATAAACGGTGGGTGATAGTGTGTCACAAGCAATTTCGCTGACCTTGGAGCTACCCATGAAAAAATACGATCCGACCCCGCTGAACCAGTTCTTTGATGGGCTGGTTCGAGCCAAAGGGCTCAAGAACGACGCTGCCCTGTGCCGCATGCTGGACGTGAGCCCGTCTGTTATCTCGAAGTCGCGGCGAGGCTCTACCCCGATTACACCGGACCTCATGTTGCGCATGCACGAAAAGATGGGCGTGCCGATCGCGGACATGCGCGCCGCGCTGCCCGCCGATGCCTTCTACGACCACGACGAGACGGCCGGCGCCTGATATGGAAATCGTGCTCATCAAGCAGACCGACGCGCGCTTGACCGACGACGACGCGGCGGTGATGCGCCGTTTTCTGTTCGAGCACCTGGCCGGCGCCACGCCGAAAGATTCGCGTGCCTGGAACAGATTCTGCCGCGCGTTGAACGAGGGAGCAGCCGGCGAATACTTCACGATCAAGGTGCAGCGCGCGCGCGAGGGCTGGTTCCACCGCAAGCACATGGGCATGGTGTCGTCGGTATTCAAAGCGCAGGAGCGCGTCGCCGATTTCGACCAGTTCCGGCTCTGGCTGAAAGTGGGCAGCGGCTTCGTGACATGGATGGCCGGCCCGAGCGGCGGCGTGTTCCCGGTGCCGAAGTCGATCAGCTTCGAGCAGTGCGGGGAGGACGAAATGCGCGATTTTCACGAAGGCGTCGTCAAGTTCCTGCGCACCGAGCACGCGCAAAAATACCTCTGGCCGAGCATCACGCCGCAGCTGGCGGAAATGGGCCTCGAATCAATCCTGAACCGCTACGAAAGGACACCGCAATGAGCATCCTTACCACGTCACTGACGCGCGTTCGCTGCACCGCCGCCACCATGCGCCGCGCCGAGAACATGCGCAAGATCATCGGCCGGCTGCGGCTGGGCGAAACGATGGGCTACGAAATCAACGAGTTGCTCGGCTTCTCTCCATCCGGCGCGCGCAAATACATGGCCGACCTGAGCCGCGCCGAGGCGATGATCGTTACCCGCTTCATCGAGTGCCAGTCAAAAAAAGAAGGCATCCCGGTCTATGTCCTGAACCCGGACGAGGACAAGGTGAAGGCATTCATCGACACGCTGCACGTTATGGGCGTGCGCCCCAAGCCGGGCCAGAAGCGCGAGCAGACGATCGACGCCGGCCCCGGGCGCCATATCCACGTCATGGCCGACGACATCGAGCACCATGTGCGCGTGCCCCGTCTGGTGATCCCGCGCCACACTGAGCTGCTGGCGTTCTTCTTCGGCCTGGCCGGGGCGTCATTGTGACGACGCACATTGTCTGCTACTCGGGCGACCATAGCTCGGCACTGGTGGCGATTGAAACTGCCCGCGCAAATATGGGGGGGGCAAATCGTGCTGGTTAATCACGACATGCACTTCTCGGTCGAGGACCAAGATGTAAAGCGATTCAAGCGCGAGATTGCCGAATACCTCGGCCTGCCCATCACCTTCGTCAACTACAAAAACGCGAGCATGGACCAGTTCGATGTGTCGGTCGAGGCGAAGGCGTTCAAAGTCGGCTCAGGGTCGGAGCTTTGCACGAACCGGCTGAAAACGGGCGTGTTTATGGCGTGGCTCGAATCGACTTTTCCAGAGCAGGATTGCGTCTGCTACTACGGCTTTGACGCAAACGAGCCTGATCGGATCCAGCGTCGAAGTGGGATCATGGGCGTGCAGGGTTGGCGCACAGCCTATCCGCTTGCGCTCGGGCCGCGCACCATCCACTCGACAATCGAGATCGGCATCGCGCCGCCGCAGGGATATTCACAGTTCAAGCACGCGAACTGCATCGGGTGCCTCAAGGCTGGATGGCAGCACTGGTACATCGTCTACTGCACGCGGCCGGATATCTGGCTCAAGGCGAAATGGGCTGAGGAGGAAATCGGCTACGCGATCCATCACGACGAATCTGGCCCGGTCTACCTTGAGGATATGGAAGCGAAGTTCGCCATCATGAAGTGCGCCGGCGTGCCTGCGACCGAGCATATACAGCATCAAACCTTTTGGGCCGCAGCGCGCAAGGTCGTCAAGATAGCCAGCATGCCGAGCCTCTTGCCATGCGAGTGCACGGTATGATCCGCACCGAAATGAGCCGAGGCACAAAGGGCCTGAAACGCACGCCATTCAAAGCGAAGCAAAAGCCGGTGGAAGCGAAGCAGAAGACGCCGGCGCCGCGCTCGACGTTGAAGACCAGGCAGCGCACGCGCACGCCGGCTGAAATCGAGCTGCACGACCGCCTGGCTGCGCTTGGCTGCATCGCGTGCCTGAAGGACGGCCGCTTTAACGACTACGTGAGCATCCACCACGTGGACGGACGGACAAAGGAAGGTTGCCACCTGCTGGTGCTGCCCTTGTGCGCGCCACACCACCAGCGCGACGACACCGACCCGCTGCACCGAATCAGCGTGCACGGTGACAAAGCGCGGTTTGAAAAGAGGTATGGCCAGCAGTTGGCGCTGGTCGCCGAATGCATGACACTTTTGGAGGGTCGGAAATGAAACAGAATTGTGGGAACTGCGCGCACGCGCCCGGGTGGTGGTTGACGCCATCAGGGCGGTTCAAAAAAGGCACGTCAGTTCGCTGTGAGGCGCCGGTCGAGATACCGGCATTGCCTGACGCTGTGAAGGTCGAAATCTATCGCATCTACGTGCGCCCCGGTGACGGCACCGATTGCAAAATATGGAGTAAAAAATGATCCAGTTCACGATACCAGGAAACGCAATCCCGAAAGGCCGCCCACGCACGCGCATTATGCCGGTGAAGGGCGGCGCCGACGCCATGCGCGCGTTCGAATTGGAAGTGAAAGCGGGGAAGTGGAACCCGTATAGCGTATTCAATAAAATGCGCGACATGGCCAAGCAGTTTCAAGGTTTCGTCAGCATCTACACGCCGAAAGAAACTGTGGAATACGAGGCCAAGGTTTCAGCGATCGCGCGCGCGGCCATGCGCGGTAAGCCCCCGTCTGCGGCCCCTATCGAAATAATGCTTGAACTGCGCATGCCAATTCCGGTTAGCTGGTCGAAGGCCAAGCGCGCCGCCGCCGCCGCCGGCCTGGTTCGCCACACGAAGAAGCCCGACGCCGGGAACATTCAGAAAGCGATCGAGGACGCGATGAACGAAATCGTGTACGTCGACGACTCGCAGATCGTTGTCACTACCGTGCGCAAGCTGTACCACGAGGAGCCGTGCGCTATCGTGGCCGTGCGCGTGGTGGATGGGGAGTCGGCGTAATGGTCGCGCTGCTCTATCTTTTGCTCGTTTTAGAGCATGAATTCCGCAGGGTGAAAGAGGCGCGGCGGCGCCGCCGCATCGATGCCGCGATGGTGGCCCCCATCAATGAATTTATCGAATTCCACCGGAGAGCCGAGAAAACATGAATCTTCTACTTGCCAAGAACGCCGTGCGCGAAATCCGGCGCATGGCCACCTACCCGCCGCAGCACCAGATGGGCGTGCACATCGACCTGGCGATCGAGTTGCTGAACTGGGTTGTTCTGCCACCGGACGAAGTAAGTCCGGACAGTATCAACCCGCTCAAAACTGAATTGCTGGTGCGTCACGCCATGGAAGACGCGGGCCAACTGTTCTGCACCGACCCCGATGCCCCATTGGAGCGGGAATATTGCTACCTGCTGTCCCTGCGGGTGCTGGTGCAGTTCGAGGCGCTGATCCGGGCCGACTGTGCCGCGCGCGCCGGCGGTGCTCAATGACCGCGCCAATCCTCGCCCCGTTCCCGTGGTTCGGCGGTAAATCGTCGGTGGCCGCCGACGTCTGGCAGCGCTTCGGCGATGTGAAAAACTTCGTAGAGCCGTTTTTCGGTTCTGGCGCCTGCCTGCTGGCGCGCCCCAAGCACCAAGGGTTCGAGACCATCAACGACTTCGACGGCCTGCTCGCCAACGCCTGGCGCGCGCTCCAATTCGACCCGGAAGCGGTGGCCGGCCACGCCAATTGGCCGGTCAGCGAATGCGACCTGCACGCCCGGCATTCGTGGCTGGTGGGCCAACGCGAAAGCATCACGGCGCGCCTCATGGGCGACGCCGAATACTTCGACGCCAAGGGCGCCGGCTGGTGGCTGTGGGGAATTTCCAGTTGGATCGGCTCGGGCTGGTGCAGCGGTGAGGGCCCTTGGGTTGTCGTTCAGGGGGAACTGGTGGATTCCCGCCAGCTCCCCCGCCTATCCGCGACGCAAGGCATCAACCGCAAGCTCCCCCATCTGTC
>JAZKIN010000064.1:0-42039 GCA_040384885.1 Pseudomonadota bacterium | reverse complement strand
ATTTCGCGATTTCTGCTATATCAAGCGGCTCAATTTGAGTTTTGCGACACCCTCGTTCGCGAGGACGATGTTGGTTTGAGCTATTAGAAGCTAGCGATTTCGCGATTTATGCCAAATCACGCAGCTCATTTTAAGTTTTGCGACACCCGCGTTCGCGAGGACGATGTTGGTTTAGGTCTTTATTGAAGGTCTCAACTCACACGATTTCTGCCGGATTGAACACCCATTCAAGTTTTGCGACAACCTCGCGCGGCGCCGATTCCCGCTCAAAACGCGACCCAGCCGGCCGGGTCGAACGCCTTGCCGTGGTGGCGCAATTCGAAATACAGCCCCGACTCCTCGTTGCCGCCCGTGTCGCCGGCGCTGGCGATCGAGTCGCCGCCCTTGACGGCGTCGCCCTCCTGCTTGAGCAGGGCCTGGTTGTTGCCGTAGATGCTCATGTACTGGCTGCCGTGGTCGACGATGATCAGGTTGCCGAAGCCGCGCATCCAGCGCGCGAACACGACCCGCCCGTTGGCTACCGCCTTGACGTCGCTGCCCTCGTCGGCCTTGATGAACACGCCCTTCCAGCTCGGTCCGCTGCCGCGCTTGGCGCCGAACCTGGCGCCGAGCTTGCCCGCCACGGGCACGCGCAGGCGTCCGCGCAGGCTCGCGAAGGCGCCCTCGGCGGCGGCCGGGCCGAGCGCGATGTCGGGCTTCGCGGGCGCCGCTTCGACGGGCTTGGGCTCGGCCGGCCTGGGTTCTGCCGGCCTGGGCGGCTGCAGCGCGACCCGCGGCTCGTCGGGCACCGGCTCGGGCCGCGCCGGGACCGGCCTGGTGCCGGGCTTGGCCGCCTTGAGCGCGGCGATGCGCTCGCGCTCGGCCTGGGCCTTCGCCGCCGCGAGCGCCTTGGCGTCGGCCTCGGCGCGCGCCTTGGCCAGCGCCTTGGCGGCCGCGGCGGCCTCGCGCCGGCGCTGTTCGGCGGCGGCCGCCTCGGCCTGCTCGCGGATCAGCTGCGACAGCTTGTCGACCAGCCCGGCCATGCGCTGCTCGTCGCGCTCGAGCGTGCCGATCTCCTTGCGCTGGCTCACGAGCCGCTTCGACAAGGTGCCCAGCAGCACGGCGCGCTGCGCCTTTTCCTTTTCGAGCACGCCCTTTTGGGCGCGCTCCTCCTGCGCGATCTCCTCGAGCTCGTCCTTGGCCTCCTGCGCCGCGAGCCGGTTGGCCTCGACCTGGGCGAGGTTGCCGCGCAGCGAGGCCAGCAGCCGCGCCTGCGACTGCGACACGAACGCCATCTGCTGCAGGTCGCGGTTGATGCGGTTCGGGTTGTCGCCCGAGAGCAGCAGTTTGAGCCGGTCCTCGTTGCCGGCCACGTAATGGGCGCGCAGCAAGGTGGCCACTTGTTTCTTCTGGCGCTCGATGGTCAGCGCCAGCTGTTGCTGGGCCGCCGTCAGGGTCTCGAGTTTGGCATTGGTCTGGCCCTGCTCCTCGGCCAGCACGCGCAATTCGCGGTTGGCGTCGGAGATCGCCTGCTCGGACGCGGCCAGGGTGTCGGCCGCGTCCTCGCGCGCGTCCTCGGTGCGGCTGATGTCGCGCTTGAGCGCGCTCAGCTTTTGCTGGATGCCGGCGCGGGTCGCCTCGGCCGCGGCCTTTTGCTTGCTGCGCGCGGTCGGCTTGCCGGCCGCCGCGGCCAGCGCACCGGACGTGGGCAAGGCCATCGACAGTGCGAGGACGGCGCACAGCACCGCCCTGCCCGACATTAACTTCGGTGGTGTAGCCCGCAAACTACTTGGCCTTCCCTTGGTTGGCGACCGCGTGCATGGCCGCCGCGATCGCGTCCTGGTCGCCGAGGTAGTAGTGGCGGATCGGCTTGAGGTCGGCGTCGAGCTCGTAGACGAGCGGCTGGCCGTTGGGGATGTTGAGGCCGACGATGTCGGCGTCGCTGATGCCGTCGAGCATTTTGATGACCGCGCGCAGGCTGTTGCCGTGGGCCGAGATCAGGATGCTCTTGCCGGCGCGGATAGCCGGCGCGATCTCCTCGTCCCAGACCGGCATCACGCGCGCCACGGTGTCCTTGAGGCACTCGGTGAGCGGGATGCTGCCCTGCTCGAGGCCGGCGTAGCGCGGGTCGGCGAACGAGGCGCGCTCGTCGTCGGCGGCGAGCGCCGGCGGCGGCGTGTCGTAGCTGCGGCGCCACACGAGCACCTGGGCGTCGCCGTATTTGGCGGCCGTCTCGCCCTTGTCGAGGCCCTGCAGGGCGCCGTAGTGGCGCTCGTTGAGGCGCCAGTCGTGCTTGACGGGCCGCCACATCATGTCCATCTCGTCGAGCGCGAGCCAGAGCGTGCGGATCGCGCGTTTGAGCACCGAGGTGTAGGTCAGGTCGAAGGTGAAGCCGGCCTCCTTGAGCACGCGGCCGGCGCTGCGCGCCTCGTGCACGCCCTTGTCGGTGAGGTCGACGTCGGTCCAGCCGGTGAAGCGGTTTTCGAGGTTCCAGGTGGACTCGCCGTGGCGCATGAATACGATTTTGTACATAAGTTATTTTTCAAAAAAGTGGGGAAGCGGCGTCTGAAAAAGACCAAAGTGCTGGCAGACCAGCTTCTATTTTATAATGCGAGGATTGACCTAAACCATCGGAACCCCGTGAATTTCTCAACTTTGACCATATTTCTCGCCGGCGTCGTCGCTTTGACGGGCGGCGCACTGCTCTGGCCGGCCCTGCAACCGCGCGGCAAACGCGCCTCCGCGCTGCAGGTGACGCAACTGATCAACAAGGGCAAGACCCTGATCCTCGACGTGCGCGAGCCCGCCGAATTCGAAAAAGGCCACCTGCGCGACGCCAAAAACATTCCGCTGGCAGAATTGGACAAGCGCATCGCCGAACTTGAAAAATCGAAATCACGCACCATCATAGTCGTCTGCCAGAGCGGCACGCGGGCCGACCGCGCCGCGGTCGCGCTGGGCAAGGCCGGCTTCGCCGAGGTCGTCAGCCTCGACGGCGGCATCGGCGCCTGGACCACGGCCGGTTTGCCGCTGGCCAAGCCCGGGGCGGCCAAGTCGACGGTCGCGCTCGACAAAAAGTAACACCCGGCACGGCGGAGGGTGGCGGCCGGCCGCGCCCTCCATCTACAACGAAGCGAAAGACCAACTATGTCAGCCCATGTAGTCCTGTACCACACCGCCTCGTGCCCCTACTGCGTGCGGGCCGAGCGCCTGCTCGAAGCGAAGGGCGTGACCGGCATCGAGAAGATCCGGGTCGACCTCGACCCCGACCAGCGCGTGATCATGATGGAAAAGACGGGACGCCGCACGGTGCCCCAGATCTATGTCGGCGACACCCATGTCGGCGGCTTCGACGACCTGTATGCGCTCGATCAGGCGGGCAAGCTCGAACCCTTGTTAAAAGGCGAAGCGGGCAATTGAACCGGCGCCGCGCCGGTCAAAACTATGGTAACCGACTCGGTTTTGATACAATTACCGTCGCGTTTGATTTCAGCCCGATTGAACCCTGAATAAAGTTAGCCCATTTCGGGGACGGCTTGCCGTCCATCCTATCTCACATTGAAAGCGTTCCATGTCCGAAGAAAACCTGCAACCCGTATTCCAAATCCAACGCGTCTACCTCAAGGACATGTCGCTGGAGCAGCCGAATTCCCCATCGATCTTCCTCGAGCAAGAAGCGCCGTCGATCGAAGTCTCGCTCGACGTCGGCGCCGAGGCGATCGCCGACGGCATCTACGAGTCGACCGTCACGATCACCGTGACCGCCAAGATCAAAGACAAGGTCGCGTTCCTGGTTGAAGGCAAGCAAGCCGGTATCTTCGAAGCACGCAACATCCCAGCGGACCAGTTGGATCCGCTGCTCGGCATCGGCTGCCCGAACATCGTCTACCCTTACCTGCGCGGCAACATCGCCGACGTGATCACGCGCGCCGGCTTCCCGCCAGTGCACCTGGCCGAGATCAACTTCGAAGTGTTCTACCAGCAGCGCCTGCAGGCGCTTGCCGACCAGCAAGCGGCAGTGGCGGCAACGCCGACCGACGGCGCGGCCAACTAAGCACTCCGCGGCCCGCGGTTGGTAGCTGTAGTCTGTTGTTTTGTAGTTGGTAGTTGGCAGTTGATTGCCTGTAGTTCGTAGCAATGGCGGGGTGGCGGCGACGGTTTTCCGGCGCCACACCCCTGTCCGCAGCGCTCCCCACGGCGAAGGAAGACCCATGGCGTTTCACCGTTTTGCCGTCGCAGTTGTTGTGCTTCTGGCGTCGGCGGCCGCGCAGGCGTTCGACTTTCGGACGGTCGGGGTCAACGCGCTGATCCTGTACGACACCCCCTCGATCAAGGGCGCCAAACTGTATCTGGCGCCGCGCGGCATGCCGCTCGAAATCGTGCTCAGCTATGGCGACTGGGTCAAGGTGCGCGACGTCAACGGCGACCTGGCCTGGGTGCCCGCCTCGACGCTGAGCGCAAAACGCAACGTCGTCGTGCGCAGCGCGGGCGCCAAGGTGCGCGCCGGCCCCGACGACAACGCAGAAATTCTCATGACGGCCGACAAGGGCGTATTGCTCGAACTGGTCGACCCGCAAGCGACAAGCTGGGTCAGGATCCGCCACAAGGAAGGCATCGCCGGCTACGTCAGGGCGGCCGACGTGTGGGGCATTTGACCACGCCGCCCACCCTTTCCGAGTAGCCATGCACGCATCCCCCCCATCGACAACTTCCCGCAACATCACCGTGCTCGGCGCCGGCGCCTGGGGCACCGCCGTGGCGATCGCGCTCGCGGCGCGCCACAAGGTGGTGCTGTGGGGGCGCAACGGCGCGGCCATGGCGGCGATGGACGCGGCGCGCGAAAACAGCGCCTACCTGCCCGGCTTCGCGCTGCCGCCGGCGCTGCGCGTGGGCGCCGACCTCGACGCGGCGCTGGCGCATGTGCAGGCGGGTCGGGACGGCGCCGGCGCGGACTTGCCGCCGCTGCTGATCGCGGCCTGCCCCGTGGCCGGCTTGCGCCCCCTGCTGCTGCAGCTTGCAACGCGCGACATCGACCACATCGTCTGGCTGTGCAAGGGTTTCGAAAGCGACACCGGGCTGCTGCCGCACCAGGTCGTGCGCGAGGTGCTCGGCGAGGGCGTGCCCGGCGCGGCCCTGTCGGGCCCGTCGTTCGCGCAGGAGGTCGCGCGCGGGCTGCCCTGCGCGCTCACGGTCGGCTCCGATTCGGCGGCGCTGCGCGAGCGCGTCATCGGCGCGGTCCATGGCGGCAACATCCGCGTGTATTCGTGCGACGACCTGGTCGGGGTCGAGGTCGGCGGCGCGGTCAAGAACGTGCTCGCGATCGCGACCGGCGTGGCCGACGGGCTCGGGCTCGGGCTCAATGCACGCGCCGCACTGATCACGCGCGGGCTGGCCGAAATCACGCGCCTCGGCAGCGCGCTCGGCGGCAAGCCGGGCACCTTCATGGGCTTGACCGGCATGGGCGACCTGATCCTCACCTGCACCGGCGACCTGTCGCGCAACCGGCGCGTCGGCCTGGCGCTGGCGACGGGCAAGCCGATCGAGGCGATCGTCGCCGAACTGGGCCATGTGGCCGAGGGCGTGCCCTGCGCCAAGGCGGTGCGCGCGCTCGCGCACAAGCTCGGGATCGAGATGCCGATCACCAACGCGGTGGCCGGCGTGCTGTTTGACGGCGACAACGCGCAGGCGATGGTCAGCCGTTTGCTCGCGCGCGACCCGCGCAACGAGCTGGCCTGAGGCTAAGCGCGCAACGAGGTGGGACCAGGCATGGGGATGCTGGCGATGCGGCGCACCCGGGAAGATATGCAAAATTGTATAAATTGGCTCGCTTCTATACATTTGTGAATAGCAGCTGCCATCCTGCTCATAGTCGCCGGCGTCATGAAGGCTCAGCCGCGTAAAAATCGGCGCTTCAGAATTCGTATCGACAGCACCGAACTACCATAAACCAACATCGTCCTCGCGAATGCGGGGACCCATAGAACGGTTGCTATGAGTCACCGTTCTATGGGTCCCCGCATGCGCGAGGACGATGTGGTTTAATTTTCCTGGAGTGGCGCATTCGCGGTCCGTCCCCGCCTTACTTGCCCGACCCGAGCGGATGATCGGTGCGCTCGCCGCGGCGCGGGTGCGGCAGCAGAATCGTCAGCAGCGCGACCGCGTCTTGCATCGCGCGCACCGCGTGCGGCTCGCCGCCGGCCAGGTACACGAGCTCGGACGGATGCAAGATTGTGGTGCGCCCATGCGCGTCGAACGCGATCTCGCCCTCGAGGCACTGCAGCGTCATCTCGCCGTCGACCTTGTGCTCGGGCATGGAGCGCCCTTTGGGCAGCACCAGCCGGATCAGTTCCATATGCTCGGTCTTGGTCAGCGCCACCGAGGTGAAATGGGCGATGTCGTCGTCGCCGCGTTGCAGCGCGATGCGTTCGCCTGATGTTGCATGCAGCAAGGCCATGTCCGCTCCCGGTTGGTTTGTCTACGTGTCAGGCCGTTTGCGCGGCCCCCTCCCCTACGTTTTCTTGCTCGAACGTTTCTTCCACGCCACGCAGCCAAGCCACGAGCGCGAACGCGTCGCGCATGCCGGCGGCCAGTTGCGGCACCAGTTGCTCGGGCGCGTTCAGGGCCAGCGGCACCTCGGTCCACACGAAAAAACTTTTGAGCTTGATCTGCTCGATGTGCGGATGGCCGGGGTCGAAGCCCTTGGGCGGGCGCTGCAGCTTGTCTTCGGTCTGCAGGGCGCCGAAGCCGTCGCGCAGGCGTTTATTCTTGAGCACTTTCGAAAATCCTGTCGCATCGTTGACGATGTGGGCGCGGATCGCGCGCAGGCGCGCCGGCGGCGGCAGGTATTCGCCGGCGCCGAACAGCAGCTTGCCGCCCTGCTCGATATGGAAATAGTAGGTCGGGCCGCCGGCCTGGCTCGGGCGCCGCAGGTCGCTCGGCGTGATGCCGGCCGAGAACTGCGTCTTGTACGGGCTGCGGTCCTTCGAGAAACGGATGTCACGGTTGATCCGGAACATCGCCTTCTTGGGGTTGCAGGCGATCACCTGCGGGTCGAACTTGCCCAGTTCGGCAATCAGCGCCGTGACGACGGCCAGGAATTCCTCGCGCAGGATGTCGTAGCGCGGCTTGTTCATGATGAACCAGGGACGGTTGTTATTGTTGCTGAGCTCGTGCAGAAACTGGGTCAGGTCGCGCAAATGCATGAAAAAAGTTCCGGTCGGTGGGGTGTGGGGCCGCGCGGGCGCGCCCGGCCGCACGGCGCCCGCCGCTATTTGGGGCTCGGGCGGGTGCCGACGGTCACGTCGAGCGTCGCTTCGCGGTCCTTGCGCAGCACCGTCATTTTAGCGCGCTTGCCGGGCGGGAGTTCGGCGATCAGGCGCAGCATCTCGTTGGTGCCTCCGACGCGCTTGCCTTCGACCGTGAGCAGGATGTCGCCCGGACGGATGCCGGCCCGGTGCGCCGGGCCGCCGCGCACCACGCCGGCGATGATGGCGCCGGCCTCGCGCGAGAGCCCGAAACTGTCGGCCAGTTCGGGCGTGATGTCTTGCGACTCGACCCCGATCCAGCCGCGCACCACGCGCCCGTCCTTGATGATTGCCTCCATCACGGCCTTGGCGGTGCTCACGGGAATGGCGAAGCCGATGCCGACCGAGCCGCCCGTCTGCGAGTAGATCGCCGAATTGATGCCGATGAGATTGCCGTTGGTGTCGACCAGGGCCCCGCCCGAATTGCCGAAATTGATAGCCGCGTCGGTCTGGATGAAATTCTCGATGTGGTTGATGCGCAGGTTGTTGCGCCCGAGCGCGGAGACGATGCCCAGCGTGACCGTCTGGCCGACCCCGAACGGATTGCCGATGGCCAGCACGACGTCGCCGACGCGCACCTGTTCGACGGCCCCGAGCGTGACGGCCGGCAGCGCGCGCAGGTCGACCCGGATCACGGCGAGGTCGGTCTCGGGGTCGGCGCCGACGATGCGCGCGGCCGCCTTGCGGCCGTCGGCGAGCACGACCTCGATGTCGTCGGCGGCGTCGACGACATGGTTGTTGGTCAGGATGTAGCCGTCGGGGCTGACGATGACGCCCGAACCGAGGCTCGACTGCTGCTCCTGCTCGGGCAGGCGGTCGCCGAAGAACTTGCGGAAGAACGGGTCGTTGAGCAGCGGATGGTTTTGCCGCAGCGCCTTGCGCGTGAAGATGTTGACCACGCCCGGCATCGCGCGCGCGGCGGCCTCGCGGTAGCTGCCGGGCGAGGGCAGCGGCGGCGCCTGCAGCACCGACACCGCGCCCGCGCCGCTGCCGACCTGAGCGCGCCGGGCGGTGCCGCCGATCCAGTCGGGACGTACGGCGCTGAGCACGAACCACAGCGCCAGCGCCACGGTGACGATTTGCGCAAACAATAACCAGTAGCGTCGCATTGCGGTTTCTCCATGCCCCGGGAGGCAAAGGTGTGGCGCCCTACTTGTCGCTTGACTCGCTTGCCTCTGCCTGACCACGCCACCCGCTGCTTGCCCGCTGCTTGCCCCCGGCGTGCCCGCTGCCTGCCGGCTGCCGCCCCGCTACCGGCCCGCGACCGGCCCTTCCGGGCTGGATTTCTACCTATTTACGCAAGGAATCGCGGATCTCGCGCAGCAGCAGCACGTCTTCGGGGGTGACGGCGGGCGCCGGCTCGACGGGTGGGCGGGCGCGGTTGACGAGGCGGATCATCAGGAAGATGACGAAAGCGAGAATGATGAAATTGAGCAAAATGGTCAGGAAGTTGCCGTACGCGAGCACCGCGCCCGCTTTTTTGGCCTCGACCAGCGTCAGCGCGCCGCTCTGGCCGTTGAGCGGCAAATAGTAGTTGGCGAAGTCGAGCCCGCCGAACAGCTTGCCGATCGGCGGCATGAGCACGTCCTGCACGAGCGAATCGACGATTTTGGAAAAGGCGGCGCCGATGATGACGGCCACTGCCAGGTCCATCACGTTGCCGCGCAAAGCGAACTGCTTGAACTCAGCCATCATTGACATAATTTCTCCGACGTAATATTTGCAAAATTGCAGAGTAATCATACCGTTAAAGCAGTTAGAAGCCAATCCGCGCGCGCCAGTTCCGGCGCGGCGGTACAAAACACGGGCGAATGGGCGCCGTTTGCGTTTTCGCGCGCCTGCCCGTGTTTTGGCGGCGCTTCGGCCGTGCTTTGGCAGCGCTTTGGCGAAAAAATGCCCGCGCGGGGGCCGATTGATGCCCCGGGCAACTTTTTTACTTCAATTCACGTGCCGCTTCCCTTATAATTTAAGGTTGCTAGAAGCTCTGTGTGGCTTCTTACGATTTCGCATTTTGACTGATTGGGGTTGGTATGAGTAACGAAAAGCAGGTCGATCCGGGCCGTCGCAACATGCTCGTCGCTACGTGCGCGGCGGGCGGCGTTGTCGGTTTGGCTACTACAGGTGCCTTGGTAAGCACATTCCAACCGTCTGAGCGGGCCAAAGCGGCCGGCATGCCGGTTGAAGTCGATATCTCGGATGTCGCGCCGGGCACCATGAAAGTGGTCGAATGGCGCGGCAAGCCGGTCTGGATCCTGCGCCGCACGCCGGAGATGATGGCCAGCCTGGCCAAGACCGAGGCCAAGCTGGCCGATCCGGCGTCCGACAAGATCTACCAGTTGGCCATGCCCGACTACTGCAAGAACCCGGAGCGCGCGCGCGCCGAGCACAAGGAAGTGCTGGTCGTGGTCGGCATCTGCTCGCACCTGGGCTGCTCGCCTTCGTCGCGCTTCACCCCCGGCGCCCAGCCGAACCTGCCGGACGACTGGCAGGGCGGCTTTTTGTGCCCATGCCACGCGTCGACCTTCGACCTGGCCGCGCGCGTGTTCAAGAGCGTGCCGGCCCCGTCGAACCTCGACGTTCCGCCATATATGTACCTGTCCGACACGATGATCGTGATCGGTAAAGACGAGAAAGGCGAGGCGTAATCATGGCGTTCAAAGAAACCAAATTTCCCGCCGACGCGCCGATCGCCGACAAGGCGCTGGGCTGGGTCGACGACCGCTTCCCGCTGACCAAGCTGTGGAACGACCAATGGGGCAAGTACTACGCCCCGAAGAACTTCAACTTCTGGTACATCTTCGGCTCGCTCGCGATGCTCGTGCTGGTGTTGCAGATCGTCACCGGCATCTTCCTGACCATGCACTACAAGCCGGACGCGCTGCTCGCCTTCGGCTCGGTCGAATACATCATGCGCGAAGTGCCATGGGGCTGGCTGGTGCGCTATATGCACTCGACCGGCGCCTCGGCCTTCTTCATCATCGTCTACCTGCACATGACGCGCGGCCTGCTGTACGGCTCGTACCGCAAGCCACGCGAGCTGATCTGGCTGTTCGGTTTCGGCATCTTCCTGTGCCTGATGGCCGAGGCCTTCTTCGGCTACCTGCTGCCTTGGGGCCAGATGTCGTACTGGGGCGCGCAAGTGATCGTGAACCTGTTCGGCGCCATCCCGTTCATCGGCGAAACCCTGTCGCTGTGGATCCGCGGCGACTACGTGGTCTCCGACGCCACCTTGAACCGCTTCTTCGCGTTCCACGTGATCGCGCTGCCGCTCGTCCTGCTGGGCCTGGTTGCCGCCCACCTGATCGCGCTGCACGAAGTCGGTTCGAACAATCCTGACGGCATCGAAGTCAAGGAAAACCTGGGCCCGGACGGCCATCCCGTCGATTCGATCCCGTCGCACCCGTACTACTCGGTGCACGACATGTTCGGCGTCTCGGTGTTCTTGCTGATCTTCGCCGCCGTCGTGTTCTTCGCGCCGGAAATGGGCGGCTACTTCCTCGAGTACAACAACTTCATCCCGGCCGACTCGCTCAAGACCCCGGCGCACATCGCCCCGACCTGGTACTTCACGCCGTTCTACTCGGTGCTGCGCGCAACCACCGCCAACTTCATGTACGTGCTCATGTTCGGCATCGCCGCGTATGTCGCGCTGATCTGGTTGACCACGCGCCTGGCCACGGTCGTCAAGGCCGCGATCGCCGGCGTGGCGCTGCTGGTGATCATCGGCATGCTGCCGCAGATCCTCGACGCCAAGTTCTGGGGCGTGGTCCTGTTCGGCGCCTCGGTCATGATCATCGGCGCGCTGCCTTGGCTCGACAAGTCCGAGGTCAAGTCGATCCGTTACCGTCCGGACTTCCATTCGTGGATCTACGGCGTGTTCTTCGTCTCGTTCCTGACCCTCGGCTACCTCGGCACGCAAATGCCGTCCGAAGCCAAGACGCTCGTGTCGCAGCTGTGCACGCTGCTGTATTTCGGCTTCTTCCTGTTGATGCCATGGTGGAGCGCGATGGGCACATTCAAGACCGTGCCAAAACGCGTGACGTTCCATCCGCACTAATACGACATCACAGCAAAAGGACACCACATGAATTTTCCGAAAAAACTGATCGCCATGCTGGCATTCCTGCCGGCACTGGCCTTTGCCAGCGAGGGCGGCATCGCCCTCGACAAAGCGCCCGAGCGCGCCAGCCTGACTTCGCTCCAGAACGGCGCGAAGCTGTTCGTCAACTATTGCCTGAACTGCCACTCGGCCTCGTCGATGCGCTTCAACCGCCTCAAGGACCTCGGTCTGACGGACGAGCAAATCAAGGCCAATTTGTTGTTCACGAGCGAAAAGACGGGCGACATGATGGTCACCGCGCTGCGTCCGGCCGACGCCAAGCTCTGGTTCGGCGTGGTGCCGCCAGACCTGTCGGTGATCGCGCGCGCCAAGGCCTCGCCGGCCGGCACCGGTTCGGACTGGCTGTACACCTACCTGCGCACCTTCTACAAGGACGAGGCCCGTCCTACCGGCTGGAACAACCGCCTGGTGCCGAACGTCGCGATGCCCCACGTGATGTGGCAGCAGCAAGGTGTGCGCACCATCAAGATGGTCGAAGAGAAAGATCCGCATGATGCGAAGAAAACCGTGCACACCTTCGCCGGCTACGAGCAGGTTTCGCCGGGCACCATGACGGCGACGCAGTTCGACACCGCGACGGCCGACCTGGTGGGTTATCTGGGCTGGATGGCCGAACCGGCGCAGGGCACGCGCAAACGCCTCGGCGTCTGGGTGCTGTTGTTCCTGTCGGTGTTCGTGCTGCTCGCCTGGCGCCTCAACGCGTCGTTCTGGAAAGAAGTAAAGTAAGCAATATTTGCAAGCGTTCATTCATTGCCCGCCACGGCGGGCAATCATTTCGGGGTGGTGCGCTGGTCGTGTCACCCCTTTGTTTCTAAGGAACTATAAAAATGATGGTTCTCTACTCGGGCACAACGTGCCCATTCTCCCAACGTTGCCGCCTGGTCCTGTTTGAAAAAGGCATGGACTTCGAAGTGCGCGACGTCGACCTGTTCAACAAGCCGGAAGACATCTCGACGATGAACCCGTACGGCCAGGTGCCGATCCTGGTCGAGCGCGAACTGATCTTGTACGAATCGAACATCATCAACGAATACATCGACGAGCGCTTCCCGCATCCGCAACTGATGCCGGCCGACCCGCTGATGCGCGCGCGCGCGCGCCTGATGCTGTTCAATTTCGAGAAAGAACTGTTCGTCCACGTGCACGTGCTCGAGAGCGAACGCGCCAAGGCCAACGACAAGAGCCACGACAAGGCGCGCGCCGAAATCCGCGACCGCCTGACGACGCTCGCGCCGCTGTTCCTCAAAAACAAATACATGCTCGGCGACGAGTTCTCGATGCTCGACGTCGCGGTCGCGCCCTTGCTGTGGCGTTTGGACCACTACGGCATCGAACTGTCGAAGACAGCCGCGCCGCTGATGAAGTACGCCGAGCGCATCTTCTCGCGTCCGGCCTACATCGAAGCGCTGACCCCGTCCGAGAAGGTCATGCGCCGTTGATTTGGCGTTCGGTTTAGTTTTAATCGCAGTCCCTGCGGCCCGCGCGGCCCGGTTGCACGACAGTTTTCTGACGCCTTTGGGCAATTCACAGTAAACTGGCGTGCAACTTCCATCACCAGCCATAGAACCAATGTCAGACATCTCAACCAAGCCCTACATGCTGCGCGCCATTTACGAGTGGTGCACCGACAGCGGCTTCACGCCCTACCTCGCCGTCAAGGTCGACGCCGCCACGACGGTGCCGATGGAATATGTCAAAAAGGGCGAAATCGTGCTCAACATCAGCTTCGGCGCGACCTCGGGCCTCAAAATGGACAACGACGCGATCCGCTTCAACGCGCGCTTCGGCGGCGTCTCGCGCGAGTTGTACGTGCCGGTGCAGAACGTGCTGGCGATCTACGCCAACGAGAACGGCCAGGGCATGGCGTTCGAAGTGACCGAGACCGCGGCCGAGAAGCCGCAGCCGCTTGCGGCGGCCCCGGCGGTCGAAGCGGCGCCTGCGCTGTCGGCGGTGCCGAGCGCGCCGATGGCGGCCGCGGCGCCGGCGCCGGCGCTCGCGTCGCGTGCGGACGACGGTAGTGACGAGCCGCCCAAAAAAGGCGGGCGCCCGACGCTTACCCGAATCAAATAGCGGTATAATTCGGGCCTAGTAAGTTTTGCCGACTTAGCTCATTTGGTAGAGCAGTTGATTTGTAATCATCAGGTGGCCAGTTCGAAACCGGCAGTCGGCACCAGAATTCGCATCAAAATCAAGGGGTTGCACGCGAAGCGGGTGACCCCTTTTTCATTTTCATCTGACTCTCAGTCTCATGTAACCGTGGTGTAACCACCATTCCTCCTGACGCGGCAAATAACCGCCATATTGATGGGTTAGCTATGCAAGAGCGCCAACGGGTTGGACTCCAGCCTGACTTCAAGATATTTTGTGACGAAAGTTGCCATCTTCCCCACGACCGGTCAAATGTTATGGTTTTCGGGGCCATTCGTAGTGATGCCGCCCAGCTCAAGCAGGTGACAGATTCAATAATGAAATTGAGGGACATCCACAATTTTCATCAAGAAATTAAATGGGCCAAGCCAGTGCCGGGCAAGTTGGCCTTCTATACTGACTTGCTGGCTCTCTTCTGCAACGCGCAGGCATTACGGTTCAAGGCGACCGTAGTACAGAACAAACACACGCTAGACCATGACAGATACAACGCGGGTTCCGCGGGTACGTTCTATTACAAGATGGCGTATTACACGCTACGGGATTTATTAGGCCCATGTAAAGGCCACCGCCTATATCTGGACTATATGGATACGCAGGGGGCGATTCGGGCGGTGAAAATGCAGGAAATTCTTGAAACCGGAGGGGCGTCATGGGTACGTACCCATATCATTCGCTCTCACGAGTCTCAGCTGATTCAGCTTTGCGATTTTATGATCGGGGCAGTTGCTTACGCTAACAGGACGGATATCCCTAAAGATAGCCCGATTAAGCGCGAGCTTGTACAACTGCTAGAGCGTTCCGTCTCGCGTAGTTTGACTGCGGGAACCCCGCCATGGGAAGACAAATTCAATATTTTCATGTTCAGCCCGAGGAAAAACTGATGTTATCCGAGCCAATCAAGATCAATCAAATTGACGCGGCGGAGATCATCCCACACCTTTACGCAATATTCAGACGCGATTTCATCGACTCGGCCGCAATTCTTGGTGGAAAGATTTGGGTTGATCCACAAGTAAGTCGAAAATCGGAGGGAAAAGAGGAAACTTTCTGGCATCTGACGTCGCGCGATGACTATACATTCGAATACGTCGGGGGCCAGAGGATCAAGAAATGGAATGCCAGATTCACAGACTTCGATAGAAGTTGTCGGCTAGCATGGGTAAGGGAGATCATTGACAATCACAGCCACCAAGAAGTCTCGCTTTTTTATCATCGGGAAACTACCGGAAAGAAAAATATTCGTCTGTATCTTTGGGCGCACGCCGAGAAATTCGTTGTCATCCTTCAAAAACTGGGAAAGAGCTCGACTTATCTGGTGACATCATTCTATGTTGACAATGAAGGCAAGGAGTCGGATTACACAAAACGATTGAGCAGCTACCATGCTGAATCAGATGCAGACTTGAAGGGCTGCGAGTGGTTCTGACGCAAAAACGCCACCTTGAAGGCGGCGTTTGGAAATAGGTACACCGCTTATTATGGACCGAGCGATGTCACGGTCACCTCTTTCTTCCAATGGAAGATGAGCAAACCAATTATGACGGTATGATAGGCAGACATCCAATAGTATTTAGCTATGACGTCTCTAAATTAGACATTGGGGACTGCCTCATGATCTGCCTTAAACGGGTCACGGATATGCGGATCAAAGTACTCCCACGGCTATGCTCGGTTGAGCAGCCTAGCTATCTCGGCAACTGGCCAAGATAATCTGCCATTTATTCGGCCGGGGCGAATCGGTCCATTCTCTGCGCAAGCCCATATTCTCGGCGGCGCGCTACCTCGAACGTATCGGCACGCGCGTGCTAGTGATAGACCCGGTTGGCTTCACCCACCTGCTCCAGTACGCTTGCGTGGCGCCGCCCGAGACCATCAACTGGACGTCATCACCGACGCCGTAGTCCCCGGCGCACCGCGACATCCGGCCCAAGACCCGCCGGGCCTGATGGAGCTAGAGCTGCCGCTGGCGCGACCCGGGCTACCTGTTGCACAATCCAGCACCACCACGGCGTCAAGGGCGTGATCCCGCAAGCGGCGGTGCCGCTGAGCCGCCAGATGGCGCAGGTGTAGCTGTACCACTTAGCCATGTCTTTTGTCATATCCTTCCAAAATTGGGAACCGTCGCTTGTAACGTCGCACCACAGCTCGTCTTATGGCCGACGTATGCGACAGGAATGCCGTCAATTGTGTGATGGGGATCGCCTTCGACGATAGTGCCTTGGCCGTGCAATGGACATGTGCATTTGTCACCAACACGCGCAACGGCGATTCCACCGATCGTGAAATGGGTTGCGGTGACGCTCGACACTTGGCCACCGTGGCTAGTCGGGTCGTTTAACAAGATAATTCTACGCATGCAAATATCCTCAAAACGGTGATCGTGAACAAATTCGATCTGGCCGGCGCCAGCATCATCAATATGGTGAACATTTAAGGGCGTTCGGCGATCACTGGTCGTAGTTGGCAGGATCGATGGCGGGAGTGCCCTTGTGCGCGAACACATCGGCGATACCCTCCGGATGCGTCTGCGTCTTGCGCTTGTCGGCTGGCGCCGGGCTGATAAAGACAATGGATGCCTCATCTTTGTTGCGCAGGTTGATGGCCGCGCTAATGCCGCCGTCGCGGTAGCTGCCCATGACGCCAATAGCCATTTGCACGAACAGGGTAGCCGCGCCGGTGTTGCCGAGGCGCTTGTCGGTGTCTATGAACTGGTCTGACTTGGCGGTGTCGATTTCGGGTCCTCCGGCCGCAGCGTATGCGTTGAGGGTGCTGTGCAGTGCCAGCAACTGGTCGCTATTGTCGCCGGTCGCGGCGATGATCCGGGCCGGGGCCTTGGCACGCTCTGAATCGGGCAGGGCGCGTAGCGCCTCACGCCAACCCGCCTGCAGCGCCTTCTCCCGCTCGTCGCGGCGCGTCAGCGGTTTGCCCTCCTGGTCGGTGAATTTGACGAAGGTGGGGCGATGGATAAAGCCGAGCGTAGGAAGCCCGTCAAAAGTATCGAGTTGACGCCGGTTCCAGGGAATCGGAAACCACGGCGTCGGCTTCCAGTTCGTCGGCGGTCGGTGGGCCCAAGGATTGATGTTGTTGAGCAGACTGACGGTACCCGTGCCACGGATATCCGGGCGCTGGGCGAAGGCGGCTGACGCCTCCAGCCATTCAGAGACGAGGGGTGGACGCTGAACTGGATCACTGTTTTCATGCCGGGTCGCATCGGCGCCCACCTGTGCGGGAGTCCGGACGATCTGCTTGCGTTCAGGATGAGGAACAGCTTCCGTCAGTTCGCAATACATCCAGCGGAAGATTTTCTGCACAAAATCGTTATCGGGATCGTCCCACACAAATGGACGGACAGCTTCTACCCGCTCGCGCCGGGCCAATACGAATAGCGCAGAAGCGTCGGGCATTTCGGGGATGTAGTGGCCGTCTTTAAGAAGGGGCGGCGCGCCTTCCGGGCGGTAGCCATCGCGCGACGCCATGCTGTCGTCCGAATTGAGAACAATGTATGGCACGTCGGGATTGGCATCGAAGAACGCGAACACGTCTTCCAAAATGCGGTCGGGGTGTTCCCCGAATCGCCGTGGCCCTGCTACAAACAGGTGCCAGGACATGCCAGACGACCGTGCGCTTCCTGCCAGGCCCATGAGTGGGCTATTGGGCTTGTCTGCCCTTGCATTGAACACAGAGGGTTCCGCGTTAAACACAGGCACCCCGTAATACATCGGCGTGTATTGGGCCCCGTTTTCAAGCGAATCACCGCCGCGTCCACCGCTTAAACCATGCTTGTCCATATCAGAGTATGGATACTTCTCCTTGTCCTGTTCGCGGATTGTTACGTACGGACTGCCCTTTTGCAACGCTTCCCACAACGTCCCTTGCCGGTACTTGTCAAGGGTCACGCCCATGCCGATCACTTCCAGCACGTACTCGCGTCTATCCTGCTCGGACCTGGCCGGTTTATTCGGCTGAGCCTCGACGATCTGCTTTTGGCCCGCTTGGGCGTTCTTCGAGGCCATCATCCAACGCACGCCGAAGGCAAGCGCAACGATTGCCGCCGGGACTAAAACACACCACTTCAACACCTGCCACAGCCATTCGTTGTTTGCACTCATCATTTGCTCCTGCGTCACGAAAGAAAAATGGGGCAGCACCGCGAAGGTCATGAACACTGTCCATAATGGGATAGCTGCCATCAAAACAACGAAAGCGCCTAGTGAATACTTCCACAGCTTCGGCGGCTGCGCGGTCGAGGCGGCGTTCATACGCCGCCTTCCTTACCTGTAATGGCGACAGCTAAGGGCTCGTGCGGCGAAGTTGGTTTGGCCGATGCCGAGCGTCTGCCGTTCAGGGTTTCACAGACCACGGACCCAGGCAAGCCGACGTGCAGTGCCGGTACGCAGGCAGGAAGCACGCCCGTACTGTAGTACTTGGAATTTCCTTCGATTAATTCCCTACGCCATTGAGGTTCGTCCTTCCAGTAAATGTGAAATCTTTGAACGAATTTTTCCCATTCCAAAATGGACGAGCGTGCCTTTTCTGCATTACCCTGCTTCAATCGCCAATCCGCTACCGCCGACAAATATTTATAGAAATCCGGATCGGTACAGGCCTTACCTCCGCCGATGGCAACATCGTAGGCAGTAACTTGGCGGTGATTATCCGCACTGCCATAAATGGCGCCATGAAACGAACGTGCGCCGCTAGCTTGCTGCCAGCGCAAACGTGCTTCATTGGATGTTTCTGTTCGATGCACCAGTACCTGCCCGGTATAACCGGCCCGACCGGAAGTACCCATACAGTCATATACGGCATGAATCTGGCAAAACTCCCCCTCTGACTTGCCTTTATTAAGGAGAGAATGTAGAGCCGCTTTTTTTTCAGGTGCGAATTTTACGACGCCATCGTAGACCCCCGCCGCCATCACCGCATGTTGGAGTCCCTGTATTCCACCCGGGGCCGGTTGCCCAGTGGGGTCCTGGTACACCTGCCAGACTCCGCTGCCGCCCTTCTTACCTCCATAGTCGCTGGTCACAGCAATGGCGGCATCAATTTGATCGACGTCCTCGAGCGCCCCTTTGCGGCCTTTGGCGTCGGCCCGTGCCCCCGCATACAAACTTGCCTCGACGGGTTTTGGCAGCGGTTCGCCGTTGATTGTACGGATGTTATTGCGCAACTGTTCGGGGGTAAGCGGTCCGTTGCGGCCACCGTGAAGCGGTTCCGGCAACCGCGCGCGCACAAGATTTTTGCTTGTGAAGCTGTCGCTCGCTTCGGTATGAGCCTGATCGTCTTCGCCATCGGTACGCAGCACAAAGTCATGCGGCCTTGCCTGCCCGATCAACACGGGCTTGCCGCTCTTCGGGTCGGGCCGCTTCTTGACAGTAAACACCCGCTGGAAAAATCCAGCGCCAAGCTCCTTCATCGGCGCGCGCGCGACGTGGACTTTCACGTCGATCATCCGCCCGGTAGGAACTTGTGCCCGGTTGCCCGTCGTCTCCGCAACATGCTTTAGTTGACTGCCGCGCTGGTAGTCGGGAACCCCTTGCCATCCAATGCCTTGCACGTTGTTCAAGGCCACGGTCATGTCTTCGGGACAAAAGTACAGGTAGACCTTGCCGCGGTTGTCGCGGTCGGCGGCCGCTTGCCAGGTGCCGCTAACCATGCCATGGTGGATGGCCTGATCCGTCAATGAACCGAAGGCCGGCGCGGAGTGTCTGGCCTTGACCACGCCCTGCACTATGTTGACCAGCGTCTGCAGCCGAGCATGCATGGTTTGCCTACCGTCAAGCTTGTCGTAATGGCCCTGCATGGGAGCATCCACTCCCGAACTGCCTTCCACCCAACTGGTCGTGGTCGGCATCTCGTCAACCAGGCTGTATGGCGGATTATTGAGGATCAGCGTATCGGCCGGGCGATAACCATCCTGCAGCAGGAATGCCTGGGCCAGCAGAGAAAGCATGCAGCCTTGGCTATGCGCTACCAGCGTGACGGCCTCGTTTTCATCATAGTCGCGAATCATAGTGATTAAGGCTGCAAGTCGTTTGGCGGCGAGGATCATGTACATGCGGCCGGGGTTGTTGAGCACCGGGTGCGTCGCGTCCTTCTGCGCCCAATCGAGCAGGCCGCCCGCTTGTGACTTCCCCATGTGCCACATGTCGGGGAGGGTGGAAGTGGCGTTGGCGAACGGGCCGCCACCTTTAGACAGGTCCTTGTCGAGCCGGTTGCCATAGCGATCAATTCGCTGTCCATTCTTCGCTCCGGCCTGTTTTGCCGTTTCTGCAAATCCCCAGTAAAAAGGAATCACCGGACTGTCGGTTTCCTTCGTGTTTTGTCGTTTGTAGAACACGGCGTCGGGATCAGCCTGCACCGTGTCCTTGTCATTCTTCTGGTCGCCTGGCATGCGGTAACTACCAGCCAGATAATGGTCCCAGCCCATGCGCGCGCGAAGGCCGGCGCATAGGCCTTGCTCGACCTGGTCGTAGCTGGTGCCGACATCGTTGACCCCATGGATCATGATGATATTGCCCGGCAGGTTCTGCCTTACCGCGACTGTCTTGTCGTAGGCGCGGTTGTAATGCAAGATGCCCGTGCCCTTGCCATAAACTATAGGCGTTCTCTTGTATTTCATGCTCAGCCCTCTAGGTTGGTTCGCCGATTCGCAATTGTTTGCTTCATTCCTCGTCAGGCACAATGCGCACGGAAGCAATGTGCATGGCGTCGCGTTGTAATACGGCGGTCTTGCCCTGCGCGTCACTTACGCCCTTGACGATACTTCCGTCATTCATGTCGATTTCAAATGCGCGATTTGGAGCAATAGCTCGGCCATCGCCATTGGGCCCATATTTGAGTATGAATTTCTGGTCCACTGTGCCCGCGCCAAAGGTCGGCAATTCTGTTGCCATCGTGGCTGGGCCGCTGAACGGGAAGTTGGCCGCCTGGTTCTTGATGTCGCCGTTGGTGCCGTTGACAATGCCGCCGCCAATTTTGGTGAACGAGCCATCCTCTGCGATCAGGCGAATTTCCTTGGCCATTAGGGAGATTATTCCGTCGGTGGCGGTGATCATGATGTTTTTTGCAGAGTTGATTTCGGTGTCGTCGTGCTGGCTTTGCATAACGAATTTCCCATAATGGGCGATGGCCCTGATGCCCTCGTGGTGCGAGAACAGCGAGATACCCTTGCCTGCGTTCAGGTTGAAGCACTGCCCGCTCGAGAACTGCAAGTTTTGCTGCGCCACGGTATCGATATTCATTCCGGCGTAGCTGACGATGGTCTTTGGCGTAGTTAAGGCCATACCCGCCGCAGCCGTCACGCTAAGAGTTGGCTCACCGCCGATTCCTTCCGGGTCGGTATTGCCGCCACCCGGGGCCGCCTTAATGTGGTCCCGCAGTTCGACCTGTGGCGCGGGGTCAAGCGCCAATCCCTGGTTCGCCAAGGCGACCTGGCCAAGTGACTTGAAGAGCTCGGCGCAGTCTTGCATCAACCCGAGGTGCTCTTCGGCGCTTAGCTGATTGGCACATGCGTCGAGCCGCTGCCATGTCGATATCAGCAAGGATTTGGCAGTACGGATGCTCCCGCCATCATTGCTGGTCAGCTCAAACCCGTCGCCTCGCGGCGTGGCCCTGCCCTTGCTGCGCGGGTGGGTCAAGTATCCCAAGTTCAGTTGGGTGGACGCGTGGTCGCTGGCCAACTGCGCACTAATCTGGCCCTTGGTGTCGTCGATCCTTAATTGATTCGACCTTGTCCCACCGATTTCCCGGCTCACGATTCCCGAGAGGTGTCGGTCTTCCGGAAGACTGCTTACATGGCTGAAACTGGGCGGGGGGCTTACGCCGCTATGCGTGGCGCTGACGATAATCGGTTTATCAGGGTCGCCGCCCATAAAGGCAATCACGGCCGACGTTCCCACACGGGGCAGGGAGATGGCTCCGTATTGCGCTCCGGCCCAACCCGTGCAAACCGGCACCCAAGCTGAATCGTGCTCCGTCAATTCGTCAGTGGGATTGAATGCGCCAGCGCGTTCCTCCGGACGACTCCCGGGGAAACGCACGCGCACTCGTCCCAATTCGTCACAGTGCACGCTCCCGGTTTCCGGACCAACCACCACGACGGTTTCATTGCCCGTGCGCGGCAGGTCGATGCGCGGGTCGAAGGCGGCCAAGATTGGTACGCCACGCCGCACACAGGTGAAGTGCACCGTGTAGCGTCCATCGCGTTCGGCGCTCGCCTCGGTGGCGCCAACGCCAGGGTCGGCAAAGGTATTGCCGTCGGTGCCCCATCGATTCAACGCAAACAAACGATTTGCTCGTTCTCGTAGCGCTTTCGGCAAATTATTTTCGGCCGCAACACGCAGTTCCGTGAAAACGAACTCGCGCTCGGCCACTGGATGACTGTCGATTCCGGAGTGACCGGTAACGCGCATCCAATGGGCCACGTTCCAATCGCGCCCACCACCCTCGCCACGCACGCACTTCGACTTGAATTCATGGTGAGCCATGCGCAGCGCGCTCAGGGCTTGGTAGTCGGCCGAATTGTCACCCGCGTGCTGCACGTCGATCAAACCGTCGTCAAGACCCGCTGCGAGTTGATTGCCAAGTTCCCCCTGATCACTCAGGCTTGAATGCGTGACGAACATCATACTTGCCGCTTTATAGTCCCAGCTCTGACGTCTGACGTTCCCCGGCGTCAGCGTTCGCACAGGGTGCCAAGCAGTGATGCTATCGGCCTTCTCAGTGCCGTCATCGCGATGGTAGCGCACGATACCTGCTACGTTCTGCTCAAGCGATTGGACGTTGTCGAACAGGACCAGCGTGTGCGCCGGGGCGTCATGGCCTCCCCTCCCCAAGGTCGGCTGGACGAACCAGGCGATCCCACGTCGCTTCCAGAGGCGGCGCAGGAAGGCCGAGTCGGACTCTTTGTATTGCATCGTGAATTCGCGGCGCGGATAGTCGCTTTTCAAGCGCCAAGTCTCGAAGTTGAAGGCGCGGGCCAGCACCGCATTCTCGCGAGACCAGGCGCCCAGAATGACGTTGGTGATATCCACTTCGCTCATGCTGCGAAAGATGCGGGTGTTGGATCCCTTTTCGTTGATCGTGAGTGCATCGCGCATGGTTAGCAGGTAGGTCGCGAGACCGCCATCAGACTCGCCCTCCTCCACGCCGTCAACAATGCCGCACACCGAGCGCAAGCCGCCTGTGCTCGTGACGAATTGAAGTTCGGCGGGCATGGCGATGAACTGTTTGAGCGGGAGATCGGCTTGCGCTGCGACACAGAGGAGGCGATATTCGAGAGGGGAGCAGATCCCTTCAACGCCCGTGACTTGCTTTACCAATAGCACATCATCGACAAATTTCTGCCCGTTCCACAGGCGAAGCCGGATGGGGCGGTTCATATCCGATAAGCCGAACGGCGCGAGTAGGCTGTGTAGATTCATGCGCGAAGCTCCTATGGAGAGATACACGTGCTTGAGGCGGTAACAAGCCAACGACGCAGACGGAAGTCACCTCTGGCAAACGTCCAATTTGAACGACTTCGGACAACACGTGTAGCGTTGCATCAAGATTGCAGGCTATATACTTTTCCAACAGCGTGTGCGAAAAGGCACGTACGCTCCCGTGGCCCTTTGGTGAAGCCCGTAGTCGCCACGGCACGCGTGCTCGCTGAACTGTCCGGGATAACAGAGGCGACGTGGCGCAAAAGCTTGGGTTGGGAGCTGACGCAAACGGAAGGTGAGCTCGCTTACTTCGACTCCCGTACGCCCGAGGCGCTGACCGAACTGATGTCTACTACCATGAATGGGCGGCAGCAGAGGCGCGAGCCACCCTGGCTGGACGACCGTCGCAACAGGCAGGCCTTGCCTTACCGACCGCCTACTTGGTCTACCAATCAGCCCACAGTTTGGCCGACTGCAAGGAATCGAAAGCGCTGGTCTCCCGCTTTGATGCAAAGCGCGCGACGATAAGCTTGTCAGATTGAAATAATGTTATGCTCGAAATTCATATAAGTTTCGCTCAACGGCCAGCCATCGGCGCGAGCTCGCTGCTCGCCCCATGGTGGACCGATATGAGGGGCTTATACAAAAGAGCCGTCGCGAGTCGACGCATGATTCCCGTCAAGGCCCCCAGTAAGGCCAAGCCGGCAGTACCCACACTAATCGGCCAATATTCCCTTGTTTAAATCCATCCTCGTCCTTGAATCGCCCTGGGACAGCGAATCAGTGAAGTCCTCGTCGGTATGGCCCATGGTGCGCGAGTTCGCCTCGGCACGCGGACTCAAAGCTTTTCACCAGACTTTTTTCGACAAGAGCTCGTTTCAGCACTGGGTCCGCGCATACAACAATGAGCCTATCGGCGGCAGTAAGTTGTTGTACGTGGCCGCCCACGGCGACAACGGGCGGCTGGCAGGCCTGAAAAAGGACATGAACAGAAGCACAATTATCTCCACGCTGGCGGCCAACGAAAACATAAAGTTCGTCCACTTCGGATCGTGTTTATTCGGATCGGAGGCGAACCTGAAGGAATTGCTGGTCGAAGCAGAGCACATAAGATGGGCTGCAGGATATGACGAGCAGGTCGACTGGATCGATTCCACCCTTTTTGACATTCTATTTTGGGGGCGTATCGAAAGCCGTTACGACGACACGCGGGGCCGCAAAACCCATACGCTAGTCGCCGACCTGGTGAATCAGGTTCACGGCTTGGCCGAACAACTTGGTTTCCGGCTACAGTATCGTTACGGCGCTGCGATCAAATCCGTCACTGCATGACTCAGCCAGCGTTTGCGCGAAGTCAGACTCGGGAGACTTGGTACTGACGCCAAACTTGCGCGTCTGTACAACTGAGCCATTTCGGAAAATGGCAGGAAAATGGGACAGCGGCGGGACACTAAGAGACAATAAATCAGAACATGTTGGGGCAATCCACAACAGGACCATCAATATAACCTCTTGATTTTTATACTCTAATTTATTCCAAATTGTTGCAACCAGTTCTTGAGTACGGATTTGTAATCATCAGGTGGCCAGTTCGAAACCGGCAGTCGGCACCAGAATTCAGCATGAAATTAAAGGGTTACCGCTTTGGCTGGTGACCCTTTTTGCATTTCCGGCGTCGATCCGGTGCCTGTTTCTGCTCGGCCAGCGCTCGGCGACATGTGTTTGGCTAGAAAAGCCAGGACCCTCGCCTCGTACGCCGCCGGGCCGAACGCGTGCAGATCGACATGGTACGCGCCGCGCACCGGCCACAACTCCTTCGGCGCATTCGCCGCCGAGAACAGGCGTTCGGTTTCACTGAACGGGGTATGCAGGTCGAGCGTCCCCGACGCGATGAGTACGGGCGAAGTCAAGCGGCCGATGTGCGCGAGGGGGCGGATTTTGTCGGCAGGTATCCCCAGGCGCAGCGGAAATTGCCATAAAAGCAGCGGGGACAAGATCCTTCCCGGCGGGCCCAGCCGGATCGCGAGGCGATCCGCAACGGCGCCTTCGATGGAGGCGTACATCGATTCGAGCACCACCGCATCGGGGGCCGGAGCCGCGTGGCCCAGCACGAACGCGGCGGCGCCAAGCGACACGCCGATCACGCCGAGCTTTTCCCCAGGCAGCGTGTGGCGAAGGTAGGCCAGGGCAGCGTCGACCCCGGCCGACTCATGCATGCCGAACGTGATCCGCTCGGCCGCGCTCTCGCCGTGCGCCGGCAAATCGATCAGCAGGACCGCGTAGCCGGCCTTCGCCAGGAAGCGCGCGCGGGCGGTCATTTGGCGCCGATCGCTGCGCACGCCATGCAACAGCAAAATTGCGCCGCGGCCCGGGGTGCCGCGGACAAACCATCCGGCAACCGATTCCTGCGCGCCCGTGGGCAGCAGCACGGCCGCGGCGTGCAAATCCGGCGGCGCCGATCCGATCGCTCCCAATGCCGGATGGCTCAGCCTGCCGCCGGCCACGACAATGAGGATGGCGGCCGCCAGCGCAAGCGTCGAAGCCAGGTACACAGAGCCCGGCAGCACCTGTGCCGTGCGCAGCGGCAGGCGGCGTGGATGCCGCCCCTGCCGCGTCATCTAACCCTGGGTGTGGCCAATTTCCAGCCGATCCACGCCATTGGCAGATAGGCGCCGATCAGGTCGAGGGCGTCGAACCATGCGGGCGCCGGCAGCATCATGACCGCCGCAACCCCGCCGGCAAGGAACAAGACGCCGATGCCGAGCGCGAGATGCAGCTTCAAGCTCGCGGCGACCCGGGCCGCGGCGGCGGCGCCGACGAACGTGCCAAGCGCATGGGCCAAAAACGGAAAGATGAAATGCTTCGGTTCGAATAACAGCATGGCCGCCTTAAGTCCCTCCATTGTGCTGGTATCGGTGCCGGGCGGCGGCGCGATGATGCTTGGCCCGATCGCGATGAGTGCCATGTTCACGAGGCTGCCCATCCCAAACCCGGCGATCACCGCCAAAATGTTCCTAAGCACTGGATTCACGCTAGCCCCCTGTTCACGATTTGATCGACGCCCCTGATTAATGACAATCATGCTAACGCAATTGCCGGGCGTGAACAAGAAAGCCTGTTAGCCATGGCCGGCGCGATCCCGGCGTCGCCGCCTTTCCCCGACACCGCCGCTGCCGCTTCGCGCCATCACGCCGGACCGCCGGTTTTGCTGGCAGGGACGCCCCTCTGCGACGGTTTTCGACCCTCCAATCCGCAAAACCGGCACTTCATCGCATTCCGGTAGTTGTCAAGTTGGGCCTTGGCTATAGTTCACTCAACCCAACGCACTTACCCCACCAGGAGCCCACTATGAACATCGCCAAAAACATGGAAGCCATCTTTCTCATCGCCATCGGCTTGGTCTCGATGACCACCCTCGCGACGGCCGCCGTACCTGCGCCTCGCGTTGCCGCCCCGGTCAGCGTGCAGGCCGCCGCCGACCTCAATATGACGGTTGTGACCGTCACGGCGAAGCGCCTGACCGCCGCCCAAAAAGCCCAATTGGGCGACTGATCCGACAACGCCTGCAACCGCCACACCTACCCGGAAGACCATCATGATCAAGATTTTTTGCACAGCCGTACTTGCCGCCACCTTCGCTGCCAGCAGCGCCGCGGCCATCGCAGCGGAGACGCTGACCGAGGCGCGCGCGGTTGACGCGCGCATCATCAAGGTCAAGCTCGGCGGAGTGATCAACCTGCGCATGAAACAGGGCGTGACGCCATCGCTGGTGCTGTATGGCGACAAGGAGGCGCTGTCAAAGGTGTCGGTGTCGCAAGACGGCGATACCTTGCAGATCGATACCGGCCGCGGCGGTTTCCGCTGGGGCGGCGGCAAGCGCGAGTTGCGCGCCGAACTGACCTTGCCGAACATGAAGGAACTGGCCTCGCACGGCGTGGGATCGGCCGAGCTCAGCGGCTTTTCGGGCGACAGCATCAAGCTCACGCTCGACGGCGCCGGCGCCATCACGCACACGGGAAGCTACAAGCACATCGACGCCAGCCTGGGCGGGGTCGGCAGCATGACGCTCAACGCGGGCGCGAGCGAACGCATCGAACTCGAGCTGCAGGGCGCGGGCCGCATCGCGATCAATGGCAACAGCAAGATGCTGCACGCGAAGTTGGGCGGGGTCGGCAGCCTCAATGCGCAGCAACTGCGCGCCGACGCCGTCGAACTCGATATGACGGGCCTGGGCAGCGCGACGGTGTACGCGAAAAACTCGGCGCATTTGAATTTGAACGGCCTCGGCTCGGCGACCGTGTACGGCAAGCCCGCGACGCGCAACGCGTCGGCGCGCGGCCTGGGCAGCGTCAACTGGCAGTGAGGCGTTCGCCAACGACGGCCGCCCCTCGATGGGGCGGCTTTTTTACGCTTATGGCTGTGCCTGTTTGACGCGCATGTCGTTTTTGACCGATTTGACGCCTTCGACCTTGCGCGTCAGGTCGACAGCCTTTTGCACGTGGTCGTCGGAACTGACAAAGCCGCTGAGCTGCACATTGCCCTTGAAGGTCTCGACATTGACTTCGGTCGCCTTCACGTCGGGGTCGGCCGCGAGCGCCGCCTTGACCTTGCTCGTGATGATGGTGTCGTCGATGTACTCGCCCGTGCCTTCGCGCGTGGCGGTCGGCGCGCAGGCGACCAGCGCAGCGATCATGAAGGCGGACAAGATGCTGGTGAAACGTTTTAAGAGGCTCATGGGTTTGCTCCAAGGGTTGTAGGTGATCAAACCCATTTTCGCGTGCGCCCGGCGGCCGCGCTTGATGTGCACCAAACGAACCGGGCGACTTCCCCTGTTCGCCGCTATTGCGGCGCGTCGGCCTTGGCCAGCAGCATCGCCGCAGCGTCCGATTCTCGCGCGATCTTCCCCGGCATCCTGTCGCGCCCGATCACGAGGCGCATGTCGGCGCGCCTGCCGCCGTCGACTTCGACCAGGGCCGCCGGCCCGAAGCGCCCGGCCAGCTGCTGCGCGGCGTCGCGGAACGCGCGCTGGTATTCAACCCGGGTTTTCTGCACGCCGTAGCCGGGATGGTTCGACAGCCGCACCACGCGCACCTCGGCGCCGTCGATCCGGCGGCCAAGGGCGCGCGCCATGCCGGTCACTCCATTGCCGTTGCGAATTTCCAAGGTGTGCCGCGGCCCGCCCCGCGCGGCCGCCAGTGGCGCGGGCGCGGCCAGATTGGCCGGCGCCGCCATGGCGGGCCGCTCGGCGAGCGCGAGCGCGGGAGCGGCCGCGGCGGCCGACCCCGGCGCGACCCGGTGCAATTCAAACACGCCGGCGCTGGTCTGGCGCAACTCGGTGCTGGCCCACTGCTGTCCCGGCCGCTCCTGGCCCTGGCGCGCCGCGTCGGCGCCCGCGCGCGGTCCGACCGCCAGGTAATCGGCCTTGAAGTCGTGCTTATCAAGGGCGCGCGCCTGCTTGTACATGAGCTCGGCGCGCTCGCCCTGCCCCAGCCTGGCGAGCGCGCCGCCCATGTGCTGCCACGCGCGCGCGTTGAGCGGGTCGAGCACGCACGCCTTCTCGAGCGCCGTCACCGCCGGCTCGTAGTCGCCGCTGAGGAAGTGGGCGTAGCCGAGATTGCTGAACAGGAAGGCTGCGCCGGCGCCGGGCGCGCGCGCCGTGTCGGAGGTCAAGTCTTGCCAGATCGCGATCGCCTGCTTGAATTCGCCGCGCTCGGCATGCAGCGTCGCCAAGCCGTTGCGCGCGTTGACGTGGCCGGGGTTGGCCGCCAGCGCCGCCTGGTAATAGCGCAGCGCCGGCACCGCGCGTCCGGCGAGGTGGTGCTGGCGCCCGAGCACGTAGGCGTCGTCGGCCGACAGGCGCGCGGCCTGCTCCGGCGCATGGCCGGCGGTGTGGGGCGGCAGCCGGCCGAGCTCGGCGCAGGCGAGCAGCATGGCGCCGGCGCCGAGCGCGCTTAACCGTTTGAGGGTGGTCCGCATGGCGATCTCCTGTAAGGGTTCAATTCGATCCGCTCAAGGCGGGCAGCAGGGTGCGTTCGATCTGGATCCCGGCCGGGCCGAGCAACACCATCAGCAGCACCGGGAAGATGCAGAAGATGAGCGGGAACAGCAGCTTGAGGCCGATCTTGGCCGCGCACTCCTCGGCGATCAGACGGCGCTTGACGCGCAGGTTGTCCGAATGGACGCGCAGCGAGTCGCCCATGCTGGTGCCGAAGCGCTCGGACTGGATCATCATCGCGACCAGCGTGTCGACGTCCTCGACCCCGCTGCGCAGGGCGAAATTGCGCAACGCCTTCTCCTTCGTGAAGCCGGCGCGCATCTCCATGAGCACCAGCTGCAGCTCCTGCGCCAGCACCACGCTCTTGATGTGGATCTCGCCGGCCACCTTGATCAGCGCGCGCTCGAGGCTCAGGCCGGCCTCGACGCACACCGTCAACAGGTCGAGCGCGTCGGGGATGGTCTCGAAGATCTCGCGCCGGCGCCGCTCGGCCAGCCGGGCCAGCACCATGTTGGGAAGGTAATAGCCCATCGCCGCGCCGAGCAGCAGCAGCAGCATGAAGCGTGGCCCGGCGACCTGCGTGCGCGAGGCGAGCAGCACGAGCGCGACGAGCGCCGGGGTGGCCAGCGCGAGCACGCTTTTGGCCCCGAAAAAGAGCGCGGGCGCGGCCGCATTGCGCAGGCCGGCGGTCATGAAGCGGGTGCGCAGGGTCGAATTCTCCCAACCCTCCTCGGGCAGCGACAGGCGCCCGAACGGCTGGGCGACCTTGGCCACCCGTTCGACCCAGCCGTCGGCATCGGGCGCGCCGGCCTCGGACTTGCCCTCGACGCTGGCGAGGCGCTCGCGCAACGCGCCCGGCCTGAACACGACCGTCGCGACCAGCACCAGCACGATCACGACGACGAAAATGACTCCGAGGAAAATCAGGTGTGCGGATTCCATCGATGCTCTCCTAAACGTGGATACGGATCACGCGGCGCAGCCACAGCACGCCGACCACGAGCATCGCGGCCCCGTACCACAGCAGCTTGACGCCGACCGGGTCGGTCCACAGCAGGCTCACGTACTGGGGGTTGGTCATCTTCATGACGAACATGACGCAGAACGGCAGCAGTCCCAGGATCCAGGCCGACATCCGGCCCTCGGCCGAGAGCACGCGCACCTGGGCGATCAGCTTGAGGCGCTCGCGGATGATATGGGCGATGCTGCCGAGGATCTCGGCCAGGTTGCCGCCCGACTCGCGCTGGATCAGCACCGCGATGACGAGGTAGCGCAGGTCGGCCAGCGGGATGCGCTCGGCCATGTTCTGCAGCGCGTCGTTGAGCGGCACCCCGTAGTTGATCTCCTGGTTGGCGGTGCGGAACTCGCCCGCGAGCGGCTCGGGCAGCTCCGAGCCGACCATCGCGAGCACGTTGGTGAACGAGTGGCCGGCGCGCAGCGCGCGCGCGAGGAAGTCGGCGGCCTCGGGCAGCTGGCGCTCGATCGTGAGCAGGCGCAGCCGGCGCGCGCGCCGCACCAGCGCGAACGGCACGGCCAGGAACATGAGCGCGACGACGACCTTCGGTGCGGGCGGTCCCGGCCACATGTGCGCCAGCGCCAGTCCGAGCACGCCCAGGCCGGCCGACCAGGCCAGGAACTGCGCCACCGACCAGCCCAGCCCGGCGTGCACCATCAGGTGGTCGAGCCGCCGCAACAGCCCGACCTTCTGCAGCATCCGGTTGCCCAGCTCGCCCTTGGCGAAACGGCGCTGCTTGAGGATCGAGATGCGCTCGTGCTGCGCGTCGACCCCGCCGGTCATCAGGTTGAGGCGGCGGTTGACGCGCTGGGCGGCGCTGCCGTGGGTGCCGCTCCACCACAGGTAGGCGCCCTCGACGAGCAGGCTGGTCGCCGCGAACAGCATCACCATGAAACTTCCAAACATGAGATCCATGCTACCTCCTGCCAAAAAACCTGAAACCTGGAACCGGAAGGCGGCCGCCGCCCGGCGCGCTATTCGTAGATGCGCGAGGGGTCGAAGCAGTTGTCGGGCACCGGGGCGCCGAACATGCGCAGGCGGTCGGCGAAGCGCGGGCGCACGCCGTTGGCGCGGAACTGGCCGAGCACCTTGCCGTCGGCGTCGACCCCGGTCTGCTCGAAGCGGAAGATCTCCTGCATCGCGATGACCTCGCCCTCCATCCCCGTGATCTCCTGCATGCTCACCAGCTTGCGCGTGCCGTCGGTCAGGCGCGTGACCTGCAGCACCACCGTGATGGCCGAGCAGATCTGCTGGCGCGTGGCGCGCGCGGTCAGCGTCACGCCGGCCATGCCGACCATGTTCTCGAGCCGCGCGAGGGCGTCGCGCGGCGCGTTCGAGTGGATCGTCGCGAGCGAGCCCTCGTGCCCCGTGTTCATCGCCTGCAGCATGTCGAGCGCCTCGGCCCCGCGCACCTCGCCGAGGATGATGCGGTCGGGCCGCATGCGCAGCGCGTTGCGCACCAGCGCGCGCTGGGTGACCTCGCCCTTGCCCTCGATGTTGGGCGGGCGCGTCTCGAGCCGCACCACGTGCGGCTGGCGCATCTGCAGCTCGGCCGCGTCCTCGATCGTGACGATCCGCTCGTCCGACGGGATGAAACCCGACAGCAGGTTGAGCAGCGTGGTCTTGCCGCTGCCGGTGCCGCCCGAGATCAGGATGTTGATCTTGGCCTGCCCTAGCGCCTGCAGCACCTGCACCATCGGCGGCGTCACGCTCCGGTAGTTGAGCATGTCGGCGACCGTCAGCGGCGTCGCCGAGAAGCGCCGGATCGACAGGATCGGGCCGTCCACCGCCAGCGGCGGGATGATCGCGTTCACGCGCGAGCCGTCGGCCAGGCGCGCGTCGACCATCGGGCTCGACTCGTCGACCCGGCGCCCGACCCGCGAGACGATCTTCTCGATGATCTTCATCAGGTGCGCGTTGTCGTGGAAGGTGACCTCGGTCAGCTCGAGCCGGCCGTGCCGCTCGACATACACCTTGGCGTAGGTGTTGACCAGGATGTCGGAGACGGTGGGGTCGGCCAGCAGCGCCTCGAGCGGGCCGAAGCCGAGCATCTCGTGCTGGATGTCGAGCACCAGGTTGTGGCGCTCGCTCTGGTTGAGCACGATGCGCTCCTCCTCGATGATGCGCTGGATCAGCAGCGCCAGCTCGTGCTTGAACTGCTCCGCCGTGAGGCGCTTGAGGCGCTCGAGGTCGATCCGGTCGAGGATCATCTGGTGCATGTTCTTCTTGAGGTCCTGGTAGGCGTGGCGGGCCGGTTCGGCGGCCTGCGGCGCGCTCGCGCGCGCCTCCTCTGACGCGCTCAGGCGTTGGCGTAGGGTCATCTCGGTCTCCGGTGGATTAGGCATCGTTACGCATCGGCGTCGGCGCGGCCGAACAGGCGGTCGAACAAGCCGCGCGTCTCGGGCACCCGGCGCGCCGTCACCAGCTCGACGAACTCGGCCAGGCTGCGCGCTACCGCGCTGCCGCGCGCCAGCTGCAGCAGCGGCACCCCCTGGTTGACCGAGTCGGTCACGGCCAGGTAGTCGTTGGGCATGGTGTGCGCGATCTCGGCGCCGAGCGCGGTCTGCAGGTCCTGCAGGCGCAGCTTGCCGCCCTTGTCGTAGCGGTTCACGATCAGGCGCGTGTTCTCGGGCGGGTAGCCGAGCGAGCGGAAGATGTCGAGCAGGCGGCGCCCGTCGCGGATGTCCGGCAGGCCCTGCTGCAGCACCGGATAGATCGCGTCGGCGTTGTCGAGCGCGCGCAGCGAGATGGCGTCGATGTGGCGCCCGGCGTCGAGCACGATGTAGTCGTAGTGGTGGCGCGCCACGCGCAGGATCGCGTCCATCTGCTCGGGCTTGAGCTCGGCCCCGTGGGCCGGGTCGTCGGCCGCCGCCAGCACCCCGAAGCCGGGCACGATGTGGACCAGGCACGACTCGAGGAAGGGGCCGTCCAAGCGCGCGATCTGGCCGCACACGTCGGCCAGGTTCATGGCCGGCTTCTGGTCCGAAATGTACAGGGTGGCGTCGCCGAACTGGCCGTGCAGGTCGATCAGGAGCACCTTCTTGCCCGCCAGCGTGGCCAGCGCGTAGCCGAAGTTGGTCGCGATGAAGGTCGCGCCGCTGCCGCCCTTGCACGAGATGAAGGCGAGCACCTTGCCGTCGCGCATGGCGCTCATGCCGGCGGCCGCGGCGATCCGGTCGAGCGCCTCGTGGAAGGCCTTGTGCACCAGCGGCAGCGGCAGCACCTCGCGCACGCCGGCGCGCATGGCGCGGATCAGGAGCTGCTGCTGGTTCTCGCCCGTCAGCAGCATGAAGCATGCGCGCGGGTAGTGCTTGGCGAGCCGCTCGAGCAGGTCGGGCTCGGCGTTGGCGGCGTCGCCGGCGTCGACGACCACGAGGTGCGGGTTGTCGGGAATCAGGCGCTCGAGCGCCTCGCGCATGCCGGGGAAGGCTGCCGCCACGGCCAGCGGCGGCACGCGCGCGGCGCCCTGGGATGCGATTTCGGCCTGTAGTTGGGGGTCGCGGGTAATGATCAACGCTTTCATCGGAGTCCTTGTTGTTGGCTTGTGGTCGGCTTGGTTGTCGGACCGCGGCGGCTCATATGCAGCTGCCGGGCGCGTCGGCGCGGTAGCCGAGGCTCTCGGCCGGGACGACCGTGGAGAAATCGGGCAGGCGCAGCCCGCCCGGCGGCAGCAGCGCCGACACCGGAAGCCAGAACTTGTATTCGATCCGGTTGCAGTCGCTGCCGCTTTCGCACAGGCGCACGCGCACGTAGCGGATGCAGTTCGGCGAGGCCGGGTTGGCCGTGCACACGCTCAGGTTCAACGCCGGCGTGGGCGGGCGCGCCGCGACCGGCGTGCTGGCGTCGGCCTGCAGGTAGGCGAGCACCACGTTGGCGTCGGTGATGTTGTCGGTGGCGGGGATGCGGCCGCCGAACACGGCCGCGCTGCGCAGCGCGCTCATCGCCGTCGGGCTGCAGTATTCGGCGGTGGCGGCCATGCGCGCGCCGTGGCGGGCGACCTCGCCCATGGTATTGATCACATAGATCAGGCGCGCCGTCTCGACGATGCCGCCCACAAACGCGAAAAAGAACAGCGCGAGCATCGCGAACTCGACGGCGGCGACGCCGCGCTCGCGCCTGCGCCGGCGGAATGGGAGATGCATATTGGCCTCGCGTGGTCTCAGTTTGAATACGGAACGGTGGTCACCGCTTCGAGCGAAAAAATGGCCTGGTTCGGCGGGTACTCCTGGGTCAGGCCGATGTAGAGCCCGATGTCGACGTCGACGCTCGTCCTGACCCTGATCGCGAGCGGCTTGAGCTGCGTGGAGCCCGAGGACGGCTTGGTGCAAAGCAGCGAGCCGCTGTTCGGATTGATGCAGTGAATTTCGACCCCGACGATCTCGCTGTCGGCGATGCCGGCCGCGGCGAGCGAGCGCGCCACCATCGCGCCGACGACCTGCTCGGCGTCCAGCTCGCGCGTCTTGACCAGCATTTCGGCCAGAGGCATGGTCGCCATTGCGCGCGCCGCGTCGTGGCTGGCCTGCTTCATGGCGCTGTAGTACCAGAAGATGCGGCCGAACGCGAGCACCAGCGGGATGATCACGAACGTCATCGAGATGATGACCGCCATCTCGATCGCCACGGCGCCGCGCGCGCGGCGGGCGCGCGTGCGCTTGGTGCGGACGGCGCTCATTTGAACAACGCCACTGAGGCGGCGAGCGCGTTCTCGCTGACCAGCCCGCCGAACTCGGCGTACACGGCCGCCGGCGTCGCCGTGGCCGGGGCCGTCATCAGGAACTGGCCTATGCCGAGCACGCTGGCGGTGGCCCCGGCCACGGGGCACGACAGCAGGGGCACATTGAGGACGCGGCGCGCCCTCATGCCCGCCATCGTCGACGGCGGCGCCTGGAAATACGGCGCGCCCAATCTGAAATAGGGAAGGATCGTCTCGTTCGAGCTCACCGGGGGGCCGCCGCCGCCGGTGACGGGATAGAGCAGGGGCCAGTCGTTGACGTGGAAATTGGCCCCGACCCCGTCCGCATTGCCGGCGTCGTACCTGACCGCCTTCGAGAACGACCAGAGCACGCCATAGTCGCTGTTCGCCGCGGCCGTGGCGGCGGCCGTGTCGGCCACGCTGACCAGGGTCGTGGGCGCGCTCGTAACGTGGCTGGTCGCGCTGACCTGGCTGGCCGCCGGCGACATCCAGGCGCCGCCGGCGAACGACCTGATGTTTTTGTCCGGGCCGGCATAGACGGGGCTGCAGATGCTCACCGCGGGGTCGTTGCCCATGCGCGTGTTGAGCTCGGCCGCCAGCGCCGCCGGGAAAGGCTGGGCCACATACAAGGTGGCGTTGCCGGTCACGCGCGCGGCATGAATAATGCCGGTGCACGCGTAGGGGCGCACCGCGGCGGCGCTGGTGTTGGCCGGGTCGTTGGGGCGGCCCGGGAAATCGACCGGATTGACCACGAAATTGAGCGGCGCCGCCCCGGTGGGATTGAGGTTGAGCAGGTTGTAGTTGACCCCGCGCCGGAAGCCGTACTCGATCAGTTCGGTGCCGGCGGCGCCGCGGCTCTGCCCCCTGAGCCGGTTGCCGGGGTCGAGCGCGCACACGGCCAGCGGCCCGGCCTGGGACGCGATGCGCCCGGCGGTGGCGCGCGCGCCGGTGGGGATTTTGGACGGCATCGCGGCCGACATCACGTTCATGAAGATGACATCGACCGAGCCCGGCTCGCCCGCCAGCCTGGTGGTGTCGACCCGCGCGTACCTGAGGGCGGCGGCGTTGGCGGGGGTGACGGCGTCGGAGGCGATCCAGCCCGATTCGGGCGCGTCGACGCTGGCCGCGAAGCTGAGCGCGTCGGCCTGCCAGATCACGGTCTGGGAAAAGCTGTACAGGTTCCCGGCGGCCGCCTCGCTGGCCTTGAGCGCGGCCGCCGCCGCCCCGACCGAGGTGCCGTCGAGCTCGCGCGCGGCGGCCAGCGCGGCCGCGTCGGCCAGGTTCTGCATCTCGGTGCGGCGCGCGTACACGTGCGCCAGGTCGAGCGCGATGCCGACGAAACCGATGACCGCCACCAGCATCAGGCCGAACACGACCGCGATCGCGCCGCCCTCGCGCCGGGCGCGGTACGGCGCGCGCGCGACGCTGTTCATCTCGCGCCCCCGGCCACGCCCATGTTCGAGGCCGGCGCCGGCGGCTGCTTGAACGAGTTCTCGTAGTTGTCCGCCGCCGCGCGCGCGGCCTTGCCGTCGATCCCGCTCACTGGGTCGCTGTTGCGCGTGGCCTGGGGCGCGATCACCTGCGAGCCGAGCGCGGCGCGCACCGTGTCGCCGAAGGCGCCCTGCTCGGGCGCGGCGCAGCCGGCCAGCGCGGCCGCGAGCGCGAGCGCGAGGGCCGATGTGGTGCGGGCGCATGTGCATGTGTTCATGGTGTTCTCCTATTTCAGTTCGAAGCCGCGCGCGCCGTCGGGCGAGGCCGCGGTGGACGGTCCGGGCGCGGCGCTCTGGCGCGCGGCGGGCCCGCCCCTGCCCTCGAGCCTGCCGCCGAGGAACAATTCGGCGCGGCTCGGCGGCGCCACATGGTCGGTCGGCAGCGCGTACTCGGGCGGCAGCGGCTTGACCAGGTGGGCCGTGACCACGAACACCAGCTCGGTGCGGTCCTGCTGGAAGTCGGTGCTGCGGAACAGGGCGCCGAGCACCGGTATCTCGCCGAGCAGGGGCAGCCCCTTGAGGTTGGTGACGAAATTGTTCTTGATCAGGCCGCCGATGGCGAAGCTCTGGCCGTCGAACAGCTGGACCGTGGTGCTGGCGCGCCGGGTCGTGATCAGGGGCAGCACGGCGCCGCCCGAGAAGCCGGTGGCGCTGATGCCGATGCCCTGGCGCGAGACCTCCGAGACCTCGGGCGCGACGCGCAGGTTGATGCGCCCGCCGGCCAGCACGGTCGGCGTGAAGCGCAGGCCGACCCCGAACTCCTTCTCCTCGAGCGTGACCTTGTTGTTGTCCTGCGCGACGGGGATGAAGATCTTGCCGCCGGCCAGGAAGCTGCCCTCCTGCCCGCTGATGGCCATGATGGTCGGCTCGGCCAGCACGCGCACCAGGCCGTCCTGCTTCTGGGCCTCGAGCGTGAGCTGGTTGCCGTTGCCCTTGCGCAGGTCGAGCAGGCCGCCGGCGGTGCCGGTGAGGAAGTTCGACAGCAGCGTGCTGGCCCAGCTGCCCGACGAGAAGCGGAACGTGGCGCCGGCCTCGAGCCGTTCGAGCAGGGTCTTCGAGACCTCGGCGATCTTCACCTCGAGCATGACCTGCTGCGGCGCGCTGACGCCGAGCATGTTCACCACGCGTATGTTGTTGGTGCCTGCGGCGGTGGTGGCGGGCTCGCCCTCGCCCGCCTCGTCGCTCTTCTTGGTGGCCGGCTTGAGCGGACGCCGCACGAAGGCCGAGGCCAGCTCGTAGGCGCGGGCGGCGGCGGCGGCGTCGCTGACGGTGCCGGTCAACACCAGCGAATCGGCGGCCGCGACCACCCGGATGTCGCGCTCCTCGGGCATGACGGCCGCCAGCGACGCCTGCAGCGTGGCCGGATCGACCGAGACCACGATGTCGATCACGCTGCACTGGCCGGTCTTGTCCTGCAACATCATGTTGGTCGCGCCGACGTCGACCCCGAGCACATACATGGTGTCGGGCGCGACCAGCATGGCCTGCACCACGTTCGGATTGCCGACGCTGCGGTGGAGCACGGCGGCCGGCATGCGCAGCATGCTCGACTTGCCGATGTGCAGCGCCAGCTTGCCCGGCGTGGCGGCCTGGCCCGTGCAGCGCAGGCCGAGCCCGCCCCGGTCGGCCTGCGGCCGCGCCGCTTCGAGCGCCGGCGCCGCCGCCGCGCCGGCGCTGCCAAGGGCGCCGGCCAGCGCCAATCCGACTGCGCAAAGAGTGACCGCGCGTGTGACCTGCCCGTGTGTGGCGCATTTTTTCATGTCGCTCATCCCAGTGAAATCGAAACTTTGAAAGATCAGAAGCACTCTTGTGAAATCTGGCTGCCGGCGATGACGCTGATGCACTCGCGCTTGGGCGGCGCCTGCGCGGCGACCTTGTGCACAGGGGCGCGCTTGGCGCGCGGCGGCGGCGCCGGCTTGGGCGCGGCCGCCGCCGCCACGGGCGCGGCCGGCACGTCGGCCACGAGCAGCGAGCGTTTGGTGGCGCCTTCGGTCGGGGCCGACTTCGGGTCGACCTGGTTGCGCAGCGCCAGCGACAGGCTGCCGACGCCGCGCGCCAGGTCGAGCTGCTCGGCCTGCTCGGGCGTGACCTCGAGCGTGACGGCGTTGACCACGCGCGGCTTGGTGTCGTCGCGGCTGACCTCCTGCGCGACCGCCAGCACCAGGATCCGTTCGAGCACGATCTTGGAGATGTGGCGGTCGGGCCGGCTGCCGTTGTCGCCGTCCTGGGCCGTCTCCTCGCGCTCGGTGTGCACGATGATGTCGACGAAGTTTCCCGGCAGCGCGAAGCCGGCCACGCCGATGACGTCGTTGACGCGCACCGTGATGGCGCGCTTGCCCTCGCTGATCAGGGCCGACAGGCCGCCCAGGGTGCCGGCCGGGGCCAGCTTCTCCTCCGTCAAGGCGTCGCCGCGCACGGTGCTCACGCTGAGCACTCGCCCGTTCAGCTTGGTCGGGTCGGTGATCGCGCCCTTGGGCAGGCTGGCGGCCGGCCACTCGCTCAGCTTGAGCATGTCCGGGGTCAGGCGCTGCCCGAGGTTGACGTCGGTCGCGGCCACCACGATCCGGCTGTTGTTGACGGCCGTCTGGTTCATCAGCCAGCGCGAGGCCAGCATTACGGCGGCCAGTCCGAGCAGGACCGCCACCCCCATCATGAGCAAGGCACGCTTGTTTTTCATCAGATTCTCTCCGACAGGATGTCGCTGGCGACGGCCTTGAACTGGGCCGGCGGCTGCGACGGTGAGGCGGCGCCGGCGGCGGCGCCGGCGAACATGCTGACCCAGGCCTGCTCGAGCGCGGCCACGGTCAGGCGGGGGGCGATGCCGGTGTAGCCGGCAAAGTCGTCGATGCGCCCGAGCAGCTCGCGCGGATAGCTCGCCAGCAGCGCCTTGCCGGCGGCCGGGTGCAGGCGCTTGACCAGGTGCTCGAGCACGGATTCGTCGAACACGATGCGCATGCTGCGGCACTGGTGGCGGAACAGGTTGCGGTAGCTGGCCTCGCTGAGCGGGCCGATGTGGACCTTGTAGCCGATCCGGCGCAGGAACGAGTCGTCGAGCAGCAACTGGGGCGCGAGGTTGGTCGCGAGCACCAGCGTGGCGTCGAACGGCACGCTGACCTTGTGCCCGCCGTGCATGGTCAGCTGGTCGATGCCGAGGTCGAGCGGCCCGGTCCAACGGTTGAGCAGGTCGCCGCTCGACATGCGCTGGCGGCCCAGGTCGTCGACCACGAGCATGCCGCCGTTGGCCATGAAGTGCGGCGGCGCGTGGTACACCCCGCCGGCCTCGTCGTAGCGCAGGTCGAGCATGTCGGGGGTCAGCTCGGCGCCGACCTGGACCACGGGGCGCTGGCACAGGGCCCAGCGCGTGTCGACGCTGCGGCGCTCCTCGGCCTGGCGCGCCAACAGCGGCGAGGGCGGCTGGTGCACCATCGGATCGTGGAAGGCGATGATCTGCTGGCCGACCAGGATCGCGTACGGCACCGCGACCACCCCTTGCTGCATGCGCCCGAGCTTGCGCGCGAGCGTGGTCTTGCCGCTGCCCGAGGGCCCGTACAGCAGCAGCGGGCGGCCGGCGTGCATGGCCGCGCCGATCATGTCCCGCACCCCCGGCTCGAGGCCGTCGTCGGCCAGCGCGGCGGCCAGCTCGGGCGCGCCGAGGTGGCTCGCCTGCGGGTGGCGGCACGACTGGCGCTGCGCGACCTCGCGGTAGGCCGCGAGTGTGACCGGGGCCGGGCCGGCGTAACGGCAGCGCGCGAGGTATTCGAGCGCGCACAATTTGCCGACCGCGGTCAGCTGGTACTGCACGTCGAGTTCGGATTCGCCGCGCCAGGCCACCTCGACCATCTGCTCGGCGACCATGCCGTCGAGCACCTCGCGCAGCACGTTGATCGACAACTTCAGGCGCCCGACGAGCACCGGCAGGTGCGTCTTGCCGCCGATGTGCATCGACTTGGCGATGAGTTCGACGATCAGGGAGCGTTCGAGGCCGCTGTCGCGCACGGTCTTCGGTTGCGGCGGCAAGCTCGCGGCCAAGTCGTCGAGCGCCTGGCCCTGGCCGCGCACCCTGCCTGCCGCCGCCATGGCGGCCACCGTCGATTCGGCCTCGATCATTTCCATTCTCCCTGTAAAGCACTGCGCTGTTTCCAGAAGGTATAAATTCATCTTAACGAAGCTGTCCGCAGGCATTTTTGAGCAAAAGCAAAAAGCCCCGCGCAGCAAAATCACGCTTGGCGCAAGGACAGCATCAGTAAGGTCCCGAGCGCTATTGCCAAACCGTAAGGCATGTTGCCGACGCTGGCCGCCGGGAGCGGTTCCGCTGCCGTTGCCATGCCCGCCACGCGCAGGTACAGCGGCCGCAAAAGGGCCAGTAGATTGGTCAACAGGTCGCGCACGCGCCCGCGCGCCAGCACGATCACCAGCGCCATCACGCCGCCGATGCAAAACGTGGCCAGCGCGATCTCGAGCGCGGACGCGGGGCCCGCGAAGGCACCCACGCCGGCCATCAGCTTGACGTCGCCCCCGGCCATGCCGCGCAACATGTAAAGGGGGAGGAACAGCGCCATGCCGGTGGCCGCGCCGCAGAACCAATACGACCACGCCGCGGCGAAGCCCCCGGCCGCCAAGTGCAGCGCCAGCGCCAGCAGCAGAAACACGCCGACCAGCCGGTTCGCGATGCGCCTTTGCAGCAGATCCTGGACGCCGGCGGACGTCACCAGCACCAGCATGAACAGGTCAATCACGATGGAAATGGACATGGCGCCCTTTCAATGGCAGTTAGATCAATTGCTTCGCCGACCGCCCCGGGCCGGGAAGCGGCCGGACTGGCGCAGGACGCATCCCATCGCAGCCTAAATTCTCGTGAACGCGGTGCGCAGGCCGCCGTGGTACGGCCGATGGACTGCCGCTCCTCCGGCCTGGACCGGCGCGCCATTAAAGCAACTATAAGGAGTGCTGATACTCAATAAATTGATAGGCCGCAAACTTACCGGTAGGCATTATTTGCGATTGAAACTTTGTTGATCAAAATCGAAGATGGGGCCGGTGCGGCCGACGGAAGCGGGTGGGGGCTGAGGGAGGCGGAAACGGCGGAGGGGATGATTTCGCGCGGCGGCGAAATGCTTTCCGGTCAGGATCTGACCGGAAAGCAGCACTCGTACCGGATCAGGGAGGGTTCATGGTGGTTTTGATCTTCAAGAACGCGTCGGATAAGCCGCCCGTGATATGCGCGACCGCGGTGATCAGCGCGGCGGCGATCAAGGCGGCCATGAGGCCGTATTCGATGGCCGTTATGCCGTTTTCATCGGCGACGAAGGTTTTTACCGCGGAGGTGAATTTGCTCATGACAAGCTCCTGTTGAAGTTGGGGGAAAAGCCCTGGCGCCGCCGGGACGACCGGACCCGCGTCGTTTGCCGTGAAGAACTTCGTGCCTTCCTTCACGTGCAGCGCCATTGGATTGACTATAAGGATTGCCCGATTCACTAAAATTGATACCTCGCAAATTTCCTCGGGAGCATCATTTGTTTCGGGCAGTTTATTGAGCAAACCGGACTGGACGGCAAGGTGCGTTGCCCGACTGTGGATGCCGCACGACAAAATTTCCCGCCGCCCCGTCGAAACCGCGCGCCCGACTGTAGAATCGGGGGAGGAGAATGTGAAACGCGCGGCGCGCATGCATTGCCAGTAGGGTCAAAAGCCTTTATCCTGCACGGGCTTTCCGAGGACGGATAGATAGTTTTACAACATCAATAAAAAAATTAACACGGACATTCGTCGGCTACGCGGTAGTGGCTCGATCACCTTGCTGAGAATGAGATGGATTCCCTACTGAAACACATGGTGGACATGACCGGCCACCGCGATCACACGATGCT
>JAZKIN010000063.1:0-19979 GCA_040384885.1 Pseudomonadota bacterium | reverse complement strand
TAAATCAAGCGGCTCAATTTGCGTTTTGCGACAGCCTCCTACGCGAGGACGATGTGTTTGGTGTTTCGTTTTCACGATTCATTCGATCGTTCTGGCCCCCAACTTTTGCAGTTGATACCGCCATTTCTGACATCTGTCGGTTTTCCCGCACGGCGCACCACGGTTTCACCTATTCTGGTCCCACTCGACAGCGCAACCCAATGCAGCGTCCCACCGGAGCCAGAACAAAGATGAAAACCGTACTCAAGCAAATCACGTGCACCGTCGCCCTCGCCCTCGGCGCCATCGCGACCCAGGCCAGTTACGCCGAAGGCACCACCGCCGCCGCGCCCACCGTGACCGAGACCCGCCAGGTCGGCGGTTTCAGCGCGATCAACTTGAGCGGACCCTACAAGGTCATCATCACGGCGCAAGGTCCCGACGGCCTCACGCTCACGGGCGAGCGCGAGCAGCTCGCCAAAATCGAGACCATCGTCAGCGGCGGCACCCTGACCGTGCGCCCGATCGGCGAACGCAAATGGGGCTTCCGCCTCGAGATCAACACCAAGAACAACACGCCGACGCTGCGCATCTCGGCCGCCACGCTCAACAGCCTAAAAATGTCGGGCAGCGGCGACGTCGAACTCGGGCAGCTCGCGGCCGACCGCTTCACCGTCGCGCTCAGCGGCCCCGGCGACCTGAACGCCACCGGCAGCGTGCGCGAGCTGGTCGCCAGCAACGCCGGCAGCGGCGACCTCAATCTGCGCCGCCTCAAGGCCACCAACGTCAAGCTCGACATGGCCGGCCCCGGCGAAGTGAAGATGGCCGACGTCAGCGGCCAGCTCGACGCCTCCATCAGCGGCTCGGGCGACCTCGAGGCCGACGCGCTCAAACTGAGCCGGCTCGATCTGCGCATGCGCGGCCCCGGCAACGCCAAACTGAGCGGCTCGAGCGCCGAACTGCGCCTCGAGATGAGCGGCTCGGGCGACTTCGAAGGCTGCGCGCTGGCCGTGGCCGCCGCGCATGCCGATCTGCGCGGGCCGGGCAACGGCTGCATTTCGGGCGCGATCAAGAAATTCAGCGGCGAGGTCTCCGGCTCCGGCGAACTCGACGTGCGCGGCCTGCAGGCCCAGGAAACCCGCCTGCAGATGCGCGGACCCGGCAACGTCACGCTGGCCGGCAGCACCGAGCAGCTCGACGCGCAGGTGAGCGGTTCGGGCGACCTCGAAGCGGGCCAGCTCAAGCTGCGCAACGCCACGCTGCGCAGCCGCGGCCCGGGCAACGTCGAACTGTCGACCGTGTCCGACACGCTCGACGCCGAGATGGACGGCTCGGGCACGCTCGACGCCAGCATGGCCGGCAAGCGCGTGCTGCTCAAACTACGCGGCCCCGGCGGCGCGAACCTGCGCGGCAGCGTCGACACGGTCGACGCGCACGTGAACGGCGCGGGCGGACTGCGCGCGCGCGAGCTCGTGGCCGGCCGCGCCGACGTCGTCGTGCAAGGTCCGGGCGACGCCATCGTCAGCGTCAAGGGCAAGGGCGGCGATGCGACCCAACTGCTCAAGGTCGACAGCCGCGGAATGCGCCAGACCAGCCATTGACGCCCCGTGCCGCATGGCGCGGCACTTTCCCCAGCGCGACGTTCCGGCCACTGGCCCGAACGTCGTTTTTTTTTGCGGCGCGAAAACAATACCACTTACCGTTTTTGCAATTCCGTCGATTCAGATCTGCCCGCTATGGAAACGGCACCATTTTAGCCAATGCCAATTTCGCGATAAGTAATACCACTTAAATACCTGTTGACAAGCCAATAGGGCAACCCTATAGTGCCCTGACCCCATGGCGGCGGCAGCAGCGCGCCACGCTAAAACCTGCACAGGGCACACCATGATCGAATATTTAATCGGCGTCGACGGCGGCGGAACCGGCACCCGCGTGCGCCTGGCGAAGGCCGACGGCAGCGAACTGGCCCAGGGCCGCGGCGGCCCGTCCGGCCTTTCGCTCGGCATCGCGCCCGCGTGGGCCGCGGTCGGCGAGGCCGTCGCGCACGCGTTCCGCGAGATCGGTATCGAGCGCCCGGACCTCGGCGCGAGCGCGATCGGACTCGGTCTGGCCGGCGTGCACAACAAACAGTGGGCCGCCCAGTTCGCCGCCGCCGACCCCGGCTACGCCGCGCTCGCGCTCGACAACGACGGCTACACCACGCTGCTCGGCGCGCACAGTGGCGAGCCCGGCATCATCGTCGCCATCGGCACCGGCAGCGTCGGCCGGGCCCTGCTCGCCGACGGCAGCGCGCGCGAAGTCGGCGGCTGGGGTTTCCCCGCCGGCGACGAGGCCGGCGGCGGCTGGATCGGCCTGCGCGCGATCAACCACATCGAAAAAGTGCTCGACGGGCGCCGCCCCGACAGCCCGTTCGCGCAGGAGCTTATCGGCGCGTGCGGCGGCAACCGCGACGCGATCCAGCTCTGGCTCGGCCGGGCCAACCAGACCAGCTACGCGAGCCTGGCCCCGATCGTGGTCCGGCACGCCGACAGCGACGCCACCGCGCGCGGCTTTTTGGCCGACGCCGGCGCCGAGGTGGCAAGCATCGCGGCCGCGCTCGACCCGTCCGCCAGCCTGCCGTTGGCGCTATGCGGCGGACTCGGGGCGCCGCTGCGCGCCTACCTGCCACCCGACCTGCTCGCACGCAGCGTGCAAGCCCAAGGCGACGCCGCCAGCGGCGCGCTGCGCATGATCGACCGCCACCTCAAGGGAAAATAACCATGTCCGCCCCCAATGCCATCAAAGGAAACATCCTGACGCCAGGCGGCTGGATCAACGGCGCCATCGGCTTTAACGGCCAGAGCGGCCGGATCGGCGCGATCGACGGCGGCGCCACCGACCCGGCCCTCAACGGCGACGACTACATCATCCCCGGCTTCATCGACCTGCACGTGCACGGCGGCGGCGGCCAGGACATCATGGAGGGCGGCGACGCGCCCCATACCATCGCCGCGCTGCACGCCAAACACGGCACCACCTCGATGCTGGCCACCACCATGACGGCGCCGCCCGAGGACATCGTGGCCGCGCTCAAGGCGGTCGGCGCGGCCTGCGCCAATCCGCGCCGCGGCGGCGCGCGCCTGCTCGGGGTCCATCTCGAGGGCCCGTACATCAACGCCGGCAAACTCGGCGCGCAGCCCGGTTTCGCGCGCACCGCCACGCTGGCCGAGGTGCAGCAGTTCGCCAGCCACGCGCCGCTGCGGCTGGTCACGGTGGCGCCCGAGATCGAGGGACACCTGGCGCTGGTGCGCGCGATGGCCGACGCCGGCATCCGGGTCCAGATCGGCCACTCGGCCGGCACCTACGAAGACGGCGTGGCCGCGCTCGCGCACGGCGCCACCGGCTTCACCCACCTGTTCAACGCGATGAGCGGCCTGCACCACCGCGAACCGGGCATGGTCGGCGCGGCGCTCGCGCACGCCGACTTCGCCGAACTGATCCCCGACCTGCTGCACGTGCATCCGGGCGCGATCAAGGTCGCCCTGCGCTCGATCCCGCACGCCTACTGCGTGACCGATTCGACCGCCGCCACCGGCATGCCCGACGGCGCCTACATGCTCGGCTCGCAGCAGGTCCATAAATGCATGGGCGGCGTGCGGCTCGCCGACGGCACCCTGGCCGGCAGCACGCTGACCATGGACCAGGCGCTGCGCAACCTGGTCGGCATCGGGCTCGAGCTGGCCGACGCCTCGCGCCGGGTCTCGACCAACGCCGCCGATTTCCTCGGCGAGACGGCGCGCGGGCGCCTCGCGCCGGGCTGCTTCGCCGACATGGTCGTGCTCGACCGCGATCTCAACATCAAAGCCGTGTACATCGAAGGAGAAGCGTGTGACCTCACTGATGCTTGAAGAAGCGGTGGCGGCGGCCGACTGCGTCGCGCTGCAACTGGCGCACGACGCCGACCGTTACGCCGAGCTCGGGCGCGTGCTGCGCACGACGAACTTCAACAGCGCCCTGACGGTTGCGCGCGGCAGCTCCGACCACGCGGCCAACTACTGCGCCTACCTGATCATGGCGCGCCTCGGACGCGTGGTGGCGTCGCTGCCGATGTCGCTCGTCACGCTCAATAACGCGCCGCTGCTCACGCGCGACACGCTCACCATCGCGATCTCGCAATCGGGCCAGAGCCCCGATGTGGTAGAGCCGATCCGCTACTTCCGCAAAGGCGGCGCCACCACCGTGGCGCTGGTCAACGACATCGACTCGCCGCTGGCGCAGGCGGCCGAATGGGCCATGCCCCTGCGCGCCGGCAAAGAACAAAGCGTGGCCGCGACCAAGAGCTTCATCACGAGCCTGGTGGCGGGCGCGCGCCTGGTCGCGCAGTGGCAGGACGACGCCAGTTTGGGCAATGGCGTGGGCAACGGTTCGGGCCACGACTTGCGCGGCGGCCTCGAGGCGCTGCCCGAGGCGCTGCGCGAGGCCGCGCGCACCGACTGGTCGAGCGCGCTCGAAGTGCTCGCGCCGGCGCGCAACATCATGGTGGTTGGTCGCGGCATCGGGTTTCCGATCGCGCTCGAGGCGGCCCTCAAGTTCAAGGAGACCTCGGCGCTGCAGGCCGAGGCCTTCAGCGGCGCCGAGATCAAGCACGGCCCGATGGCGCTGATCGAAGAAGGCTACCCGCTGCTCATTTTCGCCACCCGCGGACCGACCCAGGCCGGCCTGCTCGCGCTGGCGGCCGAAATGCGCGGGCGCGGCGCGCGCGTGCTGCTGGCCGCGCCCGCCGACGTGGCCGCACGCGACCTGACGCTGCCGGTCGCGGCCACGCCGGACCTCGACCCGATCGTCGCGATCAACGCCTTTTACGTGATGGCCGCGCAGCTGGCCGAGGCGCGCGGCATGGACCCGGACCGTCCGCGCCACCTGAGCAAAGTCACCAAGACCAATTGAGCGCCGGCCGCGCTTGGCCATCCACCCCGAACATCCTTATGCGAGCAGCCCAATGAACGAACTCAAAAACCTCGCCGGCCAGCTGATCATGATCCGGTTTCCGGGCACCGAACTCGATGCCGCGACCGCCGACTTCCTGCGCGCCAACAGCATCCGCGCGATCTGCCTGTTCCGCCAGAACATGGTCGACACCGCGCAACTGGCGCGCCTGACGGCCGACCTGCGCGCCGTCATGGGCCCGACCGCCCTGATCGCGCTCGACCAGGAAGGCGGCGCCGTGGTGCGCTCGACCTGGGTGCCGGCGCCGCCGTCGGCGATGGCGCTCGGCGCGGCCGACGACGCGCAGCTCGCGCACGCGGTCGGCGCGGCCGTGGCGCGCGCGGTCAAGGCGCTCGGCTTCAACTGGAACTTCGCGCCCGTGCTCGACCTTAACAACAATCCGCACAACCCGGTCATCGCCGAGCGCTCGTTCGGGGCCGACCCGCGGCGCGCGACCGAACTGGCGATGGCCTGGATGGCCGGCAGCGAAGCGGAGGGCGTGGCCTGCTGCGTCAAGCATTTCCCCGGACACGGCGACACCCACGTCGATTCGCACCGCGACCTGCCCACGGTCGACAAGCCGTTGGCGCAACTGGAGCGCTTCGAATTCGCGCCGTTCCGGATGGCCGCCGACAGCGCCCCGGCCATGATGACCGCGCACATCGTCTACCCCGCGCTCGACCCCGAGTACCCGGCCACGATGTCGCGTCCGATCCTGCACGATCTGCTGCGCGCGCAGTGGGGCTACCGCGGCGTGGTGATCACCGACAGCATGGACATGCATGCGATCGCCGGGCGCTTCGGCGCCGGGCCGGCGGCGGTGCGCGCGCTGGCCGCCGGCGCCGACATGGTCATGGCGCTTGGCAACCCCGAGATCCAGGCCGCGACGATCGAGGCGATCGCCGCCGCCATCGCCGACGGCACCTTGTCGATGGACGAAGTCAAGCTGCGGCTGGCGCGCCTCGATGCGCTGGCCACCAACTACCCATGCGCGCAATGCGCCTATCCGGCCGACGCCGACGACCGCGCGCTGATGGCCGACGGCTGGCGCCGCGCGCTGACCGCGCACGGCAATCCAGAGCGCCCGCCTCACGGCGCCAAGGTGCGGCTGGTGGTGCGCCAGGACGTGGTCAGCGACGGCGTGTCCGAGGCCGGCGTGCCCGCGCGCGTGCTGGCCGCCTCGCTCGCGCGCCTGTACGAGGTCGATCTGGTCACCTACGCCGACGCCGAGACCTTCGACTGGGGCGCGCTGCCGGCCGACGGCCGCTTCGTGATGCTGGCCTCGACCTCGCGCCTGCGCTACGGCCCCAACGCGCGCGCCAACTGGCGGCCCGACCTGCACCTGGCATTGTGGAACCCGTACCAGGCGCTCGACATCGACGCCCCGGCCCTGATGACCTACGGCTTTGCCGCCCCCGCGCTCGACGCGGTCGGGCTGTGGCTGGCGGGCGATCTCGCCGCCGCGGGACGCTGCCCCGTGCCCGGCTTCGCGTAAACAAACCGCCCTGCCCGCCGCGGGGCGCGGGCGCGCCGCCGCTTTGCCGGCGATTTGCCAAAATGGCGAAGAAGCATTTGCTTGCACATTAGCAGAGCTGGTTTGGCGAGTTTATGTGACAATATGCGACTCGTTCCGGATAGACCGGTTCTGAGCGCGGCTTTCGGGCCGCTTGTCATTGCCCGGCATCTTCTTTCTTATTTGAATAAGGGTTTTCCATGTCCACCATCCGCCTCGCCCGACTCAGCATGCTGCTGGCCGCAATCGGCCTCAACGCCGCGCCAGCCCTGCTCCAAAGCGCCCACGCCCAAGACAAACCCGCCGCCGCAGCCGCCGCCGTCCCGCCGAAAGATACGGTGCGTCCCGACATGTTCAAGCTCGTCGACCCGGCCGTGATCTCCCCGCTGATGACGGCCAAGAAATACGCCGAAGTCGAGCAGCGCCTGACGCAAGCCGAGGCCATGGCCGACAAGACCGCGTTCGAACAGTTCATCCTGCACCGCATGCGCGCCTCGCTCGGCGCGGGGACCAACAACGACGCGATGACCATCAAGTCGCTCGAGGCGATCGTCGAGTCCAAGCGCCTGGTCGAAAAAGAGCAAAGCGGCTTCATCAACGCGATCGCGAGCATGTACTACAACCAGAAGAACTACGCGAAGGCGATCCAATGGGGCGAGCGCTACCAGAAAGAAAGCTCGACCCCGCTCGCGATCCGCAGCTTCCTGGTGCGCGCGTACTACTTCAATAAAGACTACCCGAACACCCTGGCCACGCTGCGCCCGATCATCGCCGAGTCGAAAGCGGCCAACAAGGCGCCCGACACCGACGACGCGCGCCTGTATCTGAGCTCGGCCCAACTGGTCAAGGACGCGGCCGCGACGCAGGACGCGATGGACCTGATGCTCGCCTACTACCCGAGCGACGACCACTGGCACGATGCGCTCAACCGCGTCATGATGAAGCCGACCTTCAACAAGCGCCTGCCGCTCGACGTCTACCGCCTCAAAGTCGCGGCGCAAAAGTCGATCGAAAAAGAAGACTACGTCGAACTGGCCGAACTGGCGCTGCTGGCCGGCTTCTGGGCCGAAGCCAAGGCTGTGGTCGACGCGGGCTATACCGCGGGCGTACTGGGCAGCGGCCCCGACGCGGCCAAGCACAAGAGTTTGCGCGAGCGCGCCAACAAGGGTGCCGCCGACGACGCCAAGAACATGGGCGCCGGCGAAGCGCCGGCCACGAAGGCGAAAGACGGCCTGCCGCTGGTCAACCTCGGCTACGCCTACGTCACCATGGGCGAGTTCGACAAGGGCCTCGACCTGATGCAAAAAGGAATCGCCAAGGGCGGCCTGAAGCGCCCCGACGAAGCGACCCTGCACCTCGGCGTAGCCTACGCCAAGGCCGGCCGCAAGGCCGAGGCGATCAAGGTGTTCGAAGGCCTCAACACCAAGGACGGCATGGATGACCTTGGCCGCTACTGGATCATGCACCTGAACGCGCCGGTGGCGGTGGCGGCAGCGCCGGCCCCGAAATAAATCAGCCGCTACGCATTCGATAAGCAGCAGCTAGGAAGGGCGTCCCGGTCGCTACCGGGGCGCCCTTTTTTCATTCGCGGACCGGCTGGAACGAAGCGGTTTCCGGCCTCTGAAGTGGTATTTTTTTGGTATTATCATCGCTGCGATCTACGCGGGATGGAAAGGCACACCGAACAATGACGACTTTGGTCCGCATCATGCAGCAGCTGGCGGCGACGAGCAGCCTGCCCTTGTACCAGCAAATGCAGCGCGCGCTGCGCGAGGCGATCGACCAGCGCGTGTTCAAAGCCGACGACGCGCTGCCGGCCGAGCGCCAGCTCGCGACCGACCTCGGGGTCTCGCGCATCACGGTGCGCAAGGCGATCGACGGCCTGGTCGGCGAAGGCCTGCTGGTGCGGCGGCCCGGTTCGGGCAATTTCATCAACACCCGGATCGAAAAGAACTTCGCCAAACTGACCTCGTTTTCGGAGGACATGCGCGCGCGCGGGCGCACCCCGCGCAGCGTCTGGCTCAAGCGGGCCGCGGGCACCGTCACGCCGGAGGAGGCGCTGCGGCTGCGGCTCTCGCCGGGCGCGCCGGTGTACCGCTTCGACCGGATCCGCTACGCCGACGAGATACCGATGTGCCTCGAGTACGCGACCATCGAGGCGTCGTGCCTGCCCTCGCTCGACGCGGTCGGGGTCTCGATGTACGAGGCGCTCGAGGCGGCCGGCAAGCGGCCGGTGCGCGCGCTGCAGCGGCTGTCGGCGCTGCTGCTCAACGCCGAGCAGGCCAGGCTGCTGCAAACGAAGGAGGGCGAAGCCGGCTTGTGCGTCGAGCGGCTCGGCTTTTTGCGCGACGGCCGCGCGGCGGAGTTTTGCCGCTCTTACTTCAGGGGCGATATGTACGATTTCGTCGCCGAACTCTCGACCACCTGATTTTGCGGGCATCCGCGGATAGCGCGCGCGAATCCGCCCTGACTTGCTTCCGCAGAAATCGTGGTACCCGACACACGAAAAACCTAAACCAACATCGTCCTCGCGCATGCGGGGACCTATAGAACAGTTGCTCTGCGCTACCGTTCTATGGGTCCCCGCATGCGCGAGGACGATGTACTTTTGATTTTGCTTTTGCTTTTTTCGCTTGCGTTTACTTCTGCATTTGCTTTGCTTTGCTTTGCTTTGCTTTGCTTTTGCTTTGCTTTGCTTTGCTTTGCTTTGCTTTTCCTTTTGCTCGTGCTTTTGCTTGTGCTTGTGCTTGTGCTTGTGCTTGTGCTTTTGCTTGTGCTTTTGCTTGTGCTTTTGCTTGTGCTTTTGCTTTTGCTTTTGCTTTTGCTTTTGCTTTTGCTTTTGCTTTTGCTTTTGCCCCAGCCTACTGCACCGGCGGCGCAAACCGCGACAGCGTCTGCTGCTCGCACATCTGGTTCCACAGGTAGTCGAGCCGCATGGTCGCCGTGCTGTCGCCGCGCGCCATCAAAATCGCCGCCATCTCGCCGAACACGCGCACCCTGCGCCCCGCCGACTGGGCCCGCGTCAGCACGGTCTTGACCTCGGAGGCGAACAGCGCGTCGTCGGGCCAGCCGTCGACCATGAAGGCCGCCAGCGTGTCCTCGGCCACCAGCGGCACGTACTGGCCGCACGCGCGTACCGCGTCGAGGTCGACCCCGTGGCGGCCGAGCCGCTCGTCGAGCGCCGCCAGGTGCGGCAGCGTCGCCACCACCACCGCCGCCTCGCCCAGAACCAGGCCCTCGCGCACGAAAGCCTCGAGCGTGTCGACCATCGCGCCGTCCCCGAGCCAGGGCGCGGCCTGTACGTTCCCGTCCGCCACGGCGGGCGACGGCGCCAGCCGCTTGCGGTTGATGAAGGTGTGCGGCGCGCGCTGCGACGGCACGAACGCGTGCGGCCGTCCCAGGCTGGTCTTGGCCTCGTGCGCCATGCGCTCGTCCTGCGCCTTGTCGTGCAGCAGGCGGTGGTGCCGGAACGCGTCGCGCACCTGCCCGCGCAAGTGGTTGTTGTCCCATGGCTTGGTGTAGAAGCGGTAGATCGCGCCGCAGTTGATCGCGTCCATGATCGACTCGAGGTCGGTATAGCCCGACAACACGATGCGCAGGGTGTCCGGGTACATCTCCTTGACCCGGGTCAGGAACACGGTGCCGCTCATGCCCGGCATGCGCTGGTCGCACAGGATCACCTGCACCGGGTTCAAGGCGAGCAGCTCGAAACCCTCGGCGGCCGAGCCGGCCGACAGGATGTGGTAGCGGTCCTGGCGCAGCAGGCGCTGGAGCGAACTGAGCACGCTCGCTTCGTCGTCCACCAGCAGCAAGGTCTGGCGCGGCGCTCCGCCGCCGTCGTCGTGCGCCGGCAGCCGCTTCTCCTCGCGCAGCAGTTGCTCGAGTTTGTCGAGCGGCAGCGGCGGGCTGAAAAAATACCCCTGGATCTGGTCGCAGTGGTGGCGCCGCAGGTACGACAGCTGGGCCGCCGTCTCGACGCCCTCGGCCACCACCTCGAGCTTGAGGCTGTGCGCCATGCTGATGATCGCCAGCGTGATGGCGGCGTCGTCGGGGTTGGTGGTGACGTCGCGGATGAAGGCGATGTCGATCTTGAGCTTGTCGATCGGGAAGCGGCGCAGGTAGGCCAGGCTCGAATAGCCGGTGCCGAAGTCGTCGATCGAGATCTCGATCCCGTGCTGCTTGAGGTTTTGCAGCGTCGCGATGGTGCGCCCCGTGTTGGCCATCAGGGAGCTCTCGGTCAGCTCGAGCTCGAGCAGGTTGGCCGGAATGTCGTTGGCCGCGAGCGCCTGCAGCACGTCGGCGTCGAGGTCGCCCTCGATGAACTGGCGCCCCGAGACGTTGACCGAAATCTGCAGCGGCCCGATCGCCGATTTGAGCCAGCGCCCGATCTGGCGGCAGGCGGTCGCGATGACCCAGGTCCCGACCTTCACGATCAGGCCGGTCTCCTCGAGCACGGGGATGAATTCGCCCGGCGAGACCAGGCCCACGCCCGGACGGCGCCAGCGCAGCAGCGCCTCGACGCCCGTGGTGCGCCCGCTCGCGAGCTGCACCTTGGGCTGGTAGAACAGCTCGAATTCGTCGTTCTCGATCGCGCGCCGCAGCGCCGTCTCGAGCTCGAGCCGGGCCAGCACGTCGGTGTTCATCTGCGAGGTGAAGAAGCGGTAGGTGTCGCGCCCGGCCTGCTTGGCGCGGTACATCGCGGTGTCGGCGTATTTGATCAGGGTGTCGCGGTCCTGCGCGTCGACCGGGTAGATCGTGATCCCGATGCTGGCCGTGACGACCATCTCGTGGCCCTGCAGGCAAAACGGCTCGCGCAGCGCCTCGCGGATCTTGTTGACCACGATGACCGCGTCCTGCTGGGTCTTTTGCATCATCAGGATCACGCCGATCTCGTCGCCGCCGAGGCGCCCGACCGTGTCGCGCACGCGCACGCAGCCGACCAGGCGCGCGCTGAACTGGCGCAGCAGCTCGTCGCCGATCGCGTGGCCCAGCGTGTCGTTGACGTTCTTAAAAAAGTCGAGGTCGATGAACAGCACCGCGACCAGGCGCCCGTTGCTGTTGGCCTGGACCAGGGTTTTTTCGAGCGTCGCGTAGAACAGCGTGCGGTTGGGCAGTCCGGTGAGCGTGTCGAAGTGCGCCAGACGGTGCAGGCGCTGCTCGGTGGCCTGGCGTTCGGTGACGTCGCGCACGACCGCGACGATGATCCAGTCGTTGCCCGAGCGCAGCGCCTGGCGGTGCACCTCGCCCTTCAGGACCGAACCGTCCTTGCGCCGCAATTCGACCGGCCACAGCGCGCTCGAGGTCTTGCCCTCGATTAGCTCGTCGTAGGCGTCGGCCAGCTGTGCCGGCGCGCCCGCGCCCAGGTCCGCCGGGCCCAGGCGCAGCAGCTCCTCGCGCGTGTAGCCGAGCAGGCGGCAGGCGGTCGCGTTGACCTCGACCAGCAGCATGCTGGCGCGGTCGACCAGCATGATGGCGTCGGCGGTGGCGTCCATCGCGGTGCGGAAGCGCTGCAGGTCGGCGGTGCGGGCCTGCACCTGCTGCTCGAGGATCCAGCTCTGGCCGACCAGGAAATCGTTGAACGCCTTCAGGCGCAGCAGGTTGCGCACGCGCAGCCACAACTCGGCGCGGTCGACCGGCTTGGTCAGGAATTCCTCGGCGCCCGAATCGAGGCCGGCGAGGCGCTCGCCGCGGTCGCCGTGGGCGCTGACCATGATGATCGGGATGTTCGAGGTCGCCGGGTTCGACTTGAGCGCGGTCGCGACCTGGTAGCCGTCCATGTCGGGCATCATGATGTCGAGCAAGATCAGGTCGGGCGCGTTCAACGCGACCGCCGCGAGCGCCTCGGCGCCGCTGGCGGCGCACGCGGTGCGGTAGCCTTCGGGGCGCAGCAGGGCCTCGAGCAGTTTGCGGTTGAGCAGCTCGTCGTCGACGATCAGGATGGCGGGCGTGGCCGCGCTCATGTGGTGCCGCCGAACGGGTTGTCCGGCTCCTCGACCGGCCTGGTGCGCGCCAGCAGCTTGTCGATCGTGGCCAGCAGCTGGGCATAGCGCAGCGGCTTGGCGATGTAGCCGTCGCAGCCGGCGATCTGGCTGCGCTCCTGGTCCTCTTTCATCGCCAGCGCGGTCAGCGCGATCACGGGGATGGCGGCGGTGGCCGGGTCGCCCTTGAGCAGCGCGGTCGCGGCCAGCCCGTCCATCCCGGGCAGCTGGATGTCCATCAGGATCAGGTCGGGCTGCTCGGCGCGCGCCAGCGTCAGCGCGCTCTCGGCGTCGAGCGCGCACAGCACCGAGTGGCCGGCGTTTTCGAGCAGCAGCACCGCCAGTTTCATGTTTGCCTGGTTGTCCTCTACGACCAATATTCTCGCCATCTGACACTTTCCCTGCGTTGTTGACGCGCGCGCGGCGTTGCGTTTGCGTTGCGTTTGCGTTGCGCCTGCGATTGCGTTGCGTTTAATTGGGCTCGATCGCGCGCCTGACCTCGGCCAGGAAACTGCTGCGGTTGAAACCGGCCTTCTCGACGATATGGATCACCGTCTCGGGGTAGCTGTTGAGCGCGGCCCGGTCCTCCGTGCTGACCTGTTTGGCGGTCACCACGAGCACCGGGATGCGCGCCGTCGCGGTGTCGCCCTGCAGCGCGGCGACCACCGCGAAGCCGTCGATGTCGGGCATCATCAGGTCGAGCAGGATCAGGTCGGGACACAGGCGCCGCGCCAGCAGGATCGCCTCGGCGCCGCCGTAGGCGCGCACCACCGAATAGAACGGCGCCGGCAGGAAGGTCGAGATCACCTCGACCGCCTTCGGGTCGTCGTCGACCACCAGCACCGTGTAGGTGTGCTGCTCGACCGGCTGCAGGCCGAGGCCGTCGAGCGTGAGGCGCAATTCGGCGCGGCTCAGGGGCTTTTGCAGCACCGCCGCGGCGCCGCCGCGCACGCCGACATTGGCCCTGGTATCGCCCGAGATGATCACCACCGGCACCCGCGCCAGCACCGCGTTCTCGCGCAGGCGCAGCAGGAAGTCCCAGCCGTCCATGCCGGGCAGCTGGACGTCGAGCGTGATCAGGCTCAGCTGCTCGCGCGCGGCGATCTCGAGGCCGGCCTCGCCGCTGGCCGCGCGCAGCACCGCGAACCCCTCGGCCTCGAGCAGCAGGCGCACGAGGTCGGCGGCGCGGTCGTCGTCCTCGACCACGAGCGCCACGCGCAGCGCCGCGGCCGGGCCGGGGCCGGGCGCGAACGGCTCGGGCTCGGCGACCGGCTCGGGCGAGGCGCTGTTCTCCATCGCGCGCAGCGGCAGCCAGACGGCGAAACGGGCGCCCTCGCCCGCCGCGCTGGCGACGGCCACGGTGCCGCCGTGCAGCTCGGCCATCTGCTTGACCATCGCCAGGCCGAGGCCGGTGCCTTCGAATTTGCGCGCAAGGCTGCTGTCGATCTGGCTGAACGCGAGGAACAGTTTGGCCATGTCCTCGCGCGAGATGCCGATCCCGCTGTCGCTGACGCAGATTTCGAGGAACTCATTGTGTTCGTTGTCGGCCAGCGCGAAGCCGTGCACCGCCCACTCGCCGTCGAGCCTGCCGACGGCGCTGCGCGGCACCCGGTGCGCGGCCATGATCACGCGCGCGCCCGTGGCGCTGAACTTGACCGCGTTCGAGAGCAGGTTGTAGACGATCTGCTTGGTCTTGCGCATGTCGAGCCAGGAGATGCCGAGGTCGTCGCCGATGTCGAGCTCGAGCCGGATGCGCTGCGCGCCCGCCTTCTCCTTGACGATGGTCAGGCTGTTGACGAGCAGGTTGCCGATGTCGACCATTTCGAGCTCGAGCGCCATCATGCCCGCCTCGACCTTCGACAGGTCGAGGATGTCGTTGATCAGCGCGAGCAGGTGCTGGCCGCTGGTGAAGATGTCGCCGATGTATTCGGCCTGGCTCTCGCCGAGCGGCCCGACCAGCCCGTCCTTGAGCGCCTCGGAGAAACCGATGATCGCGTTGAGCGGGGTGCGCAGTTCGTGCGACATGGTGGCGAGGAATTCGGACTTCATGCGGCTCGCGTGCTCGAGCTGCGTGTTCTTCTCCTGCAGCGTGCGTTCGATGCGCTTGCGTTCGGTGACGTCGCGCGCCGACGCGAACACGCCCTGCACGCGCCGCTCGCGGTCGTGGAACACGGCCGCGTTGTACGACACCACGGTCTCGTCGCCGTTGAGGGCGCGCACGGTGAGCTCGTAGTTGCTGACCTTGTTCTCGACGAGCACGCGGCGGATCGCGGCGTCGGCCTGCACCGGGTCGGTGAAAAAATTCTTGCTCGGCGCACCGATCAATTCGTCGCGGGTGCGCCCCGTGAGCGCGATCATCTGCTGGTTGACGTCCGAGATGATGCCGTGCGGGTCGGTCATCATGAGGGCGTCGATGTTCGATTCGATCAGCGAGCGCGTGTAGAACTGCTGGTCGCGCAATTGCTGGTCGAGCCGGGCCTGGGCCGCCTCGACCTGCTTGCGCGCCGTGTTGTCGGTGCCGATCAAGAGGTAGCCGAGGATCGCCTCGTGCGCGTCGCGCAGCGCCGTGACCGACACGATCGCGGGAAAGCGGCTGCCGTCCTTGCGGATATAGGTCAGCTCGTAGATGTCCTCGATCCCGCGCGAGGCCTTGAACACGAGCGCGGCGAAACCGGGCGTGATCGCGGTGTTGAATTCGAGGCTCAAGGTCTTGGCGCGCGCGATCAGCTCCTGCGGGTCCGAGATCTCGGCCGGCGTGATCTGGTTGAGCACATCGGAGGCGGCATAGCCGAGCATGCGTTCGGCGCCGACATTGAAAATCTGGATCACGCCGTTTTCGTCGGTGGCGATGCTCGAGAAATAGGCGCTGTTGAAAATAGCGTCCTGCAATGCGCCCGTCTTGAGCAATTTCTCCTGGCGCATCGATTCGATGCTACCGTCGGCGCCCGGTGGCGCCTTGTTGCCACCATCTGCAGAGAGCGTTGTTGGCATAGTGATCCGCGGTCGAACAAGCAAAAAAAATTCCAGCCTGACGCCTCATGCGGGCCATGGCGAGCGGAAGCGTAAAGTACAGAATACACGCGTTTGGATTATTTAACATCGGATTCGCTAGCATTTTTACGACAGAGTGTCGTTGATAACCATCAATTAATAGCTTGCGTTGGCACTCGGTTAACTTTGTTGATAGCAAAAATATACGCCGCTCATTTCGGCGCCGCCGCCTTGGCCGAGTCGGCCGCGATCACCACGCTCAGGGCGGCCGGATCGATCGCCTTGCGGAACGCCGCGTTGAGCTCGGCGAGCGTGACGGCGGCGAGTTTGCGCTCGAACTCGCGGCTGAACGCGAAGGTCTGGCCGAGGTATAGAAAGTTGGCCCAGCCGCTCGCGAGCACCGCGTCCTGCGCGCGGTTCTGGAGGCGCTGCTGGAGCAGGCCCGACTTGGCGTCGGCCAGTTCGCGCGCGCTGAAGCCGCCGCGCACGGCGCGCGCGAGCTCGTCGCGGATCGCGGCGTCGAGCCGTGCCATGTTCTGCGGCGCGGCGATCGCGCCGATGCCGAACATGCCCGCGCGGTCGATGTCGCCCGGGGCCAGTTGCGCGCCGCCGCCGTAGGACAGGCCGTCCTTCTGGCGGATGCGGTCCATCAGGCGCGACTTCAGGCCGCCTTCGCCGAAAATATAGTTGGCCAGCATCAGGGCCGGATACTCCGGGTCGGCCAGGTTCAGGTCGAGGTTCAGGCGTGCACTGAAGACGCCGTTTTCTTTCTCGGGCACATTGATGGTTTGCCTCAGCGGCGCCACCTTGGCGTTGGTGCTGATTAAGGGCGCATACGCGGCGCGGCTCTGCCACGCGCCGAACAGCTCGGCCACGAGCGGCGCGATCGCGGGCGCGTCGAAGTCGCCGACGATCGCCATTTCGCCGTGCGAGGCGCCGAAGAACTCGCGATGGAAGTCTCTCACCTGGTCGAGGCCGGCGGCCTTGAGTTCGGCGATATCGGCGTCGATCGAACGCACCGCGCGCACGTCGCCCGGCGGATAGTTGTTGAAGTGCAGGCCCAGCGCGCGCGCGGCGACGCTCTCGGGATCGCCGCGCCCGGCCTCGAGGCCGAGCAGGGCTTGCTGGCGCAACTGCGCGAATTCGGCCGCGGGGAAGTTGGGCTCCTTGAGCACATGGGCGACCAGCCGCAGGCTCTCGGCGAGGTGGGTGCGGGTGGTCTCGAACTGCATCGGTCCGCCCGTGATCCGCAGCTTTTCGAACGCGTCGGACAATTGCTCGCGCGTGTAGCGGCTGGTGCCGCGCGTGAGCATGCCTAGCGCAAACGCCTGGAGCGTGCCCTTGCCGAACAGGTTCTCGGCATTGCCCCAATGCAGGCGCAGCACGACGTTGACGGTTTGGCCGCGGTTTTTCTTGGGCAGCAAGGCCAGCTTGAGGCCGCCGACGTTCGACAGCAAGGTGCGCTTGAGGATGTTGTCCTGGCTCGGCTCGAAGTTCTCGGACACCAGGTCGGCGGTCTGCGGTTTAAAGTCCTGCAACACGCGCCCGACACTCGGCGCCGGCGGGATCGGGGCGCGCCGCGGCGCGTCATCGGGCAGGTAGTGGCCCGTGACGCGGTTGTCGCGGCGCAGGTAGCGCCCGGCCGCGGCCGCCACTTCGGCCGCCGTGGCCGAGCCGATCCGTTCGCGCCCCACAAAATACAGGCGCCAGTCGCCCAGCGCGATCGCCTCGGACAGGGCCACCCCGACCTGCTGCGGATTGTTGAGGCTTTTGTCGATCTGGTTCAGGAAATTGCGCCGCACGCGTTCGAGCTCGAGCGGGGTCGGCGGACTGGCCGCGAAGCCCTCGGCCGCGGCCACCAGCGCCGCGACCACGGGCGCGCTCGCGCCGTCCTTGGGCAGCACCGCGCCGATCACGCGCAGGCCCGGCGCGACGCCGGTCTCGCCGCCGCAGAACACCTCGCTCGCCTGCCCGCTCTCGACGAGCAGCTTGTGCAGGCGTCCGCTCGGGGTCGCGCACAGGATTTCGCTCGCGAACGCGAGCAGGTCGCTGTCGTCGTGCAAGGCGGCCGGCACCTTGTAGGCCAGCGCCACGATCTGGTAGTCGCCCTGGCGCCGCACCGTGACGCTGCGTTCGCCGTCCTGCACCGGCTCGACGGTCCAGAACGGCGGCAGCGTGCGCGCCGGTTTCGGGATCGGGCCGAAGCTTTGCGCGATCGCGCCGAGCGTCGCTTGCGGATCGAATTTGCCGGCCACCAGAAGCACAGCGTTGTCGGGCTGGTACCAGGTGCGGTAGAACGCCTGCAGGTTGGCGATGCGCACGTTCTCGATGTCGCTGCGGTTGCCGATCGGCGAGCGGCCGTAACTGTGCCAGTCGAAGGCCACGCTCTGCAGGCGCTTGAACAGCACCTCGGCGGGCGAATTCTCGCCGCTTTCGTATTCGTTGCGCACCACCGTCATTTCGGTGTCGAGGTCCTTGCGCGCGATCGCCGAGCCGGTCATGCGCGCCGCCTCCATGCGCAGCGCCCAGCGCAGGTTGTCCTCGCTCGCCTGGAAGATTTCGTAGTAGTTCGTGCGGTCGAGGCCGGTGGTGCCGTTGTAGTCCATGCCGCGCCGCGCGAACTGCGCGGGGATCGCGGCAAAGCCGGGCGCGCCTTTGAACATCAGGTGTTCGAGCAGGTGGGCCATGCCCGTCTCGCCGTAATTCTCGTGGCGCGAACCGACCAGGTAGGTCACGTTGACGGTCACGGTCGGCTTGGAGGCGTCGGGGAACAGCAGCACCTTGAGGCCGTTGGCGAGGCGGTATTCGGTGATGCCGGCGACCGCGGGGCCCTGGACCACGCCGGGCGGAAGCGTGAGCGCGCGGGCCGTGCCGGCGTGGCCGAAGGCGAGCAGCAAGCCGCAGAGGAGGCTGTGGAAAAATCGGCAGGCGAAGGGTCGGCAGCCGGCGGATCGGAAGCTGAAGGATCGGAAGCCGAAGGATCGCGTCGCGCGCGCGCGAGCTGTCGGCGAAAGGCGCGCGCGCCACCAGTTTGTTGTTGTCATATTTTTCCGAAAGCGTCATGCCCCGATGGCGCGCGGGCGCGCGGTTCGCCCGTGCGAATGCCTGCGATGTTAGCAGAGCGGGATTATTGACGCGCGCGCTTCTCGCGCGATTGCTGGTGCGCGCTGATGCGCGACAGTTCGCCCATTTCTTCGGCAAGGAACTCGAGCAGGTCGTCGACGCTGACGATGCCGGTCAGGTTGCCGGCGGTGTTGACCACGGGTACCCGGCGGATGCCGCGAAAGCGCATGCGCTCGATGGTTTCGTAGACGTCGTCGTTCTCGCTTGTGGTCAGCAGGTCGTCGCTCATGATGTCGTCGACGAGCAGGCTGGCCGGGTCGAGCCCGAGCGCGATGACCGAGACCACGATGTCGCGGTCGGTGACGATGCCGACCGGTATCAGCTCGCCGTCGGGCTGGTCGACCACGACGACGTCGCCCACGTGGTGCTTACGCATGAGCAAAGCGGCACCTTGCACCGTTTCGTCGCGGGTACAGTGGATGGTTTGGACGGTACAGATTTCCCCAATGCGCATGACGTTCTCCTTGTGTTTGCGCGCAAACAGAACAGCGCGCGACAGGACTACGCTAACGCGAGATTTCCGCAGCGGCCTTGATCTGGCTCAAAGCGGCGGGAGGACTCGAATCGGGGGAAGGGGCAATGCCGTTCAGATACGTCTCAGGAATCGCGTCGTAAGTATTCATGAATCAAAAACCAACATCGTCCTCGGGCATGCGGGGACCCATAGAACAGTTGCTATAAGCCACCGTTCTATGGGTCCCCGCCTCCGCGAGGACGATGTCGGTTTGTGTTTTTGAAGGGGTCGGCTTCGCGACTTCTATCAAACCAATCAGCGATTCTGATTGGCGGGGCCATGCAATTTAAACGCGCTGTTCGCCCGGCAATGGCAGGAAGCAGGCATCGACGATCTGCAAGTCGTTGTCTTTGGCAAAATTGACGACAAAATGGTAGGCCAGCGGCTCGATTTTGCGCAGCGCGTTGTTGACCACCACGGCCTTGGTCCCGTTGAGCACGGTCGGACGCACGTACGGCGAATACTGGAGGTGCGCGTTGGGGCCGCCCGTTCCTTCGGGCCGGAAGTGCGACATCACGCCGCACAGGCGCTCAGCCCAGTCGCTGGGACGGAACTGCGCCCCGCTGCTGGTGGTGCCAAGAATGAAAAACTCGTCGGCGAGTTCTTTCTTGATGGGAGGTGACTCAAGCATAGGGCGGCTTGTTCGAACGGCAATGGTGCGGGTGGATAAACGGGGCCCGTCAACCGGCGCCCTTGGTTCTGCTGCAGAACCACCCAAGTATTATATCTTATAGAAGACCCGCACTCGTAAAAATGCGGCACTGCGGTCGCGGTCGGCCAGGCCTCGCCCCGATCATCGAACGCGTATAGAAACTTTCGCCACCTGGGGATAGACCGGGGACAGACCGGGGTCAGACCCGGGTCTGACCCCGGTCTTTCCCCGGTCTGTCCCCGGTCTGTCCCCGGTGGCGGA
>JAZKIN010000062.1:0-30278 GCA_040384885.1 Pseudomonadota bacterium | reverse complement strand
CCCATAGAACAGTTGCTCTGAGCCGAGGTTCTATGGGTCCCCGCATGCGCGAGGACGATGTTGGTTTTTGATATTGAATTTTTCATCGACGCGATTTTTGATGCCTCTCAGGCGCCAATTCAGATTACGTCCCCCTTTCGCGACAGCCTCGAAGGCGGGGATCCATAGAACGTCGGCTATACGGTAAAGCATACTGTCTATGGGTCCCCGCCTTCGCGAGGACGATGTGGTGGTGTGCGTGATGTGGTGGTGTACCTCGCACTGGATGCTACGCGCGGCCGTCGCACAGTACCTCGAGCGCGAGGAAAAGCGCGAAGCCTTCCGGAAAGATACGCTCAAGGCGTGGGGAGAGCACCGGACCACTGGCCTACATGTCACCGCTACCGAGGCCGACGCGTGGCTCGCGCAGCTCGAAGATGGCAACGACATCGAGCCGCCTGAATGCCACGTCTGATATGGTCGCCATCAGCGTTGCGCGATGTGCAGCGCCACTATCGATAACTGGCAGACAAAAACCCGACGCCGCGAAGCGTGCCGTTCAAGCCGTGCGGCAAGGGGTAATCGTGCTGGGGCGTCAGCCACAAATTGGCCGGCCCTACTCACGGGAAATTGACGAGTATGCGGACTTGTGCCGCCTCATGGGCTGTGCCGAATGCTCGCGCACATGTATCAATGCAAACTCGGGTAGCGCTAAGATTCAGATCGAAATCAGCGCCGCAGGAGAATTTGGGTTGCGCATGGTGCGAGGCAAGGCTATGCGATGAACAGGACTGCGAACCTGATTTACGGGTCATCGACCCGTTAGGGCAACGAGTCTAGGGCCGCGTTAAGTCTTTCGCAAATTTCACGCGGAGCCGCTGCAAGGCCCTGCGGCGAAAGTCGCTGCAGTCCGGCAAATGCGTTACGGACCGCGGTTAAGGTTTTAGCCTCTGAGTCCTCGAAAGGTTCCGAGCTATTGAGCAGCTCTTCCAATCGGAGCTGGTCGAAGTCGTCGACGACGCTGCTGTAGCCGTCGATGGCCTCGCTAATCATGCCGAGGCCCTCGCAGCACATTGCGTTTCGAAGGACACGAGGAAACACCTCTTCCGGGTAGTGAGCCATAATTTGCAAGGCCATCGTAGCGGCCAAGCGTGTGGCCTGCTCTTCACCGCGACGTTGATTCCAACGGGCGACCGCATCAGCAAAGAGATCGCATGTATTCGCGAGGCTGTATCCTTCGGTCCAAACCTGGGCGGGAATAGCGTTCCTCGGGTAACCATCCGCGCTATCGCCAAGGATGTGCAATTGAACAACGAGAAATGAGAATGCCGTCTCCGCTGTGGCAATGGCGGCATCTAAAGTTTGTGCTTGGACAACAAAATCCACGAGGCGTCGAGCCTCTTTCGAGTTCAACTTTTCCTCAGTCCGGGTCACGCCAAGGAAACGTTTAAAAAAAGAAAATTTAGACATTCGAATTAAATACTTTCTGACTGTCCGTCCGCTCCTGGCCAACTGCACGCGGTCACGGCCGTGTCGCCAGCATCACCTGCTGGCGCCCGGACCAAGACAATCATACATGCAACATTGACTGAAAGCCACTTTGACGGGGCGGACGCTTGGAGAACGGCGGCCATCGCTGCCTCTCGCCCCGAAGCAGATTGTCAGATCCCGTAGTTGGCGGAGGGAAGTCCGTCAAACGCTCTTGACTCCTTGCTGATGGGGCCGCACAAGCGGTAAATAGACCTCTTGCAGTTCAGCCTCCGTCGTCTGATAGGCGTCCCGCTCCACATTAAATTTCAGGCCTCGCTCTACGAGGATACCGAGCACCGATTCACTTCCGGTATCCGGCACGATGAACACGCAGCCATCTGGCTCGTGCCGTATTAACAAACCGCCATCAGGCAGGCGATAGTGGAACGTCGAGGCGTGACCCTTGATGGCATCCTTACTGACCGGCTGCGCCAAGCTGCGTGCCAAGGCCTGCGCCTCCCGCATCAAATGGTCCCGCTCCGCCTGCATTCGGAATTGATGTTCCAAGGCCGCGCGCGCCACGTTCTCGCGCAGCAGGTTGGCGGCCGCCAACGCCTCTTGGTCGCGCCGCCGCCGTTCAAGCAGACAAACATGGCGAGCGTTTTCCTCGGCCAACTGGATCGCTGCAACGCGCTCGAGCCGCATTTGAATTGCGTCCGCCTTCGGGTTGAAAATCCAATGTTTGAAGCGCGTATCCTGAACCAGTAAGCGTTCAAATTGTTCGACGGTCTCCAACTTGCCCTCAGGAATATGCATTTCGATGGCGGGCAATCCAAATTCTCCAATCGCCGCGCGCTTGTTGGCATCAAGATGATGGGCATAGGTCACTTCCAGCAACAGCTCCCGGCCCTTCACTTGCATCACGACACTGGGGCGACGCCGGTGTACGCGCCGGTCGATGCCGGCCGCCTCCACTCGCAAAGTTTTACTTGGTATGTATTCCTCGCGCGTGATCGGACCGAACGGGCCGTTGAGCGACGCGGTCACAGTCAAGGGCGGCGTGGTGAAGTCACCCCGCGCACCAATCAGCTCCTGCGCCAAACGGTTGAGCACAGCGTCGATCGCGTATTGGCATTCGGTGCCCGAAGCGTGCGCGAATGAATGGGCCTTGACGTCGCCATGCCGGGCGATCAGCGTTTCATCGCAGGCCAGGCAGCGGCAGCGGCATGCTTTTCCGCGCCGCGCGCTGTCAACGTGAATTAGCTTCCCGTGCTCATCCTGCGCGAACACGACCATGCGGTCGTGCAGCGCGGCGAGCGAAATTTCAGGATTAACGGCGAAAAATCGCGCAGCTTCTGACACCAGAATTTCCCCCTTGCAATTCGTCGAGGTCCTATTGTCACGGACAAGCCCTACAGTGCAAGTATTAATAGCCTTAACCATCAAAAGAAAGTCCGCTGTTGGGCGACTGCTGACGATTGTACCCGACGACAGCAGACACCCGTAGGGCCGGGTTGCCCCCCTTAGCCGTCGATCGACCTCCAACAGGTCGCTGCCGCACCGAAGCAGGCGTACAACAGAACTAAGGTTTAGTCGGTTTAGTCGAATCAACCCAGCCGGGACGAAGCCCGACATCAAACTCTTTTCGTACTTTGGCCAGCGCCCATGAATCGCCCATATCGGCCTCTATCTCGCCAATACATCCCCAGCAATCGCCGCCACAGTTCGCCGAAAGGGGATCTGCTGATTTATCGAGGCTGCGCCCACAAATCTGACACTGTTCCAGTACTCTGGTCATGGCCGAATAATGTTGAAGGTTCGCGCTAGCGTCCAAAGCGCATCGAATTCCTGATGAGAAATCGACACGTACTCGGGCTCCGATAGCGTGAGTGCTGATTGAGCGATGCCACCAAATTCGTCATCCTCGTGCTCAGGACCATAGCGAAGTTGGATGCCGGAATTGTACCGTTCAATCTGCCGAGTTACCCAGCCATCAGTACCGACTTCAAAGTACCACCAGGACGTGCCCCACGCATCGTACTGATCACCTCGGGTCTCGTTCCAATGTCGCTTTACGTAAGTTGGCATAGTTTGATTTCAAAAATAGAGCTGAATGCTGACGTCCGCTGTTGGCCGAAACGGGTCGTCGTGGGGCCTTACCAAGAACGGCACCACAGTTCTGGAGTTGGGAAATACATGTCGTAGTGCTTGCGCGCGACCGGGCTGAGTCCGTTGCGAAAGCGTTCGGCCTGGGTCAACTGATCTTCACCTCTGCCCATCCGCCAGTACATGTCAGATGGGTCGATGTCGGGTGCTTGAACCCATGGTGGCGGACACCATATGAGTGCAGTGGAACCCAGATGGGTTCTAACTTTTTCCAGCAGTTGTCCGAGCATGTTGCGACCAGTCCCGTCGCCGCCGTCGCCCCAGTACCGATCGTTGCGAGTATGCTCGACCAATCTGACACCGTGCGTGGATAGCAGGATGTCGCTCAAGTCCGCATGTTGGGTGAATTTGGCCTCCAGGACACGAAGCATTACGTCGTCCCGGACAGCCTCCCAGTCTTGTCGACACGAACGCTCGAGTTCTCTTCCGATTCGTGCAGCAACGAACGGGGTCGGGGCGTTTAAAACGGCGTCGATGTCACTTCGATTCGTAAATTTTTGTCCTTGGAAGAAGTGCTCGGATGTGGGCCAGGACACCCCTTCCAGTTCGATCACGTGTTTCGAAAAATTCGAGAAACAACCGTACGCTTTGTCGGTCTCGTAAAAGCAGATCTCGTAGTTTTGACTCAATTTTATTCTCAATGATGAAGTACGCGTACATTTCTACTGGCCGAAATCCGGCTGTCGCGAAGCGTCACGATGTCATGCTAGCAGGTGCTGGCGCGCGATGAACCAGTCGCTGGCGCCCGGTTCCCATGGAAATACTCCGGTGGTGCTCGGCCAAATGATCTGATACGCGCGAAACGGTTGGCCCTTGTACAGCCAGCTCGCCCAGTGCATGTATTTGGCAACTTGCTCGGAGGATGCTTCGGCAATTATGCACTCGAAACCTCCGCCGAGTAGATCGGTGACCCGCGCCCCGGGAGCGATCGCGCCGCCCTCCTTCATCTGTCGATAGCACTCGTTGATGGCGCTGTGGGCAACGTTAGACTTGAGGCCTATGACGATCAGTTCCGGCATGCCCAGCGACTGTTCGATCCCGATCGAATAGGTGAACGGCGCATGTTCATCGTCTTCCGTCACGCTGATGACATGCAGGCCGTACTCCGCGATGTCGGCGAGTGCCTTGGCATCCGCCTCGGGTCCGCCACATTCATGCGTCTCGTCTATTTCGCCATCGTCCTGATCGTCCTCCGGGTCCAGCTCCCAGCGCTCCCATTCGGCGCCGGCAACGTCGCGGCAAGCGCCCCAGCCGCGCGGAAGGCTTGCGATGGACACCATGTCGGCATGCTTCTCGAAAATACAGCCCAGGCACAGCAAGACGCATTCGCCCGGCTCGTCCGTCGTGCCGTCCAGGAACTGCCAGTCTCCGTTGAAATCGTGGACTACATGCAGCACATCGAAGTCTTCGTCTACCACTTTGCCTGTGCAGAAGGTGACCGTGGAAATCGGATCCGAGAACGGCCAGTCGGGAAAATCGTGGGTATGTGCGGTCATATAATGGCGTGCGCCATTGGTAAATGTCTGTTAACGCAATATGGGCCCGTCGCGAATGAAAACTTTTGGCCGGACGCGGAGATCATACGCGAGCGGCAACTCCCGCCCCATACCGGACAGTCGCGGCACTCCGAGCTCGCCAATAATTCGACCCGATCAACGAATTCGATAAGACCAATGCGATCGCAACTACTTCAGCGCAAGGTCGTCATCCGGTCTATGCACGTCAATTGGCGCGCGTTCGCCCAGCACGTAACGCGGCCCCGTCCCATGCTGGCCAGCCGCGTCGCCCGGATTGTATAGGCCGCACTTTTTGAACGACAAACAACCACAACCAATACACGCGCCAAGCTGATCACGCAAGGCAACCAGCGTGTCGATCTGTTGTTGCAGCACAGGACGCCAATTGCGCGCAAGTCGCTCCCAGTCGCTCGGCGTCGGTGTTCTTCGCTCCGGCAAACTCGATAGGGCAGTCCTGATGTCGGCCAGGCTTAGTCCGACGCTCTGTGCCACTCGAATGAAGCCGACACGGCGCAAGGCATCGCGCGCAAACCTGCGCTGCCGCCCTGGCAAGCGGGCGCTCACGATCAAGCCCTGTGCTTCGTAAAACCGCAAGGCGCTGGCAGCCACGCCGGAGCGTTGTGCCAATTCGCCTATCGTAATCGTTGACGCGCCCATCGCATTCTCCAAAAATCTTTCCGCTTGACTTCAAGTGTACTTGAACTTCCATACTCCAGAACATCATTAACCATTTAGGAGTTTGGCCATGCCAGATACGAACACTGAAGCGACGCTGCGTCAGTTACTCGATGCCAACTCATACTTCGCGTTGAATGGAAAAGGCACCACTAATCACTGTCCGATGGCCTTGTGCGCCTTGGCTGGAATGGGCGCGACGGTGCAGCAATTGAAAACCTTCTTTGATCAATGGAAACACCGGTACGCCCTTGCGGCACCGCCTCTGGGCCGCACCATTGAAGCAGGAAATTGGAGGGTATGCGTGGGCGATGCCAGCGCGTTCGGAGCCTGTCGCGCGTACTTCGCCGGCGCTATCGGTAATGCGGGCGCCGACGCAGTCCTGATCGACGTATTGAGCGAGCTACCGTTTGCGCCGGCGAGCCAAGCCTTCCATGCGGTGATACGCCTGGCCTATGGGCTCGACGCACAGCATTCCGGCGAAATAGCAGCGGGGCTAGCTGCCCTTGTGTGCACCAATCTGCCGATCGAAACCTCCGACGCTGAAATCGCGCCAGCGGCATCGGTGCGCGAAGGATTGGCGAGCTTGGCGCACGCTTTCGGTGGAGTAAGTTTTGAAGGTCCTTCGATCACCGCACGCCTGCGCGCGGCGACGTGTGACTCCTCACTTACAGGGCGTTTTCCACCACTGCCAGCTGGCCCGCAGGTGCTCGACGACATGGCGCGCGTTGCCATTGCGGCGTACATGCAAACCAATGACTTCACGGCATTACATATAGTGACGGGCTTGCACGCGGTGCGCCGGGTGTTGCGCCGCTTGCCGAAGGCCATGGCCATCGAACGCTTGCCCAATGTCTGGGCCGCCGTATGCGCGAGCTACCTAGTGATCGGCGCGCCTGCGCTATCCTGGCCTGAGACGAGCGTGCAATTGGTGCCCTTTGATGGGGATGGTCACGCACCTTGGCGAGAGCTGCTTGCGCTAGCCGTCGCCGACAGCGACGACCATGTCATCAAGATGGTGTACACCTGCTGGCGAGAGCACCAACGTGACCCGTCTCCACTGTATCGACTTGCCGCGGAGCGCCTGGTAAGGCGCGAATGCGCGTAGCGGATGAAAGCGCCCCATGCCAAACAGGGCGGGCAGCCGCCGCCTCGGTACTGTCGGAATTGCGCAGTCCAGGCCTCGCGCGCAATCGCCGCGCACAATCAGGAAACGTAGAAAAATTCGCATGGCTGCGGCGAGGCTCTTGGACTTTGCTGCTTTGGCCGCGTTGACTTGCTCATGAAAGTTACGCGAAATACGCGCATGCACCACATCGTCCTCTGCGAAGGCGGGGCCCCATAGAACATCGGCTCGACGGTAAAGCATACTGTCTATGGGTCCCCGCCTTCGCGAGGACGATGTGGTGGTATGCGTTATGCGGTGGTATGCGTTATGTGGTGGTATGCGTTATGTGGTGGTATGCGTTATGTGGTGGTATGCGTTATGTGGTGGTATGCGTTATGCGGTGGTATGCGTTATGCGGTGGTGTGCGCTATGCGGTGGTGTGCGTTCTGAGCGGGCTTACTGGAGGTGGCGCTTGATGATTGCGGCCAAGCGCTGGAAGCATGGCCCTATAAGTTCATCGGGCACGCCGGCATAACCTAGCAGCAGACCTTTTTTGGCGAAGCCTATCTGCTTGTAATAACGCGACAAAGGCCGCGCGATGATACCCTCCTGCTGCGCCTGCGCGCTCACGGCGATGTCGTCGCAATCATCCGGCAGCAGCAAGGTCAGGTGCAATCCCGCATCCCCGCCCGCGATTGCGAGCCGCTCGCCGAAACTGGCCGTAATCGCATCCTGCAAAAGCTGCCGCCGCCGCGCATACAAAATCCGCATGCGCCGGATGTGCGACGAAAAATAGCCCTTTTCCATAAACTCCGCCAGCACCGCCTGCGTGAACACCTGCCCGCCCCGGTACAGCTCCGACACCCCGGTCGCGAACGCCCGCGCCAGCGCCTCGGGCACCACGATATAACCGATGCGCAGCCCGGGGAACAGCGTCTTGCTGAACGAGCCGAGATACAGCACGCGCTCGCACGCATCCATGCCCTGCAAGGCGGCCAGCGGCCTGCCGTTGTAGCGGAACTCGCTGTCGTAATCGTCTTCGATAATCCAAGCCTGCTTGGCCGCGGCGTACTCGAGCAGCCTGCGCCGGCGCGACAGGCTCATGACCGAACCCAATGGGTATTGGTGCGACGGGGTCACAAAGATGAAGCGCGGCGGATGCCGCAGCTTCGCCTCGTCGAAGGTGATGCCGTCGGCGTCGACCGGAATCGGCACCGTCTCGAGGTTGAGCGCGTTGAGCACATTGTGCGTACCCCAGTAACACGGTTCCTCGACCCAAGCTCGCTCGCCCGGATCGGCCAGCAGCTTGGCCACCAGGTCGATCGACTGGTGGATGCCGGCGGTGATGATCACCTGCCCCGCATGGCAGTTGACCGAGCGCGCCACGCGCAGGTAGTCGGCGATCGCTTCGCGCAACGGCAGGTGGCCGCCGCCGCTCGAATAGCTCAGCATCTCGGGACGGGAGCGGCGCCACAGCGTGCTGTGAAGCCGGTTCCAGATCACATTCGGGAAGCGCGTCACATCGGGCACGCCGGGCAAAAACGCGCCCCACTGCACGCTGTGCGCGCCCGCGCCGCCGACCAGCGCCGCGCCGCGTGTGGACAAGCCGATGCTGGCTCCGCGCGCGGCAGTCGGCTGCGGCGGCGGCGCCAGTGGCGGCGACAGGTCCGGCACGGTGCGCGCGATATAGGTGCCGGCGCCCTTACGGCTCGCCAGGTAGCCCTCGGCCAGCAGCTGCTCATACGCGTAGATCACCGTGTTGCGCGACAGCTTGAGCTGGCGCGCGAGCTCGCGCGAACTCGGTAACTGCAGCCCTTCGCCAAGCACGCCATCGAGCACCGCCTCGCGCACCAGCCGGTATATCTGGCGGTTCACGGGTTTGCCCGGGCTGCGGTCGAGCCGCTGCAAAAGATAGTCGGAGAGCGTCGCGGTCAGCAAAGTGGCCCCATCAAAAATTCGATATTGGATCTGGAGTATAGGGCCAATCGCACGCTAACATCTGGGCGTGAATTTAAATCAGACAGGACTGCCATGAACAACGCCGATTTACAACGCCGCAAAGAACAAGCCACGCCGCGCGGCGTCGGCGTGATGTGCCAGTTTTATGCATCGCACGCCAGCAACGCCGAGATCTGGGACGTCGAAAACCGCCGTTACATCGATTTCGCGGGCGGCATCGCGGTGCTCAACACCGGCCACCGCCATCCAAAGTTGGTCGCGGCGATCGAAGAGCAACTGGGCAAATTCACCCACACCTGCTACCAGATCGTGCCCTACGAAAGCTATATCACGCTGGCCGAACGCATCAACGCGATCACGCCGGGCACGCATGCGAAAAAGACCGCCTTGTTCTCGACCGGCGCCGAAGCGGTCGAAAACGCGATCAAGATCGCGCGCGCGGCGACCGGCCGCAGCGCCGTGATCGCGTTCTCGGGCGGCTTCCATGGACGCACCTTCATGGGCATGGCGCTGACCGGCAAGGTCGCCCCGTATAAACTCGGTTTCGGCCCGTTCCCGGGCGACGTCTATCACGCGCCCTTCCCGATCGACCTGCACGGCGTGAGCATCGACGATTCGCTCGACGCGCTGCACATGCTGTTCAAATCCTCGGTCGACCCGAAACGGGTGGCCGCGATCATCCTCGAGCCGGTGCAGGGCGAAGGCGGCTTTTATGCGGCGCCGCCCGACTTCATGCGCGCCCTGCGCGCCATCTGCGACGAGCACGGCATCTTGCTCATCGCCGACGAGGTGCAAACGGGCTTTGGCCGCACCGGCAAATTGTTCGCGATGGAGCACTACGACGTGCTGGCCGACCTGACCACGATGGCCAAGAGCCTCGCCGGCGGCATGCCGCTGTCGGCCGTGTGCGGGCGCGCCGCGATCATGGACGCGCCGGCGCCCGGCGGCCTTGGCGGCACCTACGCCGGCAATGCGCTGGCGGTGGCCTCGGCGCTGGCGGTGCTCGACGTGATCGAGGAAGAACAACTGGTCGCGCGCGCGGCCACCCTCGGCGAGCGGCTGCAACAACGCCTGCGCGCGATGCGCGACAGCGGCCTGCCCCAGATCGGCGACGTGCGCGGTCTCGGCGCGATGGTCGCGCTCGAATTCATGAAGCCCGGCACGCGCGAACCGGACGCCGACTTCACCAAGGCTGTGCAAACGCGCGCGCTGCAAAAAGGACTGCTCTTGCTTACCTGCGGCACGTATGGCAATGTGATCCGCTTCCTGTTCCCGCTCACCATCGGCGATGAGCTGCTCGACGAAGGCCTCGACATACTCGAGGCGGCGCTGCGCGAACTGGCCTGACAAAGGAGTCCCATGGCGGCACGCGCGTTGAAACTCTGGCCCCTGCTGACGGGCACCCACCGCTACGAGAAAACGGTATCGACGCGCGGCCGCGGCCACGGCCAATGGATCGAAGCGCCGATCCTGGCCTACCTGATCGAGACCGCGAACGGCCGTATCCTGTACGACGCCGGCTGCGACTACGGCAAAGTGGCCGACCCTGTCCTGAGCGACAAATTTTTCACGCCGATGCGCGCGCTGTTCGACCCGCCCCTGATGACACCGGAGCAGCGCATACCCCGTTACCTCGCGCGCCTTGGCCTGCGCGCGTCCGATATCGACCTTATCTTTCTCGGCCACCTGCACTTCGACCATGCCGGCGGCGTCTGCGATTTTCCGGGCTGCGAGGTGCACATCCACGCCGCCGAAATCGACGCAGCGCGCAGCGGCAAAGACGACGGCGTGTTCGCCGACGAATGGGCCGATGCCGGCCGATGGCAACTCAAAACCGGAGAGTACACGGTGGCGCCGGGTGTCCACGCGGTCGCCAGCCCGGGCCATTCTGCCGGCCACATGTCGCTGCTGGTCGAACTGCCCAAGGGCGCGCCGGTGATCATTTGCGGCGATGCCGCCGACCTGACCGAAAACCTGCGCGACGAGGTCGCCCCCGGCTACTGTTGGGAAGACAACGAGGCGCTCGCGCTCGCGAGCATCCGCAAGCTAAAGGCGCTCGCGCGGCAGGAGGATGCCGAGCTTTGGCCTAGCCACGATATGGCTTTCTTCAATAGCCTGCCGCGCTTTCCGGACTGGCGCGAGTAAAGACTAAACGGCGGTTTCGGTCCGGTTGCGGCCATTCTCTTTGGCCGCATACAAGGCCTGGTCGGCGCGTTCGAGCATGCCTTCGGCCGAGGCGTCGCCCGCCGACATCAAGGCGAGGCCCGCGCTAAACGTCGGCAGCGGAGCACCTTCCAACAAGGGGCAGTTCATCTGCAAAATGCGGGTGCGGATCCGGTCGATGACGATCAGGGCGCCCTTCTCGTCGGTGTGAGGCATCATGAGCACGAATTCCTCGCCGCCCAGTCGCGCCAGCACGTCGTCGATGCGCAAGCCCTGCAGCGCGGTGCGCGCGAGCTCGCGCAGGACCTCGTCGCCCGCGGCGTGTCCATAGGTGTCGTTGACCTTTTTAAAGAAATCGATATCGATCACCGCCATCGTCAGGTCGAGATGGTGGCGGCGCGAGCGTGCAAATTCGCGCGTCATGCGCTCCATCAGGCAGCGCCGGTTGACCAGCCCGGTCAGCACGTCGGTCTCGGCCATCTTCTTGAGGATCGCGCCGTGGCGGATCCGGTGCCACCACGCCAGCACCGCGGCGACCAGGGCGAACCCGAGCGCGACCGTGGCGGCGAGATACACCTCTTGCTGCTGGCGCCGCCGCACGAGTTCGGCCTCTTGCAAGGCGCCCTTCTGCTTGAGGATAATGTTGTCCTGGCTTTGCTTTTGAATATCGAAGCGCGACTGCAAATCGAGCACGAGCTTTTTCTGCTGCCGCTCGACGATCTTCTCGTTCATATTATTTGACAATAACAAGTCGTCGTAGGCGGCGTCCTTATTCCCGGTCGCCGCCTTTATTTTGCTGCGCAGCTCGAGGGCGGTGCGCTCCAGGGTCTCGTCCTTGATCTTCACGCTCGACGCAACGGCGCTGTCGGCCGCCGCCAAGGCTTGCGGGTAGCGCTTGTTCGCCAAGCCCATGCGGCCGAGGTAAAGGTAGACCCAGCCGACGGTCTGATGGTCTCCGGCGCCTTCGAACACGGGCTTGGCCGCGTTCATGTAGCGTTCGGCGGCGGCATAGTCTTTGTGGCGGAACGCCAGTTTACCCAGGCCATAGTCGCTGTACGCGACGCCCTGCAAATCACCCACCTTCTGCGCCGTGTCGCGCGAATCACGCATCAGCTGTTTGGCCTCCTCTTCGCGCACGCCCTGCTTGATCATGAGCGAGGCGAGCCTGAACTGGACAATACTGAGCCTGACCGACGACGCTTGCGGGAGAAGATCGGCCAGCGCCTCGCGGAAGTTTTGTTCGGCCTCGACGAACGCGTTGCTTTGGTGCTGCACGTACGCGATCGACACGAGCACGTCGGCGCGGATCGTGCGCGCATCCTTGAGCGGCGCGAACCGCAACGCCTTGTAAAGTTCGTCGAGCGAGGTCTCGTAGTTTTCCAGCGTGTTGTAGAGTACGCCGCGCGCCGCGTGGATATCGGCCAGCGCAGCATTCTCCGAGGCAGGCGTGTCCTTGAGCACTCGGTCAAGCAGAACCAGCATCGCAGCCGCGTCGCCACTGGAGGTCGAACCGCAGGTGCGGGCCATGGTCAGGCGGTGGGTTTGCAGTTTGGTCAGATTGGGCATGGCCAGACCCTCGTCCGACCACTTGACCGCCTCGGCCCCGAGCGAGAGCACGCAGGCGACGTCGCCGGCCACGGCGAGCCAGTCGGCGCGCCGCGGATCGGTGGGCGCGAGCGTTTTTAGCTGTGCCAGCGCTTGCGAGCGGAGTTCTTGCGGTGCGAACTGGACGCGCCGGTAAGCCAGTTCGGCGGGCGACAGTTTTTCAGCGGCCTGGGCAAGTCCGGCGCCGAACAACAGACAGTAAAAAAACGTTGATAACCAGCGCATTTCGCCCAACCTTGCTTGCCGACACGAATCGACAGTAGCACGCATCGATTTGAAATGTCACGCATTCTCACCAACCGAACGGGGCTGCCGAGATCCCGGAAAACAGCGCATTAATGCCGCGTTCACAGGGGAGGAGGCGCTGAAATGGGACCGGAGAAAGGCATAAACAAACAACATGGATGTTGCTTACAAGATACATCAAGGGGAAGCCGGGCGGCGGCGCGCGATTGGCGCCGCCCGGGGTCAGGCGAGGATTATTGGAAAGCCTGGATGCCGGTCTGGGCGCGGCCGAGGATCAGCGCGTGGATGTCGTGCGTGCCCTCGTAGGTGTTGACGACCTCGAGGTTGACCATGTGCCGGATGATCCCGAACTCGTCAGAAATGCCGTTGCCACCCAACATGTCGCGCGCGACACGGGCGATGTCGAGCGACTTGCCGCACGAGTTACGCTTCATCATCGAGGTGATCTCGACGGCGGCGGTGCCCGCGTCCTTCATGCGGCCCAGTTGCAAACAGCCCTGCAGGCCGAGCGTGATCTCGGTCTGCATGTCGGCCAGCTTCTTTTGCACCAGCTGGTTGGCAGCGAGCGGGCGGCCGAACTGGTGGCGGTCGAGCGTGTACTGGCGCGCCGTGTGCCAGCAAGCCTCGGCCGCGCCGAGCGCGCCCCAGGCGATGCCGTAGCGGGCCGAGTTCAGGCAGGTGAACGGACCCTTGAGGCCGCGCACGTCCGGGAACGCGTTTTCCTCCGGGCAGAACACATTGTCCATGACGATCTCGCCCGTGATCGAGGCGCGCAGGCCGAACTTGCCGTGGATCGCGGGCGCGGACAAACCGGCCATGCCTTTTTCGAGCACGAAGCCGCGGATCGCGCCCTCGTCGTCCTTGGCCCAGACCACGAACACGTCGGCCACGGGCGAATTGGTGATCCACATCTTGGCGCCGCTCAGCGCGTAGCCGCCGTCGACCTTGCGCGCGCGCGTGATCATCGAGCCGGGGTCGGAGCCGTGGTTCGGTTCGGTCAGGCCGAAGCAGCCGATCCATTCGCCCGTTGCAAGCTTGGGCAGGTACTTCTGGCGCTGCTCCTCGGTGCCGAATTCGTAGATCGGCACCATCACGAGCGACGATTGCACGCTCATCATCGAGCGGTAGCCAGAATCGACGCGCTCGACTTCGCGCGCGATCAGGCCGTAGCTGACGTAATTGAGGCCGGGGCCGCCGTACTGTTCGGGGATGGTCGGGCCGAGCAGGCCGAGTTCGCCCATCTCGCGGAAGATCTCGATGTCCATGCGCTCGTGGCGGAACGATTCGAGGATGCGCGGCTGCAGCTTGTCCTGGCAGTAGGCGGCGGTGGCGTCGCGCACCATGCGCTCGTCGTCGCTCAGTTGGGCCGACAACAGCAGTGGGTCGTCCCACGAGAATGCGGCCTTGGTATGTTTGGTCATGGCGTTCCTTGTTTAATATTCTTCAACCGACGCGTTCGAGGTCGATCATTTCGGCCACCGTTTGGCGGCGCCGGATCAAGCGGCTGGCATCGCCTTCGATCAGCATTTCGGCCGCGAGCGGACGTGTGTTGTAACCCGAGGACATCGACGCGCCGTAGGCGCCGGCATCGTGAAAAACCAGCATGTCGCCGACCTGCGCGGCGGGCAGCGCGATCGGCGCGACCACGCCTTCGTCGCCGAGGGTGAAGACGTCGCCCGATTCGCACAGGGGGCCGGCGACGATCGACGGCTTCGCTGCGACGTCGGTTTTTAGCGTGCCCTCGGCGTCGATGACCGAGATGCCGTGGAAGCTGCCGTACATCGCGGGGCGCATCAGGTCGTTGAATCCGGCGTCGGTCAGCACATAGTGTTTGCTGCCCATCGACTTGGTGGCGCGCACCTCGGAGATCAGCACGCCCGATTCGGCCACCAGGAAGCGGCCCGGTTCGATTTCGAGGCCGATCGGATGGCCGAGGTGGCCTTCGATGTCGCGGCGGGCCTGGTTCCAGAGTTCGAAATAGTGGCCGGTGTCGACGCTGGCGTCGCCGGGGCGGTATGGGATGGCCAGGCCGCCGCCGGCGGAAATGGCGTCGATATTGACGTCGAGGCGGCGCACCAGTTCGACCATCGCGCCGCAGACCTGGGCCAGGTGGCCGTAGTCGACGCCGGAGCCGATGTGCATGTGCAGGCCGACCAGTTTCAGGCCGTGATTGCGGATCATGGCCAGCGCCAGCGGGACGTCCTCGTGCCAGATGCCGTGTTTGCTGTTTTCGCCGCCGGTGTTGGTCTTGGCGCTGTGGCCGTGGCCAAAGCCGGGGTTCACGCGCAGCCAGACGCGGTGGCCCGGGGAGACTGCGCCGAGTTGTTCGAGCATGTCGATCGAACCGGCGTTCACATCGATTTCGAGTTCGACCACGCGGGCGAGGCTGTGGCGGTCGAACACGTCACAGGTGAATACGATTTGGCCGTGCTGCGCGGCGCCGGAGGCATAGCCGGCAGCGACCGCGCGTTCGATTTCGCCACACGAGACGGCATCGACCAGCACGCCATGCTGGCGCAGGAAGGACAGGATGTGGATGTTGGAGCAGGCTTTTTGGGCGAAGCGGATTACGTCGAACTGGCGCAGTTGCGCGACGCGCTCGGCGATGATGTCGGCTTTGTAGACCCACAGCGGCGTGCCTTGTTCTTCGGCCAGGCGGCGCAGGTGCTGGGGGGTGTCGATTAAATCAGGGAACATGGGTACCCTCTCCTTTTTGATAAATTTTTTAAAAGCGAATTTCGGTGTTTGGAAACCGACAGAAATCGTGAACCAATCCACAACCACCTACCGTCATCCTCGCGAACGCGGGGACCCATGCTGAGCTTGCATTCTCGCGCCGCTCGAACATTCAGCACGCGATTTGCGCGATCAAATTTGCAAACGACGCGGGCCTGCCTGCTCAGCATGGGTCCCCGCTTTCGCGGGGATGACGGGGGGGCGGCCGCGGGGTTGACGGGGGCGGCCGCGAGAATGACGGGGTGGTAGGTGGATCTATTGCTTATCGTTGCATTACACCCTGATGCCCCCGGCGGCTGCTGGAATCGCGCTGAGCAGCGTGCGCGTGTATGGATGCACCGGATTGCGGTACAACTCGTCCGAATTGGCCAACTCCACCACCCGCCCCTGATGCATCACCATGACCTGGTCGGCCATGTACTTGACCACCGAAAGGTCGTGCGAAATGAAGATATAGCTCATGCCGTATTCGTCCTGCAGATCCTGCAGCAGATTAAGCACCTGCGCCTGCACCGACACGTCGAGCGCCGACACCGACTCGTCGCACACGAGGATCTCGGGCTTCATGGTCAAGCAGCGCGCGATCGCCACGCGCTGCCGCTGGCCGCCCGAAAACTCATGCGGATACCGGTGGAAGGCTTGCGCCGGCAAGCCCACCTTGTCGAGCAACTGCATCGCCATCTTGGTGCGCTCGCCGTCGTTGGAACCAATCCGGTGGATACGCATCGGCTCAAGCAAAATCTGGCCCACAGTGAAGCGCGGATTGAGCGAGGCGTACGGGTTCTGGAAAATGATCTGGATGCGCCGCTTGTAGGCGCGGTACTCGCTCTCGGGCATCGAGATCAGGTCGCGCCCTTCGAACATCGCGGTGCCGCCGGTCGCCTTGTGCAGCCGCAGCAGCGTCAAGCCGACCGTGGTCTTGCCCGAGCCCGATTCGCCCACCACGCCTAGCGTTTTACCGCGCGGGAGCGTGAACGAGACGTCGCTGACGGCCTTGAATTCGCGCTTGCCGAACAGGCCCTCGCGCAGAAAAAAGCTCTTGCTTAAGTTATTCACCACCAGAACCGGCGCATCGACATCTGTATAACCACGGCTGCGCTGCGGCTGCTCCGCGTCCAGCGTGACGCGCCCCGACAGGTAGTCGTCGATCACCGGCAGGCGCAGCGGCCGCTGGTCGATCCGCGGGCGGCAGTCGAGCAAAGCGCGGGTGTACGGGTCGGCCGGCTGCGCGAACACCTGCGCCGCCTCGCCCTCCTCGCGCACTTCGCCGTGGCGCATGACGATCACGCGGTCTGCGATCTCGCCCACCAGGCCAAGGTCGTGGGTGATGAACAGCACCGACATCTGGTGCTTCTTCTGGAGCGTCGAAATGAGCTCGGTGATCTGCTTCTGGATCGTGACGTCGAGCGCGGTGGTCGGCTCGTCGGCGATCAGCAGCTTAGGTTCGCACGCGATCGCCATGGCGATCATCACGCGCTGCTGCTGGCCGCCCGACATCTGGCTCGGGAAGGCGTCGATTTTTTTGGCGGGGTCGGGAATGCCGACTTCGGCCAGCAGTTCGAGCGTGCGTGCGCGCGCCTGGCGCGTGTTCATGCCCATGTGCTGGCGCAGCACCTCGCCGATCTGGAAGCCGACCGTGAACACCGGGTTGAGCGAGGACATCGGCTCCTGGAAGATCATCGAGACGTCCTTGCCGCACATGCGGCGGCGCTCGGCGCCCGACATCGTCAGCAGCTCGCGCCCGTCGAACTCGATGCTGCTGGCCGGGTCGATGATGGTCGTCCCGGGCGCGAGCAGGCCCATGACGGCGAGCGAGCTGACCGACTTGCCGCTGCCGGATTCGCCCACCAGCGCCACCGTGCTGTTGCGCGGCACGTCGAAGGAGATGCCCTTGACCGCCTCGAAGGTGTTGCGCTTGTCTAGCTTGAACGTCACGCGCAGGTTGCGTACCTTGAGCAGCATGCTCACTCCTATTTAAGTTTTGGGTCGAGCGCGTCGCGCAGGGCGTCGGTGAACAGCGAGAACGCCGTCACCAAGAGCGCCATCGCGCTCGCGGCGGCCGTGATCTGCCACCACTTGCCGAGAATGAGCTCGTTTTGCGCCTCGTTGAGCATGCTGCCCCACGAGACCACGCCGACCGGCACGCCGAAGCCGAGGAAGGACAAAATGACCTCCGACTTGATGAAGCCGACCACCAAAATCGACATCTGCACCAGCGCCACATGGCTCACGTTTGGCAAAATGTGCGAGAACATTTTGCGCATGTGCGAGGCGCCGATGGCGTCGGCGGCCATCACGTACTCGCGCCCCTTGTGCTTGATGTACTCGGACCGGATCAGGCGGAACGGGCCGGTCCAGCCGGTCAGGCCGAGGATCAGCACGATCGTCGTCACGCCCTTCTGGTTAAGCACCGCGGCCACCGTGAGGATCATGAGGATCGACGGGATCGAGGTGAAGATACTGTAGAACCAGTTGAATAAGTCGTCGACGGCGCCGCCGAAGTAGCCAGCGAACGCGCCGAACAAGGTGCCGAGCGTGACCGCCAACAGCGCCGCGACCAGGCCGACGATAATCGAGGTCTCGGCGCCCTTGATGGTTTTCTTGATGATGTCGTGGCCCCATTTGTCGGCCCCGAACGCGAGCGTGGCCTGTTTGGGCACGTTGGGTGCGAGCTTGACGCCGCCGCTGCCGGCGCGCAGTTCGGCGATGTCGGCGGCGAGCGGATCGGACGCGTTGGGCGGCACCACCTGCGGCACCGCCGCCTGCTGCGCCGCGCGCGCGCTGCCGCCGGCCTCGGTAAAGCTTGGCGGCGCGTAGCTGACCGCGACTTCGTCCTCCCAGTCGGAGACAATCAGGCCGCTGGCCGACAGCACCAGCATGAGCAGGAACATGCCGACCACGCCCAGCGCGGCCATCGCGATTTTATCGTCGCGCAGCCGCTTCCAGGCGAGTGCCCACAATCCCGGGGAGGATGCTTGATTCATCATTCTGACCTCCCTACTTCAGTTGAACGCGTGGATCGACGGCTTGGTACAGCATGTCGGCCAGCAGGTTAAAGATCATCGTGGCCGCGGCCACGTAGATCGTGATGGCTTTAATCACCGGAAAATCGCTGCGCTCGACGGCCAAAATGACCTCGCGCCCGATGCCCGGAATGCCGAAGAAGCGCTCGAGCAAAAACGCGCCGATCAGCAGCGCCGGCAGGTTGGCCATGACGTGCGTGATGATCGGGATCGCCGCGTTGCGCAGCACGTGGATCCACATCACGCGCCGTTCGGAGAGTCCCTTCGCGCGCGCGGTGCGCACATAGTCCTGGTTGACCTCGTCGAGCACGAAGCTGCGGTACAGGCGCAGCGTGGGCGCGATCGACACGGCCAGGCCGATCAGGATCGGCAGGGCCGCGTAGCGCAGCAGGTTTTCACTAAAACTCTCGCCCCAGCCCTGCACCGGGAACAACCCGAGCTTGTAGGCGAAGCCGTACTGGAACACGATGATGTAGACCAGGATGCTGATCGACATGCCGACGGTGCAGGCGACCATGACGGCGCGGTCGGTCAGCGAGCCGCGCACGAAGGCGACTGCCAGCGCCAGCGCGATGCCGAAGAATGTCTCGAGTATGGTCAGCGGCACGAGCACCGTCAGCGACGGCCCGAGCCGGCTGGCGATGATCTGGGAGACCGGCTCGCCGGTGCTCCAGGCGTTGCCGAAGTCGAAGGTCAGGATCTGTTTGACGAAGATCCACAACTGGATATGGTAGGGCTGGTCGGTGCCGAGCTGGCGCCGGATGTTGGCGATGTCCTCGGCGTTGGCCATCTTGCCGGCCAAAATAAAAGCGGGGTCGCCGCCGACCCAATTGAACAAGAAAAACACGAGCAGCACGACGCCTGCCATGGTCGGCAGCATTTGCCAGAGGCGGCGTAAAACAAATCCAAGCATGCGTTGCTCCTGCGTTGCTCCTACATTAAGACAGCGCCGGCCCGGCGCTAACCGGACCGGCGCTCCACTACCACCGAGAATCAGCGACCGCTGTGTCTCGGGTATTCATACTGCGACCGGCGCGGTACTGTCTGCGCCCCGGCGCCTGGCGCTGCCGGCGGCTCCTCCGCCACGACCGTCCCTTTCGGCACGATCCCGAACGGCGATGCCTGCTTCGACACGACGAGCTTGGGAATCGCCGGTGCCGGCTGCGGTGCCGGCACCGAGACCACCAAGGGGGCTTCGTGCCGCGGCGGCGCCTCGGCCGGTTCTGCCCCGCGCCACGTCAGCGCAAGCCAAACCCCGGCCGCGACGGCCGCGCCAAGCACCGATGTCACAGCGGCGGTGCTCATTCGAAGATGTGCAGCCAGAGGTCGTTGCCCAAGCCATTGTCATTGATGGCGCGGTCGAACGCGGCGGCAGGATACTTCTGCCCCTTGCCCGAGACCGTGGTGTCGTAGCTGCCCGTGACGAGCAACCACTTGCCATATGGATCGTTGACAGTGTACTCGCTGCCGTTCCAACCTGTCACCGTCATGATGTGGCCCGGGTTGGTGAACCAGCCGTGCACGATGGTCGGCTTGCCCTGGCTGGCACGCTGGCGCAATTGCGCGATGGTGCCGGTCGTGGTGCCGTAGTCGCGCAGCGAGCTGCCCTTCTCGACCGCGATCGTGTTGAACACGTCGGCCAGCGATGGCACCGTCTGGCGCACGCCGAAACGCGATTGCAGGTAGTCGGGCGTGCGTTGGCCCAGGCTGGTGGCGCTGGTCAGGTTGAAGAAGTCGGTCACCATGGCCATCGAGGTGATGCTGCAGCTGCCGCCTGGGTTGACCGCATTCGACAATTGCGACCAGTGCGGCACGGTCGGCGACGGCACCGGCGTGGTCGGGGCGGTCATGTAGTCGGTGATCTTGTTGTTGCCCGCGCCGCAGTTCGCCTCGGCGAAGTTGTTGCGCGCCCAGTTGATGCCGGCCCAGTCGTTCCAGATCGCGGTCGAGGTGCCGCCGCCCGGGATGCGCCAGATCGACGCGTTCGGGCCGGCCGCGGCCATGAAGGTCTCGAGCTGCGCGCCGGTGATCACGTCGTGCTCGGTCGAGACGATGTTCCAGATCGGCTTGTTGGCGCCCATCGAGCGGTATTCGCAGTTGGTCGACTCGATCCAGCGCTTAGGATCGGCCATGTAGGTGCTGCCCCAGACTTCGAGGTAGACCTGCGGCATGTGGAAGTCGACGTATTTGTCGATGATGTCGACGCGCATGCCATGGTCGCGCGGATTGCCCCAGCTGGTCGCGCCGATCGGGAAGTTGGTCGCCGCGCCGGCGATGTAACCAGCCACGCGGGCCCGCTCGCGCGCCGCCTGGAAGGCCTGGAACATGGTGTCGATCGAGGTGGTTTGGCCGTCGAATTCAACTTCGATGTCGGTCACGAAGCCGACATAGCCGGCCTTGGCCGCCTGGAACAGCGCGTCGGCCTGCGCGGTCGCGGTGCCGGGGCGGTTGTAGGCCCAGGCCCATGGCTCGATGCCGCGCGAACGGTAGATGTCGGTGGTCGCCTTGAGGCAGGCGTCGGGGAACAGCGAGCACGCCTGCGAGCCGTCGGCGATCTTGATGTAGATGCGCTTGACGCCCTGCGCCTTGAGCTGGTCGGCCAGCTGGGTGTGGGTTTTGCCGAGCGCGTCGACGTAGAACAGCCAGGCGCCGTATTTGTTGGCCGAGCCCGACGGCGGCACGGTGGCGGCCTTGACGCGCAGGTACAGGCCGGCTTCCCAGCGGTTGGTGTAGCAGGCGGTGCCGGCGCCCTGGGCTTCGCACTTGGCCACTTCCTCGAGCGTGAAGTTGCCGAGTACGTTGTTCAGGCCGCCGCTCGTGTTTTGTTCAAAGCAATGGCCGCCGTAGGTGGTCGAGCGCACCGCCCCGATCGGGCAGCTCGCGGTGCCGCGCAGGTTGGTCGCGAAGGTGCGCGCGTAGCGTTGCAGGCTGACCGCGCGCCCGTTGACCAGATACGAATAGGTCGCGGTGCACGAGGCGCCGGCGCCCGCGTTCTGGCACGCCGTCACCATCGCCTGCGTGAACGGACCGAATGCATTGGTCGAGGTCACGCAGGTGGTGGTGGCGGTGTCGTAGGTCGCGCCGTCCGGACATAGCGCATAGGCATTCCCTCCCAACATCAGGGCAACGCTTACAGAAATGGATTTTAGTATTTTTTTCATAGTCTCCTCCTGGTTGTAATGGCCGTGACGGGGTTCTCCAGGCGTGGCGGTGCCGCGCTTGGACCCTGGCTTGGCCTTGCGCCCAAACCTCGGGCGTGTCTCGTTTTATAGGTTTATTGAGAGGGAAGAACGGCGTTCTCGTACAGCGGCGTGAGGAGCAGTTCCTCTTGTCGCGAGAGCGCCGAGTATTGCCCCGGCGTACTTGCCGGGTCGTGCGTGGTGCCACCGATAAGCACCACCATGCCATTGCGGTTCGCAAAATCGAGTGCGAACACGGAAAGCAATCCATACGCCTCGCCGAGGTGGCCCGAGGCCGCGAAGCCGCCGCGTTCGACCAGGCTGCTGCGGCGTCCTGCCAGATGTTCGAAGTGCTGCGTGCCCATGCCCCAGGCGTTGAACAGGCCGCCGTGGGTGTCGCCGTTGCGGGCCGCGCTGTCGTAGGTCCATTGGCGCGCGAACATCGCCGCCACGCTGGCCGGCTGCAGGAAGGCGCCGCCTTCGTGGCGCCCCTGGTCCATGAACATGAGCATGATCTTGCCGAGGTCGGCGGCCGAGATGCGCAGCCCGCCCGTGGGGCTGAACAGGGTGCCGTTGCTGCCGGCCACGTAGGTGTCGAGGCCGGCGACAAGCGGCGCTGGCGCGTTGGTGTTGTCGACCTGGGGCGACCACGGTCCGCTCGGGTTCCAGGCTCCCTCGCCCACGCGTTTGCGGTACAGGGTGGCGGTGTCGGCCCAGTCGGCGCTCGAGAACTCGGCGACGTTGTAGCCGCCGCGCAAGCCGAGCGGCTGCAGCACGAGGCGGCGCATCAGGCGGTCGAAGCGCTCGCCGCTGGCGGCCTCCATGATGGTGCCGACCACGCCCCAGTTCAGGTTGCAGTAGGTGAAATAGCTGCCCGGCGCGGTGCCCGCGGCCCACATCGGGCCGCCGCCTTGCATGACGTCGCGCAGGGCGGTGTTGGCGCCCCAGCTGTAGCCGGCCTCGTCGCGCAGCGAGGAGGTGTGGCTGAGTAGCATGCGCAGCGTGATTTTAGTGTTTGGAAAAGCGGGATTGCGAAGCGGGAAGCCGAGGTAGGTGCTCGCATCCTCGTCGAGCGACAGCTTGCCCTGTTCGACCAGGCGCATGACGCCGATCGTCGTGACGAGCTTGGAAATGGAGGCGATCCGGTACATCGTGGCCGGCGTCGCCGCGCGGCTCAGCGCGGGGTTGCCGCTGTCGATGTAGCGCATGCCGAACTGGCGTTCGTAACTGACCTTGCCGCCGCGGATCGCCAGCACCGAAAAGCTGGACATGCCGTGGCGCGGGTCGTTGAGGACGGCCTTGTACGCCTGCTCGAGCCGCTCGGAGGCGGTCAGAGCGGGGGCGGCGGCGGGGGCGGCCGGCGCGGCCGGTTGCCCGGTCGAACAAGCCGCCCCCGCCATCGCGATGAGGGCGCAAACCATGATGCTGCGAACTGCGTGCATAGCCGCCCTCCTCCCTGTTACAGGAACTGATACGACAGGTTGACGCCGATGGTGCGCGGCGTGGCATTGATCGGACGCGCGCCCGTGATGCCGATCGGCTGCGACGACACCTGCGCGTTGCTGTTGGCCAGGTTGCGCACGTAGAAGCCGAGGTCCCACTTGTCCTTGCTCAGGGTGGCATTGGCGCTGTAGATCGCGTAGGCCGGGAACAAGGTGGCGGGCACGCCGTTGGTGTCGCGGTCGGTCGCGACCTTGCCCACGTAGCGACCGCTCAGGCCGGCGCTGAGGTACATGCCGTTGTCGAACACCGTGTTGAAGCGAACCCCCGCATTGTGCTTCCACTTGGCGCCGCCGCCGAGCTTGTCGTTGGCCTTCCACGAGGTGCAACCGGTGCCGCTTTGGTTCGCATACAGGCAATGGGTGCGGTTCTCGTCGAACTGGCCGATGTTGGTGGCGGTCGCGTAGTTGAGGGTCCAGTTCGCATTGACCTTCAGGCGGCTGCTGAACTCGAAGCCCTGGGTGTGCGCGTCCGGTCCGTTGGTGGTGCCGTTGATCGGGAAGCCGTTCTCGACCGACTGGGCGCGGTAGGTCTGGGTGTTGCGCCACTCGATGCGGTAGATGTCGGTCTCGATGTACAGCTTGCGGTTGAAGAAGTAACCCTTCAGGCCGATCTCTTTGTTGAAGGTCGAATCCGGCGCGTACTCGTTGCCCGCCTTGGTGATAATGTTGGTTTTGTAGTCGCGGAAGCCGTTGATACCGCCCGGACGGTAGCCCTGCGACAAGGTGCCGTAGGCCAGCAGGTTGTCGTTGAACTGGTACGAGGTATTCAACTTGAAGTATGCCTTGCCGCTGTCACTGGTGGTGTTGGTCTTGTCGCTGTCGACCAGGAAGTAGGTGAAGTCCTTGATGTACGAACGGGTGGTGTCTTCGAACTTGAACACGCGACCGCCCAGCGTCACGAGCCATTTGGCGTTCGGACGGTAGCCGACTTCGCCGAACACGGCCGTTTCGGTGTACTTCTTGCTCAGGTCCTCGGCGTAGCCCTCGTCCAGGCGGCCGCCCCGGGCCAGGCGTTTGGCGGGGGTGATGCCATTGTAGGAGTCGAGGCCATCCATCATCTCGGAGAACTTCAGGCTGCGGTTGGTGCGGGTGTGGAACAGGCCGGCGATCCAGCTGATCGGGCCGTCGCCGTTCGAGGTCAGGCGCGTCTCGTGGGCCAGGCCCGTGTAACGGTTGTTGAACGTCATGTAGGCCGAATTGCCCGTGCTGATGCCGGCGCCCGAATCGCCCAGCAAGTAGTAGAACACGTGGCCCTTGTCGGTGTAGTCGGCCTGGCCGGAGCGCTGGTCCGTGAAGTACGAGGTCGACGAATGCAGTTTGGCGAAGCCGAAGTTCCAGTCGAGGTCGAGCGAATCGAGCTTGAACGAGCGGTCGGAGAATTCCTCGTAGCGCGACAGGATGGTGTGGTCGTTGACCGCGTACGGGGTTTTGAACGCATTGGTGTAGGTCGTGCAGGCGGTTTCGCCTTTCGGTCCGCACTTGTCGCCATATTCGTCGTAATTCCAGATCGCAAGCTTTTCGGCGGCGGTGGTGGCGTTGGCGATGCCGAGCGGCGTCAGGCTGACGCCGCTGCTGCCGTGCGCGAGCTGGTTTTGCTGGGTGTGTGCCAGCGTCATCGACAAGGCCGGGGTGATCTTCCACAGCAAGGCGACGCGGCCGCCGTTGACCTTTTGCCAGTCGTCGTCCTCGTACACGTTCTGGTTCGCGTTCGGCTTGGTCGACCAGGTGCCGGCACCATTGTTGACGTTCCAAGGCGGGTTCGAGACGCGGTCGGTATAACCCTTCTCGTCGAGCCGGGCGACCGAGGCGCGCAAGGCCACGTTGGTGCCGAGCGGAAGGTTCACAACCATGTCGGTGTCATTGCTGATGCCGCCGTTGTGGGTCTGGTAGAAAGCGGTGTTGACCCTGAATTCCGTCTTGTTGAGTTTGGGCTGGTTCGTGATGTAGCGCACCGTGCCGCCGAGGCTGCCGCTGCCGTACAGCGTGCCCTGCGGCCCGAGCAGGGTTTCGACGCGGGCGACGTCCTTGATCCGATAGCCCATATGTGGCAGCGGGGTGTCGTCGAGGTAGTAGGCGAGGGTCGAGCGCACGAACTGTTCGATGTTGTTGGCGTTGACCGGCGACACGTTCAGGCCGCGCACGGTGACCGAGTCGGTGAAACGCGCGCTGTTGCCCGGCGCGCTGATGCTCACGCTCTCGGTGATCAGGCGCTTGGCGTCGGTGATGTTTTCGCGGCGCAGCTGTTCCTCGCCGATCGCGGTCACGTTGTACGGCACCTTCGATGCCAGTTCGCTGCGCTTGGAGGCGGTCACGTAAACCTTGGTGATCTCATCGTCTTTGGCGTTGAGCTTGGCGTCCTTCGACTCCGGCGCCGCCGTCGGCGCGGTGCCTTCGGCCGGCGCCGCTTGCTGGGCCCAGGCGGCAGGGGCGGACAGTGAAATGAGTGCCGCCGAGACTGCGGCCGCGATGGTCGATTGTTTGGTTTTCATGACGTTCCCCTTGGGTTTAGCTTTTTTACGAAGTAAGTACTTCTGGGAATAATCTTATGTCGGGGGGGATGCTGTAAGGAATGACCGAAACGGCAAGTTCAGTTGTTCAAACGTGCAAGCATTGGTGAGATTTACAAGTGTTACACCCTGCCCCCGCGGCGCTTTCCCCTATGACGGCGCGTTTTTTTTCACGCCGGGCGGCGCTTCCGGCGCGGCTTGCGCAGTGTTGCGCGGAGCATGAAAAGGGGGTGTTCGGCCATAACTAAAACGCATCAGGCGCGCGGCTAGAACGTGGCGCAAGCGGCCTTGGCGATGTGCTGTGCGAGTGCGCGGGCGGCGTCGGACAGCACGGCGTGCTCGCGCGAGAGTAAAAACATCGAGACGGGCATCGCCGGGGCGCACTGTCGTGTTTGCACCACAGCCGGGTCCATCGAGGCGGCCGTGAACGGGTCGACCAGCGCCATGCCGTGGCCGGCCGCGACCAGCGCGACCGCCAGCTGGTGCGTTTGCACAACGGTGGAACAGGCGGGGTCGAGGTCCTGGGCGTCGAGCGCGGCGCGCACCAACGCGCCGACGGGGTCGCTGTCGGCCAGGCCGATCAGTTCGCCGGCGAGGGACGCGACCGGCAGCGGCGTCGCGCATTCCGCGTGCGACCAGGTGCCGGCGGGCGCGGCCACCATCACGACGTGCTCGGCCAGCACCGCCGAGCCAATGCCGGCGTGGCGCGGGTCCTGCAGCGAGACGCCGATGTCGGCCTCGCCGAGCAGCAGGCGCGCGACGATCTCGCGCGTGTGGTAGGTCGACAGTTCGCAGCGCACGTAGGGGTAGCGCTGGCGCCAGGCGATCACGGCGGGCGCGAGCACGGCGCCGGCGATCGACGGCGTGGCGGCCACGCGCAGCACGTCGCCGGGGTGTTGGGTCAGGGTCGCGGCGAGGCGGCGCACGCCCTGCAGGTGGGTGACCAGGTCGCCGGTCTCCTGGTACAGGCGGCGTGCCTCGGGGGTGGGGTACAGTTTGCGCGCCTTGCGCTCGAACAGGGGCAGGCCGAGCTGGAGTTCGAAGTGCTGCAACACCTTGCTCACCGACGACTGCGAGGTGTCGAGCATGCGCGCGGCACCGGTCACGGAGCCCACTTGCATGATCGCGTGGAAGACTTCAAGGTGGCGCAGTTGCATCGCTTTTATCTTCCCCGCAGCGCGCTGAATTGGTCATTACGTCGTTTCAGAAGCCGTATCGGAAAAACAAACCAACATCGTCCTCGCGCATGCGGGGACCCATAGAACAGTTGCTTAGCGCCAGCGTTCTATGGGTCCCCGCCTTTGCGAGGACGATGTTTTGGCGTTCGCGACTACTTCGGTTGCGCAACCTGCTTTTTGATCTGCCCGCACAGATAGGTCCAGATGAACGCGGACGCCGCGTTGCTGGTCAACTCGGCGTGGTCGTAGGCGGGCGCGACTTCGACGCAATCCATGCCCACCCAGTTCAGGTCGGCCAACTCTTCGATGATGGTGAGCACCTGGTCGGTCGCCAGCCCGCCCGGCTCCGGGGTGCCGGTGCCGGGGCCAAACGCCGGGTCGAGGCAGTCGATGTCGAGCGTGAGGTAGACCGGCGGATTGCCGGCGCGTACCATGCGCTCGCGGATCTCGCCGAGCACCGGCGCCAGTTGCGTCGGGTTGGCCAGGCCGCGCAGTTCGCGCGCCGGGAACACGCGCCCGCCGCAGGTGTTGACATACTCGCGCGCCTCGCTCTGCGCGGCCGAACGGATGCCGATCTGCACCGTCGCGGCGGGAATGATCAAGCCTTCGCGCATCGCCTCCGAGACCCAGGTGCCGTGCCCCGAGGGCTCGCCGAAATGGTCTTGCCAGGTGTCGCAGTGGGCGTCGAAATGGACGATCGCGACCGGGCCGCCGTGGCGCTTGTAGAGCGCGCGCAGGATCGGCAGGGTCACCGAATGGTCGCCGCCGATCCACACCATGTGGTGCGCGTCGAGCAAGGCGCCGGCCTGCGGCATGAGCGCGGCGCGCATGGCGCTGATGTCGGTGTTGGGCAGCGGCAGGTCGCCGGCATCGCACAATACGCCCAGCGGCGTGGTGTCGAACAGCGGATGGGTGGCGTCGCACAACATGCGCGAGGCCGAACGGATCGCCTGCGGACCGAAGCGCGCGCCCGGGCGGTTGCTCACCGCGCCGTCGAAGGTCAGGCCGGCGATGCCGAACGGAAGCTCGGGCGCCTCCTTGACCGACGGGCAGTTGAGGTAGGTGCCGCCGCTGCGGTAGGCAAAATCGTGGTTCGACATGGGTATTCTTTCGCTTCTAGTGTGAACTGCTGTTCTGGTTTTGTTACACTTGCGAGACTAGCCGCAGCGCAACTTTTGATTATCTTATCCCCCCAGCAAGGTTCAAAGAATGACAGGTGAAACAAGTTCAGTTGAGCCCGCCCGCAAGCTTGGCGCGGGCATTGTGCCCTACATGGATACGATGTCGGACGCCGACATCAGGCTGTTGCGCATCTTTTGCGTGGTCGTCGCCAACGGCGGCTTGTCGGCCGCGACCACCGAGCTGCAGGCGGACTTGTCGACGGTGAGCCGCCACATCAAGGACCTCGAGGATAAATGCGGCGCCCGTTTGTGCAACCGCGGGCGCTCGGGCTTCTCGCTGACGCCGCACGGACTGCTGGTCCACGCGGCGGTGCAGGAATTGTTCCGCGCGCTCGATTCGTTCCGCGAAAACATCAACACGCTGCACGCCGATCCGGTGGGCGAACTCAAGCTCGGGGTCATGGACGCCCTGCTCACGGACCCGCAATTCCCGCTCGCGGCGGCGATGCACGCGTACCGCAAGAAGGCGCCGCGGGTGCGCGTGCGCCTGTCGGTGTGCAAGCCGCACGACATCGAGCGCCAGGTGCTCAACGGCGAACTCGACGCCGGCGTGCTCAGCGGCCGCGACAAGCCGGCCGGGCTGACCTACCATCCGCTGTATTCCGAGAAAAGCAGTCTGTATTGTTCGAAGTTGCATCCGTGCTTCGGTAAAAGCGACGCCGAGATCGACCTCAGCGAGGGCGGTTGCCTCGAGCTGGTCGAGGACCCGTACACCGAAAGCCTGCCCGTGCGCGGCTATGCGGGCGTGCTGCGGCGCGCGGCCAGCGCCGACAGCATCGAGGCAGTCGCCTTGCTGATCAGCAGCGGCGACTATGTGGGATTCCTACCCGACCATTTCGCCGACGCGCTGTCGGGCAGCATCCCGCTGCGCCGGATCCGGCCGGATATCTTCAGCTATGAGCAGACGATCGAGCTGGTGTGGCGAAGCGGGCCCGTCAGCACATTGCTGCATGGCTTGTTCGGTCAACTCGGGGTCAGCCACCGGGTGATCTAGCGCGCCGGGACGCCGTTGTGCGCGGTGATCAGCTTGTTCAATTCGCCGCTGCCGCGCATTTTTCGGATCAACTGGTTGATGCGCGGCAGCAGCTCCTGCGCGCCGGTGCGGCGCGAGAACGCGAAGCAGACGTCGTTGGTCGCCACTGCCAGCGGCAGGGCCACAATCTTGCCTTCTAATCCGAGTTGCCTGATCTTTTGAAGGCCGTCGTCCTTGGCGAAGACCATGAAATCGACCTTGTTTTCGCTCAGCAGTTTTAAACTGGTCTTGATGTCGCGAATTTCGCGGATGCGCAGATGGGTGCGGGCGAACTGGTCGAACTCGGCGCCGAACGAGGCCGACGGCGGCATCACGCCGACCTTGCCGACCAAATCGGCCAGGCTGTTGACGGTCAGCTTGCTGCCGCTGGGGACGAAGATGCGGGTTTCCTCGGTCGCGTAGGGCTCGCTGAACACGAATTTTGCCTCGCGCTGGCGGGTGCGGTACAGGCCGGCGACAATGTCGTGGCGGCCGGTCTCGACGTCGGAGAGTTGGCGCGCCCACGGCTTGTCGCCTTCGACTTGCACATCGACGTTGAGGGCGGAGGCCAGCTTGTCGAGCAAGGCGATGGCGCCGCCGCGCGCTTCGCCGTGGTGGGCGCGGTACGTTTGCGGCAGCCATTCGGCGTTGCCCGCGAGGCGTTGTTGGCGCGGGTCGGTGTCGGCCCCGGCCGCCCGGCCGGGGTGCGCGAGCAGCATCGCAAACAGAAACATGATCGACTTGGTCATGGCATCCTCGACTTCGGCAGGCCCTTGTTTGCAGTCCCACGCGTGCACGGAACTCGCATTGCCTGTTGAAGATGGTAGACCTGGGTCGGGGGCCGGGGAATGATCGCGGGCGCAAGTATGCTTGCTGTGGATGACAAGCATTGCAGCAGGGGCGGTAAACGTTTTTGTATATCGGAGGGCAGTGCTATGCGTTTTTGAATAACCGCGGCAGTTCAAAAATCTGCGCTTAAAATCTCAGAAATCGCAAAACGGCCAACTTCTAAAAACTCAAACCAACATCGTCCTCGCGCATCACGGTGTTGCAAAACGAAATTTGCGTCACT
>JAZKIN010000061.1:0-87083 GCA_040384885.1 Pseudomonadota bacterium | reverse complement strand
AGGTGCTGGTCGAGCGCGTGCTCGACAACCGCACCGTGCTGGCCCAGGTGCGCGCGTCCAAGTCGCCCAAGCCGGGCAACAAGATCCGCCTGGCCGACGCCTTCGACGTCACCGCCGGCGAGCGCGCGGGCGAGTTCTTCACACTAACCTTCGACGGCGACGTGTTCGAGCTGATCGAGGCGCACGGCCGGCTGCCGCTGCCGCCCTACATCGACCACGCGGCCGACGCCTTCGACGAGACGCGTTACCAGACCGTGTACTCGAAGGCGCCCGGCGCGGTCGCCGCGCCCACGGCCGGCCTGCATTTCGACCAGGCCCTGCTCGACCGGCTGGCCGCCAAGGGCGTGCTGAGCGCGAGCGTCACGCTGCACGTCGGCGCCGGCACGTTCCAGCCGGTGCGGGTCGAAGTGCTGGCCGAGCACAATATGCACACCGAGTGGTACACCGTGCCGCAGGCGACGGTGGACGCGGTGCGCGCGGCGCGCGCGCGCGGCAACGCCGTGGTCGCGGTGGGCACGACGAGCCTGCGCGCGCTCGAGTCGGCCTCGCAGTCGGGCCAGCTGCTCGCAGGCAGCGCCGACACCGCCCTGTTCATCACACCCGGCTATTTGTTCAAGACCGTCACGCGCCTGATCACCAACTTCCATCTGCCGAAATCGACGCTGCTGATGCTCGTGTCGGCGTTTGCCGGCTACGACGAAATCCGCGCCGCCTACGCGCACGCGATCGCCCACGACTACCGCTTCTTCAGCTACGGCGACGCCATGCTGCTCACCACACAATCACTCGCCGGACCCGACCATGCTTGATTTCAAACTCCTGAAAACCGACACGAGCGGCCTGTCGCACGCGCGCCGCGGCCGCCTCACGCTCAATCATGGCGTGATAGAAACGCCGATTTTCATGCCGGTCGGGACTTACGGCTCGGTCAAGGCGATGTCGCCGGTCGAACTCAAGGAGATCGACGCCCAGATCATCCTCGGCAACACCTTCCACCTGTGGCTGCGCCCGGGCACCGATGTGCTCAACAAGTTTGGCGGCCTGCACAAGTTCATGGGCTGGGACAAGCCGATCCTGACCGATTCGGGCGGCTTCCAGGTGTTTTCGCTCGGCGCCATGCGTAAGATCACCGAGGAGGGCGTCAAGTTCTCGTCGCCGATCGACGGCAGCAAATTGTTCTTGTCGCCCGAGATCTCGATGCAGATCCAGCGCGCGCTCAATTCGGACATCGTGATGCAGTTCGACGAGTGCACGCCCTACGAGATCGACGGCCGCCCGGCCACGACCGAGGAGGCGGCCAAGTCGATGCGCATGTCGCTGCGCTGGGCCCAGCGCTCGATGAACGAATTCAAGGCGGGCGAAAACCCGAACGCCTTGTTCGGCATCGTGCAGGGCGGCATGTACGAGCACCTGCGCGACGAGTCGCTCGCCGGACTCGAGGACATCGATTTCCCCGGCATCGCGATCGGCGGCCTGTCGGTCGGCGAACCGAAAGAGGACATGATGCGCATGCTCGCGCACGTGGGCCCCCGGCTGCCGGCCAACAAGCCGCATTACCTGATGGGCGTGGGCACGCCCGAGGACCTGGTCGCCGGCGTGGCCAACGGCATCGACATGTTCGACTGCGTGATGCCGACCCGAAATGCGCGCAACGGCTGGCTGTTCACCCGCTTCGGCGACGTCAAGATCAAGAACGCGCGCTACAAGGACGACCAGGGCCCGCTCGACGAGAGCTGCACTTGTTATGCCTGCAGCAATTTTTCACGCGCCTACCTGCACCATCTGCACCGCTCCAAGGAAATCCTCGGCGCGCGCCTGAACACGATCCACAACCTGCACTACTACCTCCAGCTCATGAAGGAAATGCGCGAGGCGATCGACGCCGACGATTTCCACGGCTTCCGCCTCAAATTCAACGCGGGCAGGGCGCGCGGCGTGTAGCCGGTCCCGCGCGGGATGTATTTATCGCAAGACCTTGCAATATCGAATCTGACTACCAAATAGGCAGAATCCACTTTCACAGGCGTGCCAGTGCTAGAATACAGCGCTATTTTTTAATCTTACAATCGGAGTCCCCGTGTTCATTTCCAACGCCTACGCCCAAGCAGCGGGTACCGCGGCCGACAGCGCCTCGCTGTTGCAGTACTGGCCTTTCTTCATCATGTTCCCGCTCATGTATTTCCTCATGATCCGTCCGCAGCAAAAGCGCGCCAAAGAGCAGCGCGAAATGATGGACGCGCTGTCGAAGGGCGACGAAGTGATCACTGCCGGCGGCCTGCTGGGCAAGATCAGCCGGATCAACGAGACCTATATCACGCTCGAAATTTCCGCCAACACGGAAGTGGTGATCCAAAAGAACGCGATCACGACGCTGCTGCCAAAAGGCACGATCAAGACCCTGTAAGCCCGGCGGCGCCGTGCCGCCTCTTGCTCAATTGAATGCTGGAAGACTATGAATCGCTACCCCGTCTGGAAGTACGTCCTGATCGCCTTTACCCTGCTGCTGGGTATCTTGTATACGGCGCCAAATTACTTTGCCGACTCGCCCGCGCTGCAAATTACGAGCGGCAGGACGACCGTCAAGGTCACGCAAGCGACCGCGACCGCGGTGGAGGACACGCTCAAGCGGGCGGGCATCGCCGCCGGCGCCGTCAGTCTTGAAGGGGTCGAGGCCAGCGCCAACGTGCGCGTGCGTTTCGCCACGCCGAAGCAGCAGTTCGACGCGAAACTGGCGCTCGAACGCGGCCTGAACAAGGACCCGGCCAACGCCGACTATATCGTCACGGTCAACCTGCTCAAGAACACGCCGCGCTGGATGCAGGCGCTCGGCGCGGTGCCGATGAACCTCGGCCTCGACTTGCGCGGCGGGGTCCACTTCCTGTTGCAGGTCGATACCAAGGTGGCGCTCGAGAAGCGCATGGCGTCGATCCAGTCGGGCGTCAAGGCCGAGTTGCGCGACAAGGAGGTGCGCTACACCGACCTCAAGCGCACGCGCGACTCGGTGGTCCTCAAGTTCCGCGACGCGGCGACCCGCGACGCGGCGCAAAAGGCGCTCGCCGGCGAAATGCCCGACCTGCTGTTCACGCAGGCGCTCGAGGGCGAGGAGTTCGTCCTCAACGGCAAGCTCAAGCCCGAGGCGATCAAGAAGGCGCTCGACGAGGGCGTCAAGCAGAATATCGCGACCCTGTCCAAGCGCGTCAACGAACTCGGCGTGTCCGAGCCCGTGATCCAGCAGCAGGGCGCCGACCGCATCGTGGTCCAGTTGCCAGGCCAGCAAGACGTGGCGCGCGCCAAGGACATCATCGGCCGCACCGCGATCCTCGAAATCCGCATGGTCGACGAAACCATCACGCCGGGCACCGAACTGGCGACGACGATTCCCCTGACGTCCGAGCTGTTCACCGAAGGCAAGAACACGCCGGTCGTGCTGACCAAGGACGTGGTCCTGTCGGGCGAGTACATCTCGAGCGCGGCGTCGCGCCCGGACCAGAACCAGCAGCCGGCTGTAAGCATCACCCTCAACGGCGACGGCGGGCGCAAGATGCGCCAGGCCACGGCCGACCGCGTCGGCAAGAAGATGGCGATCGTGCTGCAGGAAAAGGGCAAGTGGGAAGTGTTGTCGGTCGCGACGATCCAGAGCGAGCTCGGCTCGTCGTTCCAGATCACCGGCATGGGCTCGCCCGAAAACGCGTCCGAGCTCGCACTGCTGCTGCGCGCGGGCGCGCTGTTCGCGCCGATGGACGTGGTCGAAGAGCGCGTCGTCGGCCCGCAACTGGGCGCCGAGAACATCGCCAAGGGTCTCAATTCGACGCTCTACGGTTTCATCGCGATCGCCATCTTCATGGTCGCCTACTACTACATGTTTGGTTTCTTCAGCGTGCTGGCGCTGGCCGCCAACGTGCTGTTCCTGCTCGCCTTGCTGTCGGCGACCGGTGCCACGCTGACATTGCCTGGTATCGCCGCCATCGCGCTCGCGCTCGGCATGGCAATCGACGCCAACGTGCTGATCAACGAACGTATCCGTGAAGAGCTGCGTTCCGGACAGTCGCCGCAAGCGGCGATCGCGGCCGGTTTCGACCGCGCCTGGGCCACCATCCTGGATTCGAACGTGACCACCTTCATCGTCGGCCTCGCGCTGCTCGTGTTCGGCTCCGGCCCTGTGCGCGGTTTCGCGATCGTCCACTGCCTCGGCATCCTGACCTCGATGTTCTCGGCCGTGTTCGTCTCGCGCGGCGTCGTCAACCTCTGGTACGGCCGCAAGAAGAAACTGAGCAAGGTGTCGATCGGTACGGTCTGGACGCCCACCGTTTCCATGGCCAAGAAATAAGCAGACCGTCAAGGCGCCCGGCCCGGCCGGGCGCCAATCACCTACACAGGAATCAAGATGGAATTTTTCAAAATTCAGAAGGACATCCCCTTCATGCGCCACGCGTTGATTTTCAACGTGATTTCGGCGCTGACCTTCGTCGCGGCGGTGTTCTTCATCGCCACCAAGGGCCTGCACCTCTCGGTCGAATTCAAAGGCGGCACCGTGATGGAGCTCAAGTATCCGCACGCGGCCGACCAGGAAAAAATCCGGCGCCAGCTCGAGCAGCTCGGTTACGAGCAGCCCGAGGTGAGCAGTTTCGGCAACGCCCAGGAAGTCATGCTGCGCCTGCCGATCAAAGAGGGCGTCAAAGGCTCGACCGGTTCGGAAACCGTGTTCGCGGCGCTGTGCAAGACCGAAGCCGGCGTCCCCAAGACGATCGATACGACCGGCCCTAAGGGCGAGCAGATCAAGCACACGGCGTGCTTCAACGCGGCCGGGGCCGACGTGCTCTCGCAACAAAAGGTTGAATTCGTCGGCCCGCAGGTCGGCGAGGAACTCACGCGCGACGGCGTCAACGCCTTGTTGATGGTGATCGTGGGCGTGGTCGGCTACCTGTGGATCCGCTTCGAATGGAAATTCGCGCTCGCGGCGATCATCGCCAACTTGCACGACGTCGTCATCATCCTCGGCGTGTTCGCCTTCTTCCAGCTCGAATTCTCGCTGACGGTGCTGGCCGCCGTGCTGGCCGTGCTCGGTTATTCGGTCAACGAATCGGTGGTCGTGTTCGACCGGATCCGCGAGAATTTCCGCAAGATGCGCAATGCCACGGTGGAGCAGGTGATCGACGCCGGCATCACCGGCACCATCTCGCGTACCATCATCACCCACGGTTGCACCCAGCTGATGGTGTTGTCGATGCTGTTCTTCGGCGGCCTGACGCTGCACAACTTCGCGATCGCGCTGACGATCGGCATCTGCTTCGGTATCTACTCGTCGGTGTTCGTGGCCGCCGCGATCGCGATGTGGCTCGGCGTCAAGCGTGAAGACTTGATCAAGCCGATCAAGGAAAAAGAGGAAACGGACGGCGCCGTGGTCTAAACGCCGCGCCGCTGTGCCAAGATGCCGTCCCGCCTGCGCCGGACGGCATTTTTTTTGGATGCGGGGTTTTATGCTTGAGCTCGTCAGGTGACGAACTGTGTGCGTCAACGTACAGAATTCCAAGAATTGCTGAGCTACAGTGGGGTTGTCTCTTCAGACACCCCTAGTTTTGGACTTTGCCCGCTCCTCACCGAGCGGGTTTTTTTTGGGCGGAGGGGTTGTGTCGGTGCGCGTTTGATTAAGAACTAAACCACATCGTCCTCGCGCATGCGGGGACCCATAGAACGTTAGCGCATAGCAACTGTTCTATGGGTCCCCGCATGCGCGAGGACGATGTTTTGGTTTGCTTGTTACACGAATTTTGGGGGTTTTTTACAACAGCGCGCTCGTGAGCGAGCGCACCTCGTCGGCCGATTCTTCGAGGATGCTTTGCAGCGTGCCGTCGCCGACGGCGAAGTCGATCGTGACCGCCGCCTGCTTGGTCGTGGCGCCCGGGCGCTGGTGCAGCGGCGACTCGACCGGGGAAAGATCGTTGGCCAGCAGCAGGGTGTCGCCGAGGTTTTCGGGCGGCAGCGCGCGCATGCCGCTCCACATCGCCTCGATCGCCTCCATCACGGCGGCCGGCACGCCGAGTTTTTGCAGCACGCAGCGGCCGATTTCGATTTCGCCGAAATTGGCCCATTCCTCGGGTTCGCCCTCGAGCAGGCCCGGGTATTCCTCGGCGCGCGAGAGCAGGTAGAAGCCGCCCACCTCGTGCACGATGCCGGCGAACATGGCCGTGTCGGGATCGACATGGGTCACGCGGCGCGCGATCACCTGCGACAAGGCCGCCACATGGGCCGAATGCTGCCACAGCTGGTTGGCCATCGCGCGTAGCGCCGGATTCTTGATTTTGGTGTCGAGCTGGCGCACGATCACGGCCGCGACGAGCGCGTTGAGGGTCCGGAAACCGACCCTTTGCACGCCCGTGCGCACGTTGGTGATCTCGCTGCCGGACCGGTTGTAGGCCACCGAATTGGCGATCGCGACCGTGCGCGCGGCCAGCAGCGGCTCGGCCTGCACCAGGCGGGCTGCCGCCTCGGCGTGGCAATCGGGATCGTTGAGCGCCTTTTGCAACTTCAGCGTGGCGTCCACATTCGTGGGGAAGGTCAGCTCGCCCCGTCCTGCCTGGGCTGCGATGGTCTTGAAGGCTTCGAGTCTGTTCATCGGAAAATTATACTCTCAAATTACCACCAGTAAACCCATTGTTCCCCACGGGCATTGTTACTTTGCGTGCCGTATGGTTTACGCCTCGCGGAAGATCGCGTCGAAGCCGTCTTGCGGCTCTTCGGCGTGTTGCAGCTCGTCGACAAGGCCGAGGTCTTCGAGTTCTTCGGAGGCGTTGTTGAAGCTGTTGACCTTGGTCGCGCCGATCAGGCGGTAGATGTCGCCTTCCTCGTTGCGCACGCCGATCAGCATTTTTTCTTTGCGCACTTCGTCCGGGGTGGCCACGGTCAGGAGCAGGTTGCCGATGATGTGTTTGTCGAATTTGGCCGGGGGCATGCCGTCGAGTAGAGTGGTTTTCAAGGTTTTTCCTTTTCTTGTTGAGCTGGGGTTGGGGCCGAAGCGGGGCAGGTAATCAGGTGTTTGAGCTTGCGCAAGGTGGTGTCGAGGGCGTCGAAATCGCTGTCGGTGCACGAAGCGAACAGTTTTTTTCCGTGTGCGACGACCTTCGGGAACACCTGCTTGAACAGGTCCTCGCCGCCCGGGGTCAGGCGCACGAAGAAGGAGCGTTTGTCGCCGTCGCTTTGTTCGCGCACGACGAGGCCCTTTTGCTCGAGGCGCTCGATGACGCCGGTCAGCGTGCCCTTGGTGATCAGGGTCTTCTGGCCGAGTTCCTTATAGGTCATGCCGGGAGTGTTGCCGAGCGTGGCGATGATGTCGAACTGGGCATGGGTCAGGCCGCACTCGCGCACCGACTCGCCCGAAAAGCGTTCGAAGCCCTGCATGCATTCCGCCAGCAAGCGGATACTGGTTAGATAGCGTTCACCCATATGGCTGTGATTATAGCTGGCCGCGGCCATTGCGGCGGGCGCGCCGCATCGCGTACCATGGCCGCGCAGACAATTATTTTCGCCGCGGCCCGCGTGCCATTCAATTTTGAACAGATCGAGCCCCGGCTATTCAATTTTGCATACCCCGGAAACGGCGATGCGGCGGAGCCGGGCCGCCGCCGGCATGTTGTTCTCCGGTATGATACCGAGTCGATGCAACACGCAGCGCCGTCCCGCGGCCGCGCCCGCCCGAGTAACGCCCGCAGCCGAGTAACGCACGCACCCGAGTAACACACGCACCCGAGTAACACACGCACCTGAGTACAAAACAGCCAATGACGTTGTCAGCACCGCCCGATGCCCTTAACTAAACTGTCCCGCCTGGCGCAGGAGAAGCCGCTGCGCGTGCTGCTCATCAACGCGGGCGAACCGGACACGCTGAGCTGGGCCGGCCTGTACCAGCCGCTGCGGCTGGCCGCGAAATTCCTCGGCCCCGAGCGGCTGCACGTGGACGTGCGCAGCCCCGACAAGTTCGCCGCCGGCGGCGAGCGCCACTGGCATGTGGTGCTGCTGGTGGCGGACGAGGCGCAGGCCTCGTTAAAGCCGGCCAACATGCGCGCGATCATCGAGCGCTGCCGCGCCGCGCCGTACTGGGGCGCGGTCGGGGCGGGGGTGCTGTGGCTGGCCGACGCGGGCGTCCTCAACGGCGTGCGCACGGCGCTGCCGTGGGCCTTGTACGCCGACGTCGACACGATCGCCGACCACGCGCTGTTCACGCCGAACCTGTTCGAGGTCGACGACAACCGGCTGACCTGCTGCGGCGGGGCGGCCAGCAGCGACTTCGCGCTGACGCTGGTCGAGGCGATCTTCGGTGCCGGGGTGCAGGCCCAGATCAAAGAGGCGCTGTGCATCGACCGCGTGCGCGGCAAGGAGGAGCGGCAACGGGTGGCGTTGCAGGCGCGCTTCGGCGCCTTGCAGCCGAAGCTGACGGAGGCGGTGAGTCTGATGGAGGCGAACATCGAAGAGCCGCTCTCGACCGACGACATCGCCGGCCTGGTCGGGTTGTCGCGGCGCCAGCTCGAACGGCTGTTCAAACAATACCTGGGCAGCCTGCCGTCGCGCTACTACCTCGAGCTGCGGCTGCAGCGCGCGCGCCAGTTGCTGCTCGAAACCAACAACTCGATCGTGCAGGTCGGCCTGATGTGCGGCTTCTCGTCGGGCTCGCACTTCTCGACGGCGTTCGGCGCCCTGTTCGGCAACACCCCGCGCGAAGAGCGCCAGCGCAAGCTCAGCAACCCCGCCCCGTAGTCCCCGCCAGCCAAACACCGGGGTCAGACCCGGGTCTGACCCCGGTCTGTCCCCAGTCTGTCCCCGCCATTTCTGTTTGGTAAGCGCTCACTTCCAGTATTGATTTCGTAACTGGGGTCTGACCCCACTTACGAAATATTGCGCGTTGTATGTCCGACCCCGATTTGTATTGGCAGTAAGTACTTGCTAACGGGCCGGCGCTGCGGTGGCGCTGGCGACGGACGGATTGCCGCGCTTGCGGCGTGGCGGCGGATCGAAATTTCGGTGGGTAAAAATGAAAATGCCTGTCGCAGTTTGGAAAGAGTTTTAGAACCGCGTTTCCTATAATGGCTCACCACTCGCAGCTGCTGGAGCCGCGGGGCGCACCTCACATTGGATGGAAATTGCCATGAACGCTAAGCTTGATTCGGGTGTCACAACGCGGCCTGTCACGAGGCAGACTTTCGACGAGGTCCTCGTCCCGACCTACGCCCCCGCGGCGATGGTGCCCGTGCGCGCCGCCGGTCTCGATCTGTATGATCAGAATGGCAAGCATTACCTCGATTTCACCTCCGGCATCGCCGTCACCAGCCTCGGCCATTGCAATCCGGCGATCGTCGCCGCGCTGACCCAGCAGATCAATTCGCTCTGGCACCTCGGCAACGGCTACACCAACGAGCCGGTCCTTCGCCTCGCGCTCGCGCTGACCGAGGCGACCTTCGCCGACCGCGCGTTCTTTTGCAATTCGGGCGCCGAGGCCAACGAGGCCGCCCTCAAACTGGCGCGCAAATACGCCCACACCAAGTTCGGCGCCCACAAGTCGCGCATCGTGTCGTGCCTGTCGTCGTTCCACGGCCGCACCCTGTTCACCGTCTCGGTCGGCGGCCAGCCGAAATACACCGAAGGCTTCGAGCCGCTGCCGCCGTCGATCGACCATATCCCCTACAACGACATCGAAGCCGCACGCGCCGCCATCGGCGACGACGTCTGCGCCGTGATCGTCGAGCCGATCCAGGGCGAGGGCGGCGTCATCCCGGGCGACCCGGCCTTCCTCAAGGCCCTGCGCGAACTGTGCGACCAGACCGGCGCGCTGCTCATTTTCGACGAAGTCCAATCCGGCGTCGGCCGCACCGGCGCGCTGTTCGCCTATATGGACAAGGGCGTCACGCCCGACATCCTGACCAGCGCCAAGGCGCTCGGCAACGGCTATCCGATCGGCGCCATGCTGACCACCAACGAGATCGGCGCCCACTTCGGCGTCGGTTCGCACGGCACCACCTACGGCGGCAATCCGCTGGCCGCGACGGTCGCGCTCAATGTGGTCGAGACGATCAACCAGCCGGCCTTCCTGGCCCGCGTCAAGGAGGCCAGCGCGCTGATCTTCGCAAACCTGGGCAAGCTGAGCGCCGACTACCCGCAGGTGTTCGGCGAAGTGCGCGGCAGCGGCCTGCTGATCGGCCTGCCGCTGGCGGAGGGTTTCAAGGGCCGCGCCAAGGACATCACGCGCGCCGCCGAAGGCCTCGGCCTGATGCTCTTGATCGCCGGTCCCGACGTGGTCCGCTTCGCGCCCGCCCTGATCGTCTCGGACGCGCAGATCGCCGACGCCGACCGCATCCTGCGCGCCGCCGTCGACTCCGTGCTGGCCGCCTAACAGCGCGCCCACGCCGGCCTGCGCATCGCGCCGGGCCGGCGCCGCACACCGCACGCCACCACGCACTAGAGGGGATTCACATGTATGTTGTCCGTCCGGTAGAACTTACGGATATCGCCGGCCTCGAAGCGCTCGCCGCGGTGACGACGCCCGGGGTGCACACCTTGCCGCGCACGCGCGAGAAGATCGGCGCCGCCGTCGAGCTGTCGATCGCTTCGTTCTCCGCCCATGTCGACATCCCGAGCGAGGAGTCGTACCTGTTCGTGCTCGAGCAACTGGGCAGCCGCGAGATCGTCGGCAGCGCCTCGATCTTCGCCTCGGCCGGCTCCAACGGCACCTATTTTTCGTTTCGCAACGACGTCATCCAGCAGGTCTCGCGCGACCTCAATATCAGCCACAGCGTGCACGCGCTGACGCTGTGCTCCGAGCTGACCGCCTACTCGCAGTTGTCGGCCTTTAACATGCGCAACCGCGAAAGCGCCGGCATCGAGGGCGCCCTGTTGTCGCGCGCGCGCCTGCTGTTCGCGGTGCTCGCGCCGCACCGCTTCAGCGACCGTTTCTTCGTGCCGCTGGCGGGCATCACCGACAGCGCCGGCCAGTCGCCGTTCTGGGACGCGCTGGGCCGCAAATTTTTCAAGATGGATTTCCTCGACGCCGAGCGCGTCATCGGCGGCGCGCGCAACCGCACCCTGATCGTCGAGCTGATGCCGCACTATCCGGTCTACGTGCCGCTGCTGCCCGGCGACGCCCAGGCCGCGATGGGGCAGATTCATCCGGACGGCGAGATGGCCTTCAACCTGCTGACCGAAGAGGGCTTCGAAGCCGACGACTATGTCGACATCTTCGACGGCGGTCCGATCCTGCAGGCGCACAAAAATTCGCTGCGCTCGTTCACCGGCTCGATGGTGCGCCGCGTGGCGCATGCCGAACCGGGATCGTCCTCCGATGCGCCGGTGACCTACGCGGTCGCTGCCAGCAATGAAAAGAACTTCCGCGCCATCACCGTCGCCTGTCCCCCGGTTGAATCGGGCGACACCGTGAGCCTGCCGCAGCACGCGCAGGACGCACTCATGGTCGCGCCGGGCGAGAACGTCATCTGCGTCAGAATCTGAAAGACAAGCCTATGCTAGTTGTACGCGCAATCACCGCCGGCGACCTCGAAGCCCTGCTCGACATGGCGAGCCAGGTCGGCAGCGGCATGACCACCCTCAAGCCGGACCGCAAGATGCTCGGCGACCGCGTCGCCATCGCGGTCGCCTCGTTCGCCGAGACCATCCCGCCCGAGCAGCGCGACTATATGTTCGTGATGGAGGACACCAGCAACGGCCGCATGGCCGGCGTGTGCGCCATCAAGGGCGCGGTCGGGCTCGAGGAGCCGTTCTATAACTACCGCATCGGCACCCTGGTCCATTCCAGCCGCGAGCTCGATGTGTTCTCGCGCATGGACACGCTGTACCTGTCGAACGACCTGACCGGCGCGACCGAACTATGCTCGCTGTTCCTGCACCCGGACTACCGGATCGGCAACAACGGCAAGTGGCTCTCGAAAAGCCGCTTTTTGTTCATCGCCCAGTTCCCGCACCTGTTCACCGAAAAACTCATCGCCGAGATGCGCGGTTTCCAGGCCGAGGACGGCAGCTCGCCGTTCTACGAGGGCCTCGGCCGGCATTTCTTCAAGATGGATTTCAACCACGTCGACGACCTGACCGCGCTCGGCAAAAAATCGTTCATCGCCGAGTTGATGCCGCGCCAGCCGCTGTACGTGGCCTACCTGCCCGAGCCGGCGCAGGAGGTGATCGGCAAGGTGCACCGTTCGACCGCGCCGGCGCGCCGCCTGCTCGAGCAGGAGGGCATGCACTTTGAAGGCTACGTCGATATTTTCGACGCCGGCCCGGTGCTGCAGGGCCGCGTGTCCGAACTGCGCGCGATGCGCGACGGCGCGATCGCCACGGTGGTGCAGGGCGAAGCCGCGCCCGACGCCGAGCCGACCCTGGTGTCGAACACGGACATGCGCGACTTCCGCCTGATTGTCGCGGCATCGTCGCCGGCTGGCGGCAGGATCAGCCTGACCCCGGCCCAAATGGAACTGCTGCACTGCCAGAGCGGCGAATCGGTTCGCACGCTGTCACTCAATGTAAGGAAGAACCCACATGTCTAACCTGAGCAACTTCATCAACGGCGAGTGGATCGCCGGCAGCGGCGCCGAACTGGCGACCATCGATCCGTCGACCGGCCAACAGACCTGGTCGAGCAACGAGTCGAGCGCGCAGGACGTGCAGAACGCGGCGCAAGCGGCGCGCGATAAATTCGAGAGCTGGGCCCTGACCCCGCTCGAAGAGCGCATCGCGATCTGCCAGCGTTTCCGCGACCTGGTCAAGGACAACGTCGAGCTGCTCGCGCAGACGATCGCCGAAGAAGTCGGCAAGCCACTGTGGGAAGCGCGCATGGAGGCGACCATCATGGCGGCCAAGGTCGACATCTCGGTGCAGGCCAACGCCGCCCGCACCGGCGAGAGCGCGGCCAAGGTCGCCGACGGCAACGCGGTGCTGCGCCACCGCCCGCACGGCGTGTTCGGTGTGTTCGGACCGTATAACTTCCCCGGCCATCTGCCCAACGGCCACATCGTGCCAGCGCTTATCGCCGGTAACACGATCGTGTTCAAGCCGAGCGAATACGCGCCGCGCACCGCGATCAAAACCGTGCAGTTGTGGGAGCAGGCCGGCCTGCCGGCAGGCGTGATCAACCTGGTCAACGGCGGCCGCGACACCGGCATCGCGCTGGGCCAGAACGCGCTGCTCGACGGCGTGCTGTTCACCGGCAGCTGCCAGACCGGCGTCGCGCTGCACAAGCAGTTCGGCGGCCAGCCGGGCAAGATGCTCGCGCTCGAAATGGGCGGCAACAACCCGCTCGTGGTGTGGGACGTGCAGGACGTCGACGCCGCCGTGCACCACGCGGTGATGTCGGCCTTCATCTCGGCCGGCCAGCGCTGCACCTGCGCGCGCCGCCTCGTGGTGCAGGATTCGCCGGCCGGCGACGCCTTCGTCAAGCGCCTCGTGCAAATCGCCTCGACCCTGACGGTCGGCCCGTCGAACGCCGAGCCGCAACCTTTCATGGGCCCCGTGGTGTCGAGCGCGGTCGCGGCGCGCCTGGTGCAGGCGCAAGCCGACCTGGTCGCCAAGGGCGGCACCACGCTGCTGCAAATGCGGCAGCTCGACCCGAAGGCCGGCTTTGTCACGGCTGGCATCGTGGACGTCACCAACGCCACCGGCATCCCGGACGAGGAGTGGTTCGGCCCGCTGCTGCAGATTATCCGCGTGGCCGACTTCGATAGCGCGATCAAGGTCGCCAACGCGACCGAATTCGGCCTGGCCGCGGCGCTGCTGTCGAACGACGAAGCATTGTGGAAGCGCTTTAGCGTGCAGGCGCGCGCCGGCATCGTCAACTGGAACCGTCCGACCACGGGCGCGGCCAGTTCGGCACCGTTCGGCGGCGTCGGCAAATCGGGCAACCACCGCCCGAGTGCCTACTACGCGGCCGACTATTGCGCCTACCCGGTCGCATCGATCGAAACCAGTGCGCTCGAAATGCCGGCCAAGCTGTCGCCCGGCCTGAGCTTCTAAAAGGACAAAAACATGAGCGCACGCGAATTTAACTTCGACGGCCTGGTCGGCCCATCGCACAACTATGCCGGTCTCTCGTTCGGCAACGTGGCATCGTTCAGCAACGTCAAGAGCGCGTCCAATCCGCGCCTCGCGGCCCTGCAGGGACTGGCCAAGATGCGCGCGCTGGCCGCGCGCGGTTTCGCGCAGGCGGTGATGCCGCCGCAGGCGCGCCCGAACTTCCGCCTGCTGCGCTCGATCGGCTTTGGCGGCACCGATGCCGAGGTGCTGGCGCGCGCCTGGCGCGAGGCGCCCGTCATTTTGGCGTGCGCCTATTCGGCCTCGCCGATGTGGACCGCCAACGCGGCCACGGTGAGCCCGTCGGCCGACACGGTCGACGGCCGCGCGCACTTCACCGCCGCCAATTTGAACAACAAGCTGCACCGCGCCGACGAGCACGCGCAGTCGACCCGCACGCTCAAAGCGCTGTTCGCCGACGAGAAGCACTTTGCGGTGCACCAGGCGCTGCCATCGACGCCTGCCTTCGGCGACGAGGGCGCGGCCAACCACACCCGCCTGTGCGCGTCGCACGGCCAGCCGGGCGTCGAGTTCTTTACCTACGGCCGGGTCGAATTCGATCCGTCCGCGCCGAGCCCTAAAAAGTACCCGGCCCGCCAGACGCTCGAAGCGTCGCAGGCGATCGCCCGCCTGCACGGGTTGGACGCCGCACGCACCGTGTACGCCTCGCAAAATCCGGACGTGATCGACCAGGGCGTGTTCCACAACGACGTGATCGCGGTCGGCAACGGCAATGTGCTGTTCTACCACGAGCAGGCTTTCGCCGACGAAGTTGGCGTGCTTGGCCGCCTGCGCAATGCGATGGACGGCGTGCGCGCTGAGTTGGCGCCGGTGCGGGTCGACACGCGCGACGTCTCGGTGGCCGACGCCGTGACCAGCTATCTGTTCAACAGCCAGCTGCTGTCGAAGGCCGATGGTGCGATGGCGCTGGTGATTCCGCAGGAATGCCAGGAGAACCAGGCGGTCGCGCGTTACCTCGAGCGCCTGGTCGCCGACGGCGGTCCGATCGACGAGCTGATTCACTTCGACCTGCGCCAGAGCATGCGCAATGGCGGCGGGCCGGCCTGCCTGCGTTTGCGCGTGGCGTTGACCGATGCCGAGGCGGCCGCGATGCACCAGGGGGTGATCATGACCGAAGCGCTGTACGCGACGCTGGTGGCCTGGGTTGAGAAGCATTATCGCGATCACCTCGAGCCGCAGGATTTGGCCGATCCGCAGTTCGCCATCGAGTGCGCGGTCGCGCTCGAGGAGCTGACCCGGATTTTGGGATTGCCGGGGCTGTACGACTTGTAATAACTTCAAAACCGTCGTTCCCGCGGAGGCGGGAATCCATAGAAACTGTGCATATAGGCAAAGGTTCTATGGGTCCCCGCATGCGCGAGGACGATGTGGTGGTGTTTTGACTAATTGATATTGCGGCAATCACTACGTGGGGCTGGTTTGATTCCCATTCGGTTTGCTGTTCTAATACGGGCAGCGTGAATTTGCGCTTCGCCCACACAGGTTTTTTTGGTGATCTGGGCTTCGGTAAAACGCGAGAAACGCAGGCCGGGCACAGGTTAATAGCGATGTATCGAGACATATTTTTGGACGGTCTACCCCCCGTCTACCTATAAATTTCAGGCGCGAGGCCACAAGCCGGCGCGCCTGCGATGAAATACACACAAGCACTGGAGAGCGAGAGATGAAACAAATGCCACAAGATATGCGTACACAGACACTTGAACTGGTCAACGCCAGCAAGCCCGCCGCCGACGCCAGCAAGCAGGTCGCCGCCTTGATCAGCGCCTGGCTCGGGTCGCTCGACGAAGAAGACCTGGCCGGCACCTCGCCCGAAAGTCTGGCGCCAATCCTGTGGGATGGTTTCACCCAGGCCGCCACGCGCACCGCGCAGGGCTGCCAGGTCGCCCAGTTGCGTTATTCCGACGGCCGCGGCGGCATGGCCACGGCCCTGCTCGTGCTCAACGCCGACATGCCCTACCTCGTCGATTCGATCGTCATGGCGATGCGCAAGCAGCGCGTCGGCGTCAATGGCGTGATGAACTCGGTGCTGCCGGTCCAGCGTGACGCCGGCGGCCAGGTCACCTCCGTCGGCGAAGCCGGCGCCCCGCTCGAGTCCTATGTCCTGTGCCTGCTCGCCGAAGACCTCGGCGCCGACGAACTGGCACAGCTGGTCGCAAAAATCAATATGGTGGCCCGTGACGCCGCCGTGGTGCGGCGCGACGCGGTCGCCATGGCCGACCGCCTGACCTCGGTCGCAGCCACCGCCGCCGCGCACGGCACCGAAGGCCAGGAAGTGGCCGCCTTCCTCGAGTGGGCCAAGAACGAGGGCTTCGAGCCGTTCGGCTACGCCTACTACATGGCCAAGCCGGGCGTGCGCGAACTCGAGCGCGACCTGCCAAGCCGCATCGGCGTGCTGCAAGACACCATGCATCCGGTCTACGGCACCTGCCTGGCCAACATCCCGGGCGACTTCGACACCCTGTCCAAGCGCCCCGACACGCTCTCGATCGTCAAGGCCGACGTCGAAGGCACGCTGCACCGCGACCAGCCGCTTGACTTCATCGGCGTGCGCAACACCGACGCCCAGGGCACCCTGCTCGGCGAGCATTGCTTCGTCGGCCTGTTCTCGCGCGCCGCCACCGCGACCCCGCTGGCGCGCCTGCCGTTCGCGCGCGGCCGCGTGGCCAAGGTCCTGAGCCTGGCCGGTGTGCGCCAGGAAGGCTTCCGCGCCGAAAAATTCCTCGAAATCCTCGAGTCGCTGCCGCGCACCGAGGCGCTCGAAGCCGACCCTGAATGGCTCGCGCAGGTGTGCAGCTCGGTCGTCTCGCTGTACAAGCAGCCGCGCGCGAAAGTGTTCGCGCGCCGCGACGTCTATGCGCGCCACTTGAACGTGCTGGTCTACCTGCCGCGCGAGCGTTACAGCGCCGCCGTCGCCGGCGCGCTCGCGTCCGCGCTCAAGGAAAGCTCGGGCGCCACCGAAGTGCGTTCGCAAACCCTGGTCGCCGACGGCCCGCTGGCACGCGTCTACCTGATCGCCCACGCCGCGCGCTATCCGCTCGACCTCGAGACCGACATCCAGAAGCCTTTGCTGTCGGTGCTCGACGGCTGGCACGACACCTTCGCCTCGCTGACCGACAATGTGTTCGACGTGCCGGTGCGCACCGCGCTGCGCAAGATGTGCGCCACGCTGCCGGTCAACTACGTGAGCGCGACCCCGCCCGAAGTGGCGTTCCGCGACCTCGGCGCCATTTTGCGCAACGGCCAGGAAGGCGTCGCCGTGCGCGTCGAGACCGACGCCGCCGGCGCCGCCACCGTGCGCCTGTATTCGATCGAAAGCGTGCCTTCGCTGTCGCGCATCCTGCCGGCGCTGCAAAACGCCGGCGTCGCGGTCGACCGCGAGCAGACCTACCCGGTGACCGCCGCCGACGGCGTGCGCCACTTCGTCACCAGCCTGTCGGTCGACGCCGAAAGCGCCGCCAAACTGGTGCAGCCGAACGTGGTCAAGGTCGCCGAAGAACTGTTCGAGTCGCTGTTCAACGACGAAGCCGAAGACGGCCGCATGAACGGCCTGGTCGTCGAAGCGGGCCTGAGCATGCGCGAAGTGCAGATGCTGCGCGCTTACATCAGCTACTGGCGCCAGGCCGGCGCCAAGTTCACCGTGCGCTACATCGCCGACACCCTGCGCCGCCAGCCCGGCCTGGTCAAGGAACTGGTCGACGGCTTCCTGCAGCGCTTCGACCCGAAACTGTCGGATGCCCAGCACGCCGACGCGCGCGAAAAAATCGCTTCGATCAAATCGCGCCTGGCCAAAGTCAACCACGCCGACACCGAAGAAATCCTGGCCGCGCTGGTCGACCTGGCGCTGGCGACCGTGCGCACCAACTACTTCCAGAACGATATGCAAGGTGACAAGATCATCTTCAAGTTCGACACCAGCAAGCTGACGCTGGTGCCCGAGCCGCGCCCGTACCGCGAGATCTTCGTGTTCTCGCGCCGCTTCGAAGGCGTGCACCTGCGCGGCGGCCCGGTCGCCCGCGGCGGCCTGCGCTGGTCGGACCGGATGGAGGACTACCGCACCGAGGTGCTGGGCCTGGTCAAGGCGCAGATGGTCAAGAACGCGGTGATCGTGCCGGCCGGTTCCAAGGGCGGCTTCGTGTGCAAGCAGATGCCCAAAGACGCGGTGCGCGAGACCATCGCGGCCGAGGGCGAGGCGGTCTACCGCCTGTTCATCTCCAGCCTGCTCGAAGTGACCGACAACCGCGTGCGCGGCGCCATCGTGCCCCCAAGCGACACCGTGCGCTTCGACCAGGACGATCCGTACCTGGTGGTGGCCGCCGACAAAGGCACCGCGACCTTCTCCGACATCGCCAACAGCATCGCGGTCAAGCGCGGCTTCTGGCTCGGCGACGCGTTTGCATCGGGCGGCTCGAACGGCTACGACCATAAAAAGATGGGCATCACCGCCAAGGGCGCGTTCGAAGCGGTCAAGCGCCACTTCTACGAGATGGACCACGACATGAACACCACTCCGATCACCATGGTCGGAGTGGGCGACATGTCGGGCGACGTGTTCGGCAACGGCGTGCTGTTGTCGCGCCAACTCAAGGTGCTGGCCGCGTTCGACCACCGCCATATCTTCCTCGACCCGACACCGGACGTCGTGAGCTCGTTCGCCGAGCGCGAGCGCATGTTCGCGCTGCCACGCTCGTCGTGGGAGGACTACAGCAAGGATCTGATCTCCGCCGGCGGCGGCGTGTTCCCGCGCAGCGCCCGCACCATCGAACTGTCGCCTGAAGTGCGCGCCGCGCTCGACATCAGCGAGACCGTGCTCACGCCCGAAGAACTGATGCACCGGATCCTGCTCGCGCCGGTCGACCTGTTCTATAACGGCGGCATCGGCACCTACATCAAGGCCTCGACCGAGACCCACGCCCAAGTGAAGGACCGCGCCAACGACCATATCCGCGTCAACGGCAACGAACTGCGCTGCAAAGTGGTGTCCGAAGGCGGCAACCTCGGCGCGACCCAGCCGGGCCGTATCGAATTCGCGCTCGCCGGCGGCCGCATCTTCACCGATGCGATCGACAATTCGGCCGGCGTGGATTGCTCCGACCACGAAGTCAACGTCAAGATCTGGCTCGACACCGAAGTCAACGCCGGCGAACTGCCCGAGGCCGACCGCAACCGCATCCTCAACGAGATGACGAGCGATGTCGAAGCGCTGGTCCTGCGCGACAACACGCTGCAGACCCACCTGCTGGTGCGCGAGCTGCAAGCCCAGGCCGATCCTGCAGTGGTCGACGGCTACGCGGCCCTGATCGCCAGCCTCGAAGCCGAAGGCGCGCTCTCGCGCGAACTCGAGCAACTGCCAAGCGACGCCGAACTGGCGCGCCGCAAGCAGCTTGGCGTCGGCCTGACGGCGCCTGAACTGGCGGTCGTGATCGCCAACGTCAAGAACCGCTTTAAGCGTACGCTGGCTGCGCTGCCGCTGACGGAGCTGAGCTGGGCCGAGTCGGTGCTCAAGCCTTACTTCCCGGCGCAGATGGTCGCCACCCGCAACGCGCTGGCGCATCCGCTGTCCAACGCGATCCTGGCCACCGTGCTGGCCAACGAATCGGTCAACCGCTGCGGTCCGCTGATGCTGCGCGATCTCGCCGCCGAGCACATGGTCGACGAGACCGAAGTGGTCAAGGCCTGGGGCCAGGCCTGGTCGGCGCTGCACCTGGCGCCGATCTTCGAGGCGCTCGACGCCGACGCGCTGCTGGTGCCGCGCGCGGTCTCGGTCAGCGTCGATGCGCGCACCCGCGTGCTGTTCAAGGGCGTGATCGAGGGCGTGTTGTCGGTCCCGACCGATGCGCTGCGCGGCAGCGGCGGTATGGAAGAGCTCTCGCGCCTATTCGCCCAGGCCGAGATGCTGACCCAGCTGACCCCGGCCACGACCGAAGCGGACAAGCACCCGCAACTGTCGTCGTCGTTCGTGCAAGCCTGGAAGTCGGTCGAAGCGATCGAAGGCGTCGCCACCTTCCTGTTCGCGGCGGTCGCGGTGCAGCGTCCGGCCGGCATGTCGCTGGCCCAGTTCCTACAGGTCGGCATGGCGCTGCGCGGCCAGGCCGGCATCGACACGCTCGAGCGCGGCCTGAAGCTGGCCGCGCAAAGCAAGTCGCAGGAACAGCTGCGCAACTACGCGATGCAGGCGCTGCGCCGCACCCAGCAGCGCTTGCTGCTGCAGGTGATGGCAAGCGCCGGCACGGTCGAGGCGGTCGGTTCGGTCACCAAGGCGATGGGCCTGGCCGGCTATCCTCCTGCGGCCGACCTGGAACAGGCGATGCTTGACGTGTGGGCGCTGTCCGACGCGACCAGCAACGCAGCGGCGGCGTAAGGCGGATGCCTAACACCGACCTTCCGCAGGCGGTGCGGGCGCTGGCCGAGGCTGATTTCGGCGCGTTCGCCCCCATGTTTTCAAGCGCCGGTTTCGCAGTGGCGCTGCCGGCGCGCGGCATCATGACGATCCGTTCGCCGGCCGCCGGCGAGCGTGCCAGCGTGCTGGTCTCGGTCGGCGTGCATGGCGACGAGACCGGGCCGATCGAGGTGCTCGCGCACCTGCTCGAGGCGCTCGCGCGCGCGCCGGCCAGGCTCGCGGTCGACCTGATGGTCTGCGTCGGCAACATCGACGCGATCGCGGCCGGCAAGCGCTTCATCGACGCCGACCTCAACCGCATGTTCCGGCCCGAGCGCGGGTCGCTGGCGCAGGCGCGCGAGGCCGCGCGCGCGGACGAATTGATCGCCGCGACCACCGATTTTTTCAGCGCGGCGGGCAAGCTGCGTTGGCACCTCGACCTGCACACCGCGATCCGCCCATCCAAATACCCGACCTTCGCGATAGTGCCCGACCTGATCGGGGAGGCCGGCAAGGCCGCGCTGGTCGGCTGGCTCGGCGAGGCGGCGATCGGCGCGATCATCATGAATCCGAGTTCGGCCGGTACCTACAGCTACTACTCGGCCGAGTTCCACGGCGCCGCCGCGAGCACGGTCGAACTGGGCCGGGTCGGCACGCTGGGCCAGAACGACCTGAGCCTGTTCGCCGATGTGCATACTGCGCTCGAGGGCCTGCTCACCGGCGCCGCGCCGGCGGCACCGAAGGCGGCCCCGCACGTGTTCAAGGTGGCGCAGGAAGTGCTCAAGCACAGCGACGCCTTCAGCATGGCGTTCGACCGCGGCACCGAGAACTTCTCGCCGATGGCGCAGGGCGGCGTGATCGCCACCGACGGCGAGATCGTCTATAAAGTCATCCATCCAGAGGAGTTGGTCGTGTTCCCCAATCCGGACGTGCGCGTGGGACTGCGCGCGGGCCTGATGGTGGTGCGCGTAGCCTGATTCCATCTAACCATTAGCGTCCATTAGCACGAGGCCGGCATGAGCGAGCTGTTTTCCCCCATCACCGTGGGACCGTTGCAGCTGTCGAACCGGATCGTGATCGCGCCGATGTGCCAATACTCGGCCGAAGAGGGCATCGCCGGCGACTGGCACATGATCCACCTCGGCCACCTGGCCCTGTCGGGCGCGGCGCTGCTGATCCTCGAGGCCACCGCGGTCTCGCCCGAGGCGCGCATTTCGGCGCGCGACCTCGGGCTGTGGTCCGACGCCCACGCCGACGCGCTCGCGCCGGTGCTCGCGGCGATGCGCAAATATTCCCCCATCCGGATCGGCATCCAGCTCGCGCATGCGGGCCGCAAGGCGTCGAGCCAGGTGCCGTGGGAGGGCGGCGGCAACGTCGCGCTGGCCGCGGGCGGCTGGCAGACCGAGGCGCCGTCGGCGCTGCCCCACGCCGACGGCGACACGGTGCCGCTGGCGCTCGACGAGGCCGGCATGCGGCGCGTGCGCGACGATTTTGTGGCCGCCGCCAGGCGCAGCCATGCGCTCGGGTTTGAGGCGATCGAGATCCACGCCGCGCACGGCTACCTGCTGCACCAGTTCCTGTCGCCGCTGGCGAACACGCGCGCCGACCAGTACGGCGGATCGCTCGAGAACCGCATGCGCTTTCCGCTCGAGGTGTTCGCGGCCGTGCGCGCCGCGGTGCCGGCCGGCATGGCGGTCGGCGCGCGCATCTCGGCCAGCGACTGGGTCGACGGCGGCTGGGACATCGCGCAAAGCGTGGTTTTGTGCGACGCGCTGCGCGCGGCCGGCTGCGATTTCATCCACGTCTCGAGCGGCGGCGTGTCGACGGCCCAGAAGATCGCGGCCGGACCGGGCTACCAGATCGGGTTCGCCGAGCGCATCAAGCGCGAATGCGGCATGCCGACCATCGGCGTGGGCATGATCACCGAGGCCGCGCAGGCCGAGCGCATCGTCGCCGGCGGCCAGGCCGACATGGTCGCGCTGGCGCGCGCGATGCTGTACGACCCGCGCTGGCCGTGGCACGCGGCGGCCGAACTGGGGGCGCAGGTGCAGGCGCCGCCGCAATATTGGCGCTCGCAGCCGGCGCAGCACAGGGCCTTGTTCAATACCGACCTTGATTTTCAAAAAAGCAACATCGCAACCAAGAAATAATTATTGGTAAAGATGCAAGTCGGCGTAAAATGCCTGATCCCCTGTTTTTGTCACTGTCGGTATCGATCGACGACTCCGACCAACCCTTGCCATCCGGATCCCCCATGTTGAGAAAATTGTTGCTCGCGCTAGCCCTGTGCGCATTCCTGCCCGGCCTCGCCCACGCCGATGCGGAGGTCGAAGCCAAGATGACCAAGGAGCAATTCCTGGCCAAAATGAATTTCCAGGAAGGTAAGATCAACCTCGGCGGCGGCGTCGCCACGCTCGACCTGCCGGCCACCTTCCGCTACCTGAGCCCGGCCGACACCGAGCGCCTGCTGGTCGACGGCTGGGGCAATATGCCCGGCAACACCACGCTGGGCATGATCGTGCCGGCCGGCGTGAGCCCGCTCAGCGATGCCGGCTGGGGCGTGATCGTCACCTTCGACAAGGACGGCCACGTCAAGGACGACGACGCCGACAGCATCAAGTACGACGAGTTGCTCAAGACCATGCAGGAGGAGAGCGTCGCCTCCAACGCCGAGCGCAAGAAGGCAGGTTACGGCAGCATGACGCTGGTCGGCTGGGCCGAAAAGCCCAGTTACGACAAGGCCAGCCACAAGTTGTTTTGGGCCAAGGAGCTCAAGACCGGCGACGACCCGCAGAATTCGCTCAACTACAACATCCGGGTGCTCGGGCGCGAAGGCGTGCTGGTGCTCAACGCGGTGGCCGGCATGAACCAGATCGACACGATCCGCAAAGAGATGAAGCATGTGACCGCGTTCACCGAGTTCACGCCCGGCAACCGCTACGCCGACTTCAACGAGAAGACCGACCGGGTCGCCGAATACGGCATCGCGGCGCTGGTCGCGGGCGGCGTGGCCGCGAAACTGGGCCTGTTCGCCAAGCTCTTCGCGTTCCTGCTGTTGTTCAAGAAGTTCGTGATCATTGGCGTGGTCGCCATCGGCGCCGCCTTCGTCAAATGGTTCGGCGCGCGCAAACAGAAAGTCAACCTGGACAAATAATGGCGAAACTGTTCGTATGGCTGTTCGCGGCCGGCAAACTGGGCCAGCTGCTCATGACCGGCGGCACCATGCTGCTGTCGATCGTGGTGTACAGCTGGGTGTTCGGGTGGCGCTACGCGGTCGGCTTCGTGCTGATGATCTTCGTCCACGAGATGGGCCATTACCTCGCGGCGCGCCAGCGCGGGCTCAATGTCGGCGCGCCGACCTTCATCCCCTTCATCGGCGCCTGGATCGCGCTCAAGGACGTGCCGCACGACGTCGAGACCGAGGCCTACATCGGCATCGCCGGGCCGATCGCCGGCACCGCCGCAGCCATGGCCTGCTACTTCGTCGCGCGCGAGACCGACAGCCGCCTGCTGATGGCGCTGGCCTACTCGGGCTGCATGATCAACCTGTTCAACCTGATCCCGGTGTCGCCGCTCGACGGCGGCCGCATCACGGCGATCATCTCGCCCAAGGTGTGGCTGGCCGGGGTGCCGCTGCTGGTGGGCCTGTTTTTCTACAGCCCGAGCCCGATGCTGATCCTGATCGGTTTGCTCGCCTATCCGCAGCTTAAGAAGGCGATCTGGGGCGATCCTAGCTTGCCGTCGGGCTACTACGAGGTGCCGCTCGAGGCGCGCATCAACTACGCCGTCATGTACATCGGCCTGGTCGCTTTCCTGGCCGTGATGAGCTACAAGATCCACGAGATCGTCGAGGCCGGACGGACCGCCGCGGTGTAGTTTTTTGGCGACTAAAAGATGTCTATAAGTTAGCAGCGGCGCCGTATAATCGCTGGCATTTGCCAAGCAGGCAGCATAGCCCGCCCACATCACCAGCGCCAATAGGGACAATCCGTGAATCAAACACTGGGCCAGAAACTGCTCCGCACCAAGCCGGTCAACAAGTCGGTCGACGAGGGCGGCGCCCATGCCGGCGGCCTCAAGCGCTCGATGGGCCTGTTCTCGCTGACCATGATCGGGGTCGGCGCCACGATCGGCACCGGCATCTTCTTCACGATGGTCGAGGCCGTGCCCAAGGCCGGCCCGGCGGTGATCCTGTCGTTCCTGCTGGCCGCGCTGACGGCCGGCCTGACCGCGCTGTGCTACGCCGAACTGTCGTTCCGCATCCCGACCTCGGGTTCCTCGTATTCGTTCGCCTACGCCACGGTCGGCGAGTTCGCCGCCTACGTCATGGCCGCCTGCCTGCTGCTCGAGTACGGGCTGGCCGCGAGCGCGACGGCGATCGGCTGGTCCGACTACCTCAATAATTTCCTGCTCAACGCGACCGGCTGGCAGATCCCCGAGGCCTTGCGCTCGCCGATGCTGGTGGCCGGCGACAAGGGCACCGAAGTCAATTTCGGGCACATCAACCTGCCGCCGATCCTGCTCGTCGTCATGTGCGGCATCCTCTTGATCCGCGGCACGCGCGAATCGGCCGCGACCAACGCGGTCATGGTCATCATCAAGCTGGCGATCCTGCTGTTTTTCGTGGTCGTCGCCTTTACCGGCTTCAACGCCGACAACTTCACCCCGTTCTTCCAGCCCGGCACGGGCATCACGCCGCTGCAGGGCGTGACGGCGGCCGCGGCCACGGTGTTCTTCTCGTTCATCGGCCTCGACACGGTGGCCACGGCCGGCGACGAGGTGCGCGACCCGTCGCGCAACGTGCCCAAGGGTATTTTGCTCGCGCTCGGCATCGTCACCGTGTTCTACCTGCTCGTCGCGCTCGCGGCGATGGGCGCGCAGCCGGCCGCGATGTTCAAGGACCAGGAGGCCGGCCTCGCCGTGATCTTGCAGAACGTGACGGGCAAGACCTGGCCGGCGATCGTGCTGTCGGCGGGCGCCGTCATTTCGGTGTTTTCGGTCACGCTCGTGACGATCTTCGGGCAGACCCGGATCCTGTACGCGATCAGCCGCGACGGCTTGATTCCGAAGCTGTTCCAGAAGGTCAGCCCGCGCACCCAGGCGCCGATCGGCAACACCGTGATCGTCTGCCTGGTCGTCGGCACGGTGGCGGGCCTCGTCGATTCGGGCTTCCTGTGGGATATGGTCAGCATGGGCACGCTGACCGCCTTCATGGTGGTGTCGATCGCGGTCCCGGTGATGCGCAAGAAACAGGGTGAATCGCTGGTCAAGGGGTTCAAGGTGCCGTTCGGACCGTACCTGATCCCGGGCCTGTCGGTGTGCGCCTGCCTGTTCATGATGAAGGACTTGTCGGTCACGACCTACAGCGTGTTCGCGATCTGGATGGGGGTCGCGCTGGCCGGCTACTTCGCCTACGGCATCCACAACTCGCGCCTGAACCATTCGGCCTGATCCGCGCTAGAGCGCAGCCGGCAAAAAGCCGCGGCCATGCCGCGGTTTTTTTTATGCGGACGCCTTTCTTCGTATACAATTTTTCAACAAAGAATTCTGGACGACAAGGCTTCGGCCCGACCACCCGGCGTTTCGACCGCCTACAGTTTCAACCGCCTACAGCGAGTTTGCATGGAAAATGACCAACAGGACGCCGCGCTTGTCGACCTCGCGGACGCGCTCGCGCTGATCAAAAGCTTCGGCGCCGCGGCCACGCCCGACGAGTTGCTCGAGAGCGCGCTCGGCGCGACGCAGCGCTTTGCCCCCGGGCACAAGGTATGCGTGCTGCGCGCGGCCGAACAACGCTACCGGCTCGCCGGCGTCGACGAGGCCGAGGGCGCGCCGTCGTACCGGCCGCCGTTCGTGCAGCTCCTGCTCGAGTCGGGCTACGGCTCGGGGCGCTGTCCGGTGATCCGCGAACACGGCGCGCTCGGCCTGCCCCTGAGCGGCCCGGGCGGGCGCCACCTCGGTTACCTGTGTTGCTGGCAGAGCGGGCAAGCCTCGCTGGCGCCGCAGCAATTGCACATGCTGAGCCTGATCGCGGCGGCGATGGCGGTCCCGCTCGCGGCGCTGTCGGAGCTGGCGCAGGAGCGTAGGCTGCTGCGCGCGATCATCGACAACGTGCCGGACCAACTCTACGTCAAGGACACGGCCGGCCGCTTCATCATCGGCAACCAGGCCGCCGCCGCCGGCATCGGCGTCGACACCCCGCAGCAACTGGTGGGCCGCTCCGACCTCGAGTTCTTCCCGATCGCCTCGCGCACCCGCTTCCACGAGGACGAGCAGGGCGTGATCCGCTCGGGCGAGGCGATCGTCGACCAGATCGAGGAGAGCATCAACCGGGCCGGTTCGCGGCGCTGGTATTCGACCACCAAGGTGCCGTTCGTCGGCGACGGCGGCAAGGTGCTCGGGATCGTCGGCATGGCGCGCGACGTGACCATGCGCATGAGCTCGGACGAGGCGATCCGCCTGCGCAACCGCGCGATCGAGGCCAGCAACGACGCCGTCATCGTCACGGCTTGCCGCGCGCCCGACTACCCGGTGTCGTTCGTCAATCCCGCGTTCGAGCGCATGACCGGGTTCACGCCCGACGAGGCGCGCCAGCGCTCGCTCGCGGCGCTGCTCGGGCTCGAGCGCGGCAATCCGAGCGGCGCCGACCTGCTCGAGGCGTTGCACGAGCAGCGCGAAGGCCATGCGGTGCTGCGCTGCCCGCGCAAGGACGGCGGCGTGTTCTGGAGCGACATCCGGATGGCGCCGGTGCGCGACCCGGGCGGCCTCGTGAGCCACTACGTGTTCACGATCAGCGACATCAGCAAGGCGCGCGACACCGAACAGCAGCTCGAGCGGCTCGCCAGCCTCGACATGCTGACCGGCCTGCCGAACCGGCGCCTGCTGCTCGACCGGCTGACCCAGGCCATCGCGATGGGCGAACGCGGCAACTTCGTGGTCGGGGTCGCGTTCATCGACCTCGACCGGCTCAAGTACGTCAACGACACGCACGGGCACGACGCCGGCGACGCCGTGCTCAGGGCCACCGGCCAGCGCGTGCTGGCCTGCGTGCGCAAGTGCGACACGGTCGGGCGCCTCGGCGGCGACGAGTTCGTGCTCGTGTCGCTGCACAACACCAAGGCCAGCGGCAAGCAGGCCGCCGCGCAGGACGGCGGCGATCTGGTGTACATCACGCGCATGCTCGAGAAAATCCAGGGCAGGATCGGCCAGCCGGTGACCGTCGGCGGCTTCGAACTGAGCGCGACCTGCAGCATCGGGATGAGCCTGTTCCCGCGCGACGGCAAGGATGCGGCGACCTTGCTCAAGCACGCGGAGAACGCGATGACCGTGGCCAAGAGGAACGGGCGCAACAAGATCGAGTTTAATCCGGAGCCTTAGCGGGCTCGGCGAGCGTAAGCGGGCTCGGCGTTGCCAGAGCAAGGGGCGCGCGCACCCGCAAGTCCCTCTGGCATTCATGCTCGTTTCCTGCCTGGTTTTGTCTCGTTTCGTCGCATCTCGCCTTGCCCGCTCGGTGGGTTTGAAACACCGAGACCGAATAAGACAAGACGCGCGCGAAAAAGGCGGCGAACGAGCATCAATGCCAGAGGGGCCGGTGGCTGCACCTCGCTGGAGGCTTGCTCAAATTTTAATGCGGGGAAACCCGGCAGCGCGGGTGCCGAGGTTCAGAACGGAATGAGACCATCGTCGGCATCGGCCGGGAGCGGGTCCAGTGCGGAGCACGAGGACCAAGCCGGCGGCATGTATTCCCAAAGTTCATTCTGATGGAGCCAGACCGGGTCGGCGTTTTTGAACTGCTCCGGAGCGGTCAGTCGCCGAACGCGCTTCTGTTTTCCGTTGATGAAGATTGTTTCGAACTCCGCCTTTTCGGCGCGCGTTAATTTTCGCTTCGGCTTGGCCATAGGAGTCGTGGGGCTGGGGTTGAGTGCTTGTCACAGTCGCCGGAATTCTACCCGGCTTGGCGAAAAAAAACCACGCGCCCGCTTAGGCGCGTGGTTTTTTGTTGCAAGCGGCGCTATGCGGCGCCGCCGCGGGGAGCTTACTGGACGCCCATTTCCTTGAGCAGGTTGTCGGCCTTGTCAACGTGCTTCATATTCCACAACATGTAACGCACGTCGACCTGGATGTCGCGCGTGTTGACCTTGTTGTAGTCCCAATCCGAAATGATCGAATCGAGCGTGCCGTCGAACGCGAGGCCGATGAACTCGGCCTTGCTGTTGAGGGCCGCCGAACCGGAGTTGCCGCCGGTGATGTCGAGCGTCGCGAGGTAGTTAACAGGCACGGTCTTGAGCTTGGGATCGACATACTTGCCGAAATCCTTGTTCTGGATCGCGGCCAGCTGCGCCGCCGGGGCGTTGAACTCGCCTTCGCCGGTCTCTTTGGCAAGCACCCCATTGACCGTCGTGAACGCGGCCCAGGCGGCGGTCCCGTCGGCGCCAACGGCGCGTCCGGCGATCTTGCCGAACGTGACGCGTAAGGTACTGTTCGCGTCTGGATAGACCGCCTGGCCTTTGCTCGTCATGTAGGCAATTTTGGCCTTCATGTAACTCGCGTAGGTTTGCTGGATCTTGCCGGCCAACTCCTCATTTTCGGCTTCGCGCTTGAGACCTGCGTCATGCATGGCAACCGCAGCCTTGATGAGGCTGTCGTTGCTGGCTTTGAAGTCTTGCGGGGACTTGCCCAGCCACGCATCGCGGGCGGCCTTGTTGCCCAAAGTTGAGCCGGCGTACATCGCCTCGAGTGCCGACTTGACTTCGGCCGGGCTCATGCCATTGCGGATGCCTACGGCGGCGTCGAAGTTGGCGTTGCGCTCGGCTTGCGGCAAGGCCGCGTAACGGAGCAGGTTGTTGAGGACCAATGCCTTGTCGACCTTTTCATCGTACGTCTTGTCGATATCGAGATTGGCCACAATACGCTTGAGGTCCCGTTCCTGGTAGCCGCGCTTGCGCTCGGCGTTAGGCTTGGTGTTTTCGTTGGCGAGGCGGTACAGGGTGCGCGCGCCGATGAGCAACGCCGGCGACGACCTGTTCAGGTGGTAGTCGCGCTTAGCAATGGCGTCGCGCTGGGCGATCATTTGCTCGACCTGTTCGAAGTCGGCGGCGTATTCCTTGCGACGGGCCGGGTTCGCATTGACCCAAGCTTTTAGCTCGGCGTGTTCGCGCGTCCTGCGCGCCAAGAAGTCGCTACCGGCATAGCTCTTCATCATGCCTTTGCGATTCTTGTAGTAATTGTTGATGTTGGCTACCTCGGCTTCGTACTCGAGTTTGGCGTCCGGGTCGTTTTTGGTCTCTCGCGCGATCGTCGCCAGACGTTCGGCCGAGGTCTTGAGGAATGTCGGGTATTCCCAGGTGAAGGCCGAGACGACTTCGGATGGCAGGCGGTGGCGGTTGGTGCGGCCGGGGTAGCCCAGTGCCATGATGAAGTCGCCTTCTTTGACGCCTTCCTTGGCAATTTTGAGGTGGCTCTTCGGCAGGTAGGGGACGTTGTCCTTAGCGTAATCGGCAGCCTTGCCATTCTTATCGACATAGGCGCGGTAGAAGCCATAGTCGCCCGTGTGGCGCGGCCACATCCAGTTGTCGGTATCGCCGCCGAATTTGCCCACACCGTCAGGGGGCGCATGCACCAGGCGCACGTCGCGGATTTCGAGCTGTTTGATCAGGTAGAACTCGAGGCCGCCGTAGTAGCTGGCAACGCTGCAGCGGTGGCCCGCGTCTTTTTCACACTCTGCAACAATGGCTTTTTCATTTTTTTCGATGCCGTCGATGCGAGGCTTGCCGTTCAGTTTTGCGACCTCAGGGCTGATGATTTTGTCGCTGACGTTGCTCACGTCCTTGGTCACATAGATACGCGAACCCGGCGATGCGGGCAGTTCCTCGGCGAAATTCTTGGCCAGGAATCCGTTGTCGAGCAGATTGCGCTCCGCAGTCGAATTGTGCGTCACGCTGCCGTACACGCAATGGTGGTTGGTCGCGACCAGACCCTGCGGCGACACGAACGAGGCCGAGCAGCCGCCGAGGCTGACGATCGCGTTCATCGGGAATTCGGTCAGCTTGGTCAGCGACGCCGGGTCGAGCTTGAGGCCGGCGGCTTTGAGTTGCTTCGCTACTTGTGGCAGCTGCTGCGGCATCCACATGCCCTCGTCAGCGTATGCGCTGGCGGAGCTGAGGATGGTGAGCGTGAGGAGGGTCTTTTTCATTCGCGTGTCGTCTCTGATTGGTCAATGGGATCGAGCCCGGTCGGGCCGGGCGTCCCAGAGTATCCGCACCACCCACGCAATAGTCAACCGGAATCTACGCCATTTGTATGCATACATACATGCATACATTCCCTCTGGAAACGCTCTGGCCGGGGCCTGTCAGAGCTGGGCGCCCACGAGCGAGGCGAGCTTGCCGGTGAGCTTGTCGTGCCACGGCCGGTCGCGCCACTGTTGCAGCGTGACCTCGCGCGCGCGCGCCCAGTCCTTAGTAAATACGGCGCGCTGGCGCAGCGCGAACGCCGGGTCGAGCACGTTCAGGTTGGCTTCGTCGTTGAGGCTGAACGAACGCGCGTCGAAGTTGGTCGAGCCGACCGACACGAGCAGCGAGTCGACCACCAGCGCCTTGACGTGGTACATGGTCGGCTGGTACTCGGCGATCCGCACGCCGGCCTCAAGCAACTGGCCGAAGCTGTCGCGCGAGGCCGCGCGCACCACCTTCGAGTCGATGTCCTCGCCCGGCGTGATGATGCGCACCACCACGCCGCGGCGCGCGGCCGCGGCCAGCGCCTTGAGGGTGAGGTCGTCGGGCACGAAATAGGCCGACGACAAGTCGATCGATTCGCGCGCGGCCGTGATCGAGAGCAGGTACATCAGGTGCATGCTTTCGCTGCCGCCCGTGGGCGAGCTCGAGAACATCTGGGCCGCCTGCGGGCCGACCGCGGCCAGCGCCGGGAAATAGGCGTCGCCGTCGAGCACGGCGCCGGTGGCCTTGGTCCAGTTGTCGGAAAACACGGCCTGGAGCTGGCCGACGACGGGCCCCTCGACCCGGAAATGGGTGTCGCGCCAATGGTTCGTGTCCTGGCCGTCGCCGCGCCATTTGTCGGCGATGCCGACCCCGCCCGTGAAGCCGACCTTGCCGTCGATCACGAGCACCTTGCGGTGGGTGCGGTTGTTTAGGCGCGTGAATTTCCACCAGACGGGCTTGTGGTAGCGCTCGAGTTGGATGCCGGCGTCCTTCATCGCCTGGATCGCGCCTTCCTCCATCTTGATGCTGCCGACGAAGTCGAGCATGACGTGCACCTTGACGCCGGCCTTGGCGCGTTCGATCAGCGCCTTCGAAAATTCGCGCCCGATCGATTCGGACCAATAGATATAGGTTTCAAACGTGATGCTGCGCTCGGCCTTGCCGATCGCGGACAGCATCGAGGGGAAGATCTGGTCCCCATTGATCAGTTCTTCGACGCGGTTGCCGTCGACGATGGGAGGCCCGAGCAGCACGCCCATCGAGCGCCGGAACTGCGGGTCCGCGGTGCTGTACTGGCGCGTGAGCTGGGTCTCGATTTTTTGTTCGCCAGGCCGCAAATTGAATACCAGAAAGACGGCGAACAGCGCGATGCTGCCTCCGATCATTGCTGCCATTAAAGGTTTCATGCTCATACGCGAATCCGGACGAAAAAAAACCAACGCTTGGTGGCGTTGGTTGGTGGAGCCGAAGCGCTTAGCGCGCTTTTCCCCGGCGGAAAAGATTAACGATTGCAAGCAGGATCACGGCGCCCAGGAACGACACGAGCAGCGAGGTCAGGCTGAAGTCGTCGGAGTTGATGGTGCCGGTGCCGAACAGTGGCGAGAGCAGCCAGCCACCGAGGAAGGAACCGACGATACCGACGATCACGTTCAAGATCATGCCTTGTTCGGCGTCTGTTTTCATGACGAGGCTTGCGAGCCAACCGAGTACACCACCGACGACGAGCCAGATAATAAAGATCATGTTGATTCTCCCTGATAGTTTAAGAAACTTACGCAAGACCACTGAATTTGCTGGCCGTGTGAAAAAGTCTAGAGGTCGTCACCCGCATGGTCGGTGCGGCAACGAACCTAATTCGTCGATTGGTTCTTTTGATAATTTTCATGGGTTTTTTATATTCCTTGAATAAATTATTTTTAAGTGCGCGAACGTACGGAGAGGAGTTCAGGCTCAACTTATCTTGGCATACCGGCAGCAACTTATTGCCGATTCTTAGCTCCGCATGACGAACCTAAAAGGATATTCAAAATGAGCAACTACGACACGACAAAAAATTCCCGTATGGTCACCGGCCTGTTTCGTGATCGTGACAGCGCAGAGCGCGCTTATCAATCGCTGAGCGCACGCGGCTACACCACGGACGACGTCAACCTCGTCATGTCCGACGAGGCGCGCGCCCGCCATTTCGCCGACACGGACACTGAGCTCGGCAGCAAAGCGGCCGAAGGTGCGGGCGTCGGCGCCGGCATCGGCGGCACCATCGGCGCCGTGCTGGCCGGCATCGCGGCAGTCGGCACCACCTTGGCCTTGCCTGGTATCGGCCTCGTCATCGCCGGCCCACTCGCAGCGGCGATCGCCGGTGCCGGCGCTGGCGGCGTTGCAGGCGGCCTGATCGGTGCCCTGATCGGCGCCGGCATTCCCGAAGAGCGCGTCAAGCACTACGAAGCCGGTATTCAAGAAGGCGGCATCGTCATGGGCGTGACCCCGCGTTCGGCCGACGACGCGGCCCACATCGAAAAAGCATGGCTCGACAATGACGGCGAGCACGTCGTCGGCGTCGGCATGGGCGCCACCGCCGGCGCGATCACCGGTGCCGGCATCGGCGCCGTCGCCGGCCCGGTCGGCATGCTCGCAGGTGCTGCGATCGGCGGCGTCGCCGGCGGCCTCGCAGGCAAGGGCGCGGCTGAAGTTGTCAATCCTAAAGGCGGCGACGATCTCGACGACCATAACCTGTCCAAAGGCGTTGGTGCCGGCGGCGGTGCGGCGATGGGTGCCGCGATCGGCGCCGTCGGCGGCCCGATCGGCATGGCCGCCGGTGCGGCAATCGGCGGCATCGCCGGTGGCCTGGCCGGCAAGGGCGCGGGCGAGGTGGCCAATCCGCATTCGGACGACGACCTGCCGGAGCATAACTTTGCCACGGGCATGGGCGCAGGCAGCGGCGCGGCCATGGGTGCGGCTGCTGGCGCCTTCGGCGGCCCGGTCGGCATGGCAGCTGGCGCGGCCATCGGCGCGCTCGCCGGCGGCATGGCCGGCAAGGCGGCTGGCGCGGTCGTCAATCCGGCTGAAGAGTCGGCCTACTGGCGCGAGTCGTATCAGAGCGCGCCTTACTACTCGCCTGGCTACACCTACGACGACTACGGTCCTGCGTACGAGCTCGGCTACAACGGCCGTTCGCGCTATCCTGGCCGCTTCGACGCAGTCGAGAACGACCTGGCCGACGAGTGGGATCAAGTCAAGGGCAACTCGCGCCTGAGCTGGGCGCAAGCCAAGTCGGCCAGCCGCGCGGCCTGGGACAAGGTCGAGCGCGCCATGCCTGGTGACTTCGACGGCGACGGGCGGTGAAGCAGGGAATTGGCATGGCATAGCCATGCCCCTGCGGAACGGGCCGGGCTTGCAAGGCCGGCCTCCGTAAGGATGCTCAGATGGTAAAAAAACCCGCAGGCAGCGATGCCCGCGGGTTTTTTTTCGCCCTCTAAAAAAGGCGCGCAGGGTTTATTGTTTGACCGCTTCGATCGAGATCGCGAGCTTGACGTCCATCGAGAAGCGCGGCTGGCCGTAGCTGATGCCGTAGTCGCTGCGCTGGAAGTTGGCCGAGGCGTCGGCGCCGCAGACTTCCTTCTTGTGCATCGGATGCACGATGCACTTGAATTTGTTGATCGTCAGGGTCAAGGGCTTGGTCACGCCGTGCAGCGTCAGTTCGCCGTTGATCGCGCTCGGGGTGTCGCCGGTGAAGGTGATCGATTTCGACTTGTAGCTCACCTTCGGGTATTTGGCGACGTCGAACATGTCTTCGTTCTTGGCGTGCTTGTTGAGTTTTTCGTTGCCGAAGTCGAGGGAGTCGGCGTCGATCTCGATGTCGACCGTGCCGGTCTTGGCCGCGCGGTCGAGCACGACGGTGCCTTCGGTCTTGGTGAACTTGCCGCGCAGGATGGAGATGCCCATGTGGTCGGCTTCGAAGCTCGGGTAGGTGTGGCCCGCGTCGATCTTGAAGGTTTCGGGCGCGGCGAAGGCGACGGTGGTGCTGGCGGCGAGGATGGCGGCGATGACGGTCTTGAGTTTCATTGGTGTCCCTGCTGTTGGTTGAAGTGCTTGTTGGGTAAAAGGCGTTACTTTCCTACAGTCGATCTAGTGTCCCGCGGTGACGCGGAATTTGATGACGACGTCGTCGGCGACCACGCTGGTGTCTTTCCACTCGCCGTCGCCGATATTAAAGCCCAGGCGCTTGATCGGCAATGCGCCTTCGAACACCTGCTTGCCGCCCTCGCTGCGCAAGGTCAAGGGAAACGCGACCTCGGCCGTCTTGCCCTTGATCGTGAGCTTGCCGCTGACGGCCAGTTTGCCGGCGCCGGCCGGCTTGATCGTGCTCGACACGAAGCGCGCCTTGGGGAACTGGGCCGCGTTGAACCAGTCCTTTTTGGCCACCTCGCGGTTCATGTCGGGGTCGCCGAGGTCGAGGCTCGCGGTGTCGATCTCGACCATCGCCTTCGAGGCGTCGGGCTTGGCCGCGTCGTAGTCGATCTGGGCGTCGAATTTTTTGAATTTCGACTCGACCGACACGCCCATCTGCTTGAACACGGCCGAGACGCTGCTCTTGGCCGGGTCGGTCTTGAGCGGCGCGGCGTGGGCGGCGAGGGCGAGGGTGAGCAGCGTGAGCGCGGCCGTGCTTCGGGTAAATTTCATCGGGTGGTCCTTTGCGAAAAAGTGGGGATCACGGCAGCATGCGCTTGAGCACGCCGTCGCGGTCGATGAACTGGTGTTTGAGCGCCGCCGCGAGGTGGGCGCCGACGGACGCGGCCAGCGTCATATTGAGCCAGAAATGGACTTGTTTGAGCACGATTTTGAGCGCCGGATCGGGCGCGATCAGCACCGGCAGCTCGAACAGGCCGAAATAGACGACCGGGACGCCGGCCGCCAGGGTATAGAAATAGCCCGACACGGGCACCGCGAACAGCAGCACGTAGAGCAGGCCGTGCAAAGCGGAGGCCGCCGTTTTCTGCCAGGACGGCATGGCGGCGGGATAGGCCGGCGGCGTGTGCGTGAGACGCCACAGCAGGCGCAGCGTGGCCAGCGCGAGGATCGTCACGCCCGTCCATTTGTGCCAGGAGTAAAACTTGAGCTTGGACGGCGTGAAGCCGGGGATGTCGGTCATGACCAGCCCGAGCGTGAACGCGCCAATCACCAGCAGGGCGAGCAGCCAGTGCAGCACGATCGCGGTGAGGGTATAGCGTTGCATGGGCCGGCTCCGTTAAATAGTTCTCGTTAGAACTAATATACCAAAAAAGTTGCTTTGCCGTGCGCGGGGGGCGGCTTTCCTACCCGCACATTAGCACCTTGCGCATGTGCGAGTACGCCACGGACGCGCAAGGAATCTGGCGACATCGTGTCATTATTGCCTGATAATGTTAAAGATACGTTAAACGCCACCCGCAAACCGCCATCTTAGCCATGCATACAGGATCGAAGGCCCATTCTCGCGCGCGCGCCCGGCACTTGCTTGCCGGCGTCGCCGCCACCGCCCTGTTGCTGGCGCCGCAAGCCTTTGCCTTGGATAACGTTTCAGTCACCGACATCGCCGACCTGTCGATCGAAGAACTATCGAACATCCAGATCACCTCCGTGTCCAAAAAGCCCGAACGGATCGCCGACGCCGCCGCCGCGGTGTTCGTGATCACGGCCGACGACATCCGCCGCGCCGGCGCGCGCAGCGTGGCCGAGGCGCTGCGGCTCGCGCCCAACCTGCAGGTGGCGATGGTGAGCGCCTCGGCCCATGCGATCACCGCGCGGGGTTTGAACGGGAGCAATAACAGCAGCCCGAACAAATTGCTGGTGCTGATCGACGGCCGCTCCGTGTATTCGCCCCTGTTTTCGGGCGTGTTCTGGGATGTGCAGGACGTGCTGCTCGAGGACATCGAGCGGATCGAGGTCGTCAGCGGGCCCGGCGGGACCTTATGGGGCGTCAACGCGGTCAACGGCGTGATCAACATCACCACCCGCGCGGCCGGGCAAAGCAAGGGCGCGCTGCTGGCGCTGGCGGCGGGCGAGCGCGGCAGCGAAGCGGCGTTCCGTTATGGCAAGGGCGACGCCGACGGCGCCTGGCGCGTGTACGGCAAGGCGCTCGGCCGGCGCCATGGCGAGCGCGCGGACGGGCGCGACAATGAAGACGCGTGGCACAAGAACCAGATCGGCTTCCGCGCCGACTGGACCCGCGGGGCCGACCGCTTCAGCCTGCACGGCGACGCCTACACAGGTTCCGAGGGGCAGCCCGAGCCGGGCACGATCTCGGTCGACGGCACCGCGCTAAAATTGGGAATGGTAAATATGTCGGGCGCCAACCTGAGCGGCCAGTGGCGCCATGCGCTCGACGGCGGCGCCAGCCTCAGCGTGCAGGCCTATCTCGACCACAGCAAGCGCAGCGTGGACCCGACCTATGCCGAGACGCTCAATATCGTCGACCTGCAATTTCAGCACACGCTGCGCGAACTGGGGCGGCACAGCCTCGTGTGGGGCGCCAGCGCGCGCCATGCGCGCGACCGGGTCAGCAATGGCGAGGTGGTCGCTTTCCTTCCGGGCAATGTGAACCAGAACTGGACCAGTTTGTTCGCGCAGGACGAGATCCGGCTCGGCGAGTCGGTGCGGGCCACGCTCGGGGCGCGCATCGAGCGCAACGTCTACACGGGCAACGAGTTCCTGCCGACGTTGCGCCTCGCGTGGAAGGCGGCGCCCAACCATGCGCTATGGGCGGGCGCCTCGCGCACCGTGCGCGCGCCGTCGCGGCTCGACGCCGACGCCTTCATTCCGGCGCGGCCGCCGTATCTGTTGCAGGGCGGGCCGGGGGTGCGCTCGGAACTGGCGACCGTGTTCGAGCTCGGCTACCGCGGCCAGCCGTCGCCGGCGTTGTCGTGGTCGGCCACGCTGTTCCACAACGACTACAAGCATTTGCGCACGCTCGAACTGGATCCGGGCATGACCTTCCTCACGTTCGGCAACCAGATGAAGGGCAAGGCCAGCGGGATCGAGATGTGGGGCACGTGGCAAATGGCGCAGCGCTGGCGCCTGAGCGCGGGGCTGTTCGGCCTGCATCAGCGGCTCACCTTGTTGCCGGGCGCGTTCGACACGGCCGCGCCGCAGGCGTCGCGCAAGGATCCGTCGCACACGGCGCAGCTGCGCGCCAGTTTCAGCGTGTCGGATGACAAGGAGTTTGATGTGGCCTTGCGCCGGGTCGGCAAGCTGGACAATCCGGCGGTGCCGGCTTACACCGCGCTCGACATGCGCTTTGGCTGGCAGCTCGGGCCCAGCTTGTCGCTCGCGCTGAGCGGGCAGAATCTGACGGGCGGGCATGGGGAGTACGGGCCGCTGGCGACGCGCATCGAGGTGCCGCGTTCGGTGGGGGTGTCGCTGGTGTGGCGCGATTAAATCACCGCGCAGCGCGACAGAGATCGTGGCGTAATAATTTAACTACTACCAACCAACATCGTCCTCGCGAAGGCGGCGGCGCATGCGCCGCCCCCATAGAACAGTTGCTAAGCGCTAACGTTCTATGGGTCCCCGCGTGCGCGAGGACGATGTTGGTTTAGGGTGTTGTATTTCGGACGACACGATTCCTGGCGCTGACTAAACCGCCTTGGCCAGCGCGGCCGCGATACCCGTGTAATTGGCCGGCGTCATCGCCAACAACGCATCCTTCGCCTCCTGCGGAATGGCCAGCGTCAGGACGAACTCGCGTAGCGCGTCCTTCGAGATGCCCTTGCCGCGCGTCAGTTCCTTGAGTTGCTCGTACGGGTTCTCGATGCCGTAACGGCGCATCACGGTCTGCACCGGCTCGGCCAGCACTTCCCAGTTCGCGTCGAGGTCCTGGTCGAGGCGCGCCGCGTTCACTTCGAGCTTGTTGAGGCCGCGCAGGCAGCTGTCGTAGGCCAGCAAGGTGTAGCCGAAGCCGACGCCGATGTTGCGCAGCACGGTCGAATCGGTCAGGTCGCGCTGCATGCGCGACACGGGCAGCTTCTCGGACATGTGCTTGAGCACGGCATTGGCCAGGCCCAGGTTGCCTTCGGAATTCTCAAAATCGATCGGGTTGACCTTGTGCGGCATGGTCGAGGAGCCGATTTCGCCGGCCTTGGTCGTCTGCTTGAAGTAGCCGAGCGATATGTAGGCCCAGATGTCGCGGTTCAGGTCGAGCAGGATGGTGTTGGCGCGCGCGAAGGCGTCGAACAACTCGGCCATGTAGTCGTGCGGCTCGATCTGGATCGTGTACGGGTTGAACGTCAGGCCGAGGCGCTGCTCGATCACATCCTTCGAAAACGCGGCCCAGTCGAAACCCGGGTAGGCGGCCAGGTGCGCGTTGTAATTGCCGACCGCGCCGTTCATCTTGCCGAGGATTTCGACGGCGCCGATGCGCGCGGCCGCGCGTTGCAGGCGCGCCACGACGTTGGCCATCTCCTTGCCGAGCGTGGTCGGGCTCGCGGTCTGGCCGTGGGTGCGCGAGAGCATCGGCTGCTCGGCGTTGTCGTGCGCGATCTGGGTCAGCTTGGCGATCAACGCCTGCAGCGACGGCAGCATCACGCCGTCGCGCGCGGCCTTGAGCATCATGCCGTGCGAGGTGTTGTTGATGTCCTCGGAGGTGCAGGCGAAATGGATGAACTCGGTCGCCGCGAGCAGCTCGGGCACGTCCTTGACCTGCTCCTTGAGCCAGTACTCGACCGCCTTGACGTCGTGGTTGGTGACCGCCTCGATCGCCTTGATGCGGGCCGCGTCCTCGTCCGTGAAGTGCGAGCCGATACGCTCGAGCAGCGCCGTCGCGTCCTTCGAAAACGGCTTGATCTCGGCGAAGCCGGCCAGCGACAACGCTTGCAGCCACGAAATTTCAACCTTGACGCGGTGGTGCATGAAACCGGCTTCGGACAGGATCGGGCGCAGTTTGTCGGTCTTGGCGGCGTAGCGGCCGTCGAGTGGGGACAGGGCCGACAGCGTGGAGTAGGGGGCGGTAGTGGTCATGGCGGGGGCTTTGCAAGGAGGGCGGTGGAAGAAGATGCCGGGATTTTACCATTTTGGCGCCCGTTCGGCCCGCCGCCTGCCCGCCGCGGGCCCGCGCCGGCGGCGTCGCCGCGCCCCGTGCGCGAGCCCGATGTTATACTGCGAGCCAGTCATCTACTTCAAGCATTTATGAAACTCATCGGTTCGCTCGCCAGTCCCTTCGTCCGCAAAGTACGCGTTGTCTTGGCCGAAAAAAAGCTCGACTACGGCTATGAGCTCGAGAACGTGTGGGACGCCGGCACCCAGATCCACCTGTCCAATCCCTTGGGCAAGGTGCCTTGCCTGATCATGGAGGACGGCACCCCGATGTTCGATTCGCGCGTGATCGTCGAGTACCTCGACACCCTCACGCCCGTGTGCAAATTGCTGCCGCCGCAAAGCCGCGACCGCGCCTCGGTCAAATGCTGGGAGGCGCTCGCCGACGGCGTGCTCGACGCGGCCGTGCTGGTGCGCCTCGAGCACACGCTGCGCCCGGCCGAACAGCAAAGCGCGGCTTGGATCGCGCGCCAGATGAGCAAGGTGCACGCGGGCCTGGCCGTCATGTCGGCCGACCTCGGCGAGTCGCCCTTCTGCAAGGGCAACCATTACACGCTTGCCGACGTGGCCGTCGGCTGCGCGCTCGGCTGGCTCCAGTTCCGCTTCCCCGAAATCAACTGGCCCGAGGACTATCCGAACCTCGCGCGCCTGTACGCCAAACTGTCGGAGCGGCAGTCGTTCAAGGACACCGTTCCCCAGTAGGCGGAAGCAGCAAAGGGAAGTAGTAAGGGACACCGTGCCCCACGCGGGGCCAGCCGCAGCGCTTTTTTGGGGAACGCATGACCATTGTCCTGTTCGGCGAAGCCCTCGTCGACGATTTCGGCGCCAGCCAGGCCGCCTCGGGCGCGCCGTTCAATGTGGCGCGCACGCTGGCCGCCTTCATGGCGCCGCAACTGCTGATCACCCGCATCGGCAGCGACCGCAACGGCGCCGTGGTGCGCGCCGAATGCGAGCGCTTCGCCATGTCCGAGCGCGGCATCCAGACCGATCCTATCGAGGCCACCGGGCGCGTCGTCGCCGAGCGCTTCCGCAACGGCTACCGCATGGCGGTCCAGCCGAACCAGGCTTACGACTTCATCGACGCCGACGAGGCGCTGGCCGCGCTCGCCACGGTGGCGCCCGCCCTGATCTGCTTCGGCACGCTGGCCCAGCGCAGCGAGCGCTCGCGCGCGACACTGGCGGCGCTGCTCGAGGCGAGCGAGGCCACCCGCGTGCTCGACCTGAACCTGCGGCCCGGCCAGGTCGACCAGCGCTGCGTGTCCGAGTCGCTGCACGCGGCCGACATCGCCAAGGTCAACGAGGCCGAACTCCAAACCCTGTTCGAATGGTTTTGCGAGATGTCGCCGTCGGCGCCCGCGCCCGACCAGGACACGGTGCGCGCGGCCTGCCGCAAGCTGATGCAGATGTTTTCGCTCAGGGGGCTGATCGTCACGCTGGGCCACCGCGGCGCGGTGTATTTCGGCATCGACGGCGCGACCATCGAGAGCCGCGACAATCCTGCGCCCGCGTTCGTGCTCGACACGGCCGGCGCCGGCGACGCCTTCTGCGCGGTGTTCCTGCTCGGCAGCGCGCGCGGCTGGCCGCTCGAGCAAACGCTGGCGCGCGCCAACGAATTCGCGGGCGCCATCTGCACGGTCGCCGGGGCGATCCCGCAGGACATCAATTTTTACGACAAGTGGGCCGCGCTTTGGCGCAATTGAGGTACTGAGCGTTTCAACAATCGTGTCGAAAGCATAAAACCACATCGTCCTCGCGAAGGCGGGGACCCATAGAACGGTTGCTTAGTGCTAGCGTTCTATGGGTCCCCGCCTCCGCGAGGACGATGTGTTTAGGTCTTGTCTACTGAATCTGGTGCGGCGCGCTTACTCGCCGATCTGGCTTTGCAGGAAATTCTGGATGCCGACCTTGACGATCAGGTCGAGCTGGGTTTCGAGCCAGTCGATATGCTCTTCGGTGTCTTCGAGGATCATCAGCAGCAGATCGCGCGAGACATAGTCGGCGGCCAGCTCGGCGGCGGCGATGCCTTCCTTGACCGTCAACTGCGACGCTTGCTCGAGCTTGAGGTCGCATTCGAGCATTTCTTGCGTCGATTCGCCGATCAGCAGCTTGTGCAGCGCCTGCAGGTTGGGCAGGCCGTCGAGCGTGAGGATGCGGTCGATGAGCTTGTCGGCGTGCTTCATCTCGCCGATCGATTCCTCGTATTCCTTCTTGGCCAGCTTGTCCAGGCCCCAGTGACGGTACATGCGCGCATGCAGGAAATACTGGTTGATCGCGGAGAGTTCATTGGTGAGCTGCGCATTGAGCAGCCGCAGGACGTTCTTATCGCCTTTCATGGCAGGCTTTCTTCAGTGTTGGGATGGCGCCCATGATAACAAACGACGGCACGCGTCGTGTGAAATTCGATGGCGCAGCGTTGCCCTTGGTTAGCTGTTGAGTTCGAAGCTCAGGGGCAGCAGGACGAACACGGCGACCGCGTGGCCGTCTTCGAGATACGGTTTGAACAGGTAGCGCAGCGCCGCTTCGCGGCCGGCCGCGTCGAGCCGGGCGAAGCCGGACGACGATTCGACGAGCACCTTGTCGGGCACGCCTTTTTCGTTGACGAGGATGCGCAGCACGACCTTGCCCTGCTCGCCCATGCGCTTCGACAGCGGCGGGTAGGTCGGTTGCGCGGTGCTGATCGGCTCGACGCCGGAGGTGACCGTGCGCGGGCCCGACGGCTTTGGCGGCGCCGGCGGCGCGCTCGCGACCTGCACAGGCGCGGCGGGGCGCTCGACCGGCGCGGCGACAGCGGCCGGCGGCGGCGTTGTGATCGTGTTTTGGACCGCGGCGATATTGATTACGGGTACCGGCGGCGTGATCGGCGGCGGCGCCTCGACCAGCGCGACGTTTTTAGGCACGGGCGCGGGCGCGGCCGGCTTGCTTGGCGCCGGCGGCTCGACGAAGCTGACGTAGACGGTGTCGGGCAGCGCCTTTTGCACGATGCGGTGGCCCATGCCGCTGGCGATGAGCGCGAACATCAGCGCGTGGAACGCGACGATGCCGGTCAGCGGGACGGCCTTCTGGCGCAGCAAGGCGAGCGGGCTGACGCTCGGCGCGGGCTGCAGGGAGAAGGTCATCGAAGACATAGTATTTAGGCCGCTTGTGGGGTGCGGAACGACATTTCGGTGACCACGGTCTTGCTCTCGAGATGGGCGTGCAACACTTCGCGCGCGCAGCTCGTGCATTTGCCGCAGCAGGTGCCGACGCCGAGTTCGTGGTGCAGCTCGGACATCGAGCTGATACCGAGGTCGACCGCTTGCCGGATCTCGCGGTCGGAAATGTTGTTGCAGACACAGACAATCATGGATGCACCTTCAAAAGAATTGGCGAAAAGAGAGCATTGCCCTTTTCTCTATAATGAGAATCATTATCATTAAGATTTGTATTCTGCCGAAAGTCGGCGGCCAATGCAAGCTCTTTTATTGTGCAAACGCGTGCTGGGCTTGAATATCCTCAATCCTCTGCCATATTTTGTGGCAGCGCGGTCCAGGCCGGCCAGCCGGTGGTAGAATCTAAATGGTAATTGTTCGCATTTAAGTTATGATGCTGGACAACAGCTATTTATACAGACGCCACCATGACCCAAGCCGCCACGCCGATCACCCTGGACTGCCTCGCCACCGGCCGCAGCGGAACCGTGATCCACCTCGCGCCGTCCGCGCGCGAGCCCGGCGGCCACGTGAACGACGTCGACCATGTCGACCTGTCGCGCCGCCTGATGGAGCTCGGCTTCGTGCCCGGCGAGCGCATCCGCATGCTCAAGCGCGGCATGCCCGGCGGCGACCCGCTCGCGGTCAAGGTCGGCGAATCGACCTTCGCGCTGCGCCGCTTCGAGGCCGCGCTGATCACCATCGACCCGGAATAAGCATGGGCGCCATCGAACAAGCAGCGCAGGCGCCGGGCCTGGCGCCACTGATCGCCCTGCTGGGCAATCCCAACTGCGGCAAGACGGCCCTGTTCAACCGCCTCACGGGAGCGCGCCAGAAGGTCGCCAATTACGCCGGCGTGACCATCGAGCGCAAAGAGGGCGGCTTCACCTCGCCGGCCGGGCGCGCCTTCCGCGTGCTCGACCTGCCGGGCGCCTACAGCCTGTCGGCCACCACCCCCGACGAAGCGATCACGCGCGACGTCGTGGCCGGCCTGCGCGAGGGCGAACGCGCGCCCGACGCGATCGTCTGCGTGGTCAACGCGACCAACCTGCGCCTGAACCTGCGCCTGGTGCTCGAGGTCCAGCGCCTCGGCATCCCGATGCTGCTCGCGTTGAACATGGTCGACGTCGCCGCCAAGCGCGGCATCACGATCGATTGCGACAAGCTCGCGCGCGAACTCGGCATGCCGGTCGTCGAAACCGTCGCGGTGCAAAGCGGCGGCGAAAAATCGCTGCTGCGCGCGCTCGACCTGATGCCGTTCGCGGGCGCGGTCAAGTCGAACGCGCTGTCGACCATCGACGCCGTCGCGGTCGAGGACACCCAGCGCGAAGTGCGCCGTATCCTGGCCGCCTGCACCAGCCACGCCAACGACACGGGCAACCTGAGCGAGCGCATCGACCAGATCGTGCTGCACCCGGTGCTCGGCCCGATCCTGCTCGCCGCGCTCATGTTCCTGGTGTTCCAGGCCGTGTTCAGCTGGGCCGCGGTGCCGATGGAACTGATCAGCGGCGCGGTCGAGGGCGTCGGCCTGTGGCTCGGCGCCTTCCTGCCCGACGGCCTGCTGCGCAGCCTGCTCGTGGACGGCATCCTCGGCGGCGTCGGCAGCGTGCTCGTGTTCCTGCCGCAGATTTTGATTTTGTTCTTCTTCATCCTCGTGCTCGAAGATTGCGGCTACCTGCCGCGCGCCGCCTTTTTGCTCGACCGCCTGATGGGCGGGGTCGGGCTGTCGGGGCGCGCCTTCATTCCGCTGCTGTCTAGCTTCGCCTGCGCGATCCCGGGCATCATGGCCGCGCGCACGATCCAGAACCCGCGCGACCGCCTCGTGACGATCATGATCGCGCCGCTCATGACCTGCTCGGCGCGCCTGCCCGTGTACGCGCTGATCATCGCCGCGTTCATCCCGAACCGCGACCTCGGCTACTGGGTCAACCTGCAGGGGCTGGTGCTGTTCATCCTGTACTTCGCCGGCATCTTCAGCGCGATGGCCGTGGCCTGGGTGTTCAAGCGCATCCTCGGCGCCAACGCGCAGCAGCCGCTGATGATGGAGCTGCCGAGCTACCATTGGCCGCACCTGCGCAACCTGATGCTCGGCCTGTGGCAGCGCGCCCAGATCTTCCTCACGCGCGTGGGCACGATCATCCTCACGCTGATGGTGTTGTTGTGGTTCCTGTCGAGCTTCCCGGGTGCGCCCGAGGGTGCGACCCAGCCGCCGATCTACTACAGCATCGCCGGCATGCTCGGGCGCGCGCTGGCCGTCATTTTCGAGCCGATCGGTTTCGGCTGGCAGATCTGCATCGCGCTGGTGCCGGGCATGGCCGCGCGCGAAGTGGCGGTCGGCGCGCTCGGCACCGTGTACGCCTTGTCGCAAACGGGCGACGCGCTCGCCAGCTCGCTGACACCCGTGATCGCGCAGTCGTGGAGCCTGGCCACCGCGCTGTCGCTGCTGGCCTGGTATGTGTTTGCGCCGCAGTGCCTGGCCACGCTGTCGGTGGTCAAGCGCGAGACCAACAGCGTGCGTTACGCGCTGATCATGGCCGGCTACATGTTCGCGCTCGCGTATGCGGCGTCGTTCATCACCTACCGCAGCGCCTTGTACTTCCTGGGCTGAGCCATGCTCGAGAACCTGGTCGTCGCCCTCATCGTCTCGCTGGCGACCCTGCACGCGTGCGCCAAATACCTGCCGGCCGGCTGGCGCAGCAAGCTCGTGCTGGCGCTGGCCCGCGCCGGCCTGACGCAACCGTGGATCTCGCGCTGGTTCGGCGCGCAGTCGGGCTGCGGCAGCGGCGACGCCGGCTGCAAATCGTGCGCCGACCGCTGCGCGGCCCCCCAAACCGCGAGCAGTGCGGACGCGCCCGCCCCGCCGCTCGATGCACCCGCCGGCAATAAGCATCCGGTGATCCGCTTGTACGTCCGCCCTTTGGCGCGAGTCGACCCCAAAATGAACTGAAACCGACATCGTCCTCGCGCATGCGGGGACCCATAGAACGCCGGCGATGAGCAACTGTTCTATGGGTCCCCGCATGCGCGAGGACGATGTTGTCTTATGATTTTCTAAGGTACGCTCGCCCCGATCCCTGATGCGTCGGTAGAATTCCCCGGCGGCCAGCCATCGGGTCTAGTGCTTGGCCGCGCGCCGTTCGGGCTGCACCTGCGCCAGCAGCGCCGGCAGGTCGAATTGCTCGTCGGCCAGCCCGAGCCGCTGCATCAGCCGGCGCGCGTCGAACGGCGCCCGCACTTTCACATCGTTATCGAAATAACAGAACAGCTCGCGGCCGGCCCGCTTTGGCGGCGGCTTGTCCGAGGCCAGGTGGGCGTCGTCGGGCTGCCCGCCAGCGCACCAGATGCGTATGCGCGCGGCCCAGCGGTCGAGCGCTTCGTCGGTGTAGCCGCTCGCGTACAGCTCGGCGTCGCCGTGCAGGCGCAGGTACATGAAGTCGGACGTCACGTCCTCAAGGTAGGGCCATTTGCCGGCGGTGTCGGCCACGACCAGCGCCACCCGGTATTTGCGCAGCAGCGCGATGAAGGCCGGATCGTTGAAGCTTTCGTGGCGGATCTCGACGGCGTGCCGGAGCGGGCGTTTTTTGTCGATCTCGAGCAGGCTGCGCCCGTCCATGCGCGGCTCGTGCTTGCGCGCGAGCGCGAGGGCTTGCTCGCTGTCGTGCGGCAGCAGGCTCAGAAAATGCCCCATGCGCTCGGGGTCGAACTTGAAGTTGGGCGGGAATTGCCACAGGCAGGGGCCGAGCTTTTCGCGTAGCGCCAGCACGCCCGAAGCGAACACATTGGCGAGCGGCGCGTCGATCTCGCGCAGTCGGAGGGTGTGCGTGATGAAGCGGTTGCCCTTGACGCTGAAGCGAAAGCGCGGCGGGGTCGCCTCGTACCACGCGGCGTAACTTTCGGGACGTTGCAGCGAATAGAACGAACCGTTGATTTCAATGGTCGACAGCGCGCGCGAGGCGAACGCGAGCTCGCGATCCTGGGTCAGCCCCTCGGGGTAGAACACGCCGCGCCATGGCTCGTATCGCCAGCCGGAAATTCCAATGCAGATTTCGCCCATGTGCTTAGCATAGGCGCGCAGCACGGCTTGCTCTGTTAGCTGGCGTACCTTGGCGACGTTGCCACGCGAATGGGCGCCAGCGTCGACCGCGGGCCCGATTCTTACATAGTGGAGGCGCCACCAGTGTTAGTTTCCCAAAATTGCGTCGGCGGATGTTTTCGTATTACTATGACATCGTCCCGCGCCGAACCGGCGGAAAAAACAGGTAAATCGATGCGACACATACTTGGCGCCTTTGCGGGCAAGCTACTGCTGGCGATGCTGCTGGCGCCGGTGCCTGCAGTTGCGGCCGAGCCGCCGACCGAACCCCAACTGAGCATCGAGGCGGGCATGCACACGGCCATGGTCCGTCGCGTCAGCACGGACGCGGCCGGGCGGTTTGCGGTCACTGCGAGCGACGATAAAACCGCGCGCGTCTGGGACGTGGCCGACGGCCGCTTGCTGCAGGTGCTGCGCCCGCCGATCGGGCCCGGGCACGAAGGCAAGCTGTTTGCCGTGGCGCTGACGCCGGACGGCGCGAGCGTCGCCGTGGCCGGCTGGACCGGCTGGGATTGGAACGGCAAGAACCAGGTCTACCTGTTCGATCGCGCCAGCGGCAAGTTACGCAAGCGTTTGCGGGACGTGCCCAATGTGATCAACCATCTGGCCTTCAGCCCCGATGGCCGCTATCTGCTGGCGAGCCTGGGCGCGCAGGGGGTGCAAATCTGGGATTGGCGGGCCGATGCCGCCCCGTTTTCCGATCCGGCCTACGGTGGCGAAAGTTACGGCGCCGCGTGGGGCGTCGACGGCCGCCTTGCGGTGTCGAGCTTCGACGGCAAGCTGCGCCTGTATCAGGTGGGCGAGGGCGGATTGCGCAAATTGCGCGAGCTTGTCGCCCCCGGCGGAAAGCAGCCCTATGGCCTGGCGTTCTCGCCCGACGGGCGCGCGCTCGCGGTCGGCTACAACGATAGCTGGCGCGTCGATGTGCTCGACGCCAAAGACCTGAGCCTGACGTTCTCTCCGGATGTCCAAGGCGTCAACAACGGCAACCTGGGCCGCGTGGCCTGGAGCGCCGACGGCCAGACGCTGGCGGCGGCCGGTACTTGGCAGGTCGGTCAACGCTCGGCGGTAAGGCGCTGGCCCCAGGCTGGACGGGGGGCCGCGGCCAGCAGCATCACCAGCCGCAGCACGGTGTTGAGCCTGCAGACACTGCACGGTGGCGGCTGGCTGCTCGGCGCCGCCGATCCAAGTTGGGGCGTGCTCGGCGACAACGGGCAGTGGCGTGAAGGGCGCGCGCCGCCTGTGGCCGACCTGCGCGGCGGGCAGGGCGAGGGCTTCCTGCTTGCCGCTGGCGGCCGCCAGGTGCAATTCGGTTTCGAAGCGTTCGGCAAGCCGCCGCACCGTTTCGACCTGCTTGGCCGCACGCTGGCCCCCGGCCTCGTCGCCGCTGGAGTGCCCCCGCGCATCACGGGCGTGAACGTCAGCGACTGGCTGCATTCGAGCGCGGCCAAGCTGAACGGCCAGATCATCAAGCTAAGGGAAGGCGAGATTGTGCGCAGCCTGGCCATTGCGCCCGACGCATCGAGTTTTGTGCTAGGGACCGAATGGGCCTTGAATCTGTATGCCGCCGATGGCACGGCGCGCTGGAGCCAGACCGCGCCCGACGTCGCCTGGGGTGTCAACATCGCACCCGGCGGCAAACTTCTGGTGGCCGCCTATGGCGACGGCACCATGCGTTGGCACCGCGTCAGCGATGGCAAGGAATTACTCGCTTTTTTCCCGCACGCCGACCGCAAGCGCTGGGTGTTGTGGACCCCGACCGGCTATTACGATGCCTCGCCCGGCGGCGAAGACTTGATCGGCTGGCAGGTCAACCGCGGGCAGGACAGCGCGGCCGATTTTTTCCCGGTAAGCCAATTCCGGGAGCGCTTCCACCGGCCCGACATCATCGACCGCGTGCTCGACACAATGGACGAAACGATTGCCGTTGCCCAGGCCAACGCGGTGAACGGCAGGCGTGTGCAGGTCCCGCAAAGCGTGGCCCAGGTGCTGCCACCGGTGGCCGAAGTCACCAGCGGCATGGAGATGCGCAGCAGCGCGCGCGAAGTGCGCATCCAGGTGCGCGGCCGCAGCGCCGCCGATGCGCCCGTCACGGGCTGGCGTGTGCGCGTGAACGGCCAAAGCGTGCCCGATGTGCGCGGTCTGGCACGCCAGGACAGCGGCGGCGAGCGCGAATTGACGGTGCCGATTCCGGCGCAAGACAGCGCTATCGAGGTGTTCGCCGAAAACCGGCACGGCGTATCGGTGCCGGTGACGGTGCGGGTCGCCTGGAGCGGCGCCAAGAGCGGCAGCTTCCAGATCCAGCCCAAGCTGTACGTGCTGGCCGTCGGCGTGGGCCAATACCAGCATAAAGACATCGGCGCGCTGGCGCTGTCGGCCAAGGACGCGCGCGATTTCGCAGCCGCGCTGGGCAAGCAGAAGGGCGGTTTGTACCGCGAGGTGGAGGTCAAATTGCTCACCGACGCTGAAGCGACCACGGATGCCGTGGTCGACGGCCTCGAATGGCTGCAACGCAGCGTCACCCAGCACGATATGGGAATGGTGTTCATCGCCGGCCACGGCGTGAACGACCCGACCCAGGGCTACACCTTCTTGCCGGTCAACGCGGACCCGGCGCGCCTGCGCCGCACCGGCGTCGCGATGGATGAGTTCAAAAAAACCCTGTCGGGCTTGCCCGGCAAGGCCGTGTTCTTCCTCGACACCTGCCACTCGGGCAATGTGCTGGGCGCCGGGCGGCGCGCGGGAAGCGACGATGTCAGCGGAGTCATCAACGAGCTCTCCAGCGCCGAGAACGGGGTGGTGGTGTTCAGCAGTTCGACCGGCCGCCAGTTCAGCCTGGAGGATGCGGCCTGGGGCAACGGCGCCTTCACCAAGGCGCTGGTCGAGGGCTTGGGCGGCGCCGCCGACTACCAGAAGCAAGGCCGCATCACGCACAAGATGCTGGACCTGTACGTCAGCGAGCGCGTCAAGCAGTTGACGGGCGGGCGCCAAAGCCCGGTCACCCAGGCACCCGGCGGCGTGCCGGACTTCCCCTTGGCCGTCGTGAAGTAGAATTTAACTAACGACAGGACGCCGCTGCCCGACCAGGGCCGTGCGCGTACCGGCGCGGATCACGTGCGGCCCTTTGCGCGAGCGCGCCGCGCGGAGCATCCATGGGGGCTTTTTCGGGCAGCTTCCGGCGCGTAAATCCTGCAACAATGCTAAGCTAACGCCCACGCCAACTCGGAGAACCAGCATGATCATCGTCCACCACCTGAACAATTCACGCTCGCAGCGCATTTTGTGGCTGCTCGAGGAGCTCGGGCTTGAGTACGAGATCAAAAGCTACCAGCGCGACCCGGTCACCATGCTGGCGCCGGCGGCCTTGCGCGCGGTGCACCCGCTGGGCAAGTCGCCCGTGATCAGCGACGGCATCATCGTGGTCGCCGAATCGGGCGCGATCATCGAATACCTGGTTGAAAAATACGGCAAGGGCGCGCTGGTCCCGCCGCCGGGCAGCCCGGCCAAGCGGCGCTACTCCTACTATATGCACTACGCCGAGGGCTCGGCCATGACGCCGCTGCTGATGAAGCTCGTGTTCGACCGCCTCGAGAACAGCCCGATGCCGTTCTTCGTGCGCCCGGTCGCGCGCGGCATCGCGCAGAAGGTCAAGAGCAGCTATATCATGCCGCAGATTAAACAGCACCTGAGCTTCCTCGAGGCCGACCTCGGCAACGCGCCGTGGTTTGCCGGCGACGCCTTCACGGCGGCCGACATCCAGATCAGCTTCGTGCTCGAGGCGGCCAACGCGCGCGGCGGCCTCAACGACAAGTATCCGAAGCTGACCGGTTTCCTCAAGCGCATCCACGCGCGTCCGGCGTATATCCGCGGGCTCGAGCGCGGCGGCCCGTACGAGCTGATCAAGTAAGCGGGACCATGGCCAAGCTGCTCGCGATCGACTGCCTGAACATCGTCCGGCGCGTCTACGAAGCCAGTCCCGAACCCGATTCGCACGACAAGGCGGCGATCGCGCTGCGCCACGCGCTGTCGTCGTTCCGCAAGTTGTTGGCGGCGCACCAGCCGACCCACGTGCTGCCGGCCTTCGATTTCGGCGGCCCGACCTGGCGCCACGCGCTGTATGCGCGCTACCGCGAGAACCGCGCGCCGATGCCCTCGTTCCTGCGCGAGGCGCTGCCCGCCTTTTACGACAAGCTCGCCGCCGAAGGGCTGCACGTGGTGACGCTGCCCGAGGTCGAGGCGGACGACGTGATCGGCACCGGCGTGATGCGCTGGCTGGGGGAGGGCAGGGGCGAGGCGATCGTCGCCACCACCGACAAGGACCTGCACTGCCTGATCGCGCACGGGGCGCTGGTGTGGGACCACTTCAAGGGCGAGTGGCACGACGAGGCCTGGGTGCTGGCCAAGTTCGGCGTGGCCTCGGATCGGCTGACCGAGTTGCTGGCGCTGATGGGCGACCCGACCGATGGCGTGCCGGGGGTGTCGAAGGTGGGCATGAAGACGGCGGCCAAGCTGCTCAATGCCTACGGCGGGCTCGATGCGGTGATGGCCGGCGCGGGCATCCTCAAGACCCCGATCGGGGAGCGCCTGCGCGCGGAGCGCGAGATGCTGTATTTGTCGTACCAGCTGGTGCAGCTCAAGACCGATGTGCGTTTGGGCGTGACGTGGAATACGCTGGCTTACGAGACCTTCTGAGGCCGGAAAAGTCGGGATGGTTCGCTACAGGAATCGCGACGCTGGAACATAAACAACATCGCCCTCGCGCAGGCGGGGGCCCATAGAACGGTGAATCATAGCAACCGTTCTATGGGCCCCCGCCTGCGCGAGGGCGATGTTGGTTTGGTTTTTTGGCTCTTTGGGCTGCGCGATTTTTATCGACGCCCCGGTCCATTCAAAATCTCAAACCGGCGTCGAGCCGTCGATGATGCCGCCACCCAGGCAGACATCGCCGTCATACAGCACCGCCGACTGCCCCGGCGTGACCGCCCACTGCGCATCCGTGAAGCGCAGCGCGAAACGGTCGTCGCCGCTCGGCGCGACTTCGCACGCCACATCGGCCTGGCGGTAGCGCGTCTTGGCCGACAGTGCGCGCGCGTCCGGCGCGTGGCCCGCGACCCAGCTGGCCTGGCCCGTGCTCAGCGCCGTCGACAGCAGCCATGGATGGTCATGCCCCTGCACCACGTACAGCGTGTTGGTCTCGATGTCCTTGCGCGCCACATACCAGGCGTCGCTCGAGCCGTCCGGGTTCTTGTACGACTTCAGGCCGCCGATGCCGATCCCCTTGCGCTGGCCCAGCGTGTAAAAACTCAGGCCCACGTGCTCGCCGACGGTCTTGCCGTCGTCGGTCTTCATCGGGCCCGGCTTGTACGACAGGTAGCGGTTCAAAAAGTCGCGGAACGGGCGCTCGCCGATGAAGCAGATGCCGGTCGAGTCCTTCTTTTGCGCGTTCGGCAGCGCCAGCTTTTCGGCGATCTTGCGCACTTCGGTCTTGGCGATTTCGCCGAGCGGGAACAGGGTCTTGGACAACTGCGCCTGGTTCAGGCGGTGCAGGAAGTAGCTCTGGTCCTTGCTCGCGTCGAAGGCCTTGAGCAGCTCGAAGCTGCCCGCGTTCTCGCGCACGCGCGCATAGTGCCCGGTCGCGATCAGGTCGGCGCCGAGGTGCATCGCGTGGTCGAGGAAGGCTTTGAATTTGATCTCGGCGTTGCACAGCACGTCGGGGTTCGGGGTGCGCCCGGCCTGGTATTCTCGCAAAAATTCGGCGAACACGCGGTCCTTGTATTCGGCCGCGAAATTGACCGCCTCGATGTCGACCCCGACCACGTCGGCCACGCTGGCCGCGTCGATCCAGTCCTGCCGCGTCGAGCAGTATTCGGAGTCGTCGTCGTCCTCCCAGTTTTTCATGAACAGGCCGATCACCTCGTAGCCCTGCTCCTTGAGCATCCAGGCCGCCACCGAGGAGTCGACCCCGCCCGACATGCCGATCACGACTTTCTTTTTTACGCCGCTCATGACGGGTCCTGCTCGAACGTCGAGGCGCACTCGAACACCGAGGCGTGCGTGTGGATCAGGGCCAGCGGCGCGCGCTTGCCGGCCAGGTAGTCGTCGACGCAGGTCAGCACCAGCGGGCTGCGGTGGCGCTCGCGCGTGGCGACCAGCTCGTCGTAGCTGAGCCACAGGGTGCGGATGATTCCCTCGTCGAGCGGCTGCTCGTGCTCGGCCCCGGCCGCGCCGCAAAACGTGAAGCGCAGGTAGGTGACGTCGGAGGCGCGCCGCGGCGAGCGGTAGCGCGACATGTACATCCCCACCAGCGCGTGCGGCACGAAGTCGTGCGCGGTCTCCTCGAGCACTTCGCGCACCACCGCCTGCTCGAGCGACTCGTGCGGGTCGAGGTGGCCGGCCGGCTGGTTCAGGCGCACGCCGTCACTGGTCTCTTCTTCGACCAGCAGAAAGCGGCCATCGCGTTCGATGATGGCGGCGACGGTGACGGAGGGTCTCCAGATGTGGGGCATGCATGTCCTTCGAAATGAGCCGCCATTTTACATTGGCGCAGGCCGGCATGCTCATGGGGCATTTCCTTTAAGCAGAAAATGCGCACAAGCAGTTTGATCTGATACAAGAAAAGCGCCGATTTCCCCCTGTGTGCAGCACAACCGGTTTGAATTCCGAGCATTCCATCTAGAAAAAACGAACGATAGTACTATTTTCTACTTTGCGTGTAATATTCTGAGCAGTTTAATAATTTACGGAGGCGTTCATGAGAATTGGCATACCGGCCGAAACGCGGCCGGGCGAAACCCGTGTTGCAGCAACACCCGAGACAGTCAAGAAGCTGGCTGCCAAGCACCAAGTGGTCGTGCAATCGGGCGCGGGCGTGATGGCTTCCGTGGTCGACGAGGCCTACGTGGCCGCCGGCGCGACCATAGGCAGCGCCGCCGATGCCTTTGGATGCGAGGTCGTGCTCAAGGTGCGCGCCCCCGACGCCGGCGAGCGCGCGCAGATGCGCCCGAACGCGGTCCTGATCGGCATGCTCAATCCCTTCGACCTTGAGAACATCGCGGCCATGGCCGCGGCCGGGCTGTCGGCGTTCGCGCTCGAGGCGGTGCCGCGCATCACGCGCGCGCAGTCGATGGACGTGCTGTCGTCGCAGGCCAACATCGCCGGCTACAAGGCCGTCATGGTCGCCGCCAACACCTACCAGCGCTTCATGCCGATGCTGATGACCGCCGCCGGCACCGTCAAGGCGGCGCGCGTGCTGATCATGGGCGTCGGCGTGGCCGGCCTGCAGGCGATCGCCACCGCCAAGCGGCTCGGCGCCGTGATCGAGGCGTCCGACGTGCGCCCGCCCGTCAAGGAACAGGTCGAGTCGCTCGGCGCCAAGTTCATCGACGTGCCCTACCTGACCGACGAGGAGAGGGAAATCGCCAAGGGTTCGGGCGGCTACGCCAAGACCATGCCGCCCGACTGGATGCGGCGCCAGGCCGAACTGGTGCACGAGCGCGCCAAGCTGGCCGACATCATCATCACCACCGCGCTCATTCCGGGCCGCGCGGCGCCGATCCTGATCTCCGAGGAGACCGTCAAGGCGATGAAGCCGGGCTCGGTGATCGTCGACCTCGCCGTCTCGCAGGGCGGCAACTGCCCGCTGTCGGAATTGAACAAGACGGTCGTCAAGCACGGGGTCTACATCGTCGGCGAGCCCGACCTGGCCACGCTGGTCGCGGCCGACGCCTCGGCGCTGTACGCGCGCAATGTGCTCGACTTCCTCAAGCTGATCTTCGACAAGGACGACGCGCTCGTGATCGACCGCGAGGACGAGATCCTCAAGGCCTCGCTGGTCTGCTTCGGCGGCGAAGTGCTGCGCAAATGAATAATTAACTAACGGAAAGAAGTAAAAGATGTCCATGCAACGAGTAATGCTGCGCTCCAAACTGCACCGCGTCACGGTGACCCAGGCCGACCTCAATTACGAAGGTTCCTGCGGCATCGACGTCGACCTGCTGGAGGCGGCCGATATCTGGGTAGGCGAGAAAATCGAGCTGTACAACGTCAACAACGGGGAGCGCTTTTCGACCTACGCGATCCCCGGCGTGCGCGGCAGCGGCGAGATCTCGCTCAACGGCGCGGCCGCCCGCCGCGCCCATCTCGGCGACCTGCTGATCATCTGCACCTATGCGCCGATGACCGAATCGCAGGCCCGCGAGTACACCCCGAAGATCGTATTCGTCGACGACAAAAATGCCATCACGGGAATGAAATAGCAGTATTGCGGTCTCGATGCGGACGGGCCACGGCCCGCCGCCAAAAACAACTCAAAAGGGAGGCAACATGGATCCGGTTAGTCACACCATCATCAACCTGATTATCTTCGTGCTGGCGATTTACGTCGGCTACCACGTGGTCTGGACCGTCACGCCGGCGCTGCACACGCCGCTGATGGCCGTCACCAACGCCATTTCGGCGATCATCATCGTCGGCGCCATGCTCGCCGCCGGCCTGACCACCGGCCCGGTCGGGCAGATCGCCGGCACCGTCGCCGTCGCGCTGGCCGCGGTCAACGTGTTCGGCGGCTTCATGGTCACCCAGCGCATGCTCGAGATGTTCCGCAAAAAAGAACCCAAGGCCAAGCCTGCCACGGCCGCGGCGGGAGAGCACGCATGAACGAATTCGGCAACGCGGCCCCGGCCGCCGGCATGATGGGTTTCGTCACCATGAACATGGTCACGATGATGTACCTGATCGCGTCGGTCTGCTTCATCCAGGCGCTCAAGGGCCTGTCCTCGCCGGCCACGGCGCGCAAGGGCAACGCCTTCGGCATGATCGGCATGGCGATCGCGGCCGTCACGACGGTCGCGCTGATCCTCAAACTGCAGGGGCTGGCCCAATCGGGCAGCATGGGCTTCGGCCTGGTGCTGCTCGGGGTGGTGGTCGGCGGCGGCATCGGCGCCTTCGCGGCCAAAAAGGTCGAGATGACCAAGATGCCCGAACTGGTCGCTGCGATGCACTCGCTGATCGGCCTGGCCGCGGTCTGCATCGCGGTCGCCGTGGTGTCCGAGCCGTGGGTATTCGAGATCACCAAGCAGGGCGTCGCGCTGCCGTTCGGCAACCGCCTCGAACTGTTCATCGGCACCTTTGTCGGCGCCGTCACGTTCTCCGGTTCGGTCATCGCCTTCGGCAAATTGTCGGGCAAGTACAAGTTCCGCCTGTTCCAGGGCGCGCCGGTCAGCTTCCCCGGCCAGCACATCCTGAACCTCGTGATCTTCGTGGCGATCATCGGCCTCGGCCTGATGTTCTGCCTCGCCGACGGCGTCGAGCCGGCCTGGACCCCGTTCATCATCATGTCCGTGCTCGCGTTCGTGCTCGGCGTGCTGATCATCATCCCGATCGGCGGCGCCGACATGCCGGTCGTGGTGTCGATGCTCAACAGCTATTCGGGCTGGGCCGCCGCCGGCATCGGCTTCTCGCTCAACAACTCGATGCTGATCATCGCCGGCTCGCTCGTCGGTTCCTCGGGCGCGATCCTGTCGTACATCATGTGCAAGGCGATGAACCGCTCGTTCTTCAATGTGATCCTGGGCGGCTTCGGCGGCGAGGCCGCGGCCGTCGCCGGCGGCGCGCAGGAGCAGCGTCCGCACAAGGCCGGTTCGGCCGAGGACGCGGCCTTCATCATGAGCAACGCCGAGACCGTCATCATCGTACCGGGCTACGGCCTGGCCGTGGCGCGCGCCCAGCATTCGCTCAAGGAGCTCGTCGAGAAGCTGACCCACAAGGGCGTCATCGTCAAGTACGCGATCCATCCCGTGGCCGGGCGCATGCCGGGCCACATGAACGTGCTGCTGGCCGAGGCCGAAGTGCCGTACGACCAGGTGTTCGAGATGGAGGACATCAACGGCGAGTTCGGCCAGACCGACGTGGTGCTGGTGCTCGGCGCCAACGACGTGGTCAACCCGGCGGCCAAGGATCCGAAGTCGGCGATCGCCGGCATGCCTATCCTCGAGGCCTACAAGGCCAAGAGCATCATCGTCAACAAGCGTTCGATGGCGTCCGGCTACGCCGGCCTCGACAACGACCTGTTCTACCAGGCCAACACGATGATGGTGTTCGGCGACGCCAAGAAGGTGATCGAGGCGATGGTCAAGGCCGTCGACTAAACACGCGTACTTGCCAGAAAAGCGCCGTTCGCCGGCGCTTTTTTTACGCCTGTTTTAGGCCTGTTCCACCCGGTTGCGCCCGCTGCGCTTGGCCAGGTACAGGGCCGCGTCGGCGCGCGTGAGCGCGACGTCGAAGCCCTCCTGCACCAGCGGCGCGAGCCCGATGCTGATCGTGACCCGGATCCGGTCGCCGTTGGGCGTGGTGAACAGCAGCGCGCCGACGCGCTGGCGGATCCGCTCGGCCACGAAGCGCGCCCGTTCGCCGTCCGTGTCCGGGAACATCAGTCCGAATTCCTCGCCGCCCACGCGCGCCACCACGTCGGTCGTGCGCGAGGCCCCGATCAGCGCCTTGGCGACGGCGGCCAGCACGGCGTCGCCGACGGGCAGGCCGTAGCGGTCGTTGACGGTGCTGAAGTGGTCGATGTCGGCGATCGCCACCGTCACCGGCGCCCCGCTGCGCCTGGCGCGCGCGGCCACGTGCACCGCCTGCGCCTCGAACGCGCGGCGGTTGGCGAGCCCGGTCAGGTGGTCGGACATCGCCATCTGCTCGATCTGTTCGAGCAGGGCGGCGTTGCGCGCCTCGAACGCGTGGCGCGCGCGCAGGTCGGTGACGAAGGCGCCGAGGTAGCCGACCCCGCCGCTGGCGCCGAGCTCGCGCACCCGCAGTTCGACCGCGATCTCGGCGCCGTCGCGGTGCCGGATCGCGCATTCGCGGGTTTTCCCGAGCAGCGGGTCGGGCCGCACGCCGTTGACCATCTGCAGGATGTAGTCCTTGGCCCCCTGCATGTCCGGATCGGCGAGCAGGCCGTACAGGGGGCGCCCGACCAGCTCGCCGAGCGGGTAGCCGGCCAGCGCCCGCATTGCCGGGTTCAGGTGGCGCACGGTGCCGAGCGCATCGATGATGAGCACCGCCTCGGGCGACTCCTCGAGCAGGCGCGCGACGATGATGGGGGGCAGTGCGTCAATCATGGTGTTCCACCGGCTCGGCCAATCGAGAGGCAATTGTCCCACCGGGGGGCGGGTCTGGCGAGAACTATATTTGCCCAAAATAAATTTTTCACCCGCCGCCGCGCGCCCGCCCGGACGCTGCCCGCGCGCGTGGCAAATTGACAACGGGCAACTTTGTCGATTGACCTAGACGCGCGCGGAGACGATACTGGCGCAATTATCAAGATTGCCACGCCACGCAGCCGGCCATTGTCCGCAAACGGCGGCAAACGGTCGGCGGAACGCGCCGTAGTTCAGCCACTGCAGGCAACAAGATGCGCGCCAACCAGCCAACAGGATCACCAAGTGGATAAGCAAGCCTATAAAAAACTGGTCCGCTCGCTCGAGACCGACGCCGTCGTCAGCCCGGGCGGGTTCCGCAACAAGGTGCTGGTCCTCAGCGCCGCCTTCCACGCGGTGCTCGGCGGCGCGCTGTGCGCGGCGCTGCTGCTGGCCGGCTTCGGCATCGCCTACGCCGGCTTCGGGCGCGGCGGCCTCGGCCTGCTGCTGGCCGCGCTGCTCGCGCTGGCGCTGGCGCCGGCGTGTTTCGCCGTGCTGCGCCTGTGCCTGGCGCGCCTGCCGGCGCCGGCGGGCCGCCCGCTCACGCGCGCGGAGGTGCCCCGGCTGTTCAGCGCGCTGAGCAACATCCGCAAGCAGCTCGACGGCCCCGAGATCGACCATGTGCTGCTCGACGTCCATTTCAGCGTCGCGCTGGTGCAGCGCGCGCGCTGGGGCCTGTTCGGCCGGCCCGTCAACTACCTCGTCATGGGGCTGCCCTATATGCAGAGCATGGCGCCCAAGGAGATGCTGGCCGCCATCGCCCACGAGGTCGAGCTCGTGGTCGGCCGGCGCGACCGCGCCGGCGCCTGGGCCCACCGCCAGCAGCGCATGGCCGCGGCGCTGCTCGCGCAGCTGCGCGAGGCGCGCCACGAGAACCTGCTCGACAACGTGGCCGCGCGCCTGCTCGACAAATTCATGCCGTACTACCAGGCCCACGCGCTGGTGCTGGGGCGCCAGAACGCGTTCGACGCCGACCGCGGCGGCAGCGCCGTGGTCGGCGCCAAGGCGAACGCCGCCTGCCTGCTGCGCGGCGCCTTGCTGCGGCGCTGGATCGACACCGACTTCTGGCCCAACCTGCAACGCCAGGCCAACACCCAGGAGCAGCCGCTGTACCTGCCGTACACCGCGATGCGGGCCGCGTTCAAGGCCAGCTACGCGCAATGGGCCACCGCCGAACGGCTGGCCGCGGCCTGGCACGAGCGGCCCGGCCTGTCCGACCCGCAGCCGCCGCTGAGCGCGCGCGTCGAGGCCATCGGCGAAATCATGGAGCTGCCGCCCGGCATCAAGATCAGCGCGGCCGAGGCGCTGCTGGGTGAGCGCGCCAAGGGCCTGATCGACGAATTCGACCAGCAGTGGTGGAAGCAGGAGCAGCGCCGCTGGCTCGCGCGCCACCGCTACGTGAGCGGTTCGCGCAGCCGGCTCGAGCAACTGCAGCGCGTGCTGCCTGCCAAGCTCAAGCTCGACGAGCTGCAGGAGCTGGCCATGCTGTGCGCCGAGTTCGAGCCGCCCGCGCGCGCCAAGCGCCTGCACGAGTACCTGCTCGACCTGCCGGGCGGCCCGTTCGCGCGCGCCGAGTACGACTACGGCTGCCTGCTGCTGGCCGAGCGCAACGAGAACGGGCTCGAGCACCTGGCCACGGCCGCGCGCGCCGACCGCGAACTGACCGCGCTGGCCGCGCGCGTGGGCTACAAATACCTCAAGCACACCAGGGACGAGCAGGAGGCGCTCGAGTGGTGGAACGGGGTGAGCCGCAAGGCCTACACGCCCGACCACTGAACGTGTCGCTTTATTGCCGTGCTCGCTCGAATGTGCACACGGACGCGTCAAAGGGTTCACGGCGGTTGACCCCGCCGGTCGCGGCGGGGATACTGGAGTGCTCTGCCGGCGTGATTGGCCGCGGTGGCCATTTTGCAAACCCAAGCACAAACACGAGGTAATAGCGGCGTGGACCAGCAAACCTACACATCCCTCGTCCATTCGCTCGAGGTCGACGCGACCATCCACCCGGGCCGCTTCCGCAGCAAGGTGATCCTGCTCGGGAGTTTGGCCTACCTCGTCCTGTTCGGCCTGCTCGCGGCGGTAGCGCTGCTGGGCTGGCTCGCGTTCGAGGCGGCGCGCGCGTCCGAGCGCACCAGCAGCCTGATCCGGCTCGGCCTGTTCGCGCTGTGCATGGCGCCCGTGTTCGTGGTGGTGCTGCGGATGTTCTTCATGCGCCTGCCGGTGCCGTCCGGGCGCGTGCTCAAGCGCGCCGACGCGCCCAAGTTGTTCGGCCTGGTCGACAAGATGCGCGCCAAGCTCAAGGGACCGCCTATCCATTACGTGCTGCTCGACGACGCGTTCAACGCGGCCATCTTCCAGCGCCCGCGGCTGGGCCTGTTCGGCTGGCACACCAATTACCTGATCCTCGGCCTGCCCTATATGCTGAGCATGACGCCGCAGGAGATGGCCGCGACCGTGGCGCACGAGTACGGCCATGTGTGCGGCAACCACGGCAAGGCCAGCGCCTGGATCTACCGCCAGCGCCAGACTTTCACCGCGCTCTACGAGCAGATCAGCGACGGCGCCGGCGACAACCTGGTGTACGGCCTGCTCGCCGGGCTGCTCGGCAAGTTCATGCCGTATTACAGCGCGCACACCTTCGTGCTGTCGCGCCAGAACGAGTACGACGCCGACCTCACCGCCACCGAGCTGGTCGGCGCCAAGCCCAACGCGGCCGGCCTGATCCGCGGCGAATTGCTGGGACGCTGGATCGACGAGGAGTTCTGGCCGACGTTGCTGCGCCAGGCCGACACGCGCGACAAGCCGGCGTTTTTGCCGTTCAGCGCGATGGGCACGGCGTTCAAGGCCGGTTACGGCCAGTGGGCCACGTCCGAGACGCTGGCGCGCGTCTGGCGCGAAAAATCCGACCTGCACGACACCCATCCGGCCCTGCGCGAGCGGGTCGAGGCCATCGGCGAGGGCTGCCGGCTGCCGGCCTGCATCGACATCAGCGCGGCCGAGGCGCTGCTGGGCGGGCGCACCAGGATGCTGATCGACGAGTTCGACCAGCGCTGGTGGCAGGAGGAGAAAAAGGAATGGCGCGCGCGCTTCCAGTACGCCTCGCGCTCGCAGGCGCGGCTGGTCGAATTGCGGCGCGCGCCGCTGGCCGCGCTCAAGCTGAGCGAGCTGCAGGAGCTCGCGGTGCTGAGCGCCGAGTTCGAGCAGCCCGACAAGGTGGTGCTCGCGCACCTGCTGGCGCAGCCGGGCGGGCCGTTCCCGCGCGCCGAGTACGAGTACGGCTGCCTGCTGCTCGCCGGGCGCGACGACAAGGGGCTCGGCCACCTGGCCAACGCGGCCGCGGCCGACGCGAGGCTGCGCGAGAAGGCGGCCAGGGTGGGTTTTTCGTACCTGGCCAAGTACAAGGACGAGCAGCAGGCGCAGCAGTGGTGGAACAAGGTCGTGGCGGGGAACGAGGCGCAGCAGGCTTGAGCGAACGGCTGTTTTGCTGTACTAAGCGCCAAGGTCGAAATCCAAAAATCAAACCCACATCGTCCTCGCGCATGCGGGGACCCATAGAACAGTTGCTCATCGCCAGCGTTCTATGGGTCCCCGCATGCGCGAGGACGATGTTGGTTTTGGTTATTTGGGTTTTTCTCGACACGATTCCTGACGCGCTCGAGGGGTGGCATCAGCCTTAGCGGCGCCCGAACATCATCAGCTCGGCCAGCACCGTGCGTGCCGGCCCGACCGTGTCGAGCATCCCCAGCGACAATCCGAGCAGCGACTGCGCCGGCCCCGAGCCGGCGAACGCGCGCGCCATCGCGTCGGTCAGACCCATGGTCAGCTTGCGGTCGGCCTGGCGCGCAGCGCCGAAGCCGGCCAGCCGCTCGGGCGTTGGCTGGTCGAGCTGGCGCGCGAGCACGGCGGCGTCGCGCAGGCCCAGGTTCAGGCCCTGGCCGGCGACCGGATGCAAGGTTTGCGCGGCGTTGCCGATGGCCACCGTGCGGCGCGTCGCGCGCGCCGCCGAATTTAGCCCGAGCTTGTAGGCGCCGCGCGCCCCGACGCGCGTGAAGCGCCCGAGCCGGCTGCCGAAGGCGAGCCCGAGTTCGGCCAGGAAGGCCGCATCGCCCTGCGCGAGCAACGCCTCGGCGCGCTCCGGGCCGACGCACCACACGAGCGCGTACTGCATGCCGTCGGCGCCGTCCTGCGGCAGCAGCGCGAGCGGGCCCTCGTCGGTGAAACGCTCGAAGGCGCGGTATGCGATCGGCGCGCTCGCGGCCACGCGCGCGATGACCGCCGTTTGCAGGTAGTCGCGCTGCACGCCCTGGTGCTCCTGGGCGCCGAACACGCCGCCCTCGGCCTGCACCACGATCGCGGCCGACAGTTCACGCCCGTCGTCTAGCCGCAGCTGCACGCCATCGGCATGTTCGACATGGCCCGCCACGCGCGCCGGACGCATGATGGCCACGCCCGCGCGTTCGCAGGCGCCGGCCAGCGCGCCGACCAGTTCGCCGTAGCGCGTCACGTAGCCGAGCGCCGGCACGTGCTGCTCGGCGCGGTCGATCATGCTGCGCCCGAGCCGGCCGCGGCGCGAGACGTGGATCTGGTGTATCGCGGTGGCCGGCAACGGCCAGGCGCCGATCTGCCCGAGCAATTGGGCGCTGCCGTACGAGAGCGCGAGCGAGCGCGGGTCGGCCGCGGCCTGTTCCAGCGTGCGCGCGTCGAGCAGGCCGATGCGCGCCGGATCCATGCCGCGCCCGGCCAGCAGCGCGGCGAGCACCATGCCGACCGGGCCGGCGCCGCAGATGGCGACGTCGAAGTCGTTCGGCCCGCCGTTCGCCGCGCCGTCCAGCGCGCCGTCCGCAGCTCCGCTCATGGCAGAGTTCATCACGCCCCCGCCATCAATTTTTCGATGTCGTCGATGCGCTTGGCGGCGCCGTCGCTGAGCACGCGCGGCCCGCCTGGGGTGACCAGCACGTCGTCCTCGATGCGGATGCCGGTGTGCCAGAATTGTTCGGGGATGCCCTGCGCCGGGCGCACATAGATGCCCGGTTCGACCGTGAGCACCATCCCGGGCGCGAGCGCGCGCGAAGGCTTGCCGGGCGCCGCGCCGTCGCGGTAGGCGCCCGTGTCGTGCACGTCGAGCCCGAGCCAGTGGCCGGTGCCGTGCATGTAGAACTGCTGGTGCGCGCGCTCGGCGATGACGTTTTCAAAGCTGCCGAAATGTGCCTTGTCGAGCAGGCCGAGGTCGAGCATGCCCTGCGCCAGCACGGCGACGGCGGCGTCGTGGATCGCGCTGTAGGGCCGGCCCGGCTGCACCGCCGCCAGCGCCGCCTCCTGCGCCGCCAGCACCAGTTCGTACAGCTGGCGCTGCGGCGCGCTGAAGCGCCCGTTCACGGGATAGGTGCGCGTGATGTCGGCCGCGTAGCTGTCGAATTCGCAGCCGGCGTCGATCAACACCAGTTCGCCCTCGCGCAGCCGGGCGTTGTTGGCGTTGTAGTGCAGCACGCATGCGTTCGCGCCCGAGGCGACGATCGGGGTGTAGGCGGGGAACTGGGCGCCGTTGCTGCGGAATTCGTGCAGCAGTTCGGCCTCGAGCTGGTACTCGAACATGCCGGCGCGGGTCGCGCGCATCGCGCGCTCGTGCGCCTGCGCCGAGATGGCGGCCGCGCGCAGCATCAGCGCCTGCTCGCCCTCGTCCTTGAACAGGCGCATCTCGTCGAGCAGCGGCAGCAGGTCGTGCGCCTCGGCCGGCGGGCGCACGCCGCTGCGCCCGAGCGCGCGCACGCCGGCCAGCCAGCTGCGCATCTGGGTGTCGAGCATCGGGCTGTGGCCGAGCGCGTAATAGGCCGCGCTCGCGTCGGTGAGCAGGCGCACCATCTCGGCGTCGAGCTCCTCGATCGGGTGGGCGGCGTCGAAGCCGAACGCCGCGCGCGCGCCGTCGGGGCCGTGGCGGAAGCCGTCCCAGATTTCGCGTTCGAGGTTTTTGGGGCGGCAGAACAGCACCGCCTGCGCCGGCCCGGCGGGACCGGCCGCGACCAGCGCGAGCACGCTGTCGGGCTCGGTGAAGCCGGTCAGGTAGTAAAAATAGCTGTCGTGGCGGTAGGGGTAGTCGGTGTCGCTGTTGCGCGCCGCCGTGGGGGCGGTCGGCACGATCGCCACGGCGCCGGGCTGCATCTGGGCGCACAGGCGGGCGCGGCGCGCGGCGAAGTTCATGCCTTGGCCTTGGGCGCGAGGGTGGCGCCGAGCGGCGCGTTGAGTTGTTCGAGCTGTTCGATCGTGCCGACGTTGACCCAGTCGCCCTCGTAGATCTCGCCGCCCACGCGGCCGGCGTCGGCGTGCTCGCGGATCAGGGGCCCAAGCTTGGCGTGGCTGCCCGGCTCGATGCCGGCGAACATCTCGGTCCGGTACACCCCGATGTTGGCGAAGGTCCATTTCGGCTCGCCCCCGTTGGCCACCGAGTACAGCGACGACAGGCCGAAGTCGCCGTCGGGGTTGTGCTCGGGATTCTTGACGAGGTAGATCCAGCACATGTCGCGCTGGTCGGCGGCGTACGGCTTGCCCCACATGTCCTTGTCGTGCAGCACGTCCTTGACCTGCTCGAAATCGAAGTAGGGGCAGTAGATGTCGCCCGAGATCGCCAGGAACGGTTCGTCGCCGAGCAGGTGCAGCGCCTTCGCGATGCCGCCGGCGGTCTCGAGCGCGGTGTCCTCGTGCGAATACGCGATGCGCGCGCCGAGCGCGGCGCCGTCGCCGAGCACCTGTTCGATCTGCTCGCCGAGGTGGGCGTGGTTGATGACGATCTCGGTGATGCCGGCACGCACCAGGTTGAGCACATGCCAGGTGATCAGGGGGCGCCCGCGCACCTTGAGCAGGGGCTTCGGGCAGCTGTCGGTCAGCGGACGCATCCGCTCGCCGCGGCCGGCGGCAAAAATCATGGCTTTCATGCGTGTTTCCTGTTGTGCTGAATCGGTATCAGAAGGTGTAGCCGACCTGCGGCGCCTTGTCCTCGAACGCGTCGAGCAGGCGCACCAGCGGTTTGAGCACAGTGTAGCGGTTTGCCGTCTTGCGCACATAGTCGGCCACGGTCGGCAGATCGCCCATGTAGATGCTCTTGCCGTCGCGGTAGTTCAGGCGGCAGAAGATGCCCAGGATCTTGAGGTGGCGCTGCAGCGCCATGAACTCGAAGTCGCGGTAGAAGGCGTCGATGTCGGGGTTGACCGGCAGCCCGACCGCTTTGGCCTTTTGCCAGTAGCGCACCACCCAGTCGAGCACCATCTCCTCGTCCCACTGGATATAGGCGTCGCGCAGCAGCGAACCGAGGTCGTAGGTGACGGGCCCGAACACGGCGTCCTGGAAGTCGAGCACGCCCGGGTTGCCCTGGTCGAGGAACATCAGGTTGCGCGAATGGAAGTCGCGGTGCATGAACACCTGCTGCTGCGACAGGTTGTTGGCGATGATCGCCTCGAACACCTTGTCGAGCTGGCCCTGCTGGGCCGGGGTCATCGTCACGCCGAGGTGCTTGCCGACGAACCATTCCGGGAACAGGTTCAGCTCGCGCTCGATGAAGGCGCGGTCGTAGTCGGGCAGCACCCCGGGCGTGCTGTGCAGCTGGAACTTGATCAGCGTGTCGAGCGCGTCCGAATACATGAGCGCGGCGTTGTCGGCCGTCAGGCGCGACAAATAGGTGGTGGTGCCCAGGTCCGACAGCAGCAGGTAGCCGTTCGGCGCGTCCTCGGCCACGATCGCGGGCACGTGCACGCCGGCCTCGCGCAGCAGGCCGGCCACGTGCAGGAAGGCGGGCACGTTCTCGCGCTCGGGCGGCGCGTCCATCGCGACCAGGGTCGGGCCGAGCTTGCCCTGCAGCGCCGGCAGCACGTCGAGCCGGTAGTAGCGCCGGAAGCTGGCGTCGGACGAGGCGGGGCGGCAGGTGGCGGTGTCGACCAGGCCGAGCGTGCCCAGCCATGCGGTGAGGGCGGCCAGGCGCGCGTCGGGGGCGCTAGCGGGGGTGGAGGTGGACATGGGGGCCTGTGGATGCGGTTGATGTTGGGAGGGGCCGTCGCGCGCCTGCGGGCGTGCTGTCGAGGCTGGCCATGCACTATGGCATGGCATTTCGGTTGCAATAATACGCGATTTCGCGGGGGGCCGGAACCCGGCGCGCGCGCGGCGCGGGCCCGCCCCCGGCCGGTGCCGGCCGGCCTGGCCGGCGCAAAGTCAAGCGATGGTTTCGAGGAGTGCCTCTAGTCAACCGTGGGCCGTCCCGTGATTAAATCGAGCGCTCGCTTTAAATATTAAATAGTAAATCTTGTCTCAAATGCCCGGTGGACAGCCACGGCCCAGACGGCCGCGCGCGAAGCCACGACGGCGCCTCCGCATCCGCGGAGTCCTTGCCCAGCACCAGCAGCCCAACACCAGCCTATTTTTTCGGCATCGCGCCGCGATCGATCGCAGCACAGACGCGCAACGCGATGCCGCCGAACACCGGAATGCCGTCCCGTGCGCCACGCCGCGACCGGGCGCGTTGTGGCAGGCCGGTGGCGGGCGCTGTACCGGGGAGCGCGTGGACTGAGCCGCGCAATCCCCGGTGAATCGTTTCGCTGTATCGAGCACCTTCATAAAACTAACTACACGGAGATTGCAACATGCGTACAAAGACGTCGGCAATAAAACAAATGGGAAAATTTTTCGGCGCGGCGGTATTCGCCGTGGCGGCCACGGCGGCGGCGTTGCCGGCCACGGCCGCCAACAACGATCCGATCGTGCTCGTGCACGGCTTCCTCGGCTTCGGGCCGAACGAGCTGAGCGGCACGGGCTTCCGCTATTGGGGCGGGTTCAACGATGTCGCCGCACACATGCGCGGCTACAACGGGGTCACGCGCAAGGTGATGGCCGCCTCGGTCGGGCCGGTCAGCTCGAACTGGGACCGCGCGGTCGAGCTGTATTACCAGATCAAGGGCGGCTGCGTCGACTACGGCGCCAAGCACACGGCCAAGTTCGCCTCCTACGGCGCGCTGCGCCAGCCGGCCGGCAAATGCTGGGCCGCCAACCCGGCCAACAATCCGAACAACTACCCGCTGGCCCTGTATCCGGCCTGGGATGGCGCGCATCCGCTGCACCTGGTCGCGCACAGCCAGGGCGGGCAGACCATCCGCGTGCTGGTCCAGCTGCTCGAGAACGGCTCGCCCGACGGCGACGAGGGCGGCGGCAGCCTGTTCACCGGCGGCAAGATCGGCTGGGTCAAGAGCGCCACCTCGATTTCGAGCCCGCACAACGGCACCACCTTGCGCGACGTGATCGTCGACTACGTGCCCAAGATCTCCGAGCTCGCGGGCCAGGTGGTCGAGGTCGCCGGGCTCGGCGGCAGTGCGAACCCGGGCTACAACTTCAAGCTCGAGCAATACGGGCTCGCGCAGGGACCGGCGGAGAATTTCCGCGACTTCCTCACGCGGGTCAAGGGCGCGCCGTTCTGGTCGCTCAACCACCGCAACTCGGCGCAGTGGGACCTCGGGCCCGATGGCGCGCGTGAACTCAACAACTGGGTCAAGACCTCGCCCAACGTGTTCTACCAGTCGATCGCCAACGTCGCGACCGAGCAGGGCGCCTTTTGCTGCAACGACACCGACCGCGTCATCGCGCCGTTCCAGAGCAGCGCCTACCAATACCCGCGCAACGACATGATGTTCTTCCTCAAGAACACGGCCGGCGAATGGGTGGTGCCCTCGATCCTGGTGCGCGGCATGGGTTCGTTCACGCAAAACGCGGTGGGCCGGGTCGCGGTCGATGCAAGCTGGTTTCCGAACGACGGTGTGGTCAACACGGTCAGCATGAAGGGCCCCGCGGGCCAGCCGGCGCGCAACTACAGCGGGGTGCCGGTGCGCGGCAGCTGGCAATACCTGGGTTATTACGCCCGTTACGACCACTTCGACGTGCTCGGCTGGCTGCAGCCGACCAGCGCCGTGTATCCGATCTACGACAACCTGAGCAAACTGGTGTATAGCCTGTAACGACCGACGGCCGATGCGCGCGCCGGGCCGGGATGCCGGGCGCGCGCCGGCCAAGCAAACCAAGGAGCAAACCATGGAAAAGAACATGAAACGCGTGCTCGGCTATGCGGGCGCATGCCTGCTGCTGGCAACCGTGGCGGCGTTGGTAGTGCGCGCGACGGTCCGGGCGGACGGCCCGGCTGCGGCTGCGCCGTCCGCCGTCCTTGCCGAAGCGCCGGCCGCGGCGGCCGCGGCGGCCGGACGCGCCGCGGCCACCGCCAAGACGGCCCTTGCAACGCTCGCGCCGGCGGCGGCGCCCGCGTCGCTCTTCACGGTCGAGACGGAAGCGGCGCGGCTGCGCGCGCGCGGCGCCGGCGAAGACGCGGTGTACCGGCTGCGCGCGGCGGCGCTGCCGGCGCGGACGATCGCGGTGCTCACCGAGCGCGAGCAGGCCGAACACGCCTGGGCCGAGCGCCTGCTGGCCTACCGCGCGGCGCGCGCGGCGATCGCCCCGGCCGACGCGGCGCAACTGCGGCGCCTGCGCGAGGCATCCTTCAGCGCGGCCGAGCAGGCGCTGCTCGACGCGGCCGAACCGGCGGCGCCGCAACTGCTGCTGCCCTAGGACGCCATTGCGCCGCCCGCCTTGGGGCGGATCGAATATGTCTTTAAATTCATAAAGTTAAGTTGCGCCGGTTTGGCCTGGAATCGGCTTGCGGGACGGCATCGCTGACCCGGCGCGCACGGATTCCCCTATAATGAGGGATTAAAATCAGAAAAATCGCCTGTCATGGTGCTTGATCCCGTCGTTTCATGAGTTGGTTTTCGGCCTCTCCCCCCTCGCAGCGCTGGGTTTTTGCCCTGACCGCCATCGCCGCCGCCGTCGCGGGGACGCTGCACGCGCCTGCCGCGCGCGCCCAGGTGCCGGCCGCGCCGTCGGCCCAGCCGCCCGCCCAGCCGTCCGCGACCGGCGCCGGCCCGCGCGCCAAGGTCGACGACCCGGACGCCCCGATCACCGCGCGCGCCGAGGAAATCACGGGCCGGCCCGACCGCGAGATCAACCTCGAGCGCGACGTCGAGGTCATCCGCGGCGAAACCCGCCTGAGCGCCGACACCGCCTGCTACAAACTGGTCGAGCAAGAGGTCAGCGCCAAGGGCGACGTCAACATGTGGCGCTTCGGCGACCGCTACCAGGGCGACTCGCTGCAGCTGAATCTCGATTCGGGCAAGGGCTGGGTGTTGCATCCCGAATACAAAATGCAGCTCAACAACGCCCAGGGCCGCGCCAGCCGGATCGACTTCGTCAACCAGGACGTGGCCGTGGTCACCGACGGCACCTACAGCACCTGCGAGGGCCCGAACCCCGACTGGTACCTCAAATCGAGCACCCTGCGCCTCGACGCCGGGCGCGACGTCGGCGTGGCCGGCAAGAGCGTGGTCTATTTCAAGGGCGTGCCGATCCTCGGCGCGCCGGCGCTGTCGTTCTCGCTGTCGGGCGCGCGCCGCTCGGGCTGGCTGCCGCCGAACGTGAGCTTCCGCTCCAAGGGCGGCGGCGAGATCTCGGTGCCCTACTATTTCAACATCGCGCCGAACCGCGACCTGACGCTGTATCCGCGCCTGATCCTCGACCGCGGCCTGCAGCTCGGCGCCACCGGGCGCTACATCGGCGAGACCGCCGCCGGCAGCTACTCGGGCCAGACCCATGCCGAGGTCCTGTTCAACGACCGCGAGGCCAACGCCGACCGCTGGCTGATCAACTCGACCCACGCGCAGGCGATAGCAAAGGGCTGGTCGTACGGCTGGAACATCCGCGGCGCCTCCGACGACGATTATCCGAGCGATTTTTCGAAGTCGGTCGCCGCCAGCGCCGAGCGCCAGCTGCTGCGCGAGCTGCGCAGCGACTACCAGAACCAGTACCTGAGCCTGACGGCGCGCGTGCAGAACTACCAGGTGCTGCAGGACCCGGCCGCCGCGACCGACCCGAGCCTGACGGTGCCGCGCCCGTACGACCTGCTGCCGCAGGTGCGCCTGCACGCGGGCCGCTACGACGTCAAAGGCTTCGACTGGGCGATCGACGCCGAGCTCACGCGCTTCTGGCACCCCGACCTCGTGCGCGGCGACCGCGCCGTGATCGCGCCGCAGATCAGCTATCCGTGGGTGCGCCCGGGCTACTTCATCACGCCCAAGCTGTCGCTGCACGCCAGTTCCTACCAGCTCGAGGGCGGCGCCCCGGCCACCGGCTCGCTCACGCGCGTGCTGCCCACGTTCTCGCTCGACAGCGGCCTGGTGTACGAGCGCGAGACCAAGCTGTTCGGCCGCGCGGTCAGCCAGACGCTCGAGCCGCGCCTGTTCTACGTGCGCACCCCGTACAAGGACCAGAGCCGCTTCCCCAATTTCGACACCGCCCAGGCCGGATTCAATTTCGCCCAGCTGTTCACCGAGAACCGCTACATCGGCTCGGACCGGATCTCGGACGCCAACCAGCTGACCACGGCGCTGGTGTCGCGCTTCATCGAGCCCGGCGGCGCCGAGCGCCTGCGCCTGGCGCTGGGCCAGCGCTTCTATTTCCGCCAGCAGCGCGTGCTGCTCGACGCCACCGCGCCGCTGTCCGAGAGCCGCTCCGACCTGCTGCTGGCCGCGGCCGGACGCATCGCCGAGGACTGGAGCTTCGACAGCGCAGTACAATACAATGCGAGCGCGCGCAGCACCTTCAGCTCGAACTACGCGGTGCAGTGGCAGCCGGCCGCCAAAAAGGTCATCAACGCCGAGTACCGCTACCTGCGCGACAGCTTCCAGAACGCGCTGCTGTCGTCGCAATGGCCGTTGTCGGCGCGCTGGTACGGCGTGGCGCGCGTGAGCTACTCGCTGCGCGACCATAAAATCCTCGAGAGCCTGGTCGGGCTCGAGTACAAGGCCGATTGCTGGGTGTTCCGCACGGGCGCGCAGCGCTTCGTGACGACCACCCGCAACACCTCGACGGACGTGTTTTTCCAGCTCGAGCTCAACGGCTTGTCGAAGCTCGGCTTCGGCAGCCCGCTCGAGGCGTTTTACAAGAGTATCCCAGGCTACCAGCGGCTGAACCAGGGCCGATGACATGGCGCGCATATCAAGCTACACAAACAACGCGTGCACCATAAGCGCGAACGCAGCAAAAGTGGCGCCGAGCATGGCGGCACAGGCGATTTTCCCATTCACCCGAACATGAGTGCTTCCCAGATTATGCGTAAAGCCAGTATGCACCAACTCAAACTCGCAGCGGTCCTGCTGTGCGCCATCTCGGCCGGCAACGCCGCCGCCCAGGCCAAGCCGGCCAGCGGCGGCTTCCTGCCCCCGGCCTCGTCTTCGGCCAATGTGATCGACTCGATCTACGTCGTCGTCAACGACGAGGTGATCACCCGCAACGAGGTCGCCGCGCGCGTGCGCGACATCTCGGCGCGCATGAAGTCGCAGAACGCGCCGATGCCCGAGTCGGCCGACCTCGAGCGCCAGGTGGTCGAGCGCATGATCGTCGAGCGCGCCCAGATGCAGCTGGCCAAAGAGATGGGCGTGCGCGTCGACGACGCCATGCTCGACCGCGCGATCGGCCGCATCGCCGAACAGCAGAACATGACGGTGCAGGCGATGCGCGACGCGATGGAAAAAGAAGGCACCAAGTACGCCGCCTTCCGCGAGGAGATCCGCGGCGAGATCATGATGCAGCGCCTGCGCGAGCACGAGGTCGACGCCAAGATCCAGATCTCCGACGCCGAGATCGACACCTTCCTGGCGGCCGAAAAGGCCGCCGCCGCCGACAAGGTCGAGATGGAGATCTCCCAGATCCTCGTGCGTATCCCCGAGAACTCCTCGCCCGAGCAGATCGCCGCGCGCAAGGCGCGCGCCGACGAGGTGGTGCGCCAGCTGCGCGTGGGCGCCGACTTCGCCAAGATGGCCGGCACCTATTCCGACGCCAGCGACGCCCTCAAGGGCGGCCTGATCGGCTGGCGCAATCCCGAGGCGCTGCCGCCGCTGTTCGCCGACGAGCTGCGCAAGCTGACCCCGGGCCAGGTCACCCCCGTGATCAAGAGCTCGACCGGCTTCCACATCCTCAAAATGTCGAACAAGCGCAGCGCCTCCGCCGCCGAGCCCGAAAAGGCGACCGTGCAGCAAAGCCGCGCGCGCCACATCATGATCAAGGTCACGCCGACCATGACGGCGGCCGACGCCAAGAAAAAGCTGGGCGAGCTCAAGGCCCAGATCGAGGCCAAGAGCGCCAAGTTCGAAGACCTCGCGCGCGTCCATTCGAACGACGCCTCGTCCACCAAGGGCGGCGACCTCGGCTGGCTGACCCCGGGCGACGCGGTACCCGAGTTCGAGGCGGCCGTGGCCGCGCTCAAGACGGGCGAATTGAGCGGCGTGGTCGAAACCCCGTTCGGCTTCCACCTGATCCAGGTACTCGAGCGCAAGAGCGACGATGTCAGCGCCACGCGCGCGCGCGACACCGCCCGCGCCGCGATCCGCGAGCGCAAGCTGCAGGAGGCGACCGAGGACTGGTCGCGCCAGGTGCGCGACCGCGCCTACGTCGAGTTCCGCGAGGAAAAATAAGCGTGCGCCGGCACCCGTCCGCCCCATGACCGGCGCGCCGCGCGCGTCAGCGCGCCCGGCGCTGGCCGTCACCACGGGCGAACCGGCCGGCATCGGCCCCGAGATCGCGCTGCGCGCGGCCTGGTCGCTGCGGGCCGAGGCCAACTGCGTGCTGATCGGCGACGCCGCCTTCCTCGCGCTCACGGCCAGCCTGATCGACCCTTCGATCAGCCTGGCCGCGCTGTCGGTGCAGGCGCTGCGCAACGGCGGCCTGCCGCGCTTCGGCCCCGACCGCATCGCCGTGGTCGACGTGCCGCTGGCCGCCCACGTCGTGCCCGGCCGGCTCGACCCCGAGAACGGGCGCGCCGTGCTCGCCACGCTCGACCTCGCGCTCGAGGGCGTGCAGGCAGGCTGGTTCGACGCCATCGTCACCGCGCCCCTGCAAAAGAGCACCATCAACGACGCCGGGGTCGCATTCTCGGGCCATACCGAATACCTCGCCGAAAAAACCGGCACCGCCCAGGTCGTTATGATGCTCGCGGGCGAGCCGGGCGCCGGCCAGCCGCCGCTGCGGGTGGCGCTGGCGAGCACCCACCTGCCGCTCAAGGACGTCGCCGCCGCGATCACGGGCGAGCGTCTCGCGACCATCCTCGACATCATCGCGCACGACCTGCGCAGCAAGTTCGGGCTGGCCGCGCCGCGCATCCTGGTGGCCGGACTGAACCCGCACGCGGGCGAGAACGGCTACCTTGGGCGCGAGGAGATCGACACCATCGCGCCGGCCATCGCGGCGGCGCGCGCGCGCGGCATCGACGCGCGCGGGCCTTACCCGGCCGACACCCTGTTCCAGCCCAAATACCTGCGTGATGCCGACTGCGTGCTGGCCATGTACCACGACCAGGGCCTGCCGGTGCTCAAGTACGCCACCTTCGGGCGCGGCGTCAACATCACGCTCGGCCTGCCGCTGATCCGCACCTCGGTCGACCATGGCACCGCGCTCGACCTGGCGGCCCAAGGGCTCGGCCTGGCCGACTGCGCCAGCATGGAGGAGGCGCTGCGCAGCGCCGCCCGCATGGTCGCCGCCCAAGCCTCATCCATCAAGCATTGACCATAGATTGACAATAAGAACATGAAACACGTCGCCCGCAAACGCTTCGGCCAGAACTTCCTGACCGATAAAATGGTCCTCAACGACATCATCGAGGCGATCGCCCCGCGGCCGGGGCAGGCGATGGTCGAGGTCGGACCGGGGCTGGCGGCCATGACGGCGCTGCTGCTCAAGCACCTGCCGCATATGCATGTCGTCGAGCTCGACCGCGACCTCGTGGTGCGCCTCGAAAAGACCTTCCCGCGCACGCAGCTCAGCGTGCACTCGGGCGACGCGCTCAAGTTCGATTTCGCGACGATCCCGGTCCCGGCCGGTCAGAAACTGCGCATCGTCGGTAATCTTCCATACAATATTTCGACGCCGCTGCTGTTCCATTTCGCCGAATTTGCCCATTTGGTCGAAGACCAGCATTTCATGCTGCAAAAGGAAGTCGTCGAGCGCATGGTCGCGCCGCCCGGCAGCAAGGTCTACGGGCGCCTGTCGGTGATGCTGCAGTGGCGCTACCAGATGGACCTGATGTTCATCGTGCCGCCGACCGCGTTCGACCCGCCGCCGCGGGTGGAGTCGGCCATCGTGCGCATGGTGCCGATCGGCGCGCCGCTGCGCTGCGACGGCCCCACGCTCGAGGCGGTCGTGCTCAAGGCCTTCTCGCAGCGCCGCAAGGTGATCCGCAACTGCCTGGCCGGCATGTTCACCGAGGCGCAGCTGGTCGAAGCGGGGATCGACCCGACCATGCGCCCTGAGACGGTCGGCCTGGTCCAGTACGTGGCGCTGGCCAATCTGCTAAAACCGGCCGCCTGAGCGGGCGGCGCGGCCGCGCCTGCCCGTCCCGCCGCCCGTCCCGGCGCCAGCATCCCGTTCTCCGGCGTCCCTGCCGCGCATCCTTCCCGCCCCCCCTTTTTGCTCCCTTTTTTCACCAGCTCGGAACGGCGCCTTCAAACACTGGGCCTTTGCCGCTGGTCTCGGAAAAATCGTGGTCCGTCCCGCGTTTTATGCATTCCGTCGCAGCGCGCTGGCATGTCCGTGGTCCGCTCGCTAAAGTACCAGCATCGACAAGCCATCCTGGCAAGCGAAACCAAATAAAGGAAACCATCATGAACGCCCTCAAACACATGGAAGCCATCTTCCTGGCAGCGCTTGTCCTGGCCCTGGGCGCGCTTGCAAGCGAGGCCAACGCAGCGACGGCCGCAGCGAAAAGCGCGAGCAACAGCCAGGTGTCGGTCGCCGGCGACAACAAGATGGTCGTCGTGACGATCACTGCAAAACGCCTTTCCGCTGTCGCTAAAACGGCGTCCCGCTAATGCCGACGGAGTACCCCATGAAAGCACGCAAACGCGCTTGCCGACGGCGACCACGGGTCGATCCGCGGCAAGCCAGTTAGTCGGGCCGCCCGTAGTCAATCCACGCTGTATCCCCTGCTGTCCCCGCTCCCCGCCTGTCCAATTTCCATTCTTGGTTTTTCCAGCGTTTCGATCGCGCCGTCGCGTTGTCACGCCCTTGACCCGCTTCCTGTGACTTTGCATGGAGCCTTATTCCATATGGCTTTGCTGGAATCGCGATCGCGTCTTAGGCACCGCCTCGCCGAGTAGTGCAATGCCTTTTGCGCGCGTCCGACCGCATGGGAATTCTTCCGTTGGTACTTGAATTCACGTGGTCTGTCCCGCGATTCCCGCAGTCTGTCGCAGCGCGCTGGATCGGTGTCGTTGGAAGACCTAAAGTACAAGCATCGACAAGCCATCCTGGCAAGCGAAACCAAATAAAGGAACCATCATGAACGCCCTCAAACACATGGAAGCAATCTTCTTGGCAGCAATCGTCGTCATCGGCCTGAGCGCCATCGCCAGCGACACCATCGCGGCGGCACCAGCGGCGAAAAGCGCCAACAGCAGCATGGTCTCGGTCGAAGGCGAGAGCAAAATGGCCGTCGTCACGATCAGTGCAAAACGCCCGCTCACGCTCGCCAAAGCACAAGTGCGTTGATACCACGGGGGCATCACATGAACGCTCGCACACGCGCTTGCCGAAGGCGACCACTGGTCCGCCTACGGCAAGCGAGCCAAGGCGCGCAGCCGCCGCCGTACCCGGGCCGCACCAGGTTTTTCTAAATCGATCCGCAACACCCCCTCCGCTGTCGCAGTCCCCTCCCGTAGCAATCAATCGACCTCGTATCGCCCCGCATGATTCCGGCGCCGCCACGTCCACACTCAACACCGGTTTCGCATCGCTTCGAAGCGCGCCTTATTCCGTATGGCCTGGTTCCGTTCATGCTTGAAAATGCGTGGCCTGTCCTGTGTTTTGTGCAGTCCGTCGCAGCGCGCTGGCTTGGCTTGGCATCGAGGGCTAAAGTACCACCATCGACAAGCCATCCTGGCAAGCGAAACCAAATAAAGGAACCATCATGAACGCCCTCAAACACATGGAAGCAATCTTCTTGGCAGCAATCGTCGTCATCGGCCTGAGCGCCATCGCCAGCGACACCATCGCGGCGGCACCAGCGGCGAAAAGCGCCAACAGCAGCATGGTCTCGGTCGAAGGCGAGAGCAAAATGGCCGTCGTCACGATCAGTGCAAAACGCCCGCTCACGCTCGCCAAAGCACAAGTGCGTTGATACCACGGGGGCATCACATGAACGCTCGCACACGCGCTTGCCGAAGGCGACCACTGGTCCGCCTACGGCAAGCGAGCCAAGGCGCGCAGCCGCCGCCGTACCCGGGCCGCACCAGGTTTTTCTAAATCGATCCGCAACACCCCCTCCGCTGTCGCAGTCCCCTCCCGTAGCAATCAATCGACCTCGTATCGCCCCGCATGATCCCGGCGCCGCCACGTCCATACTCAACACCGGTTTCACGCCGCTTCGAAGCGCGCCTTATTCTGTATGGCCTAGTTCCGTTCATGCTTGAAAACGCGCGGTCCGTCCTGTGTTTTGTGCGGTCTGTCGCAGCGCGCTGGCATGGCGTGGCACCGAGGGCTAAAGTACAAGCATCGACAAGCCATCCTGGCAAGCGAAACCAAATAAAGGAACCATCATGAACGCCCTCAAACACATGGAAGCAATCTTCTTGGCAGCAATCGTCGTCATCGGCCTGAGCGCCATCGCCAGCGACGCCGCCGCAGCCGCGCCGGCCGCCAAGAGCGCCATCGGCGCCATCGGCGCCAACAACGCAAGCAAGCCCGGCAACGCGAACGGCAACATGGTCTCGGTTGCCGGCGACGGCAAGATGGCGGTCGTCATAATCAGCGCCAAGCGTCCTGCCGCGGTCAAAATCGCCAGCCGCTGATCGCCGATCCAGAGCCCAGCATGAACATCCTCAAGAACATGGAAGCGATCTTTTTGGCGGCGGTGGTCCTGGCCGGCATCAGCGGCCTGGCAAATGCCCCCAGCGCGCCGGTGCAAGCGGACAGCGCAAGCGCCGTCCAAGCAGTCCGATAGCGATCAGCCAACGCTGATCGCGCCGTATCCGGACCCGCGTCCGACGCACTGCCTCCCGCCTCGCCGGCCCCCGCGCCGTAGTTTCCACCGAACTCCCACCGATCTACCTCCTGACTCCTTCCCGCTTGTCCCGGTCCGTTGCCGTCTGGCGCCGAAGAACCTTGCCCTGTCGCGCCGTGCGCGCCGCCTGCCGCCGCCCGAGGGAGCCGCTTGGCGTGGACCAGGCCGGTGCAGCCTAGCGCCCGTGCGGGCGCTGCGCCGGCCTCGGAGCCGGGCCGGCCGGCCCGAGGCCGCCCCAAATCGCGGACGAAAAAAAAGCCCGCTGTTTGGCGGGCTTAAATCCAATTCTTTTCTGAGGAGAGTTGGAGGAGACAGATGCATTATGCTGCCGCGCGGAATATAACTCCAATTTATATTTGGAATGCCTGATATTCCGTTTTCTTATATCTCCCCCGGTGTCCTTACACGCAGGTGATGTTGATGTTGAGTACGGGAGCGTCGCCCATGGTGCCGGTGCGCGTCGCTTCATTGTCGAACGAGCAAGTCTGGCCCGTCGGCTGGGTCAGGATGCTGACGCCATAGGTCGTGTTGTAGGTGACAGCGTTGGCGAAGGAGTAAGTGACGTCCGGGGCGGCGGTCGCCGGCGCCGTCGGCGCGACATGGTTGACCACCCGCTGGCCGCCGGTGGTGCCGTTGATCAGCACGAGGCCGTCCTTGGTCAGCCCCTTGACCGTGCCGCCGACCGCGTAGGCGTTGATCGTGCATTGCACGCTGACGTGGATGGCGGCCAGCCGGCCGGCGGTGTCGGCGCCGTTGATCAGTTCGCACGTCTGGTGCAGGGGGAAGAATTTTTCGGCGACGGTCTGTCCGACCGCCAAGGGCTTGTCGGCGATTCTGACATCGTAGGTCGTGCCGTAATCGATGCTTTTCGGGAAGACAAAAGCGACTTCGTTGGCGGCGCCGATCGAGCCGGCGGCAGGGACCGGTTCGACGCTCTGGTCGCCGTTGACCAGCTTGAGCCCCGGGTAGGCCAGTCCCGACACGGTGCCGCGGACTTCGAAACTTGCCTTGCCGCCGCAAGCGGCCAGCGCGGCCACAAGCGCGACCGCGATGCTGGTGCGTACAAAAGATAAGGTCATAAAATTCTCCTGGATTATTGGGTAGGCGTGACGCGGCGCGGCATCAGCTGCAGCTGATTTGCACGATTTTCGGCAGGTCGACCGCGCCCATGGTGCCGACGTTGTTCGTGATGGTGCAGGTCTGGGTGGCCGGCTGGGTCAGGATGGTGACGCCGTACGCCTCGCCGTCGGGCACCAGCATCGGCATGACGAAGGTCGGTGCGACGGCCGGCGCGGTAGCGCCCTCGGTGCCGGCGATGTTGAGCTTGTCGCCGCCGTTGACGATGACCATCTGGCTGTTTTCTTTGAGGCCGCGGATTTCGCCGCCGAGTATCCGTTTTTCGGTGACGCACGAAATCACGACGTTGTTGATCGAGTAGGAGCCGGTCGTGCCCTTGTTGTTGAACGCGGTGCACAGCGCGCCGGTCGGCTGGGTCTTGACCGTGACGTTATAGGCGCTGTCGCTGCCGACGCGTTCCGGGAAAACGAAGCCGCCCGTGCCCACCGGAATGGCCAGATCCGGGCCGCCGTTGTTTTGCACGACCAGGCCGGGCTTGGTCAGGCCGGTGACGCTGCCGCTGATCGACAGGTTGCCGTCGTCGCCGCCGCCGCAGGCGCCCAGGCTAAGCGCGCACGCCATCGCGACGCAGGAACGCAGGTACAGATTTTTCATGATTTCTCCAAATTCGGGAAGGTGGGCAGGGCTGGCGCCGGCGCCGGGATTGCTGGGTTTGGCCGCCATTCTAGTGCATTTGCCAGGGCTGCGGCCCAAACTCCTGTATCACCTTGTAACATTTACTCGATCTTTGCCTGTTCACAAAGTGATTTTTTGCCCTTCAGCGAACAGGTATTGCGCAACTTGCCGAGCCGGTCCCAGATCCGCACGTCCCAGCTGTCGGGGCCGTCCCGTTCCATGGTCATGTAGCCGAAACCGTTGACCCAGCTACTCATGCTTTCCGGCCGCGCGCCGGGCGCGGGCGAGGCGCCGGGCGGCAGCGTGGCCGGCAGCGGCAGGCCTTCCTGCTCGCTGCCCGAAAAGCCCGAGACGAACTGGCTCGGGTGGTCGCTCGCAAAACTGAGCTGTTCCCACTGGTGGATATGGCCGGACAGGAGCGCGCTCATTTTGGGCGGCAACAGCCCCGGCGCGACGGCGCCGAAGGCGTCGATCAAGCCCTGGTCGCCCCCGCTGAGCTGCTGGACGCCGTCCGTTTCAACGTTGGTCAGCGACAGGACCGGGTGGTGGTTGACGCCGATGTTGTGGGCGGCCTGGTGCGTCAAGGCCTCGACCTGGCGGTAGGTGTCCGCATATTTTTGCAGCCGGGCATCGCCCGCCTTGAACCCGCGCCACTGCGTGTTGGCGGTGTCGAACACGATCAGTTGGGCGTCGCCGCCGAGCGGCACCGCGTAGGCGTCGCTGTATTCCCCGTGCGCGTCGTCGGCCGGGGCGTTGCAGTCGCGGCCGGGCAGCAGGGGGCGCGGATCGAGGAAGCGCCACCAGCCCTGGCCCGCGCGTTTGCAATTCTCGTGGTTGCCGCGCGCGAGCACCCATGGCGCGGCCTCGAGCAGGGGCCGGCCCGGGCCGAAGAAATCGGCGTGCCAGGTGTCCCAGCCGTAACCCCAGGGGCTGCCCGCGCAGCCGGCGTTGGCGACCGGGCAAGCTTGTTCGCGGTAATGGTAGTCGCCCAGGTGCACGACGAGTTCGGGCTTCCACGCGGCGGCGGCGGCGGCGACGGCGGCGAACGGGAACGCGACCGGGTCGTTGCATGCCTGGAAGCGGTTGCTGCGTCGAACCAGGCGGCAGCCGGTGTCGCCGATGACGACGATGCGGCGCAAGCGTGGCGCGGGCACGGGCAGCGCACGGCCCAGCACGGCGGCGCTGCGGGTGCCGGCCGGCAGCGCCGCCTCGCAGGCGAGCACGGGGAATTCGGTGGGCTTGGCGTCCTGCGGATCGAGCGGCGGGCGCTGCAAGGCGATGGTCGCGGCCGGCGCGCGCAGCGCCATCGCGACGGGCCGGCCGTCGATGCTGATCTGCGGGCAGGACGCGAGCGCGCCGATCACGCGCGCCGTGGCCGCGCCCTGCTCGCCTAGCACGACGAACGACGAAAAATCCGGCGCCTTGGGCGTCTTGGGCGCCTGGGTCGCGGCGCAGCCGGCCAGCAGGGCGCCGGCCAACAGCGGCAATACCGCCGGCAATAGGGCTATTTTTGTCATGGAAAGGCCTGTTACGTTAATCGAGCAATTTAACATGGCAAACCGAACCGGCGCACGGCAGCGCGATTTGATTTTCGGCCGCGCCCTCGCTATGCTGGGCATCCGCGCCACGAGCGCCACCACCGCGCGCCGCCGGCGCCCAGCGACCATGACCCCAGCCAACGTCCGCCCGAAAGCGATCCTGTTCGACCTCGACGACACCTTGTGGCCGATCGGGCCCGTCATCGCGCGCGCCGAGCAGTCGCTGCACGACTGGCTGGCGCTGCATGCGCCGCGCGTGGCGCAGGCATGTTCGATCGAGGCGCTACGCCAGGAGCGGCTGGCCATGCTCGCGCGCGAGCCCGCGTTCGCGCGCGACCTCGGGGCCCTGCGCCGGGCCGGCCTGCATGCGGCGTTCGCGCGGCTTGGCGAGGACGGCGCCAAGGTCGAGCATGCGATGCTGCATTTCTTTGCAGCGCGCAACGCGGTGGAGCTGTACGCGGACGTGTTGCCGGCGTTGCAGGCGATGGGGCGGCGCCATTTGCTCGGGTCGGTCACGAACGGCAACGCCGACTTGCACGCGATCGGCCTGGCCGGACATTTCAGCGTGTCGGTGGCGGCGAGCCAGTTCGGCAGCGCCAAGCCGGACCCGGCGATCTTCCACGCCGCCTGCGCCGGGCTCGGCGTGGCGCCCGCCGACGCCGTCTATGTCGGCGACGACTTGTTGCTCGATGTGCAAGGCGCCCAGCGCGCGGGCCTGCGCGCGGTTTGGCTCAACCGTAGCGCCGACACCAGCCATCTCGACCACGGGGTGCTGCCGGACGCGATCTGCGCCGACTTCCATCAATTGCTGGCGTGGCTGGAGCGCGATTGCGCCGCGATTTAACGCGGCCGCGACCTTGCAACTGCACACCGCCCGGCCTTACGTGCATAATAAGGGCATGCAACCGTGCCCAAGCCCTGAATAGACCATGCAACTCGATACCCGCGCACAAACATTGCTCAAGGCCCTAGTCGAGCGCTACATCGCCGACGGCCAGCCGGTGGGCTCGCGCGCGCTCTCGAAAATCTCCGGGCTCGACCTGTCGCCGGCGACCATCCGCAACATCATGGCCGACCTCGAAGAAATGGGTTACGTGGCCAGTCCGCACACCTCGGCCGGCCGCATCCCGACCCCGCGCGGCTACCGCATCTTCGTCGACACCCTGCTCACGGTCCAGCATATCGACGAGCAATCGGTCGAGGGGCGCATGCGCCTGCAGTCGCAGCAGCCGCAAAAAATGATCGCCAACGCGGCCCAAATGCTATCGTCGCTGTCGCAGTTCGCCGGAGTGGTGCTGAGCCCGCGGCGCGAATCGGTGTTCCAGCAGATCGATTTCCTGCGCCTGTCCGAACGCCGCATCCTGCTCGTCATCGTCGACCCGCGCGGCGACGTGCAAAACCGCCTCCTGCTCACCGATGTCGACTACACGCCCGCGCAACTGGTGCAGTCGGCCAATTACATCAACCAGAACTACGGCGGGCTGTCGTTCGACGACGTGCGGGTGCGCCTGACGGGCGAGTTGCGCCAGTTGCGCGACGACATGGGGCGCCTGATGCAGGCGGCGGTCGAGGCCGGCAGCGAGGCGATGGCCGACAGTTCCGACGACATGATCATTTCGGGCGAGCGCAACTTGCTCAGCGTGTCGGACCTGTCCTCGAACATGACTTCGCTGCGCCAGTTGTTCGACATGTTCGAGCAAAAGACGGGGCTCATGCAATTGCTCGACGTCTCGAGCAAGGCGACCGGCGTGCAGATTTTTATCGGCGGCGAATCGAACCTGGTGCCGATGGACGAGATGAGCGTGGTCACCGCGCCCTACGAGGTCAACGGGAAAATCGTCGGCACGCTGGGAGTGATCGGACCCACGCGCATGGCCTACGAGCGCGTGATCCCGATCGTCGACATCACGGCCAAGCTGCTTTCGAACGCGCTGAGCCACACCTGAAGGTGCGCCGGCGCCGCGCGGGAAACGCGGGCCCGGTAAGCACCGATTCCGAAATAAGCGCTAGGCCCGGTGCGGGCAGGCCGGCTTGATGCAATTGCCGTAGATGGCAAGCGCGTGGTCGGCGATGTTGAAGCCGCGTTCGACGGCGATCTTGTGCTGGCGCGACTCGATCTGCTCGTCGTAGAACTCTTCGACCCGGCCGCAATCGAGGCACACGAGGTGGTCGTGGTGCGAGCCCGCGTTGAGCTCGAAGATCGCCTTGCCGGTCTCGAAATGGTTGCGGTGCAGCAAGCCCGCTTGCTCGAACTGGGTCAGCACGCGGTACACGGTGGCTAATCCGACATCCATATTCTCGGTCAGGAGGATCTTGTAGACATCTTCCGCCGTCAGATGCCTGACCTCGCTATTTTGGAAAATTTCGAGGATTTTCAGGCGCGGCAGCGTGGCTTTGAGACCGCTGGCCTTGAGGTCGCTTGGGTTGTTACTCATGTTTGTTACTCGTATATTGGCGTAGTGCTTTATCATATAGCGTTTTAAGCGGAAGCGCCTAGCCTTCCGTCCAACGATTTCGGGGTCACTTATGCGCGTCAATCTTGTTTTCTTGCACCGTTTTAATGTCCGGGCACCCTTGCTCGCGGGCCTGGCCTGTGCCGCGCTGACCCTGTCGGGTTGCGCCTCGTGGGGCCGTGACAAGCCGGCGCCGGCGGCCCAGGCCGGGCAGGGCACGCAGACCGTCGCGGCGACCCAGCTGCAAAAATTCCTGTGGATCTTCACGCCTTATCGTCCCGACATCCAGCAGGGCAACTTCATCTCGAAAGAGATGCTCGAGCAGCTCAAGGTCGGCCAGACGCGCGAACAGGTCCAGTTCATCCTCGGCACGTCGCTGCTGACCGACATCTTCCACGCCGACCGCTGGGACTACCCGTTCCGCCTGCAGCGTGGCAACGGCGAGCTCACGACGAGCCTGGTGACGGTCTACTTCAAGGGCGACCTGCTCGAGAAGATCGAAGGCGGCAATCTGCCGACCGAGCGCGAGTACATCGACCGCATCGCCGGCAAGACCAAGACCGCCGCCAAGGAAGCCCCGAAGAAGGAAGACCCGGGCTCGGCGAGCATCAAGATCAGCAAGTAAGCTCGCGCAACAAAGATCGCGCAACAAAGATCGCGCAACAAAGATCGCGCAACAACTTCGAATACCGGCGGCCAGGGGCGCTTTCGCCCCGCCGCCGACCAAACCACCGTCCGGGTGTTGACAATGAACCAATTAAATATTGCAGTAGCGGGCGCCAGCGGCCGCATGGGCCGGATGTTGGTCGACGCGATCGCCGCGGCGCCCGACACGGTGCTCGCCGGCGCGCTCGACGTTGCCGCCTCGCCCGGCGTCGGCACCGACGCGGGCGCGTTTTCGGGCCAGTTGACGGGCGTGATGATCGCCTCCGAACTGGCCGACGGCTTGGCCAAGGCCGACTTCCTGATCGACTTCACGCGGCCAGAAGGCACCCTCAAGCACCTCGCCTATTGCGCCGAACACGGCATCAAAATGATCATCGGCACCACCGGATTCGACGAGGCCGGCAAGGCCGCGATCCGCGCGGCGGCCGAAAAAACCGCGATCATGTTCGCCCCGAACATGAGCGTGGGCGTGAACGTGACGCTCAAGCTGCTCGAACTGGCCGCCAAGAGCCTGTCCGAAGGCTACGACATCGAAATCGTCGAAGCGCACCACCGCCACAAGGTCGACGCACCGTCGGGCACCGCGCTCAAGATGGGCGAAGTGATCGCCGACGCGCTCGGCCGCGACCTCGAGCAATGCGCCGTCTACGGCCGCGAAGGCATCACCGGCGAGCGCGACCCGTCGACGATCGGATTCGCGACCATCCGCGGCGGCGACATCGTGGGCGACCATACCGTGTTATTCGCCGGCATCGGCGAGCGCATTGAAATCAGCCACAAGTCGAGCAGCCGTGTCACCTATGCGCACGGCGCCCTGCGCGCGGCGCGCTTTTTGGCCGACAAGGCCAACGGCCTGTACGACATGCAGGACGTGCTCGCGCTCAAGGGCTAGGCGACGCGCCGCGCGCCCGGTCCAAGGGTTCAACCAGGCCTGCCTAGATTGGGCGGGCCGCCACCGGAGAATGAATATGGCCAGCGCAGAACTGAACGGTGCCGCGATCGTCGATTGGGACACGTTTCACGCCGAAAGCCGCAAAGCCTTTGGCTTCCCCGAGTATTACGCCAACACCATGGACGCCTGGGTCGACTGCCTGAGCTACCTGCGCGACGAAGACGGCATGACGCGCTTCCGCCTGTTCGCCAACGAAGTGCTCCAGATCGTGATCAAGGACGCCGCCGTCATGCGCGAGCGCGCCCCCGATTTGCTCGAAGAAATCACCTTTTGCATCGCCGGCATCAACGAGCGTTACGAGGACTATGGCGAGAAGCCAGCCCTCAAGCTGGTGCTGCAGTAACCGCTGCCATTCAGAATTTGTACTGATGTCGCAGAAATCGGGAAGTGTCTAGCCTCTAAAACTTAAACCAACGTCGTCCCCGCGAATGCGGGTGCGCAAAATTTGAAATGAGCCGCTTGATTTGGCAGAAATCGCGAAATCGCCAGCTTCTAATACCGCAAACCAACATCGTCCTCGCGAATGCGGGGACCCATAGAACGGTGGCTATATGCTAACGTTCTATGGGTCCCCGCCTCCGCGAGGACGATGTTGTTTTTTGATATTTAATTTTCTCCGACGCGATTTCTGAAGCTATTAAGCGCCAATTCCCGCGCCCCCCTTTCGCCACAGCCTCGCATGCTTGTGATTTTTTAGATCTTCCGGATACGATTTCTGAGGTTTTGAATTTCAGGCAAGCTGCGCGCGCGACCGCTTTTAGCTGATGGCGCGCGGGTCGAAGTGCGGGTTGTAGATCAGCCCGAGCAGATTGCCGAACGGGTCGAGCAGCTCGACCACCTTGACCGAATCGCCGACCTCCTGGATTGCCGTGTGCACCTGCGCGCCGAGCGCGACGATGCGGGCGAGCTCGGCCTCGATGTCGTCGACGCCCCAGTAGGCCGTGCTACCGCTGGTGCCCGGCGTGCCGTCCGGCACCAGGCCGAGTTCAAAACCACCGATTTCAAAGCCCACGTAGAAAGGCTGGTCGAAGTAGGGCGCGCGCCCGAACACTTCGGTGAACCAGGTTTTTGCCTTGGCCAGGTCCGCTACCGGGTAAACGGTGGTGCGCAATCCGTTGATCATGTTTGTCTCCAGTGTGATGAGACAGGCATGATGCCACCGACGGCAGCCGCTTAGTAGTCAGGGAAACAAAATTTTTACCAAGACGGCGGCATTGAATGCCACAAGCGTGCCTGTCATCCATCTGTGATGCTTGGCATCGCTGCGGATATCTGCAATGTCTGCGTGTAACTTCGCTTCCAGTCGATCGATGCGGGCGTCGAGCTTTTCTATTCGGGCATCGAGCTTTTCTATTCGTGCATCGAGCTTTTCTATTCGGGCATCCAGCCTGCTCTCAAGTTTATCTATTCGGGCATTGAGCGATACTTCAATATGTTCGCTGCGCGCCTTGTGCATTACCTCCGCATTTTCGAGGCGGCTATCGACCCTGTCGAGCCGAAGGTTAAATTTTTCAACATGGGCGTTGAGTTCGATTCGGAGCCGGTCGAGCCCGGGCAGGGAAAAACCCGGCGCTTCGAATACATGCGCCAGCGCGTTTGCATGCGCCTCGGCATGCGCAGCAGGAACGCCAGCGGCCTCAAGCGTCGTCGCATACTGCTGTTGATCGAATTGGTTTGTCATGAATATTAGACAAATCCGCAATGGCATGGTTCAGCCGCCACATGAATGTCTGCCCCTTGGGCCACGGAAGCCGGCACTGCATGCCCTTTTACGCATCGCCGAGGCTGGCCGCCGCAATTCCCCGCTTCACCTACCAACATGCCCCAAACCAGTATAATGTTCGGTTCAACTTCTCTTTTGGCAGCAGATCATCATGCAAGAAAAATATAGTCCCGCCGACGTCGAACAAGCCGCCCAAGCCCACTGGAAGGCCATCGACGCCTACAAGGCCGTCGAAAACGACCCGCGTTTCCCAAAAGGCAAGTATTACGCTTGCTCGATGCTGCCTTACCCTTCGGGCAAGCTGCACATGGGCCACGTGCGCAACTATACGATCAATGACGTGATGTACCGCTACCTGCGCATGAGCGGCTACAACGTGCTCATGCCGATGGGCTGGGACGCGTTCGGCATGCCCGCCGAGAACGCGGCGATGCAAAACAACGTGCCGCCGGCGCAATGGACCTACTCCAACATCGCCCACATGCGCGAGCAGATGGAATCGATGGGCCTGGCAATCGACTGGTCGCGCGAAATGACCGCCTGCAAGCCCGAGTACTACAAATGGAACCAGTGGATGTTCCTCAAGATGCTCGAAAAGGGCATCATTTACAAAAAAACCGGCACCGTGAACTGGGACCCGGTCGACCAGACCGTGCTGGCCAACGAGCAGG
>JAZKIN010000060.1:0-5691 GCA_040384885.1 Pseudomonadota bacterium | reverse complement strand
GGCACCATCGTCGACAATATGTCCTTCCACACGGCGTCCTGGATCACGTTTTTCCAGCGCCGCGGCAAGGACATCGACGCCGATGCGTTCTTCATCGCCACGGCAGGCCGCCAGGGCAAGGAGATCTTGCACAGCTATCTGGGCGACCATCTCGGCGACGCCGAAATCGAGTCACTGATCCACGAGAAAGAAGCGGTCTACCGCGAGCTGTACGGGCCGCACCGCAAAACGGTGGCCGGTTTCGAGCAGCTCGTCGGCCTGGCAAAGGGGCCCGGCGTTGCGCTGGCCGTGGCCACCGCCGCGCCGCCGGCCAACATCGTGTTCACGCTCGACGGGCTTGACCTGCGCCGCCATTTCGACGCCATCGTCGGCGCCGCCGATGTCACGCGTGGCAAGCCTGAGCCGGACGTGTTTTTGCTCGCGGCCGAGCGCTGCGGCGTGGCGCCGGAACACTGCATCGTGTTCGAGGACGCGCCGCTCGGCGTCGAGGCCGCGCGCCGCGCCGGCATGCGCGCCGTGGTGCTCACGACCACCCTGCCCGCTTCGGCGTTTGCCGAATTCGACAACGTGATCCATATCGCGAGCGATTTTTCGGCGCTGACGGTCGACGCCTTGTTCGCCGCCTGACCACACCATTTACACATTTAATCGACACCTACCATGACGACCGACATCCAGGACCAAGCCGCAGCGCCGGCAGACGAAAACAAGATCATCGCCGAGCGGCGCGCCAAGCTGGCGCAGATCCGTGCGCAAGGCGTGGCCTTCCCGAACGACTTCCGCCCGCAGCACAAGATGGCTGAATTGAAGGAACAGTTTGGCGCCAAGACGCGCGAGGAACTCGAAGCCGACGAAGTCCCGGTCGTCATCGCCGGCCGCATGATGCTGCGCCGCGAAGCCGGCAAAAAAGCCGTGTTCGCTGTGCTGCAGGATGCGTCGGGCGCGCGCGCCGACGGCCGCATCCAGATCTACGTCACGCTCGACAAGACCGGCGAGGCCGCGATGGAGGCCCTGCACCACTACGACCTCGGCGACATCCTCGGGGTCGAAGGCACGCTGTTCAAGACCAAGACCGACGAACTGACCGTCAAGGTCAGCGCGCTGCGTTTGATCACCAAGTCGCTGCGTCCGCTGCCGGATAAATTCCACGGCCTGGCCGACCAGGAGACCAAGTACCGCCAGCGCTACGTCGATTTGATCATGAGCGAAGACACGCGCCGCACGTTCAAGGCGCGCACCGCCGCGATGTCGTCGATCCGCCGCTTCATGGAAAAGAACGACTTCATGGAAGTCGAGACGCCGATGCTCCACGTGATTCCAGGCGGCGCCGCGGCCAAGCCTTTCGTCACGCACCACAACGCGCTCGACATGGAGATGTACCTGCGGATCGCGCCGGAGCTCTACCTCAAGCGCCTGGTCGTGGGCGGCTTCGAGCGCGTGTTCGAAGTGAACCGCAACTTCCGCAACGAAGGCGTCTCGCCGCGTCACAATCCCGAATTCACGATGATGGAATTCTATGCGGCGTATGTCGATTACCAGTGGCTCATGGACTTCACCGAGGCGGTGATCCGCCAGGCCGCGGTCGATGCGCACGGCACCGCGGTGCTGAGCTACGGCGGCAAAGAGCTGGACTTGTCCAAGCCGTTCCACCGCATGACGATCGTCGGCGCGATCAACAAGTACGCGCCGCATTACACGCACGAGCAGTTGCACGATGCGGAGTTCATCAAGGCCGAACTCAAGAAATTCGGCGTCAAGCCGTTCGCCACCGCCGGTTTGGGCGCACTGCAATTGTCGCTGTTCGAAGAGACCGCCGAGTCGCAACTGTGGGAGCCGACCTATATCGTCGACTACCCGGCGGAAGTGTCGCCGCTGGCACGCGCGTCGGATACGGTGCCGGGCATTACCGAGCGCTTCGAGTTGTTCATCGTCGGGCGTGAGATTGCGAACGGCTTCTCGGAGTTGAATGATGCCGAAGACCAGTCGGCGCGCTTCCTGGCGCAGGTCGCTGCCAAGGATGCCGGTGATGAAGAGGCGATGTTCTACGACGCCGACTACATCCGCGCGCTCGAATACGGCATGCCGCCGGCCGGCGGTTGCGGCATCGGCATCGACCGTTTGATGATGCTGATCACCGATTCGCCGAACATCCGTGACGTGATTTTGTTTCCGCACCTGCGCCGGGAAGATTAATCCCCAGTCGGGGTAGGAGTAAGCAAAAATACGCACAACCACCCCGTCGTCCTCGCGAATGCGGGGACCCATGCTGAGCATCGTACGTCGCGGCGCCACTTCACAGGTGAATGCAATCGTCCCGTACTTGCACGCTCAGCATGGGTCCCCGCCTGCGCGAGGACGACGGACAAAAAAAACGCTGCCTGAGGCAGCGTTTTTTTATTGTCCGTCGCTTTACTGGATCACGCGATAGCAAGGAATATATTCCTTACCCGGCAATTTCATCCGGCTCTGCTCCACGAACGAGGTCAGCAACTTGTCCATCGGCCCCATGATTGCCGGATCCCCGTGAATCTCGAAATGCCCGAACTTTTCGATCGCGCGGATCCCCTCATCCTTGACGTTACCCGCGACCACGCCCGAAAACGCGCGCCGCAGATTAGCCGCCAGCAGATGCGACTCCTGGTTCTTGTGCAGGCTCAGGTTGCGCATGTTCTCGTGCGTCGGCTTGAACGGACGCTGGAACTCATGGTCGATCTTGAGCAGCCAATTGAAGTAATACGCATCGCTGCGCGATTTGCGGAACTCGCGCACCGCGCGGATTCCGGCCACCATCTCCTGCGCCACCGCCTGCGGATCGTCGATAATGATCTTGTAGCGTTTTTGCGCCTCCGCACCCAGCGTATCGCCGATAAACTGGTTGATCTGCCTGAAATAATCACGCGCCGTTTCCGGCCCCGTGAACACCAGCGGATAAGGCATTTCGGCGTTTTCGGGATGCAGCAGGATGCCGAGGATGTATAAAATCTCTTCGGCCGTCCCCGCGCCGCCCGGGAACACGATAATCCCGTGCCCCGTGCGCACAAACGCCTCTAGCCGCTTTTCGATATCGGGCATGATCACGAGGTCGTTGACGATCGGGTTCGGCGACTCGGCCGCGATAATGCCCGGCTCCGATATCCCCAAATACCGCCCGCCCGCCAAACGCTGTTTGGCGTGGCCGATGGTCGCGCCTTTCATCGGACCTTTCATCGCGCCCGGGCCACAGCCGGTGCAGATATCGAGGTCGCGCAGCCCCATCTGGTACCCAACCATTTTTGAATACTCGTATTCGATGCGGTTGATCGAGTGCCCGCCCCAGCACACCACGAGGTTCGGATTGAGGTCCGGCTGCATGATGTTGGCGTTGCGCAGGATGTGGAACACCGAATCGGTGATCCCTTCGCTGCTCGCGAGATTGAAATTGGGATTACCAATCACCTCGTTACTTACAAAAATGATATCGCGCAGCACCGCGAACAGGTGCTCGTGGATCCCCTTGATCATTTTGCCGTCGACGAAGGCAATCGCCGGCGCGCCCTTGATCTCGAGCTTGATGCCGCGCTCGCGCTGCACGATCGTGATTTCGAACGACTTGTAGCGCTCGAGCAGTTCCTTGCCGTCGTCCATCGAGCTGCCGCAGTTGAGCACCGCCAGCGCGCAACTGCGGAAAATTGTATACAGGCCGCTTTGGCTGGTGTCGAGCAGTTTTGCCACTTCTGCCTTCGACAGCACTTCCAGCCGGCCCTCCGGTGAAATCAGGGTATCTACGACGTCGTGTTCCATAGGGCAGATTCCTTTTTCGAATTCGGATGTAACAGTGATGTTTGCAATGCCAATATACGACATCTTGCCCACGTTTGTGTTGACGATTGCACTGAGCAAACGCAGGGTAACGCGCTGTTCCAACGCGCCAAATACCACATCGGCCAAAAGTTCGCTTGAAAGCGCCGATTTACATTAAAATGCGACCCTATTGGAATTCCCAAAGTCGCCCCAAGCACAATCTTCGCTCGGGGCGGGGCTTGCGAGCACCATATGATTTAACCTTTCATAAAACCATATTAGGAGATGCCGCATGAGCGCGGATACCACTCAAATTCCAGAATTTAGGCAGATCATGGGTCACCCTGCTCCGCTTTGGATGTTGTTCATGACCGAATTCTGGGAGCGTTTCGCTTTCTACGGCATTCGTTGGGCGCTCGTGCTGTATATCGTCGAGCAGTTCCATGGCGGCGACAAGGCAGGCCAGGCCGGCGCCAACCTGACCTACGGTTCCTACCTCGCGCTGGTGTATGCCGGCGCCGTCTTCGGCGGCTACGTCGCCGACAAAGTCATCGGCTACCAGCGTTCGATCCTGGTCGGCGCGGTCTTCATGGCGGCCGGCTTGTTCATGATCTCGATGCCCGATCCTATGATCTTCAACGCCGGCCTGGCGACGATCATTGTCGGTAACTCCCTGTTCAAACCGAACATTTCGACCATGGTCGGCAAGCTGTACAAGCTCGACGACCCGCGTCGCGACAGCGGCTTCACGATCTTCTACATGGGTATCAACCTTGGCGCCTTCTTCGCACCGATCTTTACCGAGATCCTCGCAAAGCGCGTGTTCAATACGGGCGACATGCCTTCGTACAAGGTTGTCTTCATCGCTGCCGGCATCGGCATGCTGATCAGCCTGGTCTGGTTTGTGATCGGCCGCGCGCAGCTCAAAGGCATCGGCGCCCCGGAAGCCGACCAGCAAGACAGCAAGCGCATCATCTATGTCGCCATCGGCGCACTGTGCGTCATTCCAGTGATTTACATGCTGCTCGCGCTCGGCGCGGCAACCTTGCAATGGATCCTGAGCGCACTGATGATCGGCCTGATGATCGTGATCATGGCCGAAGGCATCCGCGACGGCAAAGTCGCGCGTGACAAGACCATCGCCATGCTGATCATTTTCGTGTTCAACATCATGTTCTGGATGTTCTTCGAGCAGGCAGGCAGCTCGTTCACCTTCCTGGCCGACGAAATCGTCGACCGCAACCTCGGCTTCATGGAGTTCCCGGTCGCCTGGTTCCAGTCCGTCAATTCGATCGCCATTTTCGCGTTCGCACCGGTGATGGCGATGCTCTGGGTCTTCCTGGCCAAGCGCAATGTCAATCCATCGATTCCACGCAAATTCGGCCTCGGCCTGCTCGGCAACGCCGCCGCCTTCGCGCTGCTCGTGTTCGCACTGTCGACGCTGGTCGACGGCTCCGGCAAGATCCCGTTCTGGACCCTGTTCATGGTCTACGTGATCCAGTCGGTCGGCGAGCTGTGCCTATCCCCGATCGGCCTGTCGATGGTCACCAAGCTCGCTCCGGTGCGCCTCGTCGGCCTCGGCATGGGCGGCTGGTTCCTCTCTACCGGTATCGGCAACAACCTGTCGGGCATCTTCGCCAGCCATGTCAGCGGCGCCAGCGGCATGACTGTGCAATCCGCACTCGACGGCTACTGGATGGGCTTCTACTGCCTGCTCGGCGCCGGCGTGATCCTGTTCCTGATCGCACCGCTGATCCAGAAGCTGATGCACGGCGTGAAGTAAATACGCACGCATCGCACATGAAAACGGCGGCCTTCGGGCCGCCGTTTTTTTTCGTCCGCAAAAAACCTAAGCGCCTAGCAGCCTGTCGGGCTTGACGTGTAATCGAGACCGGATCGTCGGCGTCTCGG
>JAZKIN010000059.1:0-73815 GCA_040384885.1 Pseudomonadota bacterium | reverse complement strand
CGAAGTACTCATCGTGCTTGGTGAAGCCGCCCAGCGTCTTGGCGATATCGTTCGCCACTGAGGGTTTCTCGGCGATGATGAGGGTTTTTGTCATAGGTTTCTCGTCGTACTCTCTGTTGTTCGGCACGCGCATCATACATGCTTGGAAGGGGGCTGCGCGGTTTTGCCATCCTGATAGCTAAAAGCTAAGCCTATAAACTGCGGGCCAATGATAAGCGCGTTGCCGGGGAATCCGCAAGTGGCCCGTGCACGGGGCCGCTTGACGGGGCCGCGCGACGGGGCCGCGAACGGGCCGCGGCGGGCGCAAGACGGATGGAAAGCGGGAGCGGAAGCGGGGCGAAGTGGTATTGCGGCGCGCGCGCGGGCGGCGGGCCTAGTGCAGCAGGCGCGGCACTTGTTCGTCGTCGCCGCCGAACAGGTCGTCGAACATGAGCGCGTCGGGCTCCTTGCCCTGGCTCCAGAGCAGCATCAGTACGATGACCTTGAGTTTGCCGAGTCCGACGGGCGACTCCTTGAGCGCAAACGCGCGCTCGATCACGATCTCGCGCTGCACCGCCGACAGCACCTTGGCGCTCTCGAGGAACTGGATGAAGCCGATCGCGTCGCTGCCGAGGGCGTCGTATTCGCGCGCCACGTAGAAACGCGTGCCGGTCGACGCCATCGCCTCGGGCGGCTCGGCGCCGGCCATTTCGGTCAGGTCGGTCAGCCACACGAGCGCCTCGGAGATCTCGTCGTCGTCGAAGCCGACGGCCGAAAGCTTGCGCGCCAGCGCCGCCGGCTCGGGGCAGGCGTCGGGGCGGTAGTAAGTCTCGTAGAGATAGACCAGGATATCGAACATGGCGCTACTTTATCAGTTAAGCCCGCTTGATACCAGTGCCGCGCGCGCACCGGACGCGGAGGGCGCCGGCGTCCGCGTCAGCGGCCTTCGCGTTGTGGGGTTGCGCGCAATTCGGTCGCGCGCGAGGCCGCGATGATGAGTTGATAACCTTTGCAGCGGCCTTCGACGACTTCCACGAACAGCATGGCGCCGGCGGCCGGCCCGCCCGGCCCGGCGGGGCGGCCCAGCACCTTGACGGTGGTGCGCGCCGGCGCCGTGCAGGCGCGGCCCCGGAGCGTCGCCACCACGGGCGCGGCCAGCGTGGCGAACTCTTCGACGCCATTCAAGAGCATGGCGTGCGAGGGCGCAGCCAGCGCCGCGCACAGGAGCAGCGGCACGGACAGGGACCGGGACAGGGACAGGACAGGGTTCGCTTGCACGGCTCCAGTCTACTCCTCACCGTCCAAATACACATAGCCGCCGTGGCCGCCCAGGGCGCAATCGGCACCGGTGATGCGCAATTCGATCTCGTCGCCGGCGTACGGGGCCAGTCCGGTCAGCAATACCGGCTGCCATGGAATGGCCTTCCAGGCGCCGCCTTTGTACTCCTTCCATCCGGTGAAGGCGGCATCGCTCGTGAAAAAGCGGCGCCGGTACAAGTCTGTCCCCTTGGTAATGTTGCGCACGACAACGTCGACATACGGCTGGTCGGTCATAGTGTGCTGGGGGTCCTCGAGCACGGCGGCCCACTGGAAAACGAGCTGCGGATTGCTCGATGCCGCCGGCACCGTGGCCTTTTGCGTCAGGTAGGTGGCGTGGTAGCCGGGTGTCGCATCGTTGACGAGCGCCGCGTGTTTGCCGAAAACGGCGGTCGGCAGGTCCGTGGCGATCGGGTCGAAACCGACCCCGACCGCGGCGAACTTGTCAGGCTCCGACAATTCCCCCGTGCTCAGCAGCCGGGTCTGGCTGGTCCAGCCCGTCATGTCGCCCGTCTCGAAGCCGAAATTGAGAAAGAAATTCTTGCCCTCGGGTTGGACGGTGAACTTGCCAAACGATGAAAATCCGGTGACCGTGCTGCGCGGATGCTCGGACACGAGCAGCATCACGTCGATCTTCTTTTCGAGTTTGGTGGGGAATTTAAGGATGAAGTTCCCGGCGGCGTCGATCGCGGGCGCGGCCGCCGTCTGCGGCTTGCCGTCGTAGTAGACGTGCAGGTAGACGGGCTTGGTGCTGCCTGCGGGACGGCTGAACTTGCCGCTCACGCTCTGGTTGTCGAGATACGGGACTTGGACGTTGACCGCGCTCGCATAGATGAGCGGTTTGGCGGCGCCCTTGTCGTCCGTCACCTCCAGATTGGCGAAATAATCCTTGAGCTTGCCGCCTTCCCAGTCGCTGATGATTTTCTGGAACTGCGCCGGCGCGCCGAAGGTGCCGTCGCTGGTATAGCCGATGTTGTCGAACATGGTGGCCGGATACGCCGCGGCGCGCGAATACGTCCCGAATCCGGTCAGCGCATTCCAGTCGAATGTGACTTCGTTTTTGGGGAAATTGGAATCATAGATCCGGAAGCGCGCATTCGGCGCGTCGTAGGCGAAGGCGGTCACGGAGTGGCCTCCGGCGTCGTTCCCGCTATGCATGACCAGGTGCAGGGGATGACCGGTCAGGATCATTTGCGCGATCATCAGCTTTCCGGTATCCGTTTTGCTCGGGATGACGAGACTCGAGGCCACGCTGTTCCATTTGTTCACCAGCAGCGCGTACGTCATCGCCATCGCGGTGCGGGTGATTTCATCGTCGACCGGTTGCTCGAGCGCGCCTTCCTGGGCGAACGGGTACAGGCGCGTCGACCTGGCCAGCGAATAATAATGTGTCGAGATCGACGCGAACGCGGCGCAATGCCCCCCGTGGGCGTACGAGCCGAAGTTCGGATGCAGGACGGAATCGGCCCCGGTGCGGAAACCGGTGTCGACCGAAGGCATGTCGAGGCCAAGGGCCTTGACGACAAAGGCCATGAACTTCGAAAAATGCGCGGTGCGGAAGGTCACCGTTCCCTTCGCGCGGTCGATGCCGACCACCGACACCGCCCGGTACAGCTTGGCCTCCGGATCCCAGTAAGCGACGGCCGGCGGCAGGTCGCCCGCGGCCGCGACGTCATACGGCATGCTGACGGTGACGACCTGGTTGAAGCTGGTCGGGCCGCCCTTGGCCACCTTGAGCACCAGGGTCTTCGACACCGCCGTCGCCTGTGCCGCGACCGCCTCGGCGCGAAATGGTCCCGGCAGGGCGTCCTCGTAGCCGACCTGGACCTCGATATCGTCGATCGCCGCGTCGGCGGGGATCTCGACGCGCACCCCCTGCATGCCGGCGGCGCTGGCCGGCACCGTCAGAACCGCGCCGGCGGACGCGCTAAAGGCGGCGCGCGCGACTTCATTGGCCACTTCGGACGGTGTTTCCGGCTTGGGTGGGGGGCCGCTATCGTTGCACGCCGTCATGCTGATGACCATGGCGACTGCCGCAAACAACGATTGCCATTTTTGGGGGAATTGCATTTATGCCTCCTGAACATTTGAACGAAAATCGGAATCCCGATCCGGCAAGAACGAATGACATTTATTGATGGGCTTATTATCAAAAATGAAATGTCGTTATTTTATTATTAAGCCGGTCGAATTTTTCCGCTCTTGGAAAGTTCAAAAGTTCGTGGATTTTTATGAAGGCTGCGGCGGTGTTTGATAATTTTCAGGCGAGCGCGAGCGCGCTAAGGTGACGACCGAAAAACCTGGGTTCGGCAGCGCCGCCGTGGACAGGCGGGAAAGCGGCGGGGCTTGCGGCAAGTCCAACGGTGTGCGTGCGGTCGAAGCCCCATCGAAGTTAGCGCGGCGGCGCGCCCCGCAGCGCTCAGCGCGCCACCCGCTGGAACAATCCCCCGGGCAAGCGTTCGACCCCGCCGGCGAGCTCGAGCGCGAGCAACTGGCCCGCCAGCGCGCCCGGGGCGCTGCCCAGGCGCGCGGCGAGGGTGTCGGCGTCGACCGGGTCGAAACCGAGCGCGGCCAGGAGTGCGTGCTCGCGCGCCGGCACCGGCGCGGCGGCCCGGGCGGCCGTCCCGGCCGCCCCCGGCGCCGCCAGCAGCGGCGAATGGCCCAGCGCGAACAAGACGTCGTCGGCGCACTCGACCAGCTGCGCGCCCTCTTTGATGAGCTTGTGGCAGCCCTTGGCCAGCGCCGCGTGGATCGAGCCGGGGATCGCGAACACCTCGCGCCCCTGGTCGCAGGCCTGGTGCGCGGTGATCAGGGAGCCGGAGCCGGCCGCCGCCTCGACCACCAGCACGCCCGCGCACAGGCCGCTGATGATCCGGTTGCGCTTGGGGAAGTTGCCGGCGGAGGGCGCGGTGCCGAGCGGGTACTCGCTGACGATGCAGCCGTGCTCGGCGATGCGGCGCGCGAGCGCCTCGTTGCGCTTCGGATAGATGCGGTCGATGCCGGTGCCGATCACGGCGACGGTCGAACCGACGCCGTCGAGGCCGCCCTCGTGCGCGGCCGCGTCGATGCCGAGGGCCATGCCCGAGACGATCGTCAGGCCGGCCGCGCTGAGCGCGCGTGCGAACGCGCGCGCGTTGGCCTGCCCCTGGGCGCTCGCGTTGCGGCTGCCCACCAGCGCCAGCGCCGGGGCGTCGAGCAGCTCGCGCCGGCCATTGACGTACAGCAGCAGCGGCGCGTGCGCGGTCTCGCGCAGCAGCGCCGGATAGGCCGCGTCGGTGACCGGGAGCAAGGCGTGGGCCGGCTCGGCTAGCCATGCGAGCGTGGCGTCGATCTGTTGCCGCAGGGCGCCCGCGGGCGGGCTCAGCAACGCGCGCGCGACGGCACCGGGGACGTGCGCGCAGAGTTCGGCGTGGGAGGCGGAAAAGATGCTGGCGGGGGTCTTGAAGGCCTCGAGCAGGCCGTGCCCGCGCTCGAGGCCGACCCCGTCGGTCCCCACCAGGCGCAACCACGCAGCCAGGCTGGCGGCCCGGCTGGCGGGGGTGGCGGGGTCCGTGTCTTGCACGGCGATATTACTCCGATGATCTGGCCACGTCGCCGACTTCGACCGGCTCGGTCACTTGCATGATCAGGCCGTACGAGATCTTGTCGAACACGCGGAAAATGAACAGGGTCCCGACATGCTCGTCGGGCAGGCGGATGGTCGGGGTCGTGCCCATGTTGGACTTCTTGCCGCCGCTGTCCTTGACCACCTTGCCGACATTGTATAACTGGAGGACGGTGCCGATATCGACGCCGTCAACCCTGCCGCGGTTGACGCTCAGGACCTGGTTCTGGCCCGCATGGGTGACGCCCGCGTAGACCGAGACGACGCGCGCGCTGATCTTGTGGTCCGGCTCATGCGGGACATAATTGCGGATCGGCAAAGGAGGCGCCGGCACCAGCAGGTCGCCGACGCTCATCTCCATCTTCGAGCTCGCGACGATGAAGGTGTGCACGTCGACGCCCGGCGTGGCTTCCTTTTGCAGCTTGACGCTGCCGAGGTAGACCGCCTCGTAGCCGATGATGGTGTTGTTGTCGGGATCGCGCAGCGGGGTGCCGGGCCGGAACACCTGGAACGATTTGACGCCGCCGAGCTCGCCCTTGACGTAGGCGGTGTCGTCCTTGCCCATGGCGACCCGGCCCTCGCGCGTGGCGGCGATCCGCGGCGCGCTCCTGAGCGTGGCCTCGTCGACCACGAGCGGCTGCGACAGGAAGGGCTCGATCACGTTCGAGGCGATCGACTGGATCGCGTCCAGGCCCAGGCCCTCGGTGCGGATCTGCGGCGAGATGCGCGTGATGCCGTTGCCGTCGGGCGAACCGGAGCCGGGCCGCACCAGCGTCAGGCGGCCGTTGGCGCGGTCGAGGTAGATGATCTGCCCCGGATAGATCCAGTGCGGGTTCTTGATCTGGTCCTTGTTCATGCCCCACACCTGCGGCCAGCACCATGGATGCTCGAGGAACTTGCCCGAGATGTCCCACAGGGTGTCGCGCTTGACGACCGTGTGCTGGTCGGGCGCGTTGGCGCGGAATTCGCAGCGCGTTGCGGCCTGGGCCGGCGTCGCCATGATGCCTGCCAAAAGTGCCGCACCTGCAAGGCGGGCGCCGACTGTGCTAAAATTTTTCATTGAATTGTCCGAAAAGTGCGGCATTAACACAAAAATTGCTGGCTGAACTTGACTCCTCGTTCGCCCACAGCGCAAGACACAGCGGATTGCATTGCTGCTCTTTCGACAACATGGATGGGTAAGCTTGCCGAACTGGATCAAATTCTGCACATAAATCCTTGAACTAGCAAGAAAAACCGCGCTGGACCCCGGTCCCGGGCTGTTGCATTTCTGTTGTTTGAGAGCATCAAACAACGCCGCGGGCGCCCCCGCCATTGCTTATTCGCTACTATAAATTGCTACTGAATCAACTGACACCATGGCCCTACTGAACATCCTCCGCTACCCCGATGCGCGCCTGCACAAAGTCGCCAAGCCCGTGACCGAATTCGGCGAACGGCTCACCCAGCTGGTCGCCGACATGGCCGAGACCATGTACGAGGCGCCCGGCGTGGGCCTGGCCGCGACCCAGGTCGACGTCCACGAGCAGTTGATCATCGTCGACACCTCCGAGGGCAACGACGACCTGCACGTGTTCATCAATCCGCAGATCACCTGGTCGAGCCCCGAGAAGCAGGTCTACGACGAAGGCTGCCTGTCGGTGCCGGGCATCTACGACGGCGTCGAACGGCCGATGCGGGTCAAGGTCAGCGCGCTCGACCTGCAAGGCAAGCCGTTCGAGCTCGAAGCCGACGGCCTGCTGGCCGTGTGCATCCAGCACGAGATGGACCACTTGATGGGCAAGGTGTTCGTCGAATACCTGTCGCCGCTCAAGCGCAACCGCATCAAGGCCAAGCTGCTCAAGGAAGAGCGCGGCCTCGAGCGCGAGGCGGCGCTGCGCGCGTCGGGCCGGCGCTACTAGGGCGCGCGCCGCTCCGCCAACGCGGCGGGGCGGCTGCCTTCGCACCAGGCCAGGCAAACAGCTAAAGCACGCTGGCCGACCAAGCCGGTCGGCCCACCACTTCAACGAACCCGGAACGGCCGCGCGCCGCCACCGGCATTGGACACCACCATGAAGATCATTTTCGCCGGCACCCCGGAATTCGCCGCCGTCGCCCTCGCGGCCCTGCACGCCGCCGGCCACGAGATCCCCCTGGTGCTGACCCAGCCCGACCGCCCGGCCGGGCGCGGCATGCAGCTGCACGCGTCCAGCGTCAAGCAGTTCGCGCTCGCGCACGGGATCGAGGTGCTGCAACCGCTGTCGCTGCGGATGGACAGCGCCGACCCGCGGCGCGCGGCCGAGGCGCGCGCCACGCACGCGCGCCTGCAGGAGATTGACTACGACATCATGGTGGTGGCCGCCTACGGTCTGATCCTGCCCGCCAGCACCCTCGCGCTGCGCCCCTGCATCAACATCCATGGCTCGCTGCTGCCGCGCTGGCGCGGGGCCGCGCCGATCCACCGCGCGATCGAGGCGGGCGACCGCGAGACCGGCGTGACGATCATGCAAATGGAGGAAGGGCTCGACACCGGCCCGATGCTGCTGGCCGATAGCGTCACGATCGGCGCGCACGAGACCACGGGCGAACTGCACGACCGCCTGGCCGCGCTCGGGGCCAGCCTGCTGGTGCAGGCGCTGCGCCAGATGGAGCACGGCACGCTGGCGGCGCAGCCGCAGCCCGAGGCGGGCGTCAACTATGCGGCCAAGGTCAGCAAACAGGAGGCGGTGCTCGATTTTTCGCAGGACGCGGCGCTGTTGGCGCGCAAGGTGCGCGCCTTTAACCCCTTCCCCGGCGCGCACGCGCAGGTCAATGGGGTGACGCTCAAGGTGTGGGGCGCCGAGGCGCTGGCGGCTGACAGCGGGGCCGCCCCCGGACAGGTGCTGGCGGCGGACCCCGTGCACGGCATCGTGGTCGCCTGCAAGGGCGGCACCCTGCGCCTGACCGAACTGCAAAAGCCCGGTGGCAAGCGCCTGCCCGCGGCCGAATTCCTCAAGGGTTTCCCGCTCGAGGACTGCAGCTTCGGCTAAAGCCTTGGCGGCGCCGCGTCGTGCTTACTTGGCCGGCGACCGCTTGTTGTTCTCGTCCATGTGCTCGCGCAGCAGCTGGTTGATGCGGGTCTGGTAGCCCGGCCCCTGCTGCTTGAACCACTCGAGCATGTCGATATCGAGCCGGATCGTGACGATCTGCTTGAGCGCCTTGGCCTCGGCGCGCACGCCGCGCGCGCGCGCGCTGCCCGTCGCGCTGGCCGGCGCATCCCCCGCCGCCAGCATTGTCTGTTCCCATCCGCGTTGAAAATCGTCGTTCATGATGCCTGTCTCCGGTGAAAGCGCCATCGCCGTGGCGCGCCGCAACATGGCGCCGGCCTGACGGCGAACACCAACATTGTCCTACTTAGGATCAAAATAAAGATTGCTGGCACGACGTGTTTTGTATCCGCATGTATCCTTGTGTATCAAGCCCGTCTATAAATACAAAACGATACAAACATGGTCGCGGCGCGCGCGCGCTGCTCTCCGGCACGGCAGAAATCGCGCGGTATAAACCGTTAAAAAACCAAACCAACATCGTCCCCGCATTCGCGAGGACGATGTTGGTTTGGGGTATTAGAAGCTAGCGATTTCGCGATTTCTGCCAAATCAAGCGGCTCATTTCAAGTTTTGCGACACCCTCCTTCGCGAGGACGATGTGGTTTTGGCGCCCCTTTCAAACCGAAAAAGGGCATTGTCGTATAATTTTGGACGAATTTGCCCACCCAACGCCGCACACCACGGTGCGCGCCGCGGCGCCGCCCCATCCTCCTGAAAGCACGACCCATGATCAGCTCCACCACGCCCGCCATCTCCGGCACCGAAGCCCGCCTGCGCGAGATCTTGTCGCGCCGCATCATGATCCTCGACGGCGCGATGGGCACGATCATCCAGCAATACAAACTCGACGAGCAGGCCTACCGCGGCGGCGCCACCGGCCGCTTCGCCGATTTTGCCGCGCCCGCGGGCGGCGCGCGCGAGCTCTTCGTCAAGGGCAACAACGAGCTGCTGACGCTGACCCAGCCCCAGGTCATCCAGGAGATCCACGAGCGCTACCTGGCCGCCGGCGCCGACCTGATCGAGACCAACACCTTCGGCGCGACCTCGATCGCGCAGGACGATTACCACATGGGCCACCTGGCCTACGAGATGAACGTGGCCGCGGCCAGGCTGGCGCGCGCCGCCTGCGACAAGTACAGCTCGCCCGACAAGCCGCGCTTCGTCGCAGGCGCGCTCGGGCCGACGCCCAAGACCGCCTCGATCTCGCCCGACGTCAACGACCCGGCCGCGCGCAACGTCAGCTTCGACCAGCTGGTCACGGCCTACCTCGAGCAGGTGTGCGGCCTGGTCGACGGCGGCGCCGACGTGCTGCTCGTCGAGACCATCTTCGACACCCTCAACTGCAAGGCCGCGCTGTTCGCGATCGACCAGTACTTCGACGAGCACCCGGACATCGTGCGCCTGCCGTTGATGATCTCGGGCACCGTCACCGACGCCTCGGGCCGCATCCTGTCGGGCCAGACCGTGCCCGCGTTCTGGAATTCGGTGCGGCACGCCAAGCCGCTCACGATCGGCCTCAATTGCGCGCTCGGCGCGGCCCTGATGCGCCCCTACGCGCAGGAGCTGTCGCAGATCGCCGACACCTATGTCTGCATCTACCCGAACGCGGGCCTGCCCAACCCGATGAGCGACACCGGCTTCGACGAGCTGCCGGCCGACACCTCGGCGCTGCTGCGCGAATTCGCCGACAGCGGCTTCATCAACATCGCCGGCGGCTGCTGCGGCACCACGCCCGAGCACATCGCCGCGATCGCCGACCTGCTGGCCGAGACGGCGCCGCGCGCGCTGCCCGAGATCCCGGTGGCGCTGCGCTTGTCGGGCCTCGAGCCGTTCACGATCGACGCCGACTCGCTGTTCGTCAACGTCGGCGAGCGCACCAATGTGACCGGCTCGAAGGCGTTCGCGCGCATGATCCTCAACGAGCAGTACGACGAGGCGCTGTCGGTGGCGCGCCAGCAGGTCGAGAACGGCGCCCAGGTCATCGACATCAACATGGACGAGGCGATGCTCGATTCGGTGGCCGCGATGACGCGCTTTTTGAACCTGATCGCGTCCGAGCCCGACATCTCGCGCGTGCCGATCATGATCGACTCGTCCAAATGGTCGGTGATCGAGGCCGGCCTCAAATGCGTGCAGGGCAAGGCGGTCGTCAACTCGATCTCGATGAAGGAAGGCGAAGGGGAGTTCATCCGCCAGGCGCGCCTGTGCCGGCGCTACGGCGCGGCCGTGATCGTGATGGCCTTCGACGAGAAGGGCCAGGCCGACACCTTCGAGCGCAAGACCGAGATCTGCGCGCGCGCCTACAAGGTGCTGACCGAGCAGGTCGGGTTCCCGCCCGAGGACATCATCTTCGACCCGAACATCTTCGCGATCGCCACCGGCATCGAGGAGCACAACAACTACGCGGTCGACTTCATCAACGCCACGCGCTGGATCAAGGACAACCTGCCGCACGCGAAGATCTCGGGCGGCGTGTCGAACGTGTCGTTCAGCTTCCGCGGCAACGACCCGGCGCGCGAGGCGATCCACACCGTGTTCCTGTACCACGCGATCAAGGCCGGCATGACCATGGGGATCGTCAACGCCGGCATGATGGGCGTCTACGACGACATCGCGCCCGAGCTGCGCGAGCGGGTCGAGGACGTGGTGCTGAACCGGCGCGACGACGCCACCGAACGCATGATCGACATCGCCGGCACGCTCAAGGCGGGCGGGCGCGCCGACGTGCAGAACCTCGAGTGGCGCGCGGGCGACGTCAACAAGCGCCTGTCGCACGCGCTGGTGCACGGCATCACCCAGTACATCGTCGACGACACCGAAGAGGCGCGCCAGGCGCTGCTGGCCTCGGGCGGGCGCCCGATCCACGTGATCGAAGGCCCGCTGATGGACGGCATGAACGTGGTCGGCGACCTGTTCGGCCAGGGCAAGATGTTCCTGCCGCAGGTGGTCAAGTCGGCGCGCGTGATGAAGCAGGCGGTGGCCCACCTGATCCCCTACATCGAAGAAGAAAAGCTGCTGGAAGAAAAACGCACCGGCATCGTCGCCAAACCGAAGGGCAAGATCGTCATCGCCACCGTCAAGGGCGACGTCCACGACATCGGCAAGAACATCGTCTCGGTGGTCCTGCAATGCAATAACTTCGAGGTCGTCAACATGGGCGTGATGGTGCCCTGCTCCGAAATCCTGGCGCGCGCCAAGGTCGAGAATGCCGACATGATCGGCCTGTCCGGCCTGATCACGCCCTCGCTCGAGGAGATGGCGCACGTGGCGCGCGAGATGCAGCGCGACCCGCACTTCCGCATGCTCAAGATCCCGCTCCTGATCGGCGGCGCGACCACCAGCCGCGCCCACACGGCGGTCAAAATCGCGCACAACTACGACGGCCCGGTGGTGTACGTGCCGGACGCCTCGCGTTCGGTGTCGGTCGCGCAGTCGCTGCTCACGCCCGAGAGCCGCGACCAATACATCGACGACATCGCGCAGGACTATGTGCGCATCCGCGAGCAGCACGCCAACAAGAAGGCGCTGCCGATGCTGCCGCTGGCGGCCGCGCGCGCCAACAAGGCGCTGCTGCCGTTCGCGCCGGTGCGCCCGAAATTCATCGGCCGCCGCGTGTTCAAGAACGTCGAACTGGCGACGCTGGCGCAGTACATCGACTGGGGCCCGTTCTTCCAGACCTGGGACCTGGCCGGACCCTTCCCCGCCATCTTGAAGGACGCGGTGGTGGGCGAGGCGGCCAGCAAGGTGTTCGAGGAGGGCCAGGCGTTACTCAAAAAGATCATCGAGGGGCGCTGGCTGACCGCCAACGGCGTCATCGCGCTGCTGCCGGCCAACAGCGTGAACGACGACGACATCGAGGTCTACACCGACGACACGCGCGGCACGGTCGCGTTCACCTATTACGGTTTGCGCCAGCAGGGCGTCAAGCCGGTCGTCGACGGCGTGCAGCGGCCCAACCAGTGCCTGGCCGATTTCATCGCGCCCAAATCATCGGGCGTGGCCGACTACATCGGCATGTTCGCCGTGACCGCGGGGCTGGGCATCGAGAAGCACGAGCAGCGCTTCGAGGCCGCGCATGACGATTATTCGTCCATCATGCTCAAGTCGCTCGCCGACCGGCTGGCCGAGGCCTTCGCCGAATACCTGCACGAGCGCGTGCGCACCGATTTGTGGGGCCACGCGGCCGACGAAAAACTCGACAGCGCGGCATTGATCGCCGAGCAGTACGCCGGGATCCGGCCGGCGCCGGGCTATCCGGCCTGCCCCGAGCACACGGTCAAGGCCGATATGTTCAAGGTGCTTCAGGCGCAGGAGATCGGGATGGAGTTGACCGAGTCGTTCGCGATGTTCCCGGGGGCTGCGGTGTCGGGTTTTTACTTCGCGCACCCGGAATCGAAGTATTTCGTGGTTGGCAAGATCGGCGAGGACCAGCTCGGCGACATGGCCAAACGGCGCGGGGTCGAACGCGAGCAGCTGGCGAGCTGGCTGGCGCCGAATCTGTCGTAATTGAAGGCGGCGGTAGCTCGGCAGGAGTCGTGCCGGGCGCAATCCACAAATAACAAACCAACATCGTCCTCGCGCAGGCGGGGACCCATAGAACTGTAGCTCATAGCAACTGTTCTATGGGTCCCCGCCTGCGCGAGGACGATGTAGGTTTAATCTTGGCTTTCGGGTTTTCGGCCGCTCTAAATCGCGAACCGCACCACGGTCTCGCTCCACTCGAACGCGGCCATCTCCAGCTCGACCAGCTCCTCGCTCGAAATCGCCAGATCGCGCAGCGTCGGCGTGAGCTGGTCCTCCATCTCTTCGACCCGTTCGATGCATTCGGCCAGGCGCAGCAAATCGCCGAAAAAGCCCGAGCGGTGCAGCAGCGCCTCCGACACCTCGTCGCTGACGGGGATCTGCAGCATGATCTCCTCCATCGGCATGCCGAACAAGGTATCCATCAACGACATGATGCCGACCGTGAAGGCGATGTCGGCCACGTTCTGCTGGCTCGGCCGCACGCGCTTGGCGAGCAGCTCGAGCAGGCGCCCGCGCGTGGTCGCGAGGATCAGCAGCGGCGTCATGTTCTGGCCCTGGCGCGCGGTCTCGGCGTACAGCATGATCTGCAGCCAGCGCTGCAACTGGCGCCGCCCGAGGATCATCACGGCCTGGCTCAGCGAATCGATGCGGTGGCGCAGGCCGACCGCCGGCGTGTTGACCAGCCGTAGCAGGTTGAGCGCGAGCGGCACGTCGCGTTTGACCGCGCGCTCGATCTCGATGTTGTCGGCATCCGACATCACCAGCGTCATCAGTTGCACCACGGCCAGCCGCGACGGCGACAGCTTGCGCCCGCTGATCACGATCGGCTTGGCGAAATAATATCCCTGGAAATAGTCGAAGCCGGCGTCGAGCGCCATCTGGAATTGCTCGCGCGTCTCGACCTTTTTGGCCAGCAGCAGTTTCTTGTCCTGCTTGAAGGCGGGCGCGCGCCGGCGCACGGTCTCGATCGGGGTCAGGAGGGCGTCCATCGTGACGAAGTCGATCAGCGGCAACATCGCCTGGCCTTCGACGGCCTCGGCGCTGGTGGCGTCGAGCGCGAACTTGAAACCGTGTCCCGCGAGCTCGGCCATACGCTCGAGGACGGCGGGGGTCGCCTTCATGCTGCCGACGATTTCGAGCACGACCTGCTCGCGCGGGAGGAACACGAAAATGTCACTCATCAGCACTGCCGCGTCGACGATCACGAAACCGGGCGAGTCGCCGATCACGCGCTCGAGCCCGAGCTGGGCCACGTGGGCGATCACGGCGGCGGTGGCCGACAGGTCCGATTCGATCACGGCCGGACCGACCGGCGCGCTGCGGAACAGCAACTCGTAGCCGTACAGGGCCTGCTCGCGGTTCATGATCGGCTGGCGGCCCAGGTAAAAATCGTGCACGCGCAAGTGCGGGGAGGCCGATTCGGCGCTGCTTGGGTCATCCATGGTGTGCATTGTTTCCGGTCACCGGCCGCGGACATGATCGCCGCAGTCCCGAGATTGACATTAATCAATACTTTAACCGATTCCGATCGATGCAGGAATGCATGGAATCAATTTTAACTAAAAGTTATCAACCGCAAGTCACGCCAGGGCGGGCAACGGCATGCCGTCGACGAACACCTTGAGCTCGCCCGGCGCGAACGCGGTCCATTGCTCGTTGGTCGTGAGCGGCTCGGTCACGATCACGGCGACGCGGTCGCGCGGCGTGGTCAGCTCGGCGAAATCGACGCTGACATCCTCGTCCGACAGGCTGGCCGTGAGGAAGGGATGCTGGCGCACCACGTAGCACAGCTTGGTCGAGCAATGGGCGAACAGGGCGTTGCCGTCCGAGAGCATCAGGTTGAAGGTGCCGTGGGTCGCGATCGTGCCGACCAGTTCGGCAAGCGCTGCGCGCAGCGGCGGCAGCGACGGCGCGCTGTCGCCGAAGCGCAAACGCAACTCTTGCAGCAGGAAACAAAAGGCCTGCTCGCTGTCGGTCGTGCCGACCGGGCGGTAGGCGCCGTTGAGGACCGGATTGAAATCCTTGAGGTCGCCGTTGTGGGCGAACACCCAGTAGCGGCCCCACAACTCGCGCACGAACGGGTGGCAGTTTTCGAGCGCGACCTGGCCCTGGGTGGCCTTGCGGATATGCGCGATGACGTGGCGCGACTTGATCGGATAGCGCTTGATGAGTTCGGCGACGGGCGAATCGATCGCGGCCTGGTGGTCGACGAAATGGCGCACGCCGGCGCCCTCGAAAAAGGCGATGCCCCAGCCGTCGAGGTGTGAGTCGGTGCGGCCGCCGCGCTGGGCGAAGCCGGTAAAGCTGAAGACAATGTCGGTGGGGACATTGCAGTTCATTCCGAGAAGTTGGCACATGGCGATAGTTTACCATGCGCAGGGCCAGCAAGAGCGCCGGGGTCGGACCCCAATGCCACTAAGGGAAGCGAAACCCGCCTACCACCACATCGTCCTCGCGGAGGCGGGGACCCATAGAGCCTATGACCGAATGTACCATTAACATTATGGTCAGACCGGGGCAAACCCACATGCAGCTAAATTATTGACGCCGTTCCCACTTCGGCGCACGTAGCCAGAATCGACTTTGCCTTTGCCCACAGGTTCTATGGGTCCCCGCCTTCGCGAGGACGATGTGGTGAGGTGCGGATTTCGGCATTACTTGCCTGCGTAGTGCAAAAACCCTAGTGCAGCAGCACCGGCTGGCTCATCAGCGAGTCGTAGGAGCCGAGGAAATCGTCGATTTCCTCCATCGTCGGCTCGCTCGCGATGAGGTTGTTGACATCACGCCTGAACGACTGGGCCAGCTTGCCGCCGATGAAGGCTTCGCGCCGGCCCGATTTGTCGACGATCTCGTAGCCGCCGAAACGCAGCGCCTCGAGGTTTTGGTCGACGCCGAATTCGACGACGCTGTATTGCTCGCTGTTGTAGATCATGTTCATGGTCATTCCTTCGCTCGATCAGACGGTTGGGGTGGAAAACCGCCGTGTTTCAGATGGCTGACTTTCCACTTCGCACCAATTCGCACGCTAGCGCACCAGTACGAAGTGGGGCTGGCCGGCGCCATTTCAAGTGGAAATGTCCGGCGTCAGTTCCAACAGCTGATCGTATGGCGTTTCGCTCAACCACGATCGCAACTGATCAAGGTGATCTCCCGGGGCGGGTCCGATGAACAGGCGCGCGGGCCGCTGGCGCAGGAGTCGATTCAATGTTACACGCAAAACCAGTTGGCCGGTGCAGCACAGGCAACCGGGCGCGATCCGCTGCACGGCGAGCGAATCGGACGAGGTGAGGATGGTGGTGCCCTGGGGCAGGCCTTCGAGGATGACGGCGGTGGCCACGCCGGGCACGAGCAGGCGCGCGATGGCCGCCTCGCGCGCGCCGGCCGGGCCGGTCACGAGCGTGGTGGGCAGCCGCGGCGCCGCGTTCAACCCGATTTTTTGGACAGCTTGCCCGGCTCGACGCCGAGTTGCTTGAGCTTGCGGTACAGGTGGGTGCGCTCGAGCCCGGTTTTTTCGGCCACGCGTGTCATCGAGCCGCCCTCGCGCCCGAGGTGGTGCTCGAAGTACATGCGCTCGAACGCGTCGCGCGCCTCGCGCAGCGGCAGGTCGAACGACAGGCTCATGCCCTGGCCGTCGCCGTCGGGCTGGACGTTAATGCGCGCGCCACCCTGCAGCGCGCCCTGCTGCGGCGCCTGGGCGCTGAACATGCCGGCCGCGGCCAGGTTGTGCTCCTCGACCTGCGGCGCCATGATCGGGCGCGCCGCGCTGAGCGCGGGGCGCGCGGTCTCCTGCGCGCGCGTGAGGCCCTGCTGCACCGCTTTGAGCAACTTTTGCAGCGCGATCGGTTTTTCGAGGAAGTTGAGGGCGCCGATGCGGGTCGCCTCGACCGCCGTGTCGATCGTGGCGTGGCCCGACATCATGATGACCGGCATGGTCAGCAGGCCGTCGCGCTGCCACTCCTTGAGCAGCGTGACGCCGTCGGTGTCGGGCATCCAGATGTCGAGCAACACCAGGTCGGGTGCGCCCGCGGCGCGCGCGTCGCGCGCCTGCTGGGCGTTTTCGGCCAGCTGGATCGCGTGGCCTTCGTCGCCCAGGATCTCCGAGAGTAGCTCGCGGATGCCCATTTCATCATCAACTACGAGAATGTTTGCCATCTAGTTTTGCCTTCCTGATTTCGCCCGCCCCGGCCCATGCCCTGCATGCGCGTCGACGGGGTCGATTTTGTTCTTGATCCGATTACCTGCGCCCGTGGCTCTCCACTAGGTCGCCGCAGGCGCCAACTTTAACAGCAAAATCAAGACGGACGCGCCAGTTCCGTCTGTGCGGTTGCCGATCTCGATCCGGCCCCCGTGTTCATCGATGATTTTCTTGACCATCGGCAGCCCGAGCCCGGTGCCGCGCGCCTTGGACGTGACGTACGGCTCGAACGCGCGCGCGAGGATCTTGGGCGCGAATCCGGGCCCATTATCGACGATCGCCAGCCGCACCGCCGTTCCGGAGCCGCCTTCGGCGCTCTGGTAGTGGATCGCCTCGGTGGTGAGCTCGATGCGCCCGCGCGGCGCCCCGGCCGCGCGCCCGCCGGCGCCCGCCTCGCTGCTCGCATATTCGTTCATCGCGTCCTGCGCGTTTTGCAGCAGGTTGTGCACCACCTGGCGCAACTGGGTCGGGTCGCCCATCACGGCCGGCATGCCCGGCGCCAGCACAGCATGGATCATATCGCTTTCGTCGCCGGAAAGGTACAAATGTAGTATCTCGGAGATAAGACTATTGAGGTCAAGCGGCTGCAGCTGGGCCGGCGGCGCCTTCGCGTAGTCGCGGAAGTCGTCGACCATGCGCTTCATCGCGTCGACCTGGTTGACGATGGTGGCGGTGCCGCGGTTGAGCAGGTCGAGGTCGGCCGGGCCGAGGTGCTTGGCCAGCTTCATCTGCATCCGTTCGGCCGAGAGCTGGATCGGGGTCAGCGGGTTTTTGATCTCGTGCGCGAGCCGGCGCGCCACCTCGCCCCAGGCGATCGAGCGCTGCGCCGAGATGACCTCGGAGATGTCGTCGAACACGACGATGAAGCCGCTGCCGACGCCGACCGGCAGGCGCGAGCCGCGCGCGAGCACCGTGACGTCGTGCTCGAAGGCGACCGTGGGGTCGGCCCCGCGCGCGATCTCGATCTCCTGCTGCCAATGCACGCGCTGGCGCCCGCCCGCGGCCGACTGCGCGCTCTGGGTCGAAAACGCCTTGATCACGGCGCTCGAGAAGCGCTCGAGGCCCGTGATCTCGGTCAGCGGCCGGCCCACGTGGCCGCCGACGTCGTGCTGCAGGATGCGCTGCACCGCCTCGTTCGAATTGACCACGTTGAAGTCGGCGTCGAGCACGATCACGCCGGCCGACATGTTGGCCAGCACCGACTCGAGGTGGACCTTGGCGCTTTGCAGCGCCGCGCGGTTGCGCTCGACCGAGCTGCGCGCCTCGAACAGCTGGCCGGTCATGGTGTTGAACGACTGCGTCAGCGTGCCCAGCTCGTCCGAGGTGGCCACGATCGGGCGCGGCGACAGGTCGCCCTCGGCCACCGCGCGCGTGCCCTCGGCCAGCACCAGCAGCGGCGCGGCGAGGTTGCCGGCGATCAGGAAGGCGCTCGCGACGGCGCCGAAGATGGCCAGCAGCAGCGTCAACGTCAGCGTCTCGATGTACATCTTGCGCAGGCCGTCGCGCGCGTCCTTGCGCTGCTGGTATTCGCTGTAGGCGGTGCGCAGCACCTCGCCGTTGGTGGCCAGGTTGACCGGCACCGACTGCAGCAGCTGCAGGTAGCGCACGCCGGCGCCGGCGGCCGGCAGCGCCACGATCACGCGCAGGCGCAGGCTGGTGGCGGCGTCGAGCGCGTTCTGGGCCGGGTCGAGCGCGCCGCTGAGGGCGTCGCGCTCTAAGCCGCCCTCGGGCTTGGCGTAGCCGCCCGGCGCGCGCGCCTGCGCCAGCATGTCGGCCGTCGGCAGGTCGGGCCCGAGGCTGGCCGGGTCGCGCGGCGGCGGCGCGGTGCTGGCGCTGAGCAGTTTGCCGTCGGCGTCGAGCAGCATCGCGTTCTGCAGGCCCTCCTGCGAGGCGACCAGGCGCGCGAGCACCGCGCGCGCGGCGGCGCCGCGTTCGGCGCCGCGCTCGGAGCCAATGCTCTCGGCGCCCTCGGCCGCGGCCGCGCTGAGCATGACGAGCGACTGGTCGAGCTGGGCGCGGCCCAGGTTCAGGCCCGATTCGAGCGCGGCCTCGATCTTGACGTTGAACCAGGAGTCGATCGAATGCGAGACGAACTGCACCGACACCATGAAGATGACGACCCCGGGCAGGATGCCGATCGCGGCGAACAGCAGCACCAGGCGCGCCATCAGGCGCGAGCCGAACTTGCCGCTTTTATAACGCGAATACAGGCGCGCCAGCGCCACCACCACGAACACGAGCAGCGAGGCGGCGGCCGCCGCGTTCAGGCCGAGCAGGTAGTTGTAGTAGCGGTCGAAGAAGCCGGAGTTGTTGGAGGCGGAGGCGAGCAGGAACAACAGGATGCCGACCACGGCGCCGCCGACCATCAGCGAATAGCGCAAGGCCTGGTTCACCGATTACTCCGCCCTGTAGGTGAAGGTCTTTTTGTTCGACTCGAGGCGCCACTCGCCCTTGCCCGAGGCGTTGAGCTGGACCGGCTTGGACAGGTAGCTGCGGTCGAGGTCCATCGACAGGCTCACGTCGTAGGTCTCGCCCGGCTTGAGCGCGCCCCTGCCGGCGAACAGCCAGCGGCTAGGGCGCCGGATCAGGAACAGCGCGTCGTCGAGCGTGTCGAAGCTTTGCTGCACGCTGCCGAGCACCGAGACGTGGTACTGGCGCGTCAATACATTGTACGAGATGCGCATCGTGCGGCGCGCCGAGACGGCCTTCTCGTCGAGCCAGTACCAGCGCGGCCGGGTCAGTTCGATGCGGGTCGTGAAATGGAGCTGGACGCCGTGCTGGATCGCGTCCTCGAGCCCGTGGTTGAGTTCGAACTGGTAGCTGGCGGCGAGCTTGTAGCCGTCCTCGCCCGACTCGATCTGGGCACGCGTGATGTCGACGACGCCTTCGGCCGCCGAGGTCTGCGCGCACGCAAACATCAGCAGCAAGCTGCAGGCGATGAGTCGAAAAAAACGTCGTGTCACAAGTGGGCCGCGCCTTTTGGAGTCAGATTGAGGATCGCCGGTGCGTCCGTCACGCCGCGCTCTTTTGGAACAGGGCGTAGAACAGACCGTCGTGGTCGAGACCGTCACCGGCCGTCGGCAGCAGCTGGCCGGGCGCGTCGAGGCGGACCGCCCCGTGGCGCGCCGCGAACGCGGCGGCCTGCGCCTCCGATTCCTGGGGCCAGAGCGAGCATGTCACGAACAGCAATTTACCATTTGGCCGCAGCATCTGCCAAAGGTTGTCGAGAATTTTGGCCGAAAGTGTTGCAAGTTGGAGCGAGTCGGCCTTGCGCCTCAGCCAGCGGATGTCCGGATGGCGGCGCACGATGCCCGAGGCCGTGCAAGGCACGTCGGCCAGGATCCGGTCGAACTGGCGCCCGTCCCACCAGACGCTCGTTTGCGCCTCGAACGCCTTGAGCGTGGCCGTCAGACCGAGGCGCTGCAGGTTTTCCTCGATCCGCACGAGGCGCTTGGGGTCGGAGTCGACCGCGGTCAGGTCGAGCTCGGCCAGCTCGAGCAGGTGGCCGGTCTTGCCGCCCGGGGCCGCGCAGGCGTCGAGCACGCGCATGCCGTCGCGCACGTCGAGCAGCGGCGCGGCCAGCTGGGCGCCGGCGTCCTGCACCGAGGCCAGGCCGGCCTCGAAGCCCGGGATCAGGGCGACCCCGATCGGTTTGTCGAGCCGCACCGCCGACGGCCCGACCTGGGACGCGCCAATGCCGGCCGCGGCCAGCTGCGCGAGGTAGTCGGGCACGCTCGTCTTGCGCCGGTTCACGCGCAGCGTCAGCGGCGGCGCCGCGTTGCCGGCGGCGAGGATCGCCTGCCACTGCTGCGGGTAGGCCGCGCGCGCGGCGTCGATCCACCACTGCGGGTAGTTGAACTGGGCCGGCGGCTGCAGCAGCGCGGCCGCCACGAGCTCGGCGCGCTCGCGCAGGAAGCGGCGCAGCACGGCGTTGACCATGCCCTTGGCGTGCGCCATGTCGGGGTGCGAGGTGGCCACCGTCACGGCCTGGTCGACCACGGTGAACTCCTCGTACGGCGGGGTGGCGCCGTCGGGCGTGTCGATCAGGCTCAACGCGCAGCACAGCAGCCCGGCCAGCATCGGCGGCTCGGGCGCCTTCGAGGTCATCAGGCCGAGCAGCGCCTCGCTGCGCCCGAGCTGGCGCATGGTGCGGTAGGCGATGTCCTGGATCGCGCCGCGCACTTGGGGCGAGGCGTTGGTGACGCCAAACGCGTTGGCCAGCGCGGCCGGCAGCGCCACGCCGCCGGAACGCACCTGGGCCACCGCGTTGGCCGCGCCGAGCAGGCACAAGGCCAGAGAATCGGGTTTCAGGCGCGGCAGGTAGCCCGGCTGCAGCACCGGCTTGAGCTCGTAGCTGGGGCGCACGCGCTCGCCGCCGTGCTCGACCCCGTCCGCGTCGCCGGCGCGCTGATCGGGATTGCCGCCTGCGGGTTTGCCGCCTGCCGGGTTGCCGCCTGCGGGGTTGCCGCCTGCGGGGTTGCCGCCCGCCGGTTTGCCGCCTGCGGGTTTGCCCCATGCGGGTTTGCCCCCTGCAGGTTTGCCGCCACCTGCGGGCTTGCCGCGGCCGGCGGGTTTGAGGGAGAGGGTCGGGCGCTTATCGGTCATGTGGTTCTCAGTGGGGCGTGGTCGCGCGCAGCCGGGCGGCGCGCGTTTGGTGCTATTGGTGCTATTGGTGCTATTGGTGCTATTGGTGCTATTGGTGCTATTGGTGCGTTCGGTGCCGGTGCTTTTCGTGCTCGTGCTTTTCATTTAAGGCGACAATTGTAACGGCTTCGGCGCGGCGGCACCCGGTTTCGGGCCGGGTTTGTCTTAAATGGGCCTTAATTGGGCCTTAAAAGGGGCGAACATCGCACCATTCTGTGGCCAAAAGGCGGCGCGCGCGGGCGCCGGCGGGCGCGGCCCGGTATTCGCCGTTGCGCCAAACCAGTATAATTGCCCAATGACTTTTCGGGCGGCGCCGCCGCCGCACCGACACCTTACCGACCTTACCGACCTGACTGAACTCCGCCCATGCTCGCTGAACAAAAACAAGAAATCGCCAACCTGCTCCAGGCCGCCATCGCACCGATCACGGCCGGCAGCGGCCTGTCGCCCGTGGTCGTGCTCGAGCGTCCGCGCGACAGCGCGCACGGCGACGCCGCCTGCAATATCGCGATGCAGCTGGCCAAGCAGCTCAAACTGAACCCGCGCGAGCTGGCCCAGCAGATCGTGGCCGCGCTCATGGCCGACCCGGCCGCGCGCGGCGTGCTCGAAAGCGCCGAGATCGCCGGGCCCGGCTTCATCAACCTGCGCGTGGCGGCCGCCGCCAAGCTGGCCGTGGTCGGCGCCATCCTCGCGCAAAAAGAAGCGTTCGGGCGCGGCACCGGCGGCGCCGGCAAGCAGGTCATCCTCGAATTCGTCTCGGCCAACCCGACCGGGCCGCTGCACGTCGGCCACGGCCGCCAGGCCGCGCTCGGCGACGCCTTATCGGCCCTGTTCGAAGCCCAGGGCTACGCCGTCACGCGCGAGTTCTATTACAACGACGCCGGGGTCCAGATCGCCACGCTGGCGAACTCGGTGCAGGCGCGCGCCAAGGGCCTCAAGCCGGACGACGCCGGCTGGCCCGAGCCGGCCTACAACGGCGACTACATCGCCGAGATCGCGGCCGACTACCTCGCCAAAAAAACCGTCTCGGCCAGCGACGGCCTGCCGGCCACCGCCAGCGGCGAGGTCGACGACATCGAGTCGATCCGCGCGTTCGCCGTGACCTACCTGCGCAACGAGCAGGACATGGACCTGCTCGCGTTCGGCGTCAAGTTCGACAACTACTTCCTCGAGTCCTCGCTGTACGCCGACGGCAAGGTCGCCACCGCCGTGCAGACGCTCGGCGCCGGCGGCAAGACGTACGAGCAGGACGGCGCGCTGTGGCTGCGCAGCACCGACTACGGCGACGACAAGGACCGCGTGATGCGCAAGTCCGACGGCACTTACACCTACTTCGTCGGCGACATCGCCTACCACCTCGTCAAATGGCAGCGCGGCTTCGCCAAGGCGATCAACATCCAGGGCAGCGACCACCACGGCACCATCGCGCGCGTGCGCGCCGGCCTGCAGGCGCTCGAGGCGGGCATCCCGCCGGGCTACCCCGACTACGTGCTGCACAAGATGGTGACGGTCATGAAGAACGGCGAGGAGGTCAAGATCTCCAAGCGCGCCGGCTCCTACGTGACGGTGCGCGACCTGATCGAATGGTCGGGCGGGGGCGACATCACCAAGGGCCGCGACGCCGTGCGCTTCTTCCTGATCTCGCGCAAGGCCGACACCGAGTTCGTGTTCGACGTCGACGTCGCGCTCAAGACCACCGACGAGAACCCGGTGCACTACGTGCAGTACGCGCATGCGCGCATCTGCAAGATGCTCTCGATCTGGGGCGGCGACGAGGCCACGCTGGCCGCGGCCGACCTCGCGCCGCTGAGCGCGCCGAGCGAGGCCGCGCTGCTGGCCACGCTGGCCGAATACCCCGAGGTGCTCGCGCGCGCCCAGGCCGAACTGGGGCCGCACCAGGTCGCGTTCTACCTGCGCGACCTTGCCAGCAAGCTGCACAGCTTCTACTTCGCCGAGAAGGTGCTCGTCGAGGACGAGGCCGTCAAGCGGGCGCGCCTGGCGCTGGTGGTGGCCACGCGCCAGGTGCTGCGCAACGGCCTGGCGCTGATCGGCGTGTCGGCGCCGGACCAGATGTAAGCAGCAGCAGCAGCAGCGGCACTTAACACATAGCACGCAGCACCCCGTCAAACAGCAAAGGCGCGTACATGACTCATGCAACACGTTTCACCCTTCCCCGCCGCCAGCGCGGCAACACGCTGACCGGCATCATCATCGGCCTCGTGGTCGGCCTCGTGATCGCCGTGCTCGTGGCGCTGGCGATCACCAAGGGTTCGACCCCGTTCACCGACAAGGCCGGCAAGATGGGCAAGATGGGCGAACCGACCGAAGGCCAGGCCTCCGACCCGAACAAGCCGCTGTACGGCAACAAGGAGGCCGCGCGCGCGGCCAACAAGCAGATCACCGCCAAGCCCGAAGCGGCGGCCGCCGATCCGCTCGGCCAGGTCATCGCCGGCCTCGAACTGGCCAAGGACCAAAAGGCCGAGCCCAAGCCGGCCGCCAAGCCAGAGGCCGCGCCCGCCCCGGCGCCCGCGGCCGAGCCGAAGAGCGCGCAGACGGCCAACGTCAAGCCCGAGCCGGCCGCCGCCGAAGACACCTTCGTGTACTACCTGCAGGCGGGCGCCTTCCGCGAGGTCGACGACGCCGAGAACACGCGCGCCAAGCTGGCCCTGCTCGGTTTCGAGGCGACCCTGAGCGAGCGCGCGAGCGACGCCGGCGTGCTGCACCGGGTCCGCCTCGGCCCGTTCAACCAGGTCGAATCGATGAACAAGGCGCGCGCGCGCCTGCTCGACAACGGAATCGATGTCGCCATCGTCCGCAACCAAAAATAACCGGGAGACCAGCATGCGTTTTTTCCAGAACCTCATCTCGAGCGTCGTCTTGTTGGGCGCCATGGCCGGCGTCGCCGCGGCCCCGGCCACCCCGCGCGAAGGCGCCGACTTCCTCGGCCTGCCGCAGGCGCAGAACACCAGCTCGGGCAACAAGGTCGAAGTGACCGAGTTCTTCGCGTACTACTGCCCGCACTGCCACCTGCTCGAGCCGGCGTTGGCGGCCTGGGTCAAAAAACAGGGCGACAATATCGTCTTCAAGCGCGTGCACGTGCCGCGCGACGCCAACGTGCTGCCGCAGCAGCGCCTGTTCTTCACGCTCGAGTCGCTCGGCCTGCTCGAGAAATATCACGCCAGCGTGTTCGAGGCGATGCACGGCGCCGAGCGCCTGCGCCTGAACTCGGACGAACTGGTGTTCGACTGGGCCGAAAAAGCCGGCATCGAGCGCGCCAAGTTCGTCGAGGCCTACCGCTCGTTCGGGATCCAGGCCAAGCTCAACCGCTCGGTCGCGCTGATGGACGGCTACAAGATCGACCAGTGGCCGATGCTCGCCATCGACGGCCGCTTCATCACCTCGCCGACCATCGCCGGGCGCGCCGTCGGCGTCAAGTCCGAGGCCGAGATGCACGTGGCCGTGCTGCGCGTGGCCGATTTCCTGGTCGCGCAGGTGCAGGCGGAGAAAAAGGCCGCCGCCAAGGGCAAGAAGTAGCATGTGCGGCATGCGCCGTATGCGCGCGCGCCCCCAAGCGCGCCCCCGATGAGCGCCGTGTTCATCACGGGCGCCTCGAGCGGCATCGGGGCCGCGCTGGCGCGCCACTACGCGGCCGAGGGCGCGACGCTCGGCCTGCTCGCGCGGCGCCGTGACGCGCTCGAGCAACTGGCCGCCGGCCTGCCCGGCGCCGCGCGCCACCGCATCTACGCGGTCGACGTGACCGACCACGCGGCGCTGGCGGCGGCCGCGGCCGACTTCATCGCCGCCACCGGCGGCGCCGACATCGTGATCGCCAACGCCGGCATCTCGCACGGCACCCTGACCGAGGAGCCGGCCGACCTGGCCGTGTTCGAAGCCATTTTGGCCACCAACCTGACCGCGACCGTGGCCACCTTCGGCCCGTTCATCGCGGCGATGAAGGCGCTGCCGCTGCCATGCCGGCTGGTCGGCATCGCCAGCGTGGCCGGGGTGCGCGGGCTGCCCGGCGCGGGCGCCTACAGCGCCTCGAAGGCGGCCGTGTTCAGCTACTGCGAATCGCTGCGCATCGAACTACGCGGCAGCAACATCAAGGTCGTCACGATCGCCCCCGGCTATATCGACACCCCGATGACCCAGGTTAACGCCTACCCGATGCCGTTCCTGATGCCGGCCGCGCGCTTCGCCGAACAGGCCGCGCGCGTGATCGCGCGCGGCGCCAGCCGGCGCGTGATCCCGTGGCAGATGGGCGTGGTCGCCAAGCTGCTGCGCGCGCTGCCGGATGCGCTGTTCGACTACGCCTTCGCCAAGGCGCCGCACAAGAGCCGCAAGCCAGGCAAGCAGCCGGGCGGCACGCCGGCGCCATGACGAGCGATGCCATGATTAACCAGGCCGAACGCGACGCCGCGGCCGCGATCGCCGCCGTTTGCGCGGCCGGCCCGGCCGCCCGGGTCGCCCTCGAGGTGGTGCTTGAAACCGGCTCGACCAACGCCGACCTGCTGGCGCGCCTGCCCGCGCTGGCGGGACCGACCCTGCTGCTGGCGCGCCGGCAGACGGCCGGCCGCGGGCGCGCCGGGCGTAGCTGGCTGTCGGACGGCGACGCCTCGCTGACGTTCTCGCTCGCGTGGCGCCTCAAGGGCCCGCTGCAGCGGCTGGCCGGGCTGCCGCTCGCGGTCGGCGTGGCGCTGGCCGAGGCGCTCGGCGCGCTCGAGGTCAAGGTGCAGCTGAAGTGGCCCAACGACCTGCTCAAGGACGGCGCCAAACTGGGCGGCATCCTGGTCGAAACCCGGGCCGCGCCGGGCGGCGCGGTGTGGGCCGTGGTCGGGGTCGGCCTGAACCTGCTGATGCCCGACCAACTCGAGGCGCGCATCGGCGGCCCGGCCGGCGCCGCGCCATGGCTCGCGCGCATGGAGCGCGACGCCCTGGTGGCGAAGCTGCTGGCGGCGCTGGCCGGCTGCCTCGAACAGTTCGACGGGGCCGGCTTCGGCCCGTTCTGCGCGCGCTGGAACCGGCTGCACGCCTGGCAGGGCGAGGCCGTCAAGATCGTCGAAAACGGCCTCGTGCTGCACGAGGGCAGCGCGGCCGGGGTCGACGACGGCGGCCGCCTGCTGCTCGACGGCCCCAAGGGACGCGTCGCGGTGGTCGCCGGCGACGTCTCGCTGCGCCGGGCGGAGGCATAGTGCTGCTGCTGATCGACGCCGGCAACACGCGCATCAAATGGGCCGTCGCCGAGGCCGGCGCCGCGCTTGGCCAATGGCGCGCGAGCGGCGCGGCCGCGCATGTGGACCCGCATGTGGACCCGCATGCGGAACTCGACACGCTGGCGGCCGACTGGCGCGCCCACCGCGTCACGCAGGTGATCATCGCCAACGTGGCCGGGGCGGCGCTGCGCGCGCGGCTGCTGCCGCTGCTGCCGCCGGTCCCGGTCAGCTGGTTCGCCTCGCAGGCGCAGCTGGGCGGCCTGCGCAACGGCTACCGCGACCCGGGCCAGCTGGGCTGCGACCGCTTCGCCGCCGCGATCGGCGCGCGCGCGCTCGCGCCCGGCAAGGCGCTGGTCGTGGCCACCTGCGGCACCGCGACCACGATCGACGCGCTCAGCGCCGACGGCGTGTTCATCGGCGGCATGATCGCGCCCGGGCTGGCGCTGATGGCGGCCTCGCTCGCGCACAACACGGCGCAGCTGCCGCAGGTGGCGCCGCAGGACGGCCAGCTCGCGCGCTTCGCCGACAACACGGCCGACGCCATCGTGGCCGGCTGCCTGTCGGCGCAGGCGGGCGCGATCGAACGCGCCTGCGCGCTGCACGGCGCCGACGAATGCATCATCTCGGGCGGCGCCGCGCGCTTCATCGCGCCCGTGCTCGCGCTGCCGCACCGGCAGGTCGACAATATCGTCCTGGTGGGCTTGCATGCAAGCGCCACCCCACCTTGAAGGAAGTCCCGTGTTGAAACTGATTTTTTGGTCCCTGCTGTGCATCAACGGCGCCCTGCTGGCCTACCAGAGCGGCTACCTGGGCAAGTTCAAGTTCGCCGAGCGCGAGCCGGCGCGCATGCAGAACCAGCTCGGCGCGGCCAGCCTGACCCTGATCGACGCCGCGCGCGCCGCCGCGGCGGTCGCGCCGCCGCCGGCGCCGCCGGCGGAGCCCGCGCCCGACGCGGCCGCCTCGGCGGCCGAGGAGGCGGCTGGGGAGGCGCCGCTGGTGCTCGTCGCCGCGCCCGTGGAGCCGCCCAAGCCGGTGCTCGCCTGCACCGAGATCGGCGACTTCGGGCTGGCCGAATCGCGCCGCTTCGACGAGAAGATCGGCGCCCTCGGCACCAAACCGACGCGCCGCAACGTGGCCGTGCAGGAGATCACCAACCACATCGTGTACATCCCCTCGCCGGGAGGCAAAGAGGCGGCCGAGCGCAAGACGGCCGAACTCCAGGAGCTCGGCGTGACCAGTTATTTCATCATGCCCGACGGCGCGCTCAAGGGCGCCATCTCGCTCGGCGTGTTCAAGTCGGAGACGGCCGCCGAAAACCTGCTGGCGACGCTCGGCAAACAGGGCGTCAAGAACGCGCGCGTGCTCGCGCGCGGCCCGAACAAGGTGGCCTACCAGTTCCGCCGGGTCGAAGCCGCCGACGCGGCCAAGCTCGAGCGCATCGCCGCCGGCTTCAGCGCGCAGAAGCGGCGCGCCTGCCCGTAAGGCGGCGCAGCGGTCGGCGGATGGCGTCAGGGATCGTGCGGTAAGTATCGAGCGATTAAAATCAACATAGTCCTCGCGAAAGGGGCAGTGCGCTGAATTGGCGTCTGAGACGCATCAGAAATCGCGTCGGAGAAAATTAAATATCAAGAACCAACATCGTCCTCGCGAATGCGGCGAGGCATGCCTCGCCCCCATAGAACAGTTGCTCAGAGCTACCGTTCTATGGGGCCCCGCATTCGAGGCAGTCGCAAAACGCAAATTGAGCCGCTTGATATGGCAGAAATCGCGACATGACGAGCCCCGGATAACTTAAACCAACATCGTCCTCGCGAAGGCGGGGACCCATAGAACGTTTGCGCTCTATGGGTCCCCGCCTCCGCGAGGACGATGTTGGTTTTTGATATTTAATATTTTTGCGACACGGTTTCTGATGCGTCTTAAACGCCAAATGAGCGCGCTGCTGTCCTTTCGCGACAGCCTCATTCGCGAGGACGATGTTGGTTTGTGTTTTAGGGGCTAGTGATGTCGCGATTTCTGCCAAGTCACGCGCCTCATTTTTTAATTTTGCGACAAGCGCGTGCGCGAGGACGATATTGGTTTGCTTGCTTTTAATTCCAGGCGTCTCGAACTCTGGGCTTCAAAGCTCGGTTTCACGCTATTCAAAAATGTATCGCGTGTAGCCGCGCCATTCAATTTTGCATAGCTTCGCTGCCGAGGCCCGCTAGCGCCTGACCACCACCGGCTTGAGCGCGAGCGAGCCGGGCAGTTCGCGCGCGGCCTCGGCGGCCTCGGCGCGGGTCGGGTACGGGCCGCTGAGCACGCGGTGCACGGCGCCGCCGCGCAGCACCTTGACCGACTCCGCCTCCACGCCGAGCCCGACCAGGCGCTCGCGCAAGGACTCGGCCGCGCCGGCGCGCCCGAATGCGCCGAGCTGCAGGAAGAACGCCTCCTGCACCGCGTCGGCGCCGGCGTCGGCGCCCTCGGGCACGACCCGGTCGCCGCGCTCGGGCGCGCCGGCCGCGATGCGCGCGATATCGGCCGGCAGCAGGCGCTCGACCGACACCTCGTGGCTGCCCGAACTGAGCAGCCCTAGCTTGACCGCGGCCGTGTACGAGACGTCGACCACGCGCCCCTTGTGGAACGGGCCGCGGTCGTTGATGCGCACCACCACCTGCCTGCCCGAAGCGACGCTGGTCACGCGCGCGTACGACGGGATCGGCAGCGTCGGATGCGCAGCGCTCATCTTGTACATGTCGTAGATCTCGCCCGAGGCGGTGCGCTGGCCGTGGAACTTCTTGCCGTACCAGCTGCCCTGGCCGCGCTGCGAGAACGCGGCGCCGTCCGTCATCGGCACATAGCGCTTGCCGAACACCACGTACGGGCGGTTCGCGTATTTCGAGAGCGGTTCGACGCGCGCCTCGGCGTCGGGAACTTTATCGAGGTCGGGCGGCACCACCGCGGCCGGGCCGTCGTCCTGGTAGTAGGCGCCGCTGCCGGGGACGGGCGCGGGCAGCGTGGCGGCGGCGCGCGCGCGCGCCGGGTCGTTCGCCGCGCCCGGCGCGGCGGCAGCCGGCTTTGCCGGGCGCGCCGGCGCGCCCGCGGGCGGCGGCGCGCCCGCGCAGGCGCCGAGCAGCGCGGCGATGGCGGCCAACGGTGGGAGGTGGGTCAGGCGCGCCATGGTGTCCCCTGTGTCAGCTTTGGATCAGCTTGCGGTGCCGCTGGATGCTCATCAGGATGCCGGCCCCGAGTCCGAGCGTGACGAAGGCGGTGCCGCCATAGCTCATGAACGGCAGCGGCACGCCGACCACCGGCAAGATGCCGCTGACCATGCCCATGTTGACGAACGCGTAGGTGAAAAAGATCATCGTGATCGCGCCGCCGAGCAGGCGCGCGAAGGTGTTCGGGGCGTTCGCCGCGATCATCAGGCCGCGCCCGATCAACAGCGTGTAGACCAGCAGCAGCACGGCGTTGCCGATCAAGCCGAACTCCTCGGAATAGACCGAGAAGATGAAGTCGGTGGTGTGTTCGGGGACGAATTCGAGGTGCGACTGCGTCCCTTGCAGCCAGCCCTTGCCCGCCATCCCGCCCGAGCCGATCGCGATCATCGACTGGATGATGTGGAAGCCCTTGCCGAGCGGGTCGGTGGTGGGGTCGATCAGCGTCAGCACGCGCTGCCTTTGGTAGTCGTGGGCGATCACGGTCCACCACACCGGCAGGCTGGCCGCGCCGGCGACCACCGCCCCGAGGATCAGTTTCCACGACAGGCCGGCCAGGAAGATCACGTACAGGCCCGAGGACATCACCAGCAGCGCGGTGCCGAGGTCGGGCTGCTTCATGATCAGGAACACGGGCACCGCCAGCAAGGCGCCCGCGACCAGGAAGTCCTGCCAGCGCAGCGCGGCGGCGCGCTGGTGGAAGTACCAGGCCAGCATCAGCGGCATCGCGATCTTGAGGATCTCGGACGGCTGGATGTCGATCCCGATGTAGATCCAGCGGCGCGCGCCCTTTTTGACGATGCCGGCCACGAGCACGGCGATCAGCAGCGCGACGCCGACCGTATAGATCGGCACGGCGAGCCGCAGCAGCGTCTGCGGCGGCACCAGCGCGGCGGCCCACATCACGACCAGCGCCAGCACGATGTTGCGCACATGGTGTTCGAGGCGCAGCGGGAACTCGGTGCCGGCCGAGTACATGGTCACCACGCTGATCGTCAGCAGCACGCACAGGATCAGCGACAGCGCCGGGTCGAACACCAGCACGTAGGGGCGCAGGCGGCGCCACAGGGATCGTCTTTCGTTTATGCGCATCGGCTCATTCCTGGTAAATCGGCACCGGCGTGCCCTCGGCGCCCGGGGCCGGCGCGGCTTCGGCCTCGGCTGCGGCTGCGGCTGCGGCCTGCGCCGCGGCCGCCGCCGGGTCGGGCGCGCCCGGCTTGCCCGCGCCCGGCCGTTTGCCGAGCAGGTGGTAGTCGAGCGCCTTGCGCGCGATCGGGGCGGCGATCGCGGCGCCGAAGCCGGCGTTCTCGACGATCAGCGCGAGCGCGATGCGCGGCTTGTCGGCCGGCGCGAACGCGATGTACAGCGAATTGTCGCGGTGGCGCTCGTTCATCAGGCGCGCGTTGTATTTTTCGCCGCGCTTGAGGCCGACCGCCTGCGAGGTGCCGGTCTTGCCGGCGGCGATGTAGCCGGCGCCCGCGAACGCGAGCCGGCCGGTGCCCTCGAACGTCACGCCGACCATCGCGCGCTTGATGAAGTCGATGTTCTCCTGCTTGAGCGGGATGCGCGCGCTCGGCTCGCGCACGGTCGGCGTGCGCACGCGCGTGGTGCCGTCCTCGACCAGTTTGACGAGGTGCGGCTTCATGACCACGCCGTTGTTGGCCAGGTTGGCCACCGCGTGCGCCAGTTGCAAGATCGTGAAGCTGTTGTAGCCCTGGCCGATGCCGATCGAAATCGTGTCGCCGCCGACCCAGCGGCGCGTCTCGGGCTTCGAGAAGCGCTTGTTCTTCCAGGCCTTGGACGGCAGGATGCCCTCCTTCTCGTGGTCGAGGTCGATGCCGGTGATCTGGCCGAAGCCGAACGGCTTCATGAAGTCGTGGATCGCGTCGATGCCGAGGTCGTGCGCGAGCTGGTAGTAGTAGGTGTTGCACGAGATGGCGATCGAGGTGTACATGTTGACGGTGCCGTGCCCGCCGACCTTGTCGTCGTTCCAGCGCGAGCTGCCGAGCGTGAAGTAGCCGATGTCGTGGATCGCGCCGCTCTGGGTGCGCTTGCCCAGTTCGAGCGCGGCGAGCGCCATGAACGGCTTGAAGGTCGACCCCGGCGGGTAGGTGCCCGACAGCGGGCGGTTCAGCAGCGGGCGGTCGCTCGAGGTGTTCAGTTCGTTCCAGCTCTGGCTGTCGATGCCGTCGACGAACAGGTTCGGGTCGTAGCCGGGGCGCGAGACGAAGGCGAGGATATCGCCGGTCTCCGGTTCGATCGCCACGAGCGCGCCGCGCTGGTCGCCGAAGGCCTCCTCGACCACCTTTTGCAGCTCGATGTCGATCGACATGATCAGGTTGCTGCCGGGGGTCGACTCGACGCGCTTTATGGTGCGGATGGCGCGCCCGCCGGCGGTCTTTTCGACCTCCTCGTAGCCGGTCACGCCGTGCAGCTTGCGCTCGTAGCTGCTTTCGATGCCCTCCTTGCCGACATGGTCGGTGCCGCGGTAGTTGGCCTCGTGCTCGGTGCCGACGAAGGCGTTCGATTCGGCCTGGTTGATGCGGCCGATGTAGCCGATCACGTGCGAGGCGGCCTCGCCCAGCGGGTACTGGCGGAACAGGCGCGCCTGCACCTCGACCCCGGGGAAGCGGAAGCGCTGGGCCGTGAAGCGCGCCACCTCGTCGTCCGACAGGCGGGTGCGCAGCGGCACGCTCGCGAAGCTCTTCGATTCGGCCAGCAGGCGCGCGAAGCGGCGCCGGTCCTTGGGGCCGATCTCGACCAGCGTGGCGAGCTCGTTGATGACCGATTCGAGGCTGTTCTGCAGCTTCGACGGCGTGATCTCGAGCGTGTGGGCCGAATAATTGCGTGCCAGGACCACGCCGTTGCGGTCGACGATCAGGCCGCGCGTGGGCACGATCGGCACCACGGCGATGCGGTTGTCCTCGGCCAGCGCGACGTAGTCGCTGTGCTTGACGAGCTGCAGCCACACGAGGCGCGCCAGCAGCAGCCCGAAGCAGACGAACACGAGGCCCACGGCCACGGTCAGGCGGCGCCGGAACAGCTGGATTTCCTGGTCCTTGTTTTTGAATTCGGTCATCGAACGGGACTCAGATCGGGCGGTTGTGGTCGTGGTCGACCGCGCGCCGCTGCGGCGCCAGCAGCAGCCAGGTCACGAGCGGCCACAGCGCGATCGCGACCACGCATTCGACGAACTGGAGCCAGCCCGGGAAGCGGCCCGAGACCACGAAGCGCACCATCACCTGCACCGCCTGGGTCAGCAGCAGCAGCGGGAACACGTGCATGGCCTGGCTCAGGATCGGGAACCACAGCACGCGCCGGTGGATCATGATCGCGAAATACGACAGCAGCGTGTAGGCCAGCGCGTTCTCGCCGAGCAGGGTGGCGTCGTGCACGTCCATGAGCAGGCCCATGAAAAACGCGCTGCCGATGCCGACCTTGCGCGGCTGGTGGATGCCCCAGAACACGAGCACGAGGGCGACGAAATCGGGCGCGCCGATCCAGTTCCCCCAGGGCAGCAGGTTGAGCATGAAGGCGCAGGTCAGGCTGAACGAGATGAACAGCGGGCTGACCGGCAGCAGGATGTAGTTCGGGCGGCGGCTCATCATGCGCCCTCCTTCGGTTTGGCGGCGGCGGGCGGGGCGGCGGGCGGCGCCGGCACGGCCTTCACGGCGGGCGGCACGGCCGGGTTCACGCGTGTCCCGGCAGCCGGCACCGGATTCAACCTCGCCCCGGCAGCTGCCGCGGCGGCCGGCTGCGCGGCCGGCCGGATGCCGGGCGCGGGGTTCGCCGCGGCGCCCGCCGGCGCGGCCGGCATGATCGGCGCGGCGCCGGGTTTGAGCGGGGCCATCGGCTTGAGCGCGCTGCGGCGCACCTGCTTGACCACCTCGTCTGGCGGGCGCGGCGGGCGCGGCTGGGTTTGCGCGAGCAGCACCAGCAGTTGGCGGTTGCGGTCGATGCCGGCCAGCGGCTGGCACAGCACGCGCCCGAAGGCGCCGTTGGCGCTGCTCTCGACCTGCACCACCTTGGCCACCGCCAGGCCGGCCGGGTAGATCCCGTCCATGCCCGAGGTGACGAGCACGTCGCCGACCTTGATGTCGGCGTCGGGCGCGACGAAGCGCAGGTCGAGGTAGCCCGAGCGCCCGCGCCCGTAGGCGACGCTGCGCAGGCCGTTGCGCAGCACCTGCACCGGGATCGCCTGTTCGCGGTCGGTCAGCAGCGTCACTTCGGAGGTGAACGGGAACACGCGCGTGACCTGGCCGACCACGCCGGCGTTGTCGATCACGGGCAGGCCCAGTTCGACGCCCTCGCGCGAGCCGCGGTCGAGCACCACGCGGCGCGTCGACGGGTCGCGCGCGTCGTACAGGATCTCGCTCATGATCGACTTGACGGGGATGTTCTCGCGCGCCTCCATCAGCTTGCGCAGGTGGGCGTTCTCGGCCAGCAGCAGGCGCGCCTGCTGCACCGCCTGGGCCGAGGCGACTTCGGCGCCCTTGAGGTCGCGCACCTCTTTTTGGAGCGCCGCGAGCGAGGAGAAATAGCTGCCGCCGAGCGCGATCGCGTCGCGCGGCATCAGCGCCGCCATCTGGAACGGGTAGAGGACGGTGCCGGCGCCGGTGCGCACCGCCGCGAGCACCTGCAGGCGCGCGTCGAGCATCAGCAGGGCGATCGAAATGCATGCGAAAACCGTCACTTTGACCCGCGCCGGGGCGCCTTGCTTAAACAGGGGCGGGGGACTGTATTCCATGAATTCCAATACTCACACAAAGGGCCATGCGGGGCCAGCCAGGGCGGCCCCGCGACGTAAGCGACGTAAGCGACATCAGCGACCATACGACCATGCGGCCGGCGGCATATGCGACAAGGCCGCCGCACAAGGCGGCGGCCTGCCCCGGCCCGCGCCTGCGGGACCGGTATTACTCGTACGAGAAGATCGAGCCCAGCTTGTCCATGCGCTCGAGCGCCATGCCGGAGCCGCGCACTACGCAGGTCAGCGGATCTTCGGCGACCAGCACCGGCAAGCCGGTTTCTTCCATCAGCAGGCGGTCGAGGTCGCGCAGCAGCGCGCCGCCGCCGGTCAGCATCATGCCTTTTTCGGCGATGTCGGCGCCCAGTTCCGGCGGGGTCTGCTCGAGCGCGTTCTTGACGGCCGAAACGATGTTGTTGAGCGGGTCGGTCAGGGCCTCGAGGATCTCGTTGGACGAGATCGTGAACGAGCGCGGGATGCCTTCGGACAGGTTGCGGCCCTTGACCTCCATCTCCTTGACTTCGGAGCCCGGGAAGGCCGAACCGATCGCCTTTTTGATGGCCTCGGCGGTTTGCTCGCCGATCAGCATGCCGTAGTTGCGGCGGATGTAGTTGACGATGGCCTCGTCGAACTTGTCGCCGCCGACGCGCACCGAACCCTTGTAGACCATGCCGCCGAGCGAGATGATGCCGACCTCGGTGGTGCCGCCGCCGATGTCGACCACCATCGAGCCGGTCGCCTCGGACACGGGCAGGCCGGCGCCGATCGCGGCGGCCATCGGCTCTTCGATCAGGTAGACCTGGGAGGCGCCGGCGCCGAGCGCCGACTCGCGGATCGCGCGCCGCTCGACCTGGGTCGAACCGCAGGGCACGCAGATGATGATGCGCGGCGACGGGCGCAGGAATTTGGAGTCGTGCACCATGCGGATGAACTGCTTGAGCATCTGTTCGGTGACGGTGAAGTCGGCGATCACGCCGTCCTTCATCGGGCGGATCGCCTCGATGTTGCCGGGGACCTTGCCGAGCATCTGCTTGGCTTCCTTGCCGACCGCCTGGATCGTCTTTTTGCCGTTCGGTCCGCCTTCTTGGCGGATCGCGACCACGGACGGCTCGTCGAGCACGATGCCGAGGCCGCGCACGTAGATCAGGGTGTTGGCGGTGCCGAGGTCGATGGCGAGGTCAGAGGAAAAATAACTGCGTAAAAAACCAAACATGTGTGTCCTGAAGCGCGTGGGGGCGCGTAAACATTAATAGGGAACGGATCTCGCGCGCCTCGAAGCGGTGCGGCGCTGTCTTTTTATATGCTGCGGCAGACCGGATTCGGCGCCGACAACGCATTAGCCCGCCATTCTACCTTATAATTTGCCCCTTATATGCTGAAAAGCCGCTCAATTGCGCGCCGATGTGCACAGCCGGATCGGCGGCATTCGGCCGGTTTTACCGGCTTTAGCGCGCCGTTATGCCGCTGTTATGCAAAACTCAACACCGTCAACCGACGTCCCCAACACTCACCCGCGGTCCGCGCCGCGCTATTTGCCATGTCCCTGACCCTTTCAGACGTAAACCGCATCGCCAAACTGGCCCAGCTCGAGATGGACGAGGCCCGCGCCGAGACCGCGCTCGGCGAGCTCAATGGCATTTTCGCCCTGGCCGAACAGATGGCCGCGGTCGACACGAGCGGTGTTGCGCCGCTGTCGCACCCGCTCGACGTGGTGCTCGGCACCCTGCCGCTGCGCCTGCGCGAGGACGTCGTGACCGAATCGAATGCGCGCGAGGCCTACCAGGCGCCCGCGCCCAAGACCCAGGACGGCTTGTACCTGGTCCCGCAGGTCATTGAGTAATCCATCGACTAATCGACCAATAGACTAATCGACTAATCGCGAATACATCGAATCCGACACCGACATGCACACAAAGACCATTAAAGAGCTCTCCACGCTCCTGCACGCCAAACAGATATCCGCCACCGAGCTGACGCAGCACTTCCTCGCGCGCGCCGCTGCGAGCGACCTGAACGCGTTCTTGCACATCGACCCGGCCCTGAGCCTGGCGCAGGCCGCCGCGGCCGACGAGCGCCTCGCCAACGGCGGCGCCGGGCCGCTGACGGGCATTCCGATCGCGCACAAGGACATTTTCGTCACGCGCGGCTGGCGTTCGACGGCCGGCTCCAAGATGCTCGGCAATTACACCAGCCCGTTCGACGCGAGCGTGGTCGAGCGCTTCGGCGCGGCCGGCATGGTCACGCTGGGCAAACTCAATTGCGACGAATTCGCGATGGGTTCGGCCAACGAGAACTCGGCCTTCGGCGCCGTCAAGAACCCGTGGGACAAGCTGGCCGTGCCGGGCGGTTCGTCGGGCGGTTCGGCCGCCGCGATCGCCGCCGGCCTGGCGCCGGCCGCGACCGCGACCGACACCGGCGGCTCGATCCGCCAGCCAGCCGCGTTTTGCGGCGTCACCGGCATCAAGCCGACCTACGGACGGGTTTCGCGCTACGGCATGATCGCGTTCGCGTCCTCGCTCGACCAGGGCGGCCCGATCGCGCGCAGCGCCGAGGACTGCGCCATGCTGCTCGGCGAAATGGTCGGCTTCGACGCGCGCGATTCGACCTGCCTGACGGCCGAACAGGGCAATGTGCGCGAGGACTTCACACGCGAGCTGAGCACCCCGCTGGCCGGCCTGCGCATCGGCGTGCCGAAGGAATACTTCGGCGAAGGCCTCGCGGCCGACGTCGAGCAGGCGGTGCGCGGCGCGCTCGACGAATTCGTCAAGCTCGGCGCGACCCTGGTCGACATCACGCTGCCAAAGACGGCGCTCTCGATCCCGGTCTACTACATCATCGCGCCGGCCGAGGCGTCGTCGAACCTGTCGCGCTTCGACGGGGTGCGCTACGGCCACCGCGCGAGCGAATACAAGGACCTGTCGGAGATGTACCGCAAGTCGCGCGCCGAAGGTTTCGGGCCCGAGGTGCAGCGCCGGATCATGGTCGGCACCTACGTGCTGTGCCACGGCTACTACGACGCCTACTACCTGCAGGCGCAAAAAATCCGGCGCCTGATCGCCGACGACTTCCAAAGTGCACTCGGCGAAAAATGCGACGTCATCATGGGACCGGTTGCGCCGACCGTGGCATGGGATTTGGGCGCCAAGTCGAACGACCCGGTGGCCAACTACCTGGCCGACATCTTCACGCTCTCGACCAGCCTGGCGGGCCTGCCCGGCATGTCGATCCCGTGCGGATTCGGACAGGGCGCGGTCAACGGCCGGCGTCCGGTCGGCCTGCAAATCATCGGCAATTATTTCAGCGAAGCGAAGCTGCTCGGCATCGCGCACCAGTACCAGCAAGTGACCGACTGGCACACGCGCGCGCCCGAAGGCGTTTGAGCCGCGGCTCGCGCACCCACCGCCCCTGACAATATTTAAAAAGCGAGAACAGTATGCAATGGGAAGTCGTCATCGGTCTTGAGAACCACGTGCAGCTCACGACCAACTCTAAAATTTTCAGCGGCAGCGCGATCCAGTTCGGCGCCGAGCCGAACACGCAGGCCAGCCCGGTCGACCTGGCGCTGCCGGGCGTGCTGCCGGTGATGAACAAGGGCGCGGTCGAGCGCGCGATCCGCTTCGGCCTCGCGGTCGGCGCCAAGGTGTCGCCGCACTCGGTGTTCGCGCGCAAAAACTACTTTTATCCGGACCTGCCCAAGGGTTACCAGATCAGCCAGTTCGCCGACCCGGTGGTCATCGGCGGCCAGCTCACGTTCGGCTTCGAAAAGGACGGCAAGTTCGAAACCAAGACCGTCAACCTGACCCGCGCCCACCTCGAGGAAGACGCGGGCAAGTCGCTGCACGAAGACTATGCGGGCATGACCGGGATCGACCTTAACCGCGCCGGCACGCCGCTGCTCGAAATCGTCTCCGAGCCCGAGATCCGCAGCGCCGCCGAGGCGGTCGCCTACGCCAAGGCCTTGCACTCGCTGGTTGTGTGGCTCGGCGTTTGCGACGGCAATATGCAGGAAGGCTCGTTCCGCTGCGACGTCAACGTGTCGGTGCGCCCGGCCGGTTCGACCGAGCTGGGAACCCGCTGCGAGATCAAGAACCTGAACTCCTTCCGCTTCATCGAAGAGGCGGTCCACGTCGAGGTGCGGCGCCAGATCGACCTGATCGAAGACGGCGGCAAGGTGGTCCAGGCCACGCGCTTGTACGACCCGGACCGCAAAGAGACGCGCGCCATGCGCAGCAAGGAAGACGCGCAGGATTACCGCTACTTCCCCGACCCCGACCTGCCGCCGCTGCTGATCTCCGAAGAGTGGATCGCGCGCGTCAAGGCCGACATGCCGGAGCTGCCGGCCGCGATGCGTACGCGCTTTGTGTCGGACTACGCATTGTCGGAATACGATGCGCTGATGCTGACGTCGTCGCAGGCGATGGCGGCCTACTTCGAGGCCGTCGTCAGCAAGGCCGGCAAGGCCAACGCGAAGGCGGCCGCCAACTGGCTGATGGGCGATGTGTCGTCAACCTTGAACCGCGAGAACGTCGAGATCGCGGATGCGCCGGTCGAAGCGTCGCAACTGGCGGTGCTGCTGGCGCGTATCGCCGACGGCACGATCTCCAACAAGATCGCCAAAGAGGTGTTTGCGGCGATGTGGGAGGCCAGGTCGGGCGATGAGCACGTCGCCGATGCGATCATCGACCAGAAGGGGCTCAGGGTCATCAAAGACAGTGGCGCGCTCGAGGCGATTGTTGACGAAGTTCTAGCCGCTAATGCGAAATCAGTTGAGCAGTACCGCGCCGGCAAGGAGGCCGCGATCAACGCGCTGATCGGCCAGGCCATGAAGGCGTCGAAAGGCAAAGCCGATCCGGCTGCATTGACCGAACTGCTGAAGAAGAAGCTGGCAGCGTAATCGACAAGCCGCCCGTTGCAAACCGCGCGGCTTTTTCTTCGCCCCCGCCGACCTTAAGCGCGTCAGAGATCGCGCGGCTTAAGACCTTCAGTCAAGACCTAAACCAACATCGTCCTCGCGAAGGCGGGGACCCATAGAACGTCGGCTCAGCGCTAACGCTCTATGGGTCCCCGCATGCGCGAGGACGATGTTGGTTTTGTTTAAGATTACACTCCGTAGCGCGTGCGGTAGGCGGCAACGGCATCGGTGTGCTTCGCCAGCTCCGGATCGGCGCCCTGCCCCGACAAATAGCCGAACAAATCCTCGAGATTCCCGATCGAGATCACCGGGATATTGAACTCGCGGCTGACCTCCTGCACCGCCGAACTGGCCGACAGCGCGCCGTCCTTGCCCGAGCGCTCCATGCGGTCGAGCGCGATCAGCACCGCGCACGGCTCGGCGCCGGCGGCGCGGATCATGTCGACCGATTCGCGCACCGAGGTGCCGGCCGAGATCACGTCGTCGATGATGACCACTTTGCCCTGCAGCTTGGCGCCGACGATGGTGCCGCCCTCGCCGTGGTCCTTGGCCTCTTTGCGGTTGAACGCGAACGAGGTGTTGCGGCCCTTGCCCGCGAGCGCGACCGCGGTGGCCGAGGCCAGCGTGATGCCCTTGTAGGCCGGCCCGAACAGCATGTCGAATTCGACGCCCGAGTCGAGCAACGTCTGCGCGTAAAACTGGGCCAGCTGGGCCAGCGTGGCGCCTTCGTGGAACAGGCCCGCGTTGAAGAAGTACGGCGACTGGCGGCCGGCCTTGGTCGTGAACTCGCCGAAGCGCAAGACGCCCGCCGAGACTGAAAACGCGATAAACTGTTGGCGCAAATTGTTCACGATGACCTCGTTGTCTGATACATGGTTTGAATAGCCCGTATTTTAATCCGCCCCGCCTCTTCCCCCTGGATCTATGCCTAAAATTATTTCAGCGAACCTCAACGGAATCCGCTCCGCGCACAAAAAGGGCTTCTTCACCTGGATGGCAGGCCAAACGGCCGACTTCATCTGCGTGCAGGAGCTCAAAGCCCAGCTGCCCGACATGACCGAAGAATTCCTGACCCCGGGCGGCTACCACGGCCATTTCCACTATGCCGAGAAAAAAGGCTATTCGGGCACCGGCATTTACAGCCGCACCAAGCCGGACGCGGTGCGCATCGGTTTCGGCAGCCCGGAATTCGACGCCGAGGGTCGCTACGTGCGCTGCGATTTCGGCAACCTGACCGTGATTTCGGTGTACTGCCCGTCCGGCTCGTCCTCGCCCGAGCGGCAGGAAGCCAAATTCCGCTTCATGGAGCTGTTCCTGCCACACCTGCTCGAGCTCAAGGCCGAGGGACGCGAGGTCGTCATCTGCGGCGACTGGAACATCGCGCACCAGGAGATCGACCTGAAGAACTACAAGGGCAACAAGAAGAACTCGGGCTTTTTGCCCGAGGAGCGCGCCTGGCTGACCCGCATTTTCGACGAAGTCGGTTTCGTCGACGTCCACCGCGGCATCGACAAACGCCCCGAGCAGTACACCTGGTGGAGCAACCGCGGCCAGGCCTACGCGAAGAACGTCGGATGGCGCATCGACTACCATGTCGCCACGCCCGGCATCGCGGCGCAGGCCAAGACGGTGGCGGTCTACAAGGACGAGCGCTTCTCGGACCACGCTCCTTTAATCATCGACTACACAATCTAAGCGTCGTCGAGCTGGCGCGCGCTTTCAAAATAGCGCGGCTGGCCCGTTAGCGGATCGGCGAACCCGATCGAACGCGCCAGCAGTTGCAGGGGCCGCGAGAAATCGTCGCCCTTGCACGGCAGCGCCAGCGGATAGAACGCGTCGTTGATGATCGGCGCGCCCAGCGCCGACAAATGCACGCGCAGTTGGTGCTGGCGTCCCGTGTGCGGATGCAGCCGGTACAGCATCGCCGCCCCGCGCGCTTCGATGGCCTCGATCAGCGTCTCCGAATTCGGCTCCCCCTCGACCTCCTGCATGCGGAAGAACGGCGTGCCTTCGACCATCCGGCTGCGGTGCACGTGCGGCAGCGTGAGGCCCGCCAGCGGCGCGGCCAGCGCCTCGTAGACCTTGCCTATATCGCGCTTCTGGAACAACGACTGGTAGATGCCGCGGCTGTCCGGGTTGTGCGAGAAGATCAGCACCCCGGCCGTCTCGCGGTCGAGCCGGTGGATCGGCGTCAGGTGGGCCAGGCCCGTGAGTTTTTTTAGCCGCACGAGCGCGGTCTCGTGCAGGAAGCGTCCCGACGGAATGACCGGCAAAAAGTGCGGTTTGTCGACCACCAGCAGGTGCTCGTCGCGGAACAGGATGTCGAGCTCGAACGGGATCGGCGTCTCGACCTCTAGCTCGCGGTAGTACCAGATGCGCGCGCCGCGCCGCACCGGGCTGTCGGGCGCGAGCGCCAAGCCCGCGCCGTCGACCACGTCGCCGCGCGCCATGCGCGCGCGCCACGCATCGGCATCGACATCCGGAAAGCGCTCGACCAGGAAGGCGAGCATGCCGTCCCACTGCCCGTCGGGCAGCCACAGATAGCTCGGCGCCACGCCGTCGCGCAGCGCCAGCGGCACCACGGCGTTGGCCTCGGCCTGCCTGCCCATGCGTGCGCGCTACCTCACCGAAGCGAGCGAGGTGCGGTACGGCGGCAAACGCGCCGGCGTGGTGCCCTTGCTGCGCGCGTACAGCGGCAGCAGCACATTCATGTGCTGGTTCATGATGGCGATGCGCTCGTTGCCGCCCGGGTGGGTCGAGATCCATGCGGGCGGCGCGCTCTTGTTGAGCGAAGCCATTTTTTGCCACAGCACGACCCCGGCGCGCGGATCGAAGCCCGCACGCGCGGCCAGGTCGAGCCCGATCAGGTCGGCCTCGCGTTCGTCGTCGCGCGAGAATTTAAGCGAGACCGCCTGCGAGCCGACCTGCGCGATCTGGTCGGTCACGCGCGGGTCGATCCCGAACCACGCCGCGGCGCCGGCGCCGGCCAGGCGCGCCAGCACCGAGGTGCCGGTCGATTTGAGCATCTGCCCGCGGCTGTGCTCGCGCAGCGCGTGCGCGACCTCGTGCCCCATGATCGCGGCGACCTCGTCGTCGGTCAGCTTGAGCGTGGTCAGGATGCCGCTGAAAAACCCGATGCGCCCGCCCGGCATGCAGAACGCGTTGACCTGCTTCGAGTTGAACAGGTTGACCTCCCACTTCCATTGGGCGGCGTCCGGATTCCAGCGGCTCGCGTACGGCATCATGCGCGAGGCGATCGCGCGCAGGCGCCGCACCTGCGGGTGGTTTTCCGGCACCAGGGCACCGGCTTGCTCGGCCTTTTGCAGCATACCCGAGTATTGCAGGCTCGCTTCGTGCTCGATCTTTTCCTTCGATGCCAGTTTGTAATATCCGGGGATCGGTTTGACCTGGATGCCGTCCTGCACCACCACTTGCGCGTCCTTCGCCACGGCCACGCTGGTGAACAGGCTCAGGGATAAAACCAGGGCGATTTGTTTGATTTTCATGATGTCAAAGCTCCAAAATTCCGTTTTTACAACATCATCATGGCAGCAAATACGTAGTTCGGTCACACGCCTCGCATGCGGCTCAGCTTGGCAACGCTTTTTTGCGCAAACGGAACACGGCGAGGCTGCCGCGCAGGTTCGGCAAGAACGAGACCGGCGCGCCGTCCGCCAGTGCCACGCGTTCGAGTACTTCGAGCCCGCATTCGACCGCCAGTTCCTCGAAATCGTAAATCGTGGCGCAGCGCACGTTCGGGGTGTCGTACCACTGGTAGGGCAGCGACTTCGAGACCGGCATCCGGCCGCGCAGCAGCGCGACCCGGTGCGGCCAGTAGGCGAAATTGGGGAACGAGACGATCGCCTCGGCGCCGACGCGCACGATGTCGCGCAACAGCGGCTCGACGTGCTTCATCATCTGCAGCGACGACAGGCACAGCACGGTGTCGAAGGAGTTGTCGCTAAACAGCGCCAGCCCCTTCTCCATGTCCTGCTGGATCACATTGATGCCGCGGTTGGTGCTCGCGAGCAGCTTGTCGTCGGCGATCTCGATGCCGTAGCCGCTGCAGCCCTTGCCGCTTTGCAGGTAGCGCAGCATGGCGCCGTCGCCGCAGCCGACGTCGAGCACGTGCGCGTTGTCGGGCACCCAGTCGGCGATGAAGGCGAGGTCGGCGCGCATCCTGCTCAGTTCTTCGAAATTCATGCCTGCTCCTTGCGCGGGAGCGCGTCCCAGATCCGTTGATAGTAGGCGCGCACCATGTTCATGTAGCGCGCGTCCTCGAGCAAAAAGGCGTCGTGGCCGTGCGGGGCGTCGATTTCGGCGTAGGTCACGCGGCGCCGGTTGCTCACCAGGGCCTGCACGATTTCGCGGCTGCGCTCGGGCGCGAAGCGCCAGTCGGTCGTGAACGAGGCGACGAAGAACTCGGCCTCGGTGTTCGCCAGCGCGGCCGTCAGGTCGCCGTCGAAGGCGCGCGCGGGGTCGAAATAGTCGAGCGCCTTGGTGATCAAGAGGTAGGTGTTGGCGTCGAAGTACTCCGAAAATTTGTCGCCCTGGTAGCGCAGGTAGGACTCGATCTCGAAGTCGATCCCGAAGTCGAACTTGTAGTCGGCCGTGGCGGCCGCGTTGCGCAGCTTGCGGCCGAATTTTTCGGCCATGTCGTCGTTCGACAGGTAGGTGATGTGGCCGACCATGCGCGCCACGCGCAGCCCGTTCTTGGGCACCACGCCGTGCGCATAGAAGTCGCCGCCGCGGTAGTCGGGGTCCGACAGGATCGCCTGGCGCGCGACGTCGTTGAAGGCGATGTTTTGGGCCGACAGCTTGGGGGTCGAGGCGATCACCATACAGTGGCGCAGCCGCGCCGGGTACATCATGCTCCAGGCCAGCGCCTGCATGCCGCCGAGCGAGCCGCCCATGACGGCGGCGAATTGTTCGATCCCGAGCGCGTCGGCCAGCAGCGCCTGCGCCGCCACCCAGTCTTCGACCGTCACCACCGGGAACGTGGCGCCGTACGGCTTGCCGGTCGCCGGGTTCTGGTGCATCGGGCCGGTCGAGCCGAAGCACGAGCCGAGGTTGTTGACGCCGATGACGAAGAAGCGGTCGGTGTCGAGCGGCTTGCCCGGGCCGACCATATTGTTCCACCAGCCGGCGCTCTTCGGGTCGCCCACGTACATGCCGGCCACATGGTGCGAGGCGTTGAGCGCGTGGCACACCAGCACCGCGTTGGAGCGATCGGCGTTGAGGGTGCCGTAGGTCTCGTAGACGAGCGTGTAATCGGCCAGCTGCGCGCCGCTTTGCAGCTTGAGCGGCGCGGCGAAGTGCATCGATTGGGGTGAGACTATTCCGATGGAGGACATGGGGTTCTGCGTCAGCTTCTGTAGAGGATTTGGTGTAAGGGGCGGCGCGCCTGGCCGCCCGTGGTGCGCAGGCCGGCTAGCCGAGCCGCAGCTGCTCGACCGCCTCGGCGATCGCGCCCGGCTCGCAGGTGCGCATGATCTTGCGCGTCTGCGCCATGATCGCGCCAAGGTCGCTGTTGAGGATCTCCTGCTTGACCGACAGCAGCTGCGCCGGATGCATCGAGAACTCGCGCAGCCCCATCCCGAGCAGCAGGCGCGTGAGCTTGGTGTCGCCCGCCATCTCGCCGCAAACGGCGACGTCGATGCCGGCTTTTTTGCCGGCCGCGATGGTCATCGCGATCAATTGCAGCACCGCCGGATGGAGCGGGTCGTACAAATGCGCGACCTCGTAGTCGACGCGGTCGATCGCGAGCGTGTACTGGATCAAATCGTTGGTGCCGATCGATAAAAAGTCCATGCGCTTGACGAACATCGGCAGCGACAGCGCGGCGGCCGGGATCTCGATCATCGCGCCGACCTCGATCCCGGTGTCGTACTTGATGCCGGCCTCGCGCAGCTGCGCCTTGGCCTGCTCGATCATGGCCAGCGACTGGTCGATCTCGAACGCGTGCGCGAGCATCGGAATGAGCATGCGCACCTTGCCGAAGGCCGAGGCGCGCAGGATCGCGCGCAGCTGGGTCAGGAACAGCGCCGGCTCGGCCAGGCAATAGCGGATCGCGCGCAGCCCGAGCGCCGGGTTGAGCGCCGTGTGTTCGGTCTGGTCGAGCGGCTTGTCGGCGCCGATGTCGAGCGTGCGGATCGTGACCGGGCGCCCCTTCATGGCCACCACGGCCTTGCGGTACTGCTCGAATTGCTCGTCCTCGCTCGGGATCTTGTGGGCGTGCCCGGCGCGGCCCATGAACAGGAATTCGGAGCGGAACAGGCCCACGCCCTGGGCGCCCGCCTCGAGCGCGCCGGGGCAGTCGTCGGGCAGCTCGATGTTGGCCAGCAGCGTGACCATAGTGCCGTCGCGCGTGACGGCCGGGGTCTTTTTAAGCTTGAGCAGCTTCTTGCGCGCCTTGAGCATGACGGCCTGGCGCGCGCGGTACTGCTCGAGCACCAGCGGGCTCGGATTGGCGATCACTACGCCGGCGTCGCCGTCGATGATGACCCAGTCGTCCTGCTCGATCAGGCTCGAGGCCTGCGACATGCCGACCGCCGCCGGGATGTCGAGGCTGCGCGCGACGATCGCGGTGTGCGAGTTCTGGCCGCCGACGTCGGTGACGAAGCCGATGAACGAGCGATCGCGGAATTGCAGCATGTCGGCCGGCGAAATGTCGTGCGCGACCACGATCATCGGCGGCTGGTAGTCGCCCTCGGACGGCGCCGACGGCACCAGTTGCGCGCTGCCCATGAGGACCTTGAGCACGCGCTCGGCGACCTGCTGGATGTCGGCCTTGCGCTCGCGCAGGTATTCGTCTTCGATCTCGTCGAACTGGGCCGACAGCTCGTCGATCTGGGTCACCAGCGCCCACTCGGCGTTGTAGTGGCGGGTGCGGATGATGTCGAGCGGCGCCTCCGAGATCATCGGGTCCGACAAGATCAGCGCGTGCACGTCGATGAAGGCGCCCAGTTCGGTCGGCGCGTCCTTGGGCAGGTCGGTCCACAGCGCCTGCAGCCCGCGGTGCACCTCGGCGATCGCGTCCTGCAGGCGGCGCACCTCGGCCTCCATGTGCTCTTCGGCCACGAGGTAGTGCTTGACGTCGAGCGCGGCCGGCGTGAGCAGGTGCGCACGGCCGATCGCGATGCCGCGCGAGACGGGAATGCCATGAAGCGTAAATGATGCCATCGGTGGTCCTGGGTGTAAGCGGCTCGAACTCTGTTTGCCCGGCTCTGGCCGCGGCTCCGGCCGCAGCTCCGGCATTACTCGCCTTCGCCGAACTTGTCGTTGATCAGACCGGCGAGCGCGTCGACGCAGGCCTGTTCGTCGGCGCCCTCGGCTTCGAGCACGACCTTGGCGCCCTTGCCGGCGGCCAGCATCATCACGCCCATGATCGACTTCGCATTGATGCGCCTGCCGTTGCGCGTGAGCCAGACCTCGCTCTGGTACTTGGCGGCCATCTGGGTGAATTTGGCGGAGGCGCGGGCGTGCAGGCCCAGCTTGTTGACGATCTCAAGTTCTTGTCGAATCATATTATTTTATTCCCACTCTCTGGTCTTACCCGTCTCACGCTTTGCGTCTCACTGAAGCGGCCGCTGCCGGCGCTCCCACCTTGCTGCCAATTACCCCGGTCCCACCCTGATCCTGTTGTCGACCCGCACCGCGCCGCCCTGCCCGCCCGCCAGCGCCATCTCGACCACCACGTCGAGCGCGTCGCGCCGGTAGGTGATCGCGCGCAGCAGCATCGGCAGGCTGATGCCGGCGATGACTTCCACGCGGCCGGCGTCGGCCAGCGAATTGCAGCAGTTGGCCGGCGTGCCGCCCTTGATGTCGGTGATCACCAGCACGCCGCTGCCGTCGTCGAGCCGTGCGATCGCCGCGCGCGCGAGCACGTGCACCTCGGCCAGGTCCTGGTCGGCCGTCACGTCGATCGCCTCGAAGCGCTCGGTCGGACCGCGGAACACGTGCGCGACCGCGGCGATGAACGCCTGGCCCAGCGGTGCGTGCGTCATTAGCAAGATGCCTACCATGTCATTGTCCCGTCGCCTGCGGCCCGGCTGCCTGGGCTTCGAGCGCGTCGATGAACATCGCGGCCACGTCGAAGCCGGTCTGGTCGCTGATTTCCTGGAAACAGGTCGGGCTCGTCACGTTCACTTCGGTCAGGCAATCGCCGATCACGTCCAATCCTACCAGCAACAGTCCACGCGCCGCCAGTAGCGGGCCCAGCGTTTCGGCGATTTCGAGGTCGCGCGCGGTCAGGGGCTGGGCCACGCCGACCCCGCCGGCGGCCAGGTTGCCGCGCACCTCGTTGCCCTGCGGGATGCGCGCGAGCGCGAACGGCACCGGCTTGCCGCCGATGACGAGGATGCGCTTGTCGCCGGCGACGATCGCGGGGATGTATTTTTGCGCCATGATGGTCTGGGCGCCGTTGCGGGTCAGCGTCTCGATGACCGAGCCGAGGTTCATGCCGTTGTCGGTGATGCGGAAGATGCCGGCCCCGCCCATGCCGTCGAGCGGCTTGAAGATCACGTCGGCGTGGGTCGCGTGGAACTGGCGCAGGCGCGCCATGTCGGACGTGACGAGGGTCGGCGAGGTGAACTCGCTGAACTGGGCGATGGAGAGTTTTTCGTTGTGGTCGCGGATCGCCGAGGGCTTGTTGAACACGCGCGCGCCCTGGCGTTCGGCCAGTTCGAGCAGGTAGGTGCCGTACACGTATTCCATGTCGAACGGCGGGTCCTTGCGCTCGATGACGGCGTCGAACTCGGACAGGCGGGCCTCGATTTTAGGGCTCGCGCGGAACCAGTCGTCGGCCTCGCCGGTGAGGTTGATGCGCGCCACGGCGGCCGTGACGACGCCCTGTTCGAGCGCCATGTCGCGCTGCTCGAAGGCGTAAATGGCGTGCCCGCGCCGGTCCGCCTCGCGCATCATCGCGAAGGTCGTGTCCTTGTAGGTCTTGAAGCCGGCCAGCGGATCGGCAAGGAAAGCGATTTTCATGGGGCGGATCCATTCGGGTTAATGCCTGATTTTAGCCGGAAACGCCGTTTTTTGCCGGGCTCTGCCAGTGGAGCCCCGCAGCTGCTGCAATATAGCGCACACCACTACATCGTCCTCGCGCAGGCGGGGACCCATAGAACGGTTGCTATGAGTCACCGTTCTATGGGTCCCCGCCTGCGCGAGGACGATGTGGTGGTTTGTTCAGTTCCGCCGTAACAGGCGCTGGCTCCCATTAGTACACTTCTGGATTCGGATCCGTGCGCTCGAGCTCAAGCGAGGCCGCCAACAAGCCCAGCCTCGCAACCACCCCATACACATAAAACCGGTTCGGCGCCGAAGCCCCCGGCTTGGCCTTCATGTCGGGCACCGCGTGCTGCTGCGCGAACGCGAGCGGCACGAACTGCGAGCCCGGCGCGTTGAGGTTCTGGTCGACGCCGCGCTCGGCGTGCACACGGTAAAAGCCGCCGATCACATAACGGTCGATCATGGTCACGACCGGCTCGGCCACGGCGTCCTTGATCGATTCGAAGGTCGGCACGCCCTCCTGGATGATGACGTCGTTGATGACCACGCCGTCCTTGATCACCGACAGCTTGTTGCGCTGCTTGCTCGTGAGCTCGCGCACGTCGTTGGCGTCCTTGACCGTCATGATGCCCATGCCGTAGGTGCCGGCGTCGGGCTTGACGATCACGAACGGCTTTTCCTTGATGCCGTATTCCTTGTATTTCTTGCGGATCTTGGCCAGCAGCATCGACACATTGTCGGCCAGGCACTCCGAGCCGTTGTCTTCCTGGAAATTGACTTCGCCGCACTTGGCGTGGAAGGGGTTGACCATCCACGGGTCGACGTCGATCAACTTGCCGAACTTTTTGGCCACCTCGTCGTAGGCGGCGAGGTGGTTGCTCTTGCGCCGGATCGCCCAGCCCGCGTGCAGCGGCGGCAGCAGCGACTGCTCGTGGATGTTCTCGAGGATGCTCGGGATGCCGGCCGACAAATCGTTGTTGAGCAAAATCGTGCACGGGTCGAAATCCTTGAGCCCGACGCGGCGCCCGTTGCTTGACCGCACCAGCGGCTCGATGACGAGCATGTTCCCGTCGGGCAGCGCCAGCGGCGTCGGTTCGGTGATCTCGGGGTTGAGCGTGCCGAGCCGCACGTGCAGGCCCGTCTGGCGGAAGATCTGCATCATGCGCGCCACGTTTTGCAGGTAGAACGGGTTGCGCGTGTGGGTCTCGGGAATGAGCAGCAGGTTGCGCGCGTCGGGACAGTATTTGTCGATCGCGGCCATCGCGGCCTGCACCGCGAGCGGCAGCATTTCGGTGGCAAGGTTGTTAAAACCACCCGGAAACAGGTTGGTGTCGACGGGCGCGAGCTTGTAGCCGGCGTTGCGCAGGTCGACCGAGCAGTAGAACGGCGGCGTGTGTTCCTGCCACTCCATGCGGAACCAGCGCTCGATGGCGGGGGTGGCCGCGAGGATTTTCTTTTCGAGGTCGAGCAGCGGGCCAGTCAGGGCCGTGACGAGGTGGGGAACCATGGGGTACGTCCTTCAGGCTTCTTGATTGTGGAAACCGCAGATTGGGATAACCCCAAATCGGGGCACAAGCGCTATTTTAAAGGTCTTGGCCCCATATCAACGAAAAAAGGCGCCCCGGGGGGCGCCTTTCCTTGGTCCGCCTGCGCGGACCGCTGATACTAAACAGATCAGGAGTGGTAGGCCGACTCGCCGTGGCTCGTAATGTCGAGGCCTTCGCGCTCTTCTTCTTCGGGCACGCGCAGGCCGACCACGAGGTCCACCAGCTTGTAGGCGATGAACGAGACCACGGCCGACCAGATGATCGTGGTGCCGATCGCCTGGGTCTGGATCCAGAGCTGGCCGGTGATCGAGTAGCTCGTGTTCATCGCGTTGGTGGTGTAATCCCACACGCCCTGGCCGCCGAGTTCCGGCGAAGCGAACACTGCCGTCAGCAGGGCGCCGAGGATGCCGCCGACGCCATGCACGCCGAACACGTCGAGCGAATCGTCGGCGCCGAGCAGACGCTTGAGGCCGTTGACGCCCCAGAGGCAGACGATACCGGCCAGCAGGCCGATCACGAGCGCACCCATCGGGCCGACGAAACCGCAGGCTGGGGTGATGGCGACCAGGCCGGCAACCGCGCCGGAGGCGCCACCGAGCATCGACGGCTTGCCTTTGGCGATCCACTCGCCGAACACCCACGATACGGTGGCGGCGGCGGTGGCGAGCAAGGTGTTGACGAAGGCCAGCGCGGCGACGTCGCCCGCTTCGAGCGCCGAGCCGGCGTTGAAGCCGAACCAGCCGACCCACAGCATCGACGCGCCGATCATGGTCATCGTCAGCGAGTGCGGCGCCATCGATTCGCGGCCGTAGCCGACGCGTTTGCCGATCATGTAGGCACCGACCAGGCCGGCGACGGCGGCGTTGATGTGCACCACGGTGCCGCCTGCGAAGTCGAGCGCGCCTTTTTGCCAGAGCCAGCCGGCCTTGACGGTCTCGGTGGCGAGCGCGGCGGCGTCGGTGATCGCGTCAGGACCGGTCCAGAACCAGACCATGTGGGCGATAGGCAAGTAGCCGAAGGTGAACCACAACACCACGAACAGCAGCACGGCCGTGAACTTGGCGCGTTCGGCAAAGGCGCCGACGATCAGTGCGCAGGTGATGGCCGCAAACGTGCCCTGGAACGCGACGAACACGAACTCGGGGATCACCACGCCCTTGCTGAAGGTGGCGGCGGCGGCGAACACGCCCGCCTTCGGATCCCAGATGCCGTTCAGGAAGGCGCGTCCGAAGCCGCCGAAGAAGGCATTGTTTTCCGTAAAGGCGATCGAGTAGCCGTAGATGCACCACAGGACGATCACGACCGCGAAGATCATGAACACCTGCAGCAGCACCGACAGCATGTTCTTCGAGCGGACCAGGCCGCCGTAGAACAGGGCCAGGCCCGGGATCGCCATCATCACGACCAAGATGGTGGCGATGAACATCCAGGCGACATCGCCCTTGTTGGTCGTTGGCTTGGCCGGTGCCGCCGCCGGGGCGGCTTCGGCCGCGGCGGGGGCCGCGGCAACAACCGCCGCCGGGGCGGCCGCGGCTGCGGTATCAGGTGCAGCGGCCGGTGCCGCGGCGGCCGGGGCGTCGGTGGCCGCCGGTGCCGCGGCGGTGGTGGCCGCTTCAGGCGCAGGGGCGGTTTGGGCAACTGCCGGCATCACGCCGCCGACGGCGAGGGCGACGGTGAGACCAGCGAGCCATTTGGTTATAGCTTTTTTCATGTGGATTCCCTTTAGAGTGCTTCGTTGCCGGTTTCGCCGGTGCGGATCCGCACCACTTGTTCCAGGTTGTAGACAAAGATCTTGCCGTCACCGATCTTGCCGGTGCGCGCGGCCGTTTCGATCGCCTCGATCGCCTGGTCGACTATGGCGTCGTCGACGGCCGCTTCGATTTTGGTTTTCGGCAGGAAATCGACGACGTATTCGGCGCCGCGGTAGAGCTCGGTATGGCCTTTTTGACGGCCGAAGCCCTTCACCTCGGTTACCGTGATGCCTTGCACGTTGATCGCCGAGAGGGCCTCGCGGACCTCGTCGAGCTTGAACGGCTTGATGATGGCGGTGATCATTTTCATAATGGCCTCGGTTAGAAAGTTTTCGAGATGGACAAGACGACGCCCGATTTGCCCAGGTTCTTGCCGTTCACCGGGCTCAGGTAGGCTTCGGTGTTGGTTTTGACCGCGGCCAGCGACACCATGGCGCCGCTGCCGACATCCTTGGTCACGCCGATCTTGTAGTCGTTGTAGGTGTAGACGTCGTTGTGATTGACGTTCTGGCGGCCGGCGTGCAGGTTGAGCGTGAGGCCGGTCATGAGTTCGATGTTGGCGCCGATGTCGAGGTAGCCGCTGCCCTTGCTGTTGGACGTGCCGAACAGGTTGGTGGTCGAATGCGAGTACTTGACGTAGGCCGGACCGAAGCCGACCTGGCCGTACACCTCGAACGTGTTGGCGTTCGGGTTCAGGTCGTTCTCAGGGTACCAGTAGGCGAGCGCGCCGACGTCGTAGGTGACGCCCTTGGTGATTTCGCCGCGCTTGCCCGCGTAGACGTCGATTTCGACGTTGCCGCCGCCGCCGAAGTCGTTGGTCCACTTGATTGTCGAGGCCCATGCACCCACATAGAAACCGGTCGGGTTGTTGACGAAATCGACGCCGCCCTGCAGGGCCGGCTTCAGACGCGTCTGCGACAGGCCGCGGTAGCGGTAGTCGGAGGTGATCGCCGCGTTGTAGCTGATGACATTGTCCGGTGTGGCGGCGGCCGGTTCGGTCTGCGCAAAGGCGGCAGGGGCCGCCAGCGTGGCCATGGCCAGGGTGACGGCAGCGGCCAGCGAGAGTGTGGAGGTCATTTTTTTCATGGCGATTTCCCTTTGGATTGAACGAATTTTCTAGTTGCGGTTTAAAATCTGTTGTCGGCATGCAGAAGCACTCACAAGCCTCTGTAGCAGGAGTCATGCCAGCTTCGATTTTTGCTGCGCTGCGGTAGGCGTGCCCGAAGGAGCGTACTATTGATACTTATCAACAGTCATTCCGGCGCACCGACCTTGACGCACCGCAAGTACGCACCACTTTAACGCTCGGATGCACCGTCGTGGTGCAGATCGGCCTCACTAAGGATTTACGATGGACATGAACAGCTTTTTCAACGATCTGCAGGGCAAGATCAACCAGGCGATCGAAAGCTCCCCGGCCAAGGACATCGAAAAGAACGTCAAGGCGATGATGACCCAGGGCTTCTCGAAGCTCGACCTGGTCACGCGCGAGGAATTCGACATCCAGGGCCAGGTGCTGGCGAAGACCCGCAGCAAGCTCGATGCACTCGAAAAGCGCATGGCCGCACTCGAAGCGCGGCTGGCGGCGCAGCAGGCGGAATAAATAAGTTAGTGCGGTGCGCGCACCCCGCCCTGTAGAGGGTGTCGCGAAACTTAAAATGAACCGCTTGATTTGGCAGAAATCGCGACATCACTAGCTTCTAATACCTCAAACCAACATCGTCCTCGCGGAGGAGGGTGTCGCAAAACTAAAGTGAGCCGCCTGATGTTGCAGAAATCGCGACATCACTGGCTTCTAATACCTCAAACCAACATCGTCCCCGCCTCCGCGAGGACGATGTTGGTTTGAGGTATTTAATTCTCTCCGTCGCATTTTTTGAAGCGAATTCGGCGCGCCGCGGCGCCTGTTGTTTTAAGCGGACTGAGCAATTTTTACCGGCGTTTCCGTGCGACAGGGCTTGGAAACCTTGTGCTATCGTCATTTTCGATCGGCACCCGCCCCGGATGCCACCAACCCGCCGGCACGATGGACGCGAACAAACTAACCGCGCAGCAGCACCGCTTTGACCTGTTCGACGGGCCGGGCCCGCTTCGGGCGGCGTACCGCGCCCACGACTGGTCCGCGACCGCGCTCGACGTGCCTGCGCTCTGGCCTGCGCCGCTGCGCAATGCCGTCGTGCTCATGCTCGACTCCCAGGTGCCGATGTTCGTCGCCTGGGGCCCGCGCCTCAATTTCCTGTTCAACGCCGCGTATGCCGAGCTGCTCGATTTTCTCGATCCCGGGGTACTCGGCGCGCCGCTCGAGCAAGTCTGGCCCGAACTGTGGCGGCAGGTCAACCCGCTGTTCGAGCAAGCCTTCGAAAGCGAGAGCGCCTACGGCGAGGACATCCTCCGCGAGCGCTGGCGCGACGGCCGCGCGCAAGAGAGCGCCTTCACCTTGTCGTACTCGCCGATCCGCAAGGACAACGGCAGCGTCGGCGGCGCCTTTGGCGTGATCAGCGAAACCACCGCCCGCCTGCGCCTCGAACGCAGCCACGCCTTCCAGCTGCGCCTGGCCGACCGCCTGCGCACGCTGACCACGCCCGAGCAGATCACCGCGGCGGCCTGCGAAATGCTGGGGAAGTTCATGCAGGTGGGGCGCGTCGGCTACGGCGAGCTCGACGCCGCCAGCGACGTGGCCCTGATCGAACGCGAATGGACCGACGGCAAATCGGCCCAACTGGCCGGCATGCGCTTTGCGCTCGCCGACTTCGGCCCCGCCATCTGCGCCGCCCTGCTGCAGGGCGAGCCGGTGATCATCGACGATGTCGCCAGCGACCCGCGCGTGGCGCAGGTGCTGCCCGCCTACCAGCAGATCGGCACGCTCGCGGTGATCACGGTGCCGCTCGGCGAACACGGCCGCCTGAGCTCCCTGCTCTACCTGCACGACGCCAACCCGCGCCGCTGGAGCGAGAACGAGGTGGCGCTCGTCAAGGATGTCGCCGAGCGCCTCTGGAGCGCGGCCGAACGCACCCGCGCCCAGCAAAAGCTGGCGAGCGTGAACCAGGCGCTGGCGGTCCAGCTCAAGCAGCTGGCCAAGGCGCAGGCGCGCCAGTCGTTCCAGTTGAGGCTGGCCGACATGCTGCGCGAACTGTCCGACGTGCAGCAGATATTCACGAGCACGGGCTGCCTGCTCGGACGCTTCCTCGGGGTCCAGCGCGTCTTGTGCGGCAATTACGACTGCGAGAAAAAAACCGTCGGCTTCCATTCCAATTACACCGACGGGACGGTCGTCGCCTTGGAGGGGAACTACCCCGCCGCCGGCTTCGGGGAGGATAATTTCACCTCGATCGAAAACGGCAGCACCTGGGTCTGCAACGATCTCGAGCACGACCCGCGCACCGCCGGCCCGGCGACCTGGCCCACCTTCGAGGCCTTGCAGATCCACGCGGGCGTGGTGGTGCCGCACAACCGCCACGAATCGCTGATCGCCTGCCTGTTCATCAACGCCAGCAAGGCGCGCCAATGGAGCGAGGACGAGGTGCGCCTGATCGAAGACGTCGCCGGGCGCATGTGGAACGCGGTCGAGCGGGTGCGCGCCGAGGCCGCGCTGCTGCAGGCCGACCGCCGCAAGGACCAGTTCCTGGCGATGCTCGCGCACGAGCTGCGCAACCCGCTGGCCCCGATCAGCGCGGCGGCCGAACTGCTCAAGCTGCCCGGCCTCGACCAGCAGCGCGTCAACAGCACCGGCTCGATCATCGCGCGCCAGGTCGGCCACATGACGGGCCTGGTCGACGACCTGCTCGATGTCTCGCGCGTCAACAGCGGACTGGTCGTCATCAGCATGGAGGACGTCGACATGAAGCGCGTGCTGGCCGATGCCGTGGAACAGGTGCGGCCCTTGATCAAGGCGCGCCGCCACCATTGCGCGGTGCAGGTGGGGCGCGGCGGCGCGCATGTGCTGGGCGACTACAAGCGGCTGGTCCAGGTGCTGGCCAACCTCGCCAACAACGCGGCCAAGTACACGCCCGAGGGCGGCAATCTCGAAGTGCGCATGGAAACGACCGACGAACATGTCGTGCTGCATGTCAGCGACGACGGGGTCGGCATGCCGAACGAGTTGCTGCCGCATGTCTTCGAATTGTTCTCGCAGGCCGAACGCAGCTCCGACCGCAGCCAGGGCGGACTCGGCCTCGGCCTCGCGCTCGTCAAGAGCCTGGTCGAGCTGCACGGCGGCAGTGTCAGCGCGCACAGCGCGGGGCCGCACGAAGGCAGCGAGTTCACGGTGCGCCTGCCGCGCATCGACGTGCGCGCCAACGCGGGCGCCCCCGCCCCCGGGCAGGAGGACGCGGCGCAGGGCCCGCCCGTGGCGGGCCCGCTGCAGCTGTTGGTGGTCGACGACAACGTCGACGGCGCCCAGATGCTGGCCATGTTCCTCGAGGCGAGCGGACACAGCGTGACGGTCGAGCATTCCTCGCACGCCGCGTTGGCGCGCGCGCAATGCCAGCATTTCGACGCCTTCCTGCTCGACATCGGCCTGCCCGGCATGGACGGCAAGGAACTTGCGCGCCGGCTGCGCGTGCTGCCGCAGGCGCGCTCGGCATTGCTGGTGGCGATCACCGGCTACGGCCAGCAAGCCGACGGCGCCGAGGCCAGCGAGGCGGGCTTCGACCATTACTTCGTCAAACCGGTGGACCCGGCAAAAGTCGTCGCCCTGCTCGACGCTTTGAAACAGGCGCAGGGGGTGCCCGCCTGATGGCGAACCAGCGCCAGCTATAATTGCCGGGAACGATGGAGCGTTTCTATCCGTAAAAAATTCCGGGACTGTATGGCCTACCGCAAGACCCTCACGACGGCGCGCCTGACGCTGCGCCCGCCACGCAGCGGCGACGCAGACGCCTTGTTCGCCCTGCATTCCGACCCCAAGGTGATGCGCTATTTCAGCGAACCGCCCTGGACCGATCCGGCGCGCGCCGCGCGCCAGATCGACGAGGACGCCGCCGCCTTCGAGCGCGAGGAGCGCTTCCGCTTCGCGATCATCCTCGAAGCAACGCAGCAGATGATCGGCAACTGCACGCTGCACGCGCTGCACCCGCAGAACCGGCGCGCCGAGATCGGCTACGCCTTGCAGCCTGCGCATTGGGGCAAGGGATATATGGGCGAGGCGCTCGAGGCGCTGCTGGCCTACGCCTTCGGGGAGCGCGACCTCAACCGCCTCGAAGCGGACATCGACCCGCGCAACACGGAGTCGGCGAGTTGCCTCGAGCGGCTAGGATTCGTCAGCGAAGGGTTCATGCGCGAGCGCTGGATTGTCGGCGGCGAAGTGTGCGACTCCGCGCTGTACGGGCTGTTGCGGCGCGAGTGGGTTGCCAGGGAAGAATGATGGGGTTCCGGTCGGACTGGTGCGGGCTGCCAATCCGGTCTTGCGCCACAGCCGAAAAAAAGGGGACCTGCCGTTGGCCGGTCCCCCTTTCGTATAGCACGACAAGCGCCGCTTACCAGCTCAGCTTAAGCGTATACCGGCCGTTGGTGGCACCGGTGCCGCCGCTGTAGTACCTGACGCGCACATACCGGGCGTAGGTCGCGCTGCCGCCGTTGGTGACGCTGACGGCGTCGCCCTGGCCGGCCGGGTTCTCGCTCGCGCCGATCTGGGCGCCGCTGCTGTTGTAGACGTACAGGTCGTAGTCGGCGCTCGACGAGGCCATGGCCAGGGTCGCGCTCAGCGTGCGTCCGGGCGGCAGTTGCAGCACGAAGTAATCGCTGTCGCTGGTGCTGCCCATATTCCCGTTCATGAGCGTACCGCTGAGCGTGACCGCATTCGCGCTGCCGGTCGTGTTGTTCGGCTCGACCTCGTTGCTGCCGCTCGGAACAGGCGGCGGCGGTGGCGGCGGCGTGACGGCGGCGCCGACCGCGCGCCCGGCGTCGACGATACCTGCGCCGCAGCCGCCGCAGCTGGCCGGGAAGGCGCGCGCGGTCGATTTGAGCGTGGCCTCGATCTGGTCGGGCGTCAGGCCGGGCGTTTTCGACAACATCAGCGCGGCGACCCCGGCCACATGCGGCGTCGCCATCGAGGTTCCCTGGTACGAGGCATAGCTGTCGGCCGCCGGCGTCGTCGTGCCCGCGTTGAGGGTCGAGAGGATGCCGCCGCCGGTGTCGCCGCCGGGCGCGGCCACGTCGACCGCCGCGCCGAAGTTCGAATACGACGCGCGCGCGCCGGTGCGTCCCGTCGCCGCCACGGTGACCACGCCGGCGCAGTTGGCCGGATTGGCGCCGCTGGCGTCGACGCCCGAGTTGCCGGCCGCGACGATCACGACGGTGCCGCGCGAGCGCGCGCTGTTGATCGCGTTTTGGGTTGTGCTGCCGCAGGCGCCGCCGCCGCCGAGCGACATATTGATCACGCGCGCCGGATTGGCATTGGCCGGCACGCCGGTCACGGCGCCGCCCGAGGACCAAATGATCGCATCGGCGATATCCGAGCTGTAGCCGCCGCACTTGCCGAGCACGCGCACCGGCACGATCTTCGCGTTGAAGGCGACGCCGGCGACACCGACGCCGTTGTTGGTCCTGGCGGCGATGGTGCCCGCCACGTGGGTGCCGTGCCAGCTCGAACGCGAGGCCGCCGAGCCGGCGCCGCACTGGCCCGAGATGGTCGAATCGCCGGGGTCGCTGGCGTCGCTGTCGCGGCCGTTGCCGTCGGCGCCCATCTCGGCGCTCGTGATGAAGTCATAGCCGCCGACGAACTGGCCGGCGAGGTCGGCGTGCGGACGGTAGCCGGTGTCGATCACGGCCACCTTGACGCCGGTGCCGGTGACGACATCCCAGGCCAGATTGGCGCGCAAGCCGCCGGTGCTTTCGAAGTAGTGCCATTGCTCGCCGTAGCGCGGGTCGTTCGGGGTGTACTGGGCGACCATGATGCGGTCCGGTTCCGCGTACTCCACGTTCGGGTCGCGCGCCTGCAGCTCGCGCGCCAGCGCGGCCACGTCGGCCACCGCCATCCGCTTGCCGATCTGGACGATGTTGGCCCCGCTGGCGTTGCCGTGCAGCGCCTTCAGCGCCACGCCGAACTGCTGGCCGGAGCGTTGCAGGATCGCCATGCGGGCCGCGCTCATGGCCGGCACGTGCGCGCGGCCGTGCTTGCCTGCCGACTTGCCGTCCTTGTACTTGACGATGATCCGGTCGGTCTCGCCGATCAGGATTTCCGCGTCCCCGGGTGCCGGCAATTGCGGTGCCGCCGCCGGCGCGATCAGCGGACTCGCACCGATCAATGCTGCCACGCAGATTTTCAACAGTGATGGAGTGGTCGAATGCATTTTCTTCATTTCATTCCTCAAGTTTTTCTCGAATAATTCCGGTGGCGAACACAGCCCTACAGCCTGTTCCACCCGCCATTGCCTGGCCTGCCTTCGGGCGGGGTCCGCTTCCGGCACGCGCTGCAAAGACTAGTTCAAAACGAAAATACTTCAGGGAAATTTCCTACCGGACGCGGTTGCTTTGCAACATTTTCGCGAAGAAACGGAGCTAATTCGGCGTTCAAAATTTCTCACAAAATGAAAGCCTTATGAGAAAGAATTTATGCACACACATCAGGTGTTGATGTTCTAAAAACTGTCACGGGGAACTGCCTGTTCCCGGACCTGCGATCGACCCGGCGCACCTTTGGTCACCCTCAAGCGAGAGCGGCAGGCAAGGCTTACCATTTGCCGGGTCTAACTCCGGCCCCGTCAGGATCCCCATGAGCCTTGCCGTACTGAGAAGTCGCGCACTCGCCGGCATGGACGCCCTGCCCGTCAGTGTCGAAGTCCACCTCGCCAACGGCCTGCCCAATTTCACGATCGTCGGCCTGCCCGACGCCGAGGTGCGCGAATCGAAGGACCGGGTGCGCGCGGCATTGCAAAACGCCGGCTTCGAGTTCCCCTCGCGCCGCATCACGGTCAACCTCGCGCCGGCCGACCTGCCCAAGGAGTCGGGCCGCTTCGACCTGCCGATCGCGCTCGGCATCCTCGCCGCGGCCGGCATGATTCCAAAGACCCGGTTCGAGCGTTACGAATTCGCCGGCGAGCTGTCGCTCTCGGGCCAGTTGCGGCCGATCCGCGGCGCGCTCGCGATGGCCTACGCGATGCACTGCGGTTCCGACAGCCCGCGCGCCTTCATCCTGCCGCAGGCCAATGCCGCCGAAGCCGCCTTGGTCGGCGGCGCGGAGGTGTATCCGGCGGCCTCGCTGCTGCAGGTGTGCGCCCATTTCACCGCGATCGACGGCACTGCCGGCCTGACGCGCTACCACAGCGACGACAAGCCGCTGCCGCCCGACTATCCCGATTTTTCCGACGTCAAAGGCCAACAGCGCGTCAAGCACGCGCTCGAAGTGGCGGCCGCCGGCTCGCACAGCGTGCTGCTGGTCGGTCCGCCCGGCGCCGGCAAAACCATGCTCGCCTCGCGCCTGCCCGGCCTGCTGCCGCCGATGTCCGAGGAAGAGGCGCTCGAGTCGGCCGCGGTGCAATCGCTGACGGGCAGCTTCAAGGCCGCGCTCTGGAAAACCCGGCCGTTCCGCAACCCGCACCACACGAGCTCGGGCGTCGCGCTGGTCGGCGGCGGCTCGGTGCCGCGTCCGGGCGAAATCTCGCTGGCCCATTGCGGTGTTCTGTTCCTCGACGAGCTGCCCGAATTCGACCGCCGCGTGCTCGAGGTCTTGCGCCAGCCGCTGGAATCGGGCCGCATCACGATCTCGCGCGCGGCCCAGCATGTCGACTTTCCGGCGCGCTTCCAATTGATCGCGGCGATGAACCCGTGCCCGTGCGGTTGGCTCGGCCATGCGTCGGGCAAATGCCGCTGTCCGCCAGACACCGTCCAGCGCTACCAGGACCGGCTGTCGGGCCCCTTGCTCGACCGTATAGACATGCAGATCGAAGTCGCGGCGATGGCCCCTGAATTGCTCAGCGCCGACGCCGATGGCGATACCAGCGCCGTCATCGCGCTGCGCGTGGCCAAGGCCTACGAGCGCCAACTGGCGCGCCAGGGCAAATCGAACCAGCGCTTGAGCACGCAAGAGATCGACCGCCATTGCCGTCCCGATAAAGCCGGCCGCGCCTTGCTGCTTCAGACCATGCTCAGCTTACATTGGTCGGCGCGCGCCTACCACCGTGTGCTCAAGGTGGCGCGTACCGCCGCCGACCTGGCCGGCGCGGCGACCCCGACTTACGAACACGTCGCGCTCGCGATCGGTTACCGCCGGGTCCTGAAGGAGCGCTAAGGGGGCCGCGCGCGCGTGTTGCCGCTTGGCGCCGCGCGCGCCATCCTGCTACCATCTGCCCATGCGCACAATTTCAATTAAAACAATCGTAGCCTGCACCCTGGCATCGCTCGCCCTGCTCGCCTGCAGCCCCAAGTACAACTGGCGCGACTACACCAGTGCCGATGCCTCGTATAGCGTGCTGTTTCCCGACAAGCCCGTCAGCCACAAACGCAGCATCGACCTCGACGGCATGCAGGTCGAGATGACGATGACGGCCGCGCAGGTCGACGGCATCACGTTCGCGGTCGGCAGCGCGCAGGCGCCCGACGCCGCCAAGGCCGAAGCCGCGTTGGCCGCGATGCAGACCGCCTTGCTGCGCAACATAGACGCCAAGATCGCCAAGCAAAGCAGCGCCAAGGAAGCGAGCGCGGGCCCGGCGGGCGCGCTGCGCTCGGCGCGCATCGACCTCGAAGCGACCGGCGTGCAAAAAGGCGTGCCGATGCGCCTGGTCGGGCGTTTCGAGGCGCGCGACAAACGCTTCTACCAGGTCATCGTGATGGGCAAGGACAATGTCGTGCCGCGCGAGCAGGTCGAGATGTTCATGTCCTCGTTCAAGCAGTTGTAAGCGGCCGACATGGCGCCCGCGAACCTGAACGACAGCCCGTCGCGCTTCCCGCAACAAGGCCACGACGACGCCTTGCGCCTGCGCGCACTGAGCAAGCATTTTGGCCGCCCGGCCGTCGACGGCCTCGACCTTACCGTCAAGCGCGGCGAGCTGTATGCATTGCTCGGGCCCAACGGCGCCGGCAAGACCACGACGCTGCGCATGGTGGCCGGCCTGCTCGCGCCCGACGCGGGCACCATCGAAGTGCTCGGCGCCGACCTCGCGACCGATCCGGCCGGCGCCAAGCGCAAGATGGCCTACCTGCCCGACGACCCGATGCTGTACGCCAAACTCAAGCCGACCGAATACCTCGAATTCGTCGCCGGCCTGTGGGGCATGGCCCCGGCCCAGGCCGAGCCGCGCGCGCGCGAACTGCTCGACTGGCTGGACCTGAGCAAACATGCGCACGAACTGACCGAGGGCTTTTCGCGCGGGATGAAACAAAAGCTCGCGCTCGCCGGCGCCCTGATCCACGCGCCGCAATTGCTGATCCTCGACGAGCCGCTCACCGGCCTCGACGCCGCGGCCGCGCGCCAGGTCAAGGATTTGCTGCTTGCGCACGTCGCGGGCGGCGGCACCGTCATCCTGACCACCCACATCCTCGAAGTGGCCGAGCGCCTGGCCCAGCGCATCGGCATCATCGAGCACGGCCGCCTGATCGCGCAGGGCACGCTGGCGCAACTGCGCGAACAATCCGACGGCGGCACGCTCGAGGACGTGTTCCTGCACCTGACAGGACAGGCATGACCGTGGCGCCGGGCGGTTCGCTGTGGCTGCTCAGGCACGAGTTCCGGGTCTTTCTTTATGGCCTGAGCGCGCCCCTGAGCAAGGGTTCGGCAAGCCGGCGCATGAAAAAAAGCAGCATCGCCGTGTGGTGCGTCCTGACCCTGCTGTTGCATGGTGTCGCCGTCGCGATGCTGCTGCCCCTCAACGCGGCCGGTCGCTCGCTGCCGCCGCAGATGCCGATGGTCGCCACCATAGTGCTCGCCATCCTGTTCACCTTGATGCTGTCGGGCGCCTTGAAGTTCAGCGTCGAAGCGCTGTTCGAACGGGGGGACCTCGATCTTTTGTTGTCGTCGCCGATTTCCTCGCGCAGCATTTTCACGGCGCGCCTGGCGGCCGTGGTGGGCGGCGTCGCGCTGCTGTTCCTGTTTTTCCTGGCGCCGTTTGCGAACGCCGGCCTGGCCCTCGGCCAGTTCCATTGGCTGGCGATCTACCCGGCGATCGTCAGCATGGCGGCGATCGCCGCGTCGCTGGCGATGCTGCTGACATTGTCGCTGGTGCGCGCATTTGGCGTGCGGCGCACGCGGGTCGTCGCGCAGGTGCTCGGTGCGCTGTCGGGGGCGATGGTGTTTTTGTTTTCGCAGCTGTTTTCCGGTGCGCTCGAGAGCACGACCGCCGGCATGCTGGCGCGGATCAAACCCTGGCTCAAGCCGGGCCAATGGCTCGGGCCCGAGAGCTGGTTCTGGCTGCCGGGCCAGGCGATCCTCGGTGCGCCGCTGCCACTGTTGGGCCTGATGCTGGCCGCGGCGGCGCTGTTCCTGGTGACGGTCCACTGCACCCATGCGTTCTTCGTGCGCGGGTTGCAACAGGCGGTCAGCAGCGTGCGCGCGGCCGCGCGCCCCGCCGGCGAACTGCGCTTTCACTTCGAAACGAGCCTGCTGCGCATCGTGCTGCGCAAGGAATGGCGCCTGATTTTGCGCGACCCCCAGCTCATCTCGCAAGTGTTGCTGCAACTGCTGTTCATCCTCCCGCTCGGCGGCATGCTCGTGGTTAAAGGGAGCTCGGCGCTGGTCGGCCTGGCGGCCGGACTCGCCTTCCTGTGCGGCTCGCTGGCGGCGTCGCTGGCCTGGGTCACGATCGCGGCCGAAGACGCACCCGACCTGCTGCGCGCCGCCCCCTGCGGCCAGGGCACGGTCCGGCGCGCCAAGCTCGCCGCCGCGGCGCTTCCCTCGTTGGCCTTGCTGGTGCCGCCGCTCCTGTGGACGGCCTTGACGCAGCCGCTGGCGAGCGCGCTGCTGTTCTTGCTCGCCGGCGGCGCAAGCATCAGCGCGCCCCTGATCGTCCATTGGCTCGCGCACCCGGCCGCGCGCGGCAGTTTCAATGCGCGCGGCAAGGGCAATTTCGTGTGCACGGCGTTCGAGTTGGTCGGCAACATCTGTTGGGCCGCCCTGACCTATCTGGTGCTGGCCGTGTGCACGGGCGTGTATGCGCCGTTGCCGATGCTGTATGTGGGCGCCATGGTCGCGGCCATGATCGGCGGCCTGCTCGGCCTCGCATACCTGATGCGCCTGCGTCCCGCGTAAGGGCGCGCACACGCGAAACATGACCGAAGTGCCGACTCGTGCTATCGTTTCTTCACTAACAACACATACTTAGAGAGCTACCATGTTAATTACGTTCAGATCAAAGGCAGCCGCAGAAGTGGTCATGTATCAGGAACACGCGAAACGCATTCTCGACCTGCTCAATAAAGACCCCGCGCGCGGCGTCATCACGGCGGCCGAAGCGGCCGATGCGGTCGAGTTGCTCGAACGCGAAGTGGCCGAAAGCCGCAAGCACACCGCATCCGAAGACGTGACCCGCGACGTGCACGCGCATCACAGCGAAACGGGCGATGACAGCGATCACGAAGGGGCCCAAGTGGTCAGCTTTGCGACGCGCGCGTATCCATTGCTGGAAATGATGCGCGCCGCCAAGAGCGGTGGACACGACATCCTCTGGGGCGTGTAAGCCTCCGTCGGCGCCCTGCCCCGCGGGGCGCCGAGCACGTTTGCGCTTTCCGCTTCGCCCTCCACTTTCCGCTTCGCCCTGCGCTTTCCGCCCGCCCCGGCGGCGCGATCCGATGCCTTAAAAAGTCAGTCCCTCGTTTGCTCCCAAGTCCTTGCCACCTCGCCTTGCACGCCGCGCCGCGCTGGCCTCGGTATCGGCCCATGCATGGAAAATCGACGCGATGTGTATTAATACTACACACTAGACAATACAATTATTGACATTTAGGAATCGTGAATGTACCGTAAACGGGCTAATTACCGCGTTTGACGTCTGCCGATCACGCGCCGTGGTAGTAATAATACGTCACAGCCTAGAGACCCGAAAAGGGCAGCCAAGACGGAGACACCCCCCCACGCTTTTCAAGTCGCACTCCCCCCGCGAGGCACAGCCGCGCCCTTTTCAGGCGCAGCGACGCTCGTCGGCGCGCGTCCGGCTGCTTCGAATTTTTCGTGAGTAGTTCCCTGATGGTCATGCCTACAAAGGAGTTTCACATGGTTTTTCGTAAAAAGCCGCTGGCGCTTTGCCTAGCCGCCATTTTTGCCGGCGGCATCGGCAGCACCGGCTTCGCCGGCCCGATCCCGGCCGCGCATGTGTATCACAACCACATGCCCAATTTCTGGCCCTTCTATGCGGTCGATGTGATGGCCAAATACAACGCGACGGCGCTGGGGGCGCCCGTGCGCTACCTCTACGACGGCGAAGTCATCGCCCTCAAGCAGAATCCGCCCGCCGGCTACAGCTATTTCCTTCCCGCCTCGCTGGGCGGCGCCATCATGCCGCACGACGACCTGGTCGCCTATTACTCGCACGATGCCAAGACCGGCGCCTACCAATACTGGCCGATGCAGGTGGCCAACGAGATGCAGGGCTGGTCCGGCGCCAAGGGGCAGGTGCACGTGACGATGTCGGGCGCCGTGATCAACAATGTGCAGAGCCTGACGACGCTGCAAAACGTGCCCGGCTATTCCGACAGCAATTGGGGCCAGCGCTGGGCCGATACCTTCAGCACCCTCAAGACGAGCAATAACCACCGCACCCTCGACACGGTCCACTTCACGGGCCACCACTCGATGGGACCGCTCGTGGGCGCCGACTATTTTCTCAAAGACTTGATCTACCAGAACGTCACGCTCGCCCAGCCGCATTTCCTCGGCAGCAAATTCGTTTCCTCGAAGGGCTACTTCCCGACAGAACTCGGATTTTCCGACCGCCTGATTCCGACCCTTGCCAAGCTCGGCGTGCAGTGGTCGGTGCTGGGCAACAACCATTTCTCGCGCACCCTCAAGGACTATCCCTACGCCACCTACGACGCGACCGGCGACACCATCGTCTCGCCGCCGAACCGGGCCGACCTGCGCAACAGCTCGACCATCGGCAGCTGGGTCGCGGCCGGCATGGCGCACGAGCAGCAAGTGATCGTCAATAAATTCCCGTTCGCGTCGACCCCGCACTGGGTGCGCCATGTCGACCCGCACACGGGCGCCGTGAGCAAGATCGCCGGCATTCCGGTCAGCCAGAACGGCTCCTGGCTCGAGGGCTGGGAGGGCTCGACCACGGTCGACGAGATCGCCCCCTACGCCGCGCTCGAGCCGCGCCAGATTTTCGTGGTGGCCCACGACGGCGACAATTCGGGCGGCCGCGCGGGCGCGCTGTCTACCTGGCAAGCCGGCCACAGCACGACATGCGCCGGCAACGGCTACTGCCTCGGCATCGACGAATACCTCAACGCCAAACCGATCCCCGCGACCGATGTGCAGCACGTGCAGGACGGTTCGTGGGTCGACACGCGCGACTCGTCGTCGGACCCGACCTGGTACCACTGGCGCCTGCCGTTCCTGATCTGGAAGGGCCAGTTCGCCGAGTTCAACCGCGTCAACGGCTTGAACCTGAGCCCCAAGCTCAATTTGAAAGGGCTGCAGGAGGGTGCGACCGTCTCGTTCGAATACGGCTGGCATTATCTCGAGCGCAATTTCGCGCTGTTGCAGGCGTCGATGAACTACGCCAGGACGGCCGAACAGATCTGGCTCGACGCCCACCCCGCGCATTGGTCGCCGACGACCGCGCTCGACAACCAGGTGACCCATCCGGGCAACCAGCTCAACCCGTGGATGATGTCGTATCCGGTCAAGGGCAATGCCGGCGCCGATTACGCGGGCGGCGCCAACCCGGCCGAGCTGGCCTGGTATTTCATGCTGCCGGCGATGGATTCGGGCTTCGGCTACTACGATGAAAACAAGGACGATTCGGTCAAGCCCACGCTCGCCTTCAACAATTCGCTCGCGTTTTCCAAGCCCTACGTGCAGGCGCGGCTCGCGCAGGACCGAACCGGGCCGTCGTTATGGTGGCCGCAGCGCTATCCCTACAATCCGGGTTCCGTGAATGCATCGAAGGCCGAAGGCTGGACCGTGCAGCACTACAGCAAGGATTTCGCGATCTACACCTATGCCTACGACTTGTCCGGCATCACGAGCGCGGCGGTCAAGGTGCGTGTCCACGCCAGCAATAACATCAGCGCCACCGACGACACCTACAAGGTTTATGACCCGGCGGCGATGGTAGGCAAGCCCGGGCTGGCCGTGACGCCGGCCAATGTCGGCGCCTGGCAGTCGTATCCGATGCAAATGCGCGACTTGCGGCCGGACATGAACGGCGTCGCCTGGAACGCGCCCACGCGCGACACGCTCGCCGTGCTGCCGGCCCAGGAGACGGCCGATTTGTACTATGTCTACCTGTCCAACTACCGCAACCAATTGCTCGACTATTACATCGAGCTGACCGATGGCAAGGGCAACGTCACCAAGAGCGAGATCCAGCAGGTGCATGTGGGCGCCGGGACGTATTCGCCGAGCGCGGGCGGTTCGGGCTTTGTCGAGAACATCAATGGCACGGTGCCGGGCGTGTATCCCTTCCTCGTCATCGATTCGACGCCGCCGGGCGTGCCGGGCCCCATCACCTCGTCGCAACTGACGGATCGCTCGGTCAAGCTCGCATGGACGGCATCGAGCGACAATGTCGCGGTGACCGGCTACAAGGTGTTCCGCAACAATGTGTTGCTTGGCACCACCGCGACCAACAGCTTCACCGATTCGGCCTTGTCCGCCTCCACGTCCTACACCTATACCGTGCTCGCGTTCGATGCGGCCGGCAACCAGTCGGGCAGGAACGCGGGCGCGTTGATCACCACGCGCGCGCCCGATACCGAGTTGCCGACGGCGCCGGGCAAGCCCGCGGCGTCGGCGGTCACGTCGAGCTCGCTGGTCTTGACCTGGGCCGGCGCGACCGACAATTACGGGGTCGCGCAGTACAACGTGCTGCGCAACGGCGTCAAGGTCGGCAGCAGCGCCGCCACCAGCTACAGCGACGCCGGCTTGTCGCCGGCGACCGCCTACAACTACGCGGTGCAGGCGGTCGACGCGGCGGGCAATTTGTCGGCACTATCGTTGGCCACCGCCGCCACGACGGCGCCAGGCAATGTCGCCAAAGTGTATTACCGTCTGCCGTCGGCGTGGTCGATGGCGAATATGCATTACTCGCCCAATGGCGGCACCTGGACCGCCGTGCCGGGGGTGCCGATGCCCATCGCGTGCGCGGGCTGGGCCACGTATAGCGTAAATCTCGGCAGTGCGACCGGGCTGCAGGCCGCCTTCAACAACGGCTCGGGCAGCTGGGACAGCAATGCGGGCAAAAACTATGCGCTGGGAAGCACCATTTCCAGCGTGGAAAACGGCGGCGTCGCCAGCGGGGTCAATCCCTGCGATATCGACACAGCGCCCCCGACCGTTCCGACCTCCGTGGCCGCGGCCGCGATCGACGCCAATACAGTCTCGGTTTCGTGGACGGCGTCGATCGACAATGTTGGTATCGCCGGATACTACGTCTATCGCAACAATGTGCAGATCGCGAGCGTCGCCAATGGCACCGGACACGTCGATAACACTGCGGCCCCCGCCACGGGCTACAGTTATACCGTGAAGGCATTCGATGCGGCGGGCAATTTCTCAGGCATCAGCGCCGCCGCCAGTGCGGCCACGCCGGTCAAGCCGGACACGGTTGCGCCATCGGTGCCGGCGGGCTTGATCGCGTCAAACGTCGATGCCAATTCGGCCACCATCAGCTGGGCGGCCTCGACCGACAATGTCGGCGTCACTGCCTACCAGCTGCTGCGCAACGGCGTGCTTATCGCAAACACCGCCGCGCGCAGCTTCAACGACAGCGGTTTGGCTGCCAACAGCAGCTACAACTACACGGTCAAGGCGCAGGATGCGGTCGGCAACACATCGGCGGCAAGCGCGGCGCTGGTCGTTACGACGGCGCCGGTCGGCGGCAACTCGGCAACGGTCTACTACAGGAACAACGCCAACTGGGCCACCGTGAATATCCATTTCGCGCCGACCGCGGGCAACTGGACCGTGGTGCCGGGGCTGGCGATGGACACGGCCTGCACGGGCTGGAAATCGAAGGTGATCGCGCTTGGCGCCGCGGGCGGCTTGCAGGCCGCTTTCAACAATAATGCGGGCACGTGGGATAGCAAGGGTGGCGCCAATTATGCGATGGGCACCGGCATCTCCGCGATCAATGGCGCCGTCGTTACCACCACCAACCCCTGCACCGGCGGCGACACCGTGCCACCGAGTACGCCAACGGCGCTGGCAAGCAATAACGTGGGGGCGAGCACGGTCGGCCTGAGTTGGGCGGCATCGAGCGACAATGTCGGCGTCAGCGGCTACCGGGTGTTGCGCAATGCGGTGCAGGTCGGCTCGACCACGAGCAACAGCTTCAGCGACACGGGTCTGGCGGCCTCGACCAGCTACAGTTTCACTGTGCAGGCCTTCGATGCGGCGGGCAATACCTCGCCGGCCAGTAGCGCGCTCGGCGTGACGACGACTGCCGCCGTCGGCTGCCAGGTCCGTTTCACCACGGCGAATGCGGCGACCGTGACGGGGCAAACGCTGCGCGTGGTAGGCAACACCGGCGCCCTTGGAAGCTGGGCACCGGCGAGCGCGTTCGGACTGAGCATCCAGGGCGCGGGCAGCAATGTGCCATGGAGCGGAACGGTAACTTTGCCTGTCAACACGACCGTCCAATACAAGTACGCGAAGTGGAATGGCACGGGCGCGGTCTGGGAGAGCAATCAGGCAAGCGCGTCGGGCAACCGCGAGTTCACCACGCCCGCGAGCTGCAGCATAGTTCTTGAACGCAATGACGGCAATTTCAAGTTCTAGCTCTTGAGCGGCCGGTAGGATCGCCGGCGGGGCGCTGTTGCAGCCGGAACAGCGCCCTGTTCCTCGCGTCGGACGAGCAGCGCGTAAAGCAGCGAGGCGATCGCGCAGGCGATCCACATCGACCACAGCGTATGCGTGAGGAAATGCGCGCCGCGCAGTTGCTGCAGCCATCCGAGGGCGAAACCGGGCAACAAGGCCGCGCGCGCCATCCAGAGCGCCGCGCGCGGCCGGTGCGGCAGGAAAAAAACACACAGCGACACCAGCCACAATGCGGTCGACGCATGCCCATCCGCAGCGCATCGAGCAGGCCGACGTACGCTTCGGTGCCACCGTAGCGCTCCAGGTCCCAAGGGCAAGGCGTCGGCAAGGCGTCGGCAAGGCGCAAATCGAGGTTCGTGAACGCGCCCAGCCATGTGAGCACGAACGGGGCCAGGCATAGCAGCAAGGTCGATAGGGGCGGCGCGTCCGCGGCGCACCGGTGCGCCGTCGCCGGGTCAATGGCCATTGCTGCACGCGTGGAAAATGTCGAGCGCGGGGTTGTAGACGGCGGTGTTTATGTTGAGCATTCCAAGCACCGAATGAAACACATTATCGTGGGAAAACTGCTGAGCGCGGCGCGCCGCAAGGCATGTCTCGTCGATCGCGAAACGGGTGCGGAAACCGGCCGAAAGCCACAGCATGAATGGGACGTGGCGCTGCTCCGACGGCGCGATGAAATACGGGGCCCCATGCAGGTACATATTGTTCTCGCCGAGAGATTCGCCGTGATCCGAGAAATACAGCAGTGCCGTATCGACGTCGTCCTGGGCCGCGCTTTGTCGGAGCGTGTCGATCGTCTTGCTGAGGAAGTAGTCGGTGTAGCGGATGGTGTTGTCGTAGGCGGCCACGATCGATTCGCGCGAGCATTGGTCGAGCTCATTGGTTTCGCACACGGGTCCAAAATGCTTGAACGCGGCCGGATAGCGCCGCCAGTAGGCTGGGCCGTGGCTGCCTTTCTGATGTAGTACGATCAGCATGTCCTGGGCGCCATTGCGTATCAGCTCCGGCAAGTTTGTGAGCATGCGTTCGTCATAGCACTCATCGCCGTCGCATAAGGGGTCGCCCGCCTCCGGCGCCGCCCAATTTTCGTGCGCGACGCGGTCGCACACGCCCTTGCAGCCGGAGTTGTTATCGCGCCAGAGTACGCTGAAACCCGCATGCGCGATCACATCGAGCAAGCCTTGCTGGCTGCGGGCCTTGCGGTCCGTGTAGTGCTCCCGTCCCAGCGCCGAGAACACGCACGGCACCGACACTGCGGTGGCCGTGCCACACGACTGCATTCGAGAAAAATTAATCAGGTCGTGCTGCCGAGACAGCAAGGGGTTGGTCTCGCGCGCGTAGCCATTGAGCGAGAAATTGTCGGCACGCGCGGTCTCGCCGACCACCATGATCGTCACCGTGCGGCGACGGGTGCCGGCCCAGCGCTTGCCCTTGATCGCGTCGGTGCCGAGCGGGGCCACGACGAGCGGCAGGGTCAGCATCTGCCGCAGATAGCCGTTCACAGCCTGGATGTAATTGGTTGGAGTTAACAAGAAGCGCAGTTCGCGGTGCTCGCGGATCGCAGGCGCGAGGCTCTTGAAGAAAATCAGCAACACGGCCGCCGCGACGATAAGCGACACGCCGACCGTTGTCGCCTTGCCCACCAGATCGCGCCGCAGCCGCGGGAAGGTCGGCTCGGTATAGGCGACCGCCAGCGCGGGCAGCACCCCGAGCAGCAACACCGTGAACAGTAGCTGCACGTTCAACAATTCACGCGCCTCTAGCAGGTCGGTTTCGAATAGATTTTGCACCATCGACTTGTCGATCTGGGTACCGTAAGTGCCCATGAAATAACTGGTCGCGGCGGTCAGCACGAACAAGACGATCAGCACCGGCTTGATCACAAACCGGAAATTGACCAGCGTGAGGAAGGCATTGAAGACGAGGAAGATCACGGCGAAGGTGCCGAGAAGCAGCGGCACCGTGCGCAGCCCCAGTCCGCCAGTTGCGTACACAAACGATTTCCAGAAATTCAGATTGTCGAAAAGCAGAATGAAGGCTGTCGCCGACAAGGTGAGCAGGCGCGCATCGATGCGCCGCAGTGTGGAGAAGGTCACCCGGGTTCCCCTTGCAATGCGCCAACCGGGATGGCAGCGCGCGGGACCGAGCATAACGAACGGTGGCGCAGTGTTTCGTCAGGAAACGATCAGGATTTTGTTAAGCCCTGCGGGAAGCGCACTTCGATGATACTTCCGCCGCCATCGCGGCTGCCAAGCAGCAACTCGGCCCCGAGGCAATCGCAGATCCGCCGCACGAGCGACAGTCCCAGTCCGGTTCCGGCCGAACCGCGCAGTGGCAGACCGGCCTGGCCGTTGGCCAAGGAGGCGCGGACGTCGGCGGGCAGGCCGGGGCCGCTGTCCTCGACCACGATCGCGCGTGGGCCCAGGCGGACCACGACCGCGCCGCCCGCCGTGTACTGGCAGGCATTCTTGATCAGGTTGCCCACCACGGCAGCAATCAATTCGGGGGGCGCGTGCAGTGTGAAATCGTCGCCGCCGGCGAAGCCGAGCACAACGGGCTTATCCACCACCAGGCCCTGGAATCGCAGCACCTCATGCTCGCATACTTGGCCAGCCGACAATGGCGGCATGGCGATCAGCCCGGGCGAACGCGCAAGCAGCAACAGGATGCGGACGCACTCGGCCGCCTCGTTGGCGGCGCGCAGGATGCGCTCGGCGGGAGCATGCTCGGCGGGCGTGGTGGACGAGCGTGCCAGCAGTATCTCGGCGGCACCGATGATGACGGTGAGCGGCGTGCGCAGTTCGTGGCTGACGTCGCCTGTGAACAAGCGCTCGCGCTCCAACACGTCGCGCAACTGGCGCGTGTGGGCGGCGAAGGCGCGCGCCAGCACGCCGAGCTCGTCACGGCTGTCGAGCAGGGGCAGGTCGCCCGAACCGGCAAGCACGGCATTGGCAAGCGTGGTGATCGGCGTCACGACGCGGCGCGCGACAAAGCCGCCGAAGAGCATCGACAAAGCGAGGAAACCTAAAAATCCGAGCCCAAACAGCGAATACACGACCAGTTCGACCTTGTCGTAATCGCTTTCGTGGTCGACCACCACATAGTCGCCTGCCGCATCCTTGCCGGCAAAGATGCGCAATTCGATCCCATCGACCGCCACTTCCTGCACGCCGGCTGGCAGGCCCCGCAACGAGGTCGGAATCGCATCGCCGTGATGGAAGCTCAGTCCGGTTGGCATCTCGACCGGGAGCCGCCCGGCGTGGCGCGGCGAGGCCCAGGCGGCGATTTCGGCGAGCCGGTCGTCGACCAGATGCACCTCGATCCCTTCAACGGCAACAACAGCGATCGCGGCGAACAGCAGCGAAGCCCCGAACGCGAACGCCAGATAGGCAACGACTATGCGCCGGCGCAACGATTCAGCGGGTTTCATCGGAGACGACCAGTTTGAAGCCGACCCCGGAGACGGTGCGCAACATGGCGAAGGCGAACGGTTTGTCAAGCGCCTGGCGCAGGGCATGGATATGCGTGCGCAAGGCGTCGCTATCGGGGCGGTCATCGCCCCAGACCTCTTGCTCGAGCGTCTCGCGCGAGACCAGCTTCGGGGCATCGCGCATCAGCAAATTGAGGATGATAAAGCCGGTTTTGGTCAACGCGATTGGCTGGCCTGCGCGCGCCACTTCGTAGGTTTCGGTATCGAAGCGCAAGTCGCCGACCCGCAGCACCGATGCTCCCGCGCTGTTGCCACGCGCACGCCGCACCAGCGCCTTGAGCCGCGCTTCGAGCTCGATCATCGAAAATGGTTTAACCAAGTAATCATCGGCGCCGCTTTCGAAGCCGGCCACTTTGTCTTGCAAGGTGTCGCGTGCGGTCAGCATCAGGACCGGCGTCGCATTGTTCAATTCGCTGCGCAGTTTTTGACAGACTTCGAGGCCGCCTAGACCGGGAAGCATGACATCCAGGACGACGACGTCGTATTCGTTGCGCGCCGCCAATGCAAGACCTTCGTAGCCGTTTGAAGCAGCGTCGAGCACGTAGCCATTCGGCGCGAGGAAATCGAACAAATTCGCTTGGATGTCGGGATTGTCTTCAATGATAAGGATGCGCATGCGGTATTCTAGCCCGCCACGGGCCCTTAGATCCGAAGACGAAAAAAAACCCCAGCAGGACAAGTCCTCTGGGGTTTCTTCATATAACTAG
>JAZKIN010000058.1:0-82120 GCA_040384885.1 Pseudomonadota bacterium | reverse complement strand
TCGGGCTACCTGTTCGGCACCTACGAGAACCCGACCAACGCGGGCGACGGCTACAGCATGGCCTACCACGCCGGCGCCGAACTGTCGGGCATCGAGTGCTTCCAGATCAATCCGCTGATCAAGGATTACAACGGGCCGGCCTGCGCCTACGTCACAGGTCCCTTCGGCGGCTTCACCACCAATAACAAGGGCGAGCGCTTCATCGAATGCGATTACTGGAGCGGCCAGATGATGCAGGAGTTCTACAACGAACTGCAGGGCGGCAACGGACCTGTCTTCCTCAAACTCGACCACCTGGCCGAGGAAACCATCAGCACCATCGAAACCATCCTGCATACCAACGAGCGGCCAAGCCGGGGGCGCTTCCATGAGGGACGCGGCACCAACTACCGCGATCAGATGGTGGAGATGCATATCTCGGAGATCGGCCTGTGCAGCGGCCATTCGGCGTCGGGCGTGTGGGTCGACGAGCACGCGGCGACCACGGTGCCGGGCCTGTACGCGGCGGGCGACCTGGCCTGCGTGCCGCACAACTACATGCTCGGCGCCTTTGTTTACGGCAAGCTGGCCGGCGAGAGCGCCGCCCGGCTGTGCGCCGACAAGGCGCTGGCCGAGGTCGATGAGGCACAGGTCGAGGCCGAACGGGCGCGTGTGTGGGCGCCGCTCTCCCGCACCGACGGCTTGCCGCCGGCGCAGGTCGAATACAAGTTGCGGCGCATGGTCAACGACTACCTGCAGCCGCCCAAGGTCACGCGCAAGATGGAGATCGGCCTGACCCGGTTCGAGGCGATCCGCCAGGACCTCGAACGGCTGCAGGCCAACAATGCGCACGAGCTGATGCGCGCGATGGAGGTGCACTTCATCCGCGATTGCGCCGAGATGGCGGCGCGCGCCTCGCTGTACCGCAAGGAAAGCCGCTGGGGCCTGTACCACAACCGTGTCGACTATCCGGAGCGTAACGACGCGGACTGGTTCGTGCACGTGCAGCTGCAAAAAATCAATGGCCAGATGGAGTGCTTCACGCGCCCGGTCGCGCCCTACATCGTGGGCCTCGACGAGCGCGAAAAGTCGGCCTACCAGAACCTGCGCATCCGCAAGGATGCCCCGCCCGCCAACCTGGAAACGCACGCCGTTTCCGCCTAGGGAGAATCCATGCCTATCGCTTTTACCCCCGCCAGCGTGCCCGTGCGCATCGATGAAGACCTGTGCATCGCCCACAAGGGCTGCACCGTGTGCGTCGACGTTTGCCCGCTCGACGTGCTCGCCATCGATTTCACGAAGGGCAAAGCCTTCATGAAATTCGACGAATGCTGGTACTGCATGCCATGCGAAAAAGACTGCCCGACCGGCGCCGTCACCGTTGATATCCCCTACCTGTTGCGCTAAGACCACCCCACTTTTTTGGAGAACACCATGCAATTGCACCATACGATTTTAGGCGTGCTGATCGGCGCGCTGGCCTTGTCCCCGGTCCAGGCCGAAACCATCCGGATTGCCATCGGCACCCAGGACACGACCATCAACTGCGCCACCGGCGGCCTGCTGATCCGCGAGCTCAAGCTGCTCGAGAAATACCTGCCGCGCGACGGCAAGTACAAGGACGTGCAGTACGATATCCAGTGGAAGAACTTCACCTCGGGCGCGCCGCTGACCAACGAAATGGTCGCCGGAAAGCTCGACCTGGGCTCGATGGCCGATTTCCCGGGCTCCTTCAATGGCGCCGCGTTTCAAAAAGCGGGCAAGAAAAGCCTGTTCATCACCGTGCTGTCGGGCAGCACCGTGGGCAGCGGCAACGGCATCGTGGTGCCGAAGGCGTCGAGCGTGCAGTCGCTGGCCGAACTGAAGGGCAAGACGATCTCGGTGCCGTTCGCGTCGACCGCCCACGGCATGCTGCTGCGCGCGGTCAGGGCGCAGGGATGGGACCCGGAGAAAGACGTCACGATCGTGACCCAGTCGCCCGAAGTGGCCGGCTCCGCGCTGCAAAGCAACAAGATCGAAGCGCATGCCGACTTTGTGCCGTTCGCCGAGCTGTTCCCGCACCGCGGCTTTGCGCGCAAGATTTATGACGGTTCGCAGGCGAACGCGCCCACCATGCACGGCAGCCTGGCCGACGCGGAGTACGCCAAAAAGTACCCCGAGATCGTGACCGCCTTCCTGCGCGCCGCGATCGAGGCCGACCGCCTGATCGCCGCCGAGCCCGAAAAGTACAGCGAGTTGATCGCCAAGGTGACGGGCATCGAAGCCGAAGTCAATTACCTGTTCCACGGACCGCTGGGCTTGCAGACGCGCGACTTCACCTTCAAGCCCGCATACCGGCAGGCCATCGCCACGGCGATCGACACGCTGCGCCTGATGAAGCGCACCGAGACCGATCTCGACGTCAAGACTTTCATCGACGACCAGTACATCCGCGCGGCCTTCAAGCAACAAGGCGCCGACTACGAGGCGCGCCTCAAGAACAACGCGCGCCAGCCTTTGGTGGCCAAGGACGCCGCCACCGGAAAACCGATCGCCGACTTCAGCCGCCTGGCCCAGTTGTGGGTAGAGGGCGAGCCGCTGGTGCGCCACTACACGGCCCCGGAAAGCGCGTTTGCCGCCTTGCGGACCTTGGAGCAGGCCGGCAAGAAGGTGCGGGTCGTCTACGTGCACGACCGGAACAGCGGCCTCAAGCTGCTGGCCGGCGATGCGTGGTTCGTCACCGGCAAGCGCGAAATCAGCGCTTTCCTGGCGCGCGACGCGGCGCAAGCATGGGCCGGCAAGCACGGCGGAAAAGTCGTCGATTTCAAAACCGCCCAGTCCGGCTAAGGAGCGAGCATGCACGCCGCCACCATTGCCCTTGCGGCCACCCCGGCCCCGCGCGTGCCGCGCGGATCGCTGCGCTGGGTCGTGCGCGCCGCCGCGCTGGGCCTGTGCCTGCTGTTGTGGCACTGGGCGTCCACGCGGCACGTCGATTTCGTCTTCGTCACGTTCCAGAACGTGCCGCCCCCAAGCGAGGTGCTCGCGTCGGCGTGGGCCTTGCTGCATTCGCCGAGGCTGGGCGACCACCTGGTCGCGAGCCTGACGCGGGTGTTCAGCGGCTTTTTGGCCGCCTCCGTGGTCGGGGTTGCGTTGGGATTGGTCATCGGGCGCTCGCGCCTGGCCGAGGATGCGCTGCTGGTGCCGCTCGAAATCCTGCGCCCGATCCCGGCGGTGGCGTGGATACCGCTGGCGATCCTGATGTTTCCTTCGTCGGAAATGTCGATGGTCTTCATCACCTTCACCGGGGCCCTGTTTCCGGTGCTGCTCAACACGATTCACGGGGTTGAGAACATCGACGCGCGGCTGGTCGCCTCGGCGCGCAGCCTTGGCAGCGGCCGGCTGGCGATCTTCCTCGAGGTGGTGCTGCCCGGCGCGGCGCCGAGCATCGTGACCGGCTTGTCGATCGGCATGGGCACCGCCTGGTTTTGCCTGGTCACGGCCGAAATGATTTCGGGCCAGTTCGGCATCGGCTATTTCACCTGGGCCGCCTATACGATCCAGAACTACGCCGATATCGTGGTCGGCATGCTGTTCATCGGCGCCTTCGGCATGGCCAGCAGCGCGTTGGTGCGCCGCGTGGGCAAGCTGGCGATGCCCTGGCACGGATTGGAGAAAAAATGAGTACGCAACAGGGACATATCGCGATCGAGCATTTGCAGATTCGCGTAGGGGAGGGCGAGCAGGCCTTCGACGCCGTGCAGGATGTGTCGGTCACGATCGCGCCGGGCGAGTTTGTCTGCCTGCTGGGGCCCTCGGGCTGCGGCAAGTCGACCCTGCTCGGGGCGTTGGCCGGCCATCTGGCACCCTCGCGCGGCAGCATCCGCGTCGACGGCAAGGCGGTACAGGGACCGGACCCCGAGCGCGGGCTGGTGTTCCAGCAGCACACGCTGTTCCCTTGGATGAAGGTGCTGCAGAACGTCGCGTTCGGGCTCAAGATGAAGGGTTTGGCCCGGGCCGAGCGCGAGCGGCGTGCAACGGAATTGCTCGCGCTGGTGGGACTGGACGGATTTGCCGGGCATTATCCGGCCCAGCTGTCGGGCGGCATGAAGCAGCGCGTCGAAATCGCGCGCGTGCTCATTAATGACCCGCGCGTGATGCTGATGGACGAGCCGTTCGGCGCCCTCGATGCGCAGACCCGCATGATGATGCAGCAATTGCTGCTCGAGGTATGGGCGCGCATCCGCACCACGATCGTGTTCATCACCCACGACATCGACGAGGCGCTGTTCCTGGCCGACCGCATCCTCGTCATGAGTCCACGGCCGGGGCGCATCATCGACGAAATCGTGCTCGATTTCGCACGCCCGCGCGGCCCGGGCCTGGTCACCACCGAGGCCTTCATGCGCTACAAGCGGCATTGCCTGGAATTGCTGCATCCAGAACACAACGGGCGCCCGCTCGACCGCTTGAGCCCCTTGGGCACGCGCGCGCTGCCCCTTCAATTTTCTGCCTGAGGAAACCATGAACGACGATTTTTTGCAGCGCCTGGCCTCGTCCGACAGCACGGTGCGCCGCATCGCCGTGCTGGACCTGGCCGATAGTGGCGACGACGACGGCACGCTCCTGCTGGCCGCTTTGTGCGACAGCGCCCCCGAGGTGCGCGTCGAGGCGGCGCGCGCGCTCGAAGGCTACGACGAGCCCGATATTGTGGGCGCCCTGGTCGCGGCGCTGCGCGACGACGATCGCGCGGTCCGTGAGGCGGCGGCGCACAGCCTCTCCGAGCTTAAGGATCCCGCCGCGGCGGCGCAGTTGCTGCCGCACGCCGCCGATCCCGATCCATTCGTGTGCGTCTCGGTGTTGCGTTCGCTGCGTGAATTGCGCGTGGCGGCCAGTTTCGGCCCGGCCATGGCGGCCCTGCGGGCGGGCGACGCGCTGGTCCGGCGCGAGGCGGTCACCGTGCTCGGCTACCTTAAAAACGCCGATGCGGCCGCCGCCTTGGGCGCGCTGGTGCAGGGCGATCCGGAACCGGAGGTGCGCCGCAGCGCCGCGGGGGCGCTCGGCTTTGCCGCGGGCGGGGCAGCTTTGCAGGCCTTGCAGACCGGACTGCACGATGCGGCGTGGCAGGTGCGCGAGGAGGCCGCGACCACGCTGGGCAAGCTGCATGCGCACGACGCGGCGCCTGAATTAATCGCCACGCTGGCCGACCCGTATTGGCAAGTCCGGCTGCGCGCGGCGCGCAGCCTGGGCCGCCTGCGCCATCGGCCGGCGCTGCCCGCGTTGGTTGGCGCGCTGTCGCACCAGATCAGCAACTTGCGCAAGGAGGCGGCGTTGGCGCTGGGCGAGATCGGCGACGCCGCGGCCCTTCCCGCTCTGTTGCAACAAGAAAGCGACGCGGATCCGGAGGTGCGCAAGGCGGTGCGCCTGGCGCTGGGGCAGATCCAACATGCAGCCTGAGCAGATTACAAACCGCCGCGCCGAGCGCTTACTGGAAGTGGTGTGGGACGACGGCGTCAGGCAGGAGCTATCGCACCGACAACTGCGCGCGGCCTGCAAGTGTTCCCTATGCCAGACGGCGCGGCTGTGTGGCCAGGCCGCCGCGCCCGCGTTCGATCTGCGGATCGACGGGATCAGGCCGATCGGACGCTACGCAGTTCAGCTTGTCTTTAGCGACGGCCATGCGCGCGGGATTTATCCTTGGGAATTATTGCGCAGCGTCGCTGTTCGAGGGCTCGACGTGCCCGCCACCCCATCCGGCACGAGCGCAAGCTGAATGTGCGGTCAGTCTGGAATCCTGGCGATGACCTTGATTTCAAACTGAAATCCATACAGCCAAGTGACACCGACGGCGGTGACGGTAGGATGCGGCGCATTTCCCCAGTATTCCTGCACCACGCTCCAGATCTGCTCGAACCGGGTCTCCGGATCGACAATGAAGACCGTCACGTCCACCACATCGTCGAAGGTGCAGTCCGCGGCTTTGAGGATGGCGGTCAGGTTCTGGAATGCTAGCCTGACCTGCGCCTGCAAGTCTGGCTCCGGCGAGCCGTCTTCGCGGCTGCCGACCTGGCCCGACACGAACAGGAAACCATCCGAACGCACTGCCGGGGAATAGCGGTTTTTTTCATAAAGGGCCTGGCGGCCCGGCGGGAATACGACGTCACGAACGCTCATCAACACTCTCCTTTAAACGGCATGCACCACGCTTGGTGCAGGTAGCACTGTAGCCATGCGCGCCGCATGAATAAAGAAGCAAGCAGCACAAGGACTGTTTGTATAATCCAAACAATCACATACGCGGGGAGTCAATATGGACAGGTTTGACACGATGAAAGCGTTCGTTCGCGTGGTCGAGGCGGGCAGTTTCACAAAGGCCGCCCACACCCTCCACATGAGCCGGACCACGGTGACCCAGCTGGTGCAGCAACTGGAGGCGCGCCTCCAGCTCAAGCTGCTCAACCGCACCACGCGCAAGGTCAATGTCACCGAAGACGGTGCGGCCTACTACGAGCGCATCGTGCGCATACTGGCCGAAATCGACGATGTTGAAAGCGGCCTGCCCAACGCGTCGGCGGCGCCACAGGGCCAGCTCCGGGTCGATGTTCCCAGTCCGCTCGCGACATTGATCCTGGTGCCGGCGTTGCCGCAGTTTCACGCGCGCTATCCCGACATCCAGTTCGACATGGGCGCCAGCGACCGCAAGGTCGATGTGATCGGCGACAGCGTCGATTGCGTGGTCCGCGGCGGCGAGATCACCGACCAGTCGCTGGTGGTGCGGCGTGTGGGCGAGTTGCAGTTGGGTGTATACGCAGCGCCCGCCTACTTGGCGCGCAACGGCACGCCGCGCCATCCGGACGAACTGCAGGACGCGCGGCACCGCATCGTCAGGTACCGCTGGTCAGGCGCGGGCTTTCCGTATGCGATGCAGCGCGATGGCGAGAGCATCAAGATCAACGGCCGCCACGTGCTGGCCATCGACGACGGCAACGCCTACCTTGCCGCAGGCCTGGCCGGATTGGGCGTGCTGTGGCTGCCGGACTATATGGCCAAGGCCCACGTGGCGCAGGGCGCGCTGGTCAGGCTGTTCGGCGAATGGACGATCGAGCCGATGCCGCTCTATATCGCCTACCCGCAAAACCGCCATGTCAGCAAAAAGCTGCGCGTCTTCATCGACTGGGTTGTGGAGCTGATGGCACAACATGCGCCGCTGACCGGCCGGCCGGGCGCGGATGTTCGCAGTGGTGCATCCTGGCCACGTTGAATCGCCGCCTTAAGTGCAAGCGTGTTCCGACTCTTGATGGGAACACCTTGGGTATTCTGTCGATTCCGGCATTTATAATTGCACTAAATCAATACTGTCTGTACTCTCAGAGTAAGTAACATAGTCCGTCCAAAACGCGCTCAAGCAGGACGCTTAACGTCCCCGGCAGCCAGTCCCACCCCAAAAGGAAATCGATGTTCACTAATTTTGCACAGATGCGTTCCACCCTTTTTATCCTTGCTTCTGCGCTATATGTGTCTGGTTGCGTAACCGTGTGGGGCGAGGCGCACAAAGTTAAAAGCGAAGACGAGAACGGCATTAAGATTCAATACGACAGCTCGCTCACGAGTTCGGCGAGAACGAGCGCAATGGCGCGCAATCATTGCAAGAAATTTGGCAAGACTGCAGAACCAATGAGCGCAAAAATGCCGGGCCTGCTTTTGGGAATCATCGAAGAGACATATGCATGCGTCACTCCAGAATCTAAAAAATAGCTTCAACATATCGCTGCGGGATGTTAAATCGGTGTAGTGTCAGTCCGTCGCGCTGGCGTATGGGACGACTACCCGGCCCAGCACACGGGGCAGGGCGTCGGCGGGCACCAATTTTCCGGCCTGAGGACGCCGATCGCCCACTGGTACGCCGTCTACTTCCAACTCGGCAGCCTGAATGGCGGCTACGACCTGTGGATCCGCTCGCGCAAATTCGACGCCAGCTTTAGCAGGCGCGATGCCGAGCTGGCACTGTATTCGCCGCGTTCGTCCGGCGCGGTCGCGGTGCTTTCCTTGATGGCGCCCGGGCGCTACCGCGCCACATGGAACGGCCGGCGCGTGCCGGTGCGGAACAGGGTGCGGAGGCGTTGTCGATCCGCTTGCCTGCCGGGATGGGGCAGGGCAGGTTGCGGGTCGAGCTGGACAGGTAGCGCCCGGGCGACAATGTTGTTTGATATGGCAGAAATCGCGACCTAGCAAACTTCCAAAATCTCAAACCAACATCGTCCTCGCGGAGGGCTCGGCGCCCCCGCGTTGACCCATAGAACGGTAGCGCATAGCAACTCTTCTATGGGGCCCCGCATGCGCGAGGACGATGTTGGTTTTTTCTATTTGGGGTGCGGATATTGTGGCTCTTGAAGCGCCTCGATGAACAAATCGGCCCCTCATCTGCTAGGAATTGTGCAGAAATGCCGAGCTCGCTCACCGTGCCCCGCGCCCACCCAGGGTCGTTGTACATACGCAACGTGTCATTCCAAAACGCCAATTCCCAAGCGACACGCGACTGCGCGCCCAAGGGGCTACGACATCCCCGCGACTGTTTTCGGAAAACATTAGACGGTTTTCGTAATTGCCAATCGGGTGCCGGTAACGGATTCTTACAACATGCGAGAGTGCAGTGCATCCAGCATCAAGAGCTAGTCCATCATTAAACGGAGATTCCATGTCAATCAAAAACTATAATCGAAAGCTCATCAGCTTAGGCGTGGCCAGCGCATGCGCGGTCTTTGCCAATTCTGCCATGGCGCAAGATGCCAGCAAGGCCGCCACCGCCACCACGGCCCCGACCTCCAAAGCGCCTGCGGCCAAGGCCCCGACGACAGCGGCCCCGGCCGCTGAGCCGGTACCACAAGGCGAGGTGCAGCAGGTCGTCGTGTCAGGGTTTCGTTCGAGCCTGGAGCGCGCGATCGGCCTCAAGCGCAACTTCATCGGCACGCGCGACTCGATCGTCGCCGAAGACATTGGTAAATTCCCTGAACAAAACATCGCCGACGCGCTCGTGCGCCTGCCAGGCGTCGAAGTGGTCAAGGACCCGGGCACCAACGAAGGCCAGCGCATCCAGATGCGCGGCCTCGGCTCCGAATACACAGTAACGACCTTCAACGGCGCCGCCGTGCGCGCCACCTCGGGCGGCAGCATCGGCCAGTCGACCCGCGATTTCAACTACGATATTTTCGCCTCCGAACTGTTCGGCCGCACCGACGTCTACAAGACGCCGCTCGCCGAGCTCGAAGAGGGCGGCGTGGCCGGCGTGGTCGATATGCAGACCCCGCGCCCGTTCGACCGCAAAGGACAGGTCATCCGTTATTCGGCGGCCGTGGCCAACAACACCCGCAGCGGCTTGAACAGCCCGCGCTTTTTCGGCTTGTACAGCAACACCTGGGGCAACTGGGGTCTGCTGGTCGGCGCGACGCGCTCGGGTTCGAACAATGCCAACGCCGGCTTCCAGTCGACCGGCACCTACGCCAGCACCAACCAGCGCCTCAACTCGGGCTCGTTCAACTACGCGTACAACCTTACCGATCCGACCGCCAACTACAGCGGCGTGAGCCTGGCCCAGCTGCGCGATGCGCTGTTGCCGCGCTTTTTCCGCAGCAGCACCAGCGTCACGGAGCGCGACCGCGTCGGTTTCAACGCCTCCTTGCAATGGAAGTCGGGCGCTTGGGATGTCAGCCTCGACACGCTGGCCTCGAATCTGAAGGACAACAATAAGAACAACGCCATCGGTTTCCCGATTCGCGACAGCACCAATTTGAATATGCTGATCCCGCGCGGCGTGACTGTCGATCAGAATAACAACTTGCAAGGCTCGCTGGCCAATGTGCAGGCAACCTCGGTGTCGGGCGTATCGCGTGCCGAAACCGACTTCAAGTATGTGACCCTGAACGCCAAATGGCGCGCCACCGACAAGCTGCGCTTCGTCGGCCAGGTCGGCACCAACCAGAGCGATGCCTGGAACAGCAACTCGAGCGTCACCGGCGACTCCGGCTCGGGCAACTTCGACAACCGCCACACCATTACCTTCAACACGACCGCCGACCCGATGTTCCCGCAGCTGTCGACCGACCGCAACCTGCTCGACCCTACGCTGTTCCGCAATTTCGGCTACGCGGGCGGCTACCGGACCGAGAGCGACAAACAGACCAACCTGAAGCTGGTGGCCGAGTACGACTACGGCTTCTGGAACGTCGAAGCCAAACTCAAGACCGGCATTTCGCACGCCGTCAGCACCAAGGATGCGCGCCAGTTCACCACCAGCAACTTGCTCAACGCCCAGAAACTGCCAAGCGGCAAGCTGTTCGGCGATACGACCGCCACGGCGGCCGAGAAGTCGGCGTTCGGCCAAGGCTTCATGGTGCCCAATGACCTCAAGTACGTCCAGATTGCCAACGTGCCGACGGACTTCATGGTGTTCAACAAGGCCTTCATCTACGGCACGCTCGACGCGCTCAATGCGAACCGGGCGGCCCCGCCGAATCTGGGCGGCACCTTCGTCGCCAAGGAAACCATCGACGCCTTCTTCGTCCAGTCCGATTTCGAGACCAAGGTGCTCGGACGCGACCTGCGCGCCAACGCCGGCGTGCGCTATGTCCGCACCAACAGCGAGGTCGACAACTACAGGCTCAACACGTCGAACAAATACGATCCGATTAACGCGGAAGGCAGTTACCACAATGTGCTGCCTTCGCTGTCGGTCGCGTACGACCTCAAGGACGACCTGGTGTGGCGCTCGTCGTGGGGCAAGACGCTCACCCGCAGCTCGATCTCGCTGATCGCGCGCCCCTTCTTCGTGCCCGGGGGTGGCGACCTGATCGTCAACGCGAACAATCCGGAACTGCGCCCGCAACAGGCGACCAGCTTCGACACCGCGCTCGAGTGGTACTTCAACAAGGGCGGCATCCTGGCGCTGTCGCTGTTCCAGAAGGACATCAAGGACCGTCCGCAATCGAGCTCGGAGTTCGTGCCGTTCAATTCGCTGGGCCTGCCGAAGGAACTGTGGACGACCAACATCCAGGCCACCGTGACGGCCGACCCGACCACGCCGGTCGAGGTGCGCCGCTGGAAAAATGCCGATGAATTCAAGGTCAAGGGGCTGGAGATTTCGCACCAGCAGTCCTACCGCATGCTGCCGGCGCCATTCAACAACCTTGGCTCGATCTTCAGCTATACCCGCATCGACACCGCCGGTTTCAAGGCCCTTTACGGCAACCAGGTCTACGAGCTTCCGATCATTCCAAAGGAAACTTACGCAATCACGCTGTACTACGAGCAAGGACCGCTGGCCTTGCGCACCTCGTACAACCACAAGAGCCAATACGCCAACGCGGGCGCGCCGGCACTCAACGCGCTCGGCTATAACCGCTGGTTCAACGAACGTGGCTACCTCGACGCGTCGGTCAGCTACAAGTTCAGCGATGCACTCGAGGTTCGTCTGGACGCGGCCAACCTGACCAACCAGCGCACCTACGACTTCCTGAACCACTTCGAAGGCAAGTACGGCGACCCGCACTCGCGCATCGAGAACGCCAACCTGGCAGGCCGGACGATGACCCTGACCCTGCGCGGCAAGTTCTAACACCGTGCTCTATCCCGTCGCTGCGCACTCGGCGTGGCGACGGGGCAACGACCAGACACAGAATTTTTAAGGAAAAAACATGCAAACCACATATAAAAAGCCAGCCAACGCTGTCAAGCTCGGCGCGGCGATGATACTGGCGGCGGCCCTCGCCGGCTGCGGAGGCGGCAACAACGCGCCCGGCGAACTGCCCGGCACCATCACCATCACCGGCACCGCGGCTACCGTGATCGCCGGCTCGACCAACAACGCCATCGGCGGCGCGGCCATCGTGGCCACCTGCGCGCGCGGCTACGGCACGGCGATGACGGCCGCAGATGGCTCGTTTTCGGTGACGGTCACCAATCCCGGCGTCGCCCCCTGCGTCTTGCAAGTGTTCAAGGCCGACAACACGACGCTGCGCTCGGTCGCCACCGGCAACGGCAATTTCAACATCACGCCGATGACCGAGCTGCTGGTGCAGTACATCTCGGCACAAATCAGCACGGTAGCGCTGCCGGTTTCGACCGGCACGATCAACGCGCCGAATCTGCTGACGAACAACGCGGGCTTCGTTAAGTTGCTCGGCACGCCCGCATTGCTGAACAATTCGATCGCCCGCGTCAGCGAGTTCGCGAAGACCTTCCCGGGACCCGCCACGCCGACATTGCAAGTGCCGAGCGACTTCCTGACGGCCCAACTGGTGGCGAAGACGCCAAGCAACGCCGGCAACGCCCAGAATGCTTTCCTGGAAGCCCTGCGTGCGCGCAACACCATCACGACGGCAGGCGCGCTGAACGGCACCACCGCGACGGAAGCGATCAAGGATGCGAACTTGCCCGCCAATAAGGTCACGACACCGTAATACAGCGCTCGCGCGATGCACCCCAGCCAGCGCGGCCCTGCGGCCGCGCTGGCTTTTTTTATGGGCGCGGCGCGGGGGGGGCGGAAGCCATTTTCACAACACTTCCTGGAGACTCTCGCAACGTTACCAGAAACCGGTTGACTTGCCCGCAAGCCGGCTGATACCATCTAACTCATAGATCAGGTAACGTTACCAGTGACTCTGGTAACGTTCCTTAAATCAAAAAATCATAAATGATGGGAGACGATTGTGGAAGCGACCAAACGACGCCGGGTAGCACTCTTGTTGGGCGAAAACGAGGGCAGCAATAAAAAAGTGATGGCGGGTATTGCTGAGTATATGCGCCAACACATGCTGAACTGGCACCTGTTGATGCCCATGTCTGCCCCCGACGGCGATTCAGTCTCGAGCCTGTCGAAATATGCCGATGCGTTCATCGTCAGCGGCGACGATCACGACCTGGCCGCGCTCCAGAAGAATGGCGTGACCGCGATCGCGATCGGCCTCGCCGCCACGCCCCAGAGCGCCGGGCAGCGCGCGCCGATGGTGGTCGTCGACAATGCCGCGTTGGCGCTGAGCGCCTACGATTACCTGATCAGCCAGGGCGCGTACCAGTTCGCCGTCGTGAGCGGACCGGCAAGCCTGAGCAACGCGTACGTCGAGGAACGCGAACATGCCTTCATCGCCCTGGCGCGCCGCGACAAGGCCTTCATCTCCAGCTACCGCCGCGATGTCGCCAGCCACGCGATGTTTGACGCGACCATCGAGTCGGTCATCGGTTGGCTCGACGACCTGCCCAAACCGATTGCCATCTTCGCCGCCGACGAAAGCCGGGCGCGCTTGCTCAGCCAGGCGTGCGCGCTGGCCGGCTACGACGCCGGTTCGCAGGTATTGGTGGTCGGGATCGACAGCGACGCGCTGGCGCAGGAGCTCTCGCCGGTGCCGCTGGCCTCGGTGGTGCTCGACCGCCATGAGCTCGGCCGGCGCGCCGCGATGATGCTGCAAAGGGCGATGGAGAACCAGTCGAACGTGCAAGAAGAGCGGGTCGCCTCGCTTGAGCTGGTGCGGCCGCCGCAGAACGCGTTCTCGTCGGTGCACCACCCGTTGGTGATGCGTGCGCTGCACTACATCCGCCTCAATGCGATGCGCGGCATCAAGGCCGAGCAGGTCGCGTATTCGCTGCGGACATCGCGTTCGTCGCTCGAGACGCGCTTCAAGCAGGCCCTGGGGCGTTCGGTGCATGACGAGATCCTGCGCTTCAAGCTGCAGGAGGCCAAACAGTTGCTGCGCAGCGGCGCGAGCAATATGAGCGAGGTCGCCGTCCGTTGCGGCTTTACCTCGGTGCAATATTTGTACACCGTGTTCGGCCGCGAGCTCGGCTGCACGCCGCGCGTGTGGCAGGACCGGATCATGACGCAGCCGGCACTTCAGCAGGCTGCCTGAGTCCCTCAAACGGTTCGCCGCCGGCTGGTGGCGAACTCTTGGATCTCGTTGTCGGAACAATCCAACTACCCCAAACCCACATCGTCCTCGCGCATGCGGGGACCCATAGAACAGTTGCTTCGAGCTACCGTTCTATGGGTCCCCGCATGCGCGAGGACGATGTTGGTTTGCGTTTTGAAAGCTGGCTACTTAACGATTTCTGCCATATCAAGCATGAGTTTCGAATGGCTGCGATTCCATGAAAATCATCCCCGCCTGGCTGCGCGAGGATGTGGTTCGGGACGCTTGCTTAGTAATCGACGTGGTAGTCCTTGGGGAATGGCTGCTGGCTGAACGCCTTCTTCTGCGTCCAGTCGGCCGCCGGCGCCGTCCAGTAACTATCCGAGGCCGGCAAGCCCAGCGTCAGGAAGCTCTCGGTCGCGATGTACATGCTGCCGTTGTTCGAATACCAGTCGCCCAGCGATGGCTGGTGGCCGGCAAAGCCGATCGTCAGGAATCCCTTCTGCGTGAAATTGCTCCGATGCGACCAGATCATCTTGTGCACCGCCTCGAGCGCCGCGCGCACCTGGCCCTCGGGCAGGCTGGCGGGCAGCAGCTTGTGCAGCGCGAGGAATGCGAGCGGCTGGAACGCCGCCGTGCGGTAGGTGACCGAACGCCCGATCGGCGGATAGGTGCCGGTCGGCGAAATGTAGCGCTCGAGGTGCTCGCTGTGGCGCTGCATGCGCTTGACCGCCTGCGCCAGCAGGTCCGCCGGCGCGGCGTTCCAGTAGCCGACCTTGTGCTTGACCATCGTCTGCAGCACCGTGACCAGCATCGGGTAAATCACGAAGGCGTTGTAATAATCGAAGTGGAAGGTGTCGCCGTCCTTGATCCAGCCGTCGCCGATATACCACTCGCGCATCTTGCGCACGGCCGTATTCATCCGCAGCGGATCGTGCGCCTCGCCCACCGACAGCAAGAACGCTTCGTTGAGCGCGGAGAACAGCAGCCAGTTCGTATGCGCCGGTTCGATCGTGCGCAGGCTCTTGATGATGTCGATGATGCGCCGCTTGGTCGTCGCGTCGAGCGGCTCCCACAAGGCGGCCGGCGCGCGCATCAGCGCGCTGACGAAATACGCGGAGTCGACCAGGATTTGCGGGTGCCCTTTCCAGGTCAGGAAATCCGGATTGGCCGGATCGACCGCATTCGCAAAGCTTTGCAAGGCAAGCTGGCGCAGGCGCGCGCGCGCCTTGCCTTCGGCGCTCGCGTCGTCGGGCAATGCCAGCCATGGGGCGCAGCCGGACACGAGGCGGCCGAAACATTCGAGATACGCCAGGTCTTTCGGACGGCCGTCCCAGGTCGGGCTCACTTCGAGCTCGAAGCTTTGCTTGAGCCGGCCTTGCGCCATCGCGCCCAGCACCGGCTCGGCGATCGAGACCAGCAGTTTGACCATGTAGTCGCGCGAGGGTGTCGACGCCGCGGACGGGACGTTGGCGGCCGCCAGCGCGGGCAGGGAGGACAGGACGGTCGGGCCGAGAATCAGTCCGCCGAGGATCATGCGTCGCTTCATATGGTGTTCCAGCTCAAAAGGTGAATGGGGGTGGTCGAAGTCTGCCGTGTCTGGCGCCGCCGATCAATTACGAAATCCGACGTAAGGGCTAGCTTTTTCAACCGCGTTCAACTGTCCTCAACTTTCTTCCGGCATGCCATGGCGTTTGAATGCGAGGCGCCCGAGGCAGAGCGCGCAAACGCCGCCGCAACAGGCCGCAAAAAGCAGGGTGAGCCGGTAGTCGTGCCCCGAACGGTCGAGCACCGCGCCCTGCGCCATGCTCAGGGCGATACCGACCAGGGAACCGATCAAATCCCGGAACGCGCAATAGCGTAGGAAATCGAGGCGCGGGAGCAGGGCCATGGGCAGCGACGCCGCCGCCGTGAAATAAGCCCCCGACAGCACCACGTGGAGCAGGTAGACCCCGCGGAACGCGTTCGCATCGCGCAGCAGAAAATAGCCGACCCCGATACAGACGCTGTAGGCGCCCATCACCAGCAGCGACATGCGGACCGCGCCGATGCGGTCGACCATGATGCCGATCAGGAGCGCTAGCCCCATGCTCGCGCCGTAAGCCATCGACGACAGTTGCCCCAGTTCGGTTTTGGAGATGCCGAGCGAGGCGGCGTAATACTGGCTGAAGGTGTTGAAGGGGCCGAACGAGAGCCCGCCGAGGATCAGCGCGCCGAACATCCAGCCCGCCTGCGGCAAGGTCAAGGCGCCGTTCAGGCCGGCGCGCGCCTGCGCCAGCCAGGACCCGCCCGTGGCGCTGACGGTGGGCGGCGGGTACTCGCCCTCGCGCACCATCAGGCTCATCAGCATGATCATGCCGGTGAACAGGACCGCGATCATGGCGATAATCTTGTAGGGATGCTCGTCGAGCAGCGGGAACACCCAGAGGTAGAAGGCGATGCCGACGCCGAGGCTGACGCTCCGGTAGATGCCGAAAAAGCGTCCCAGCCACGCGCGCGGCAGCACGTCGTTCACGAGGCCAATGTAAAGCGCCTGCACGCACAGCATCACGGCGCAGAAAATGGTCCAGCTCACGCCGAACACGGTCAGCGCATAGCGGGCTTCGTCGGCCCCGCCGCCGGCCATGGCGGCCAACAACGCGCCGGCCTTGTGCGAGGCCGCGATCCCGAGCAGCGCCAGGCCGCCGATCGGCGCCAGTGCGAGCAGAAAGGGGCGGCGCCGGCCCCAGCGGCCGCGGAAGCGGTCGGATGCGGGGCCGATCAGCGGGCTCACGAACAGCGACAGCACGGCCGGGACGCCCGACAGCAGCAAGGACACGTGGTGGTCGCTGGCCGCATAGCGGCTCAGCACTTCGAGGCTGGCCGGCATCAGCGCGCGGTCGCGCATGGCGAGGCCGAGTTCGCCGACGAGCAGCCATAGAACGACGCTGGCCAGGCCGAGCGCGCTGTAACGCAGCGTTCCGACCTTGAAGCGAGGGCGCTGCGCGCTGTCTAGAAATGCCGCCGACAACATCATCGTCCCCCGGTCCGCATCGCCAGGCTCAGCGCCGCTTGGAGGGACCGGTGGACTGGCGTACCACCAGTTCCGTGGCGAACATGTCGCGCCCGGACTCGAAGGTCCCGCTTTCGATCATATTGATCAGTTTGTGCACGGCGCGCACCGCGATCTCGTGCGTCGGGTGGCGCATGGTGCTCAGTTGCGGATGCACGTAGCTGGCCAGGTGCACATCGTCGAAGCCGATCACCGACACATCGTCGGGCACATGCAGCTTGCGTGCGTGCAGCGCCTCGACGACGTTCATCGCCATGCCGTCGTTGGCGCAGAAGAACGCCGTTGGCGGGTCCGCCAGGTCCATGATCTGGCCGGTGCCCTCGAGCACGATCTGGGGGGTGAAGTTGCCAACCACGATCAGCGCGGGGTCGAACTCGATGCCGGCCTGCTCCAACGCGTCCATGTAGCCGCGTTCGCGCTGCGCGCTCTGCCCGGTGGCGGCGCTGCCGCGCACGAAGGCGATGCGGCGGTGGCCCAGCGACAGCAGATGCTCGACCGCCATGCGGCCGCCGCCGCGGTTGTCTGCCACGACCACCGGCAGCCCGATCTCGCGCGCGTCGAAGCCGATCAGCACGCAGTTGCTGCGGTCGCGTTCGAGCATGTCGAGAAAAGTGTCGACGCGGTTGGGCAGCAGCATCAACAGGCCGTCGCACAGGCTGTGCAGCAGGTCGCTGGTGCCGACCCGCCGGCTGTCATGGAAGTTTTCGGCGCTGAACACGACGAGGTCGTAGTCGAGCCGGCGCGCCTCTTCGCTGATGTGGTCGACCAGTTCGTGCACGATGGCCCAGCCGATGCCGTTGACGAACACCCCGAGCAGGCGCGCCTTTTCGCCGCGCATCCGGCGCGCCACCGCGTTGGGGCGGTAATGCAGGCGCTCGGCGGCCTCGCGCACGCGCGTGCGCGCATCCTCGGACACGTAGCGGTCCTCGCGGATCGCGCGCGACGCCGTATTGAGCGACACCCCCGCGGCGTCCGCGACCTGCTGCAACGTAACTGCCTTACTACGCATAATTTCTCCGGATACTCCTGGGGCGGCACGGCGGCGGGCGCCATGCTGCGGACGGGGTACATGGTAGCAGAAACCTATCCTGCCGAAAGGCAAAAACGCCTGTCAGGAGGGGGTGCTGTAGCGCCTTGCATGCGAACGCCCCAGGCCCAGCAAGCTGCGCAGTTGCAGCATGCCGACCTGTTGGCGCTGTTCGACCAGGCGCATCGCGCCGGCCAGTTTGGCGCGCGCGCGCGGCAGGTCGTTCACGATGGCCATCAGCACCTTGGCGACGTCCTCGCCGCCGGCGCGGTTGATGTCCTGGATGTACCAGGCGCCGAGGCCGATATCGGCGAACATGTCGCCCTTGAACGAGTCCTCGGGCTGGTGCACCATGACGAAGGGCGTGCCGACGGCGGCGGCGATAATCGGGGAGTGGTTCTCGACGCTGACCACCGCCTGCGCATGCGAGAACACCGACGCCGCCTCGTCCGGCAGCCAGTAGTCGGCGCGTGTGACGACCTTGGCCGCGACGTCCGCGGGAAGCCCGTCTTTAAGCATGGCGTCGAGCTGGCGCACCACATACACGGTCTCGGGCACCAGCGCCACCTTGTTGCCGGTGCTGCGCACGTAGGCGACTATCGCGCTGCGCAGTTTGGCGCAGTCCTGTTCGAGGTACAGCGCGTTGTAGGCTTCGCGCGAGTCGCCCTGGCGGGTCGGCGAGCCGTTCGGGCTCCAGCGGTGGCGCGGAACCACGCAGATGAATTTGCCCGACTCGAGCCCGTTTGCGCGCATGAAGGCGTAGCCGCGCGCCGCGTCGCGCCCGGGAAAGGCGAAGGTGGTGTCGGGCACGAAGCTGGCGCGCACGCCGGTCAGGTCGAGGCCGTGCGGTTTGCGGTTGATCGCCTCGTTGACGGGCGTCTCCGGGCGGTCGAGCGAGGCGCCGTCCGGGCCGTCGGCATCCTCCCCCTTGATCAGCCGCAGCGAGGTTTGGTCGCGCGTATAGACGAAGCTGGCGGCGCGCAAGGCTTGCACGTCCGCGCTGCGCTCGCCGTCGTGGAAATTGGTGAAGTTGAACGAGTCGGTCGTGATGCCGAACATCCCGATCGGCTTGCCCGTGCGCTGCTTGAAACGCAGCAGCGCGGCGGCCTCGAGAATGCCGGCGCCCGAGCCGATCACCATGATGTCGGCCTCGGCGATGGCCGCCTCGAGGGCGGCATTGTCGCCCTTGCCGTCGGCGCTGGTCGCGCCGGTCACCACTTGCAGCTGCGGGTAGATCTTGCGGCTGACCGTGCCCGCGTCGAGCGCGCCGTCGGCTAGGTTCCCCATCGCCGCGATCGGGTTGCGGATGACGAGGTCGTTGTGCGCCCACAGGATCACGCGCGCCTCCGGCAAATAATGCCGCAGCAAGGCCAGGGCGCCGGGGACATGGCCGATGTCGCCGATGTTGTTGACGTTCCAGCCATTGCGCCAAAGGATGACCGGTTGTCGGGCGCCGCCGGCGAGCGACGACAAGGGCAGGGCGCCGGCGCCTCCTGCAAGCAGGCCCATCAGTATTTGGCGGCGCGAAAGGCGCATGGTCGTCATCGATTTCATCATTGTCTTTTCAGGTGTTCAAACGGATGCTACTGAACCTTGGCGGCGGTGTCGAGCGCGGCGGGGGCAGGGGACTGCGCTTGCGCCGGCGTTGCCGCTTGGCTCCGCAGGTAGCTCATCCATTGCTCCGGCGTGGTGATCTCGCCGTCGCCACCCCATGCAAAGCCGCTGCGGTACTTGATGTATCCGCTGGCGTCGACCTTGGTGAATACCAGACCGTGCGCATGTTTGCCGTCCTTGTCTTCCGGCGCGAGCTCCGCGGTGCGCAAAACGCGTGCCGGGGCGATGGTGATGCCCGTGCCCAGCGCCTTGCCGTCGAGCGTTTCGGTCACCGCGATCACGCCCTTTTCGGCGTCGAGCACAATCTTGGCCTTGGCGGCATGCTGGGTCACGAGGCCGATCGCGACCTCGTACGGGAAGTTCGTGATCGGATACGAATCATACGGGCTCGTGGCGTGCGAGAAGTAGGAGCGGATCTCGGTCATGCGCTCGCCCAGTTTGAGGCGCGAGTAGCGGTGTTCGTAGACCGGCTTGCCGTCGATCTTGATCGGGTAGACGAAGATGTTCGAAAACTCGGCGACATCGGGACCGGTCCAGTGCACATTGCCCTTGATGAAGGTGTCGGAGGTGACCAGCTTGCCGTCGATCCACAGGCCGAGCCCGCCCACGCCGCGCGTGTTGCCAACGTGGTAGGCGTCCAGGCCTTCGCCGCGGTCCACATGGTAGCTCTGCTGGGCCTTGCCGGTGGCCAGGCCGTACCACTTGTCGAGCACGGGGTAGTGCACGCGCTTGAACCAGGCGTCGATGCCGCTGTCCTCGGGGCCGTCGCGCAAGGCCGGGCCGTACATGCGGAAGGCGACCTTGTCGTTCTCCCACGCCAGGTCGTCCATGCGTTCCGGGACCACGCGCGCATAGGCACGCGGCGTGTTTTTTTCGTTCGCGAGCAGTGACTCGGCACTGTGCAACAGGGCGGCCGGCTTGACCGCGCGGGCGCCGCCCAGGGTGCGCAGCATTTCGCTGGCGGCCATGAGGAAGGCGCCGGTGCCGTAGTCCTGGGTCGAGCTTTCGCTGAGCACGCGCGGCGTCGGTGGCGCCATGACTTTGCTGCCATCCGGCATGACCTTGAGGTAAGCCTCTTCGGAGCGCGGCGCCGAGCCGATCGGCTGCACGTAGCCGACGTAGCCGTCCGGCCGCACGCGCGTCATCAAGCCGGCCCAGCCGCGCTTGAGCGCGGGCATGGTCGCCGCCTTGTCGAGTAGCCCGTGGTTGATGCCCCACGCCAAACCATAGACGAAAAATCCGCTGCCGCTCGTTTCGCCGATCGGCACCTCGTCGGCATCGAGCAGGCTCGGACGCCACAGGCCGTCCGCCTGCTGGGTCTTGAGGATGCCGACGGTCATGTCACGGAACAGCTCCTCGTAGTAGGCGCGGCTCGGGTGCTTGCGCGGCAGGTGCGCGAGGATTTGCGGCAGGGCGGCGTAGACCCAGCCATTGCCGCGGCTCCAGAACACCTTCTTCCCGCGCGGCGTGCGCTTGTCGATGAAGTTGAAGTCGCGGTAGAACAAGTGTTCCTTGCGGTCGTACAGGGCGTCGACCGTGGCGCGGTATTCCTTGTCGAGGAAGGCGACGTATTTCTCGTCACCCGTGATGGCGTAAAGACGCGCGATCACGGGCGGGCCCATGTACAAGGCATCGGACCAGGTCCAGCGGTCGGTGAAGCCGACTCCCGGGGTCGCCGGCGTGTGGTGGTAGACCAGTGTCTCGGCGATCGGATGGTCGACGATATTGCTCATCTGCTCGCGCACCTGCTCCATCCGTTCGGGGTGCAGGCGGTTCATCAGGTACAGGTCGAGCCAGGCGTGTCCGACCGCGTGGTCGTCGGCGAAGCGTCCGCGCGAGCCCAGGCTCCAGCTCGACTGTTGCCCCATGCGCAGCACCGGCACCAGGTATTGCGCCTTGTTGGTGGCCAGCGCCGCTTGGATGAGGCCGTCGTAGAGCGGGGCGATCACCCAATCGCGCGTATGGGTGCCGCTTGGGTTGGCCATCTGCCAGGTGACGGAACGGTCGATCGCGGCGGCGACTTCGGCCGCTTTGGGGTTGGCCGCTTTCGGGGTGGCCGCGCTGGCGAGCGCGGAGAGGCCGATGCCGGCGCCGAAGGCGAGTCCATACAAAATGGTGCGCATAGCTGAAGCTTTCTTGGACTTGTATAGGTGATGATGTTGCCGATTATTGGCCGCGGGCCCTAGGGGCGGCAATTCCGAAACTGAGCAATTTGGATTGCGTTTCCTGCTTTGGGGGAGGGGGAGAAGCAGCCACATCCCGAAAATCAGATTAGAACCACATCGTCCTCGCGCATGCGGCGGCGCATGCGCCGCCCCCATAGAATGGTTGCGCTGAGCAATTGCATGCGTTCTATGGGTCCCCGCCTTCGCGAGGACGATGTTGGTTTAGGTTTTTGGCAATTCTTGGCTGTCGACTTTTGCAACTTCCCATTGCGGGGTGTTGAGCAGGAAACCGCCCCCCTGATAGGTCGCAGTAACATCGTCGGCAGCCGGATACGCTCCGCTATCGGGAAATTTGTGCGCGAACTGCTCGGAGCTGTCCTTGGCGACAAATCCCAAATGGCGCGAATGGCGCGCGTCCCACCACTGCGACCGGTTGTCCGAGACCGCGAAGGTGATCGTATGGCCGACGCGGCGCGCGAACAGGCAGCATCGCAACAGCTCGACCATGTCGTCGAGGCTCACGTAGGTGCTCATCATGCGTTTGTCTTTTGGCTCGGGAAAGCACGATCCGATCCGGATGCACACGGTCTCGAGGCCGAAGCGGTCCCAATAGAAGCGCGACAGTTGTTCGCCGAACACCTTGCTGATGCCGTACATGCCGTCGGGGCGGGTCGGCATCGCGGCATCGACCAGCTCGGTCGTCCGGTAGTAGCCCATGGTGTGGTTTGAACTCGCAAACAGCACCCGCTTGACGCCCGTCTTGTGCGCCGCCTCGTACAGGTTGGCAACGCCGACAATATTGGCCTGGTTGATCGCCTCGAACGGCGCCTCGACCGAAATGCCGCCGAAGTGGAGCACCGCATCGACGCCCTCCATCATCTTGAACACGGCTGCCTTGTCGGCGAGGTCGCACTGGACGACTTCTTCGCCGTCAAGTGCCGGGCCGAGCTCGGCCAGGTCGGACAGGCGCACGACGTCGGCCCAGATCTTGATGTGATCGCGCAGCTGGCGCCCCAGGCCGCCGGCCGCGCCGGTCAGGAGAATGCGTTTGAATGGTTTGCTCATGGGTCGGGGTGGTTGCAGTATCGATAATCGGGGATTGTGACAATCCCGCACGGTGTTCGCAATTGCGAAATCCGCCAGTGCGTATCGATATTGACAAGCTCAACCGCGCCGCAACAGCATGTAGTTGTACAGCGGCCAGGAGTGCGCGTGCGAGCAGAAACCGACGAATGCGACCTTGAAGATGTCCGGGAACCAGTAATTGAACAAGCCCTCGCGCGGCGACAGGCTGCTCTGCATGCCGTCGAAGCGGGTCCATTGGCCAAGCCAGTAGTCGGGATAGGCGCGCGCGCGGGTCGCAAAGCTCATCAGTTCGAGCAGGCGTTCGCCCTCGGCCTTGTCGAAGCTGAGCACCCCCTTGAGCAACTGGTGCTCGAGCGCGGCCCAGATCGCGCCGTCCTCGCCTTCGCCCTTGCCGCCGAAAATAGGGCGCTCGTGGATCCGGAAGCCCGTCTTTTCGAGCAGGACCGGCTTGATGCGCGCGTACATGCGCGCCTTGCGGCTGGCCGGAATGTCGGCCATCTGCAGCAAAAAGCCCTGGGCCTCGATGCAGACGGCGTCGAGGCCGAAATCGCCCTTGCCTTCGCCCAGATAGGCGCGCGCGGCGAAATCGCGCTCGCCCAGGTCGGCCATGAAGGCCTTGCCCAGTGTGGCGGTGTAGTCGGCGAGGGCGTCGATCAGTTCCCCGGCCTGGCTGTGGCGCGCCGCCTTCAAGGCAGCGGTCAGGGTCGGTATCACTGCCAGCGCCATCGCGCTGTTCATGTGCGATTCGGCCGAATGGAACACTGTGTTTACCGGCACGGTGTGGAAGAACGAATCGCTCCAGTCCGAGTTGAGGATCTTGATCAAGCCGTGCGCGCCGAGCCCGACCTCGTCGCGCAGATAGACGAAATGGCGCTTGAGGATATCGAGCACGGTGTCGCGGCGCCCGCCCTCCATCGGGTAGTAGGCGATTTTCTCGTCGAGCAGCCGGTAGTCGCGCGTCACGCGCAGGTATTCGCCGACCGCCATGAAGGCGTACAGCTGCTCGTCGCTCTCCTTGTAGATGCCGGGGCTGATATAGCCGACGCCGACCGAGCCGCGCCGGATCTCGCCGGTCGGCGTCGTGTGCTTGAGCATATAGCGCAGCGAGGACTTGGCCAGCGCCGGATTGGTGTACACCATCGGCAGCAGGGCCTGCGCGTGGTCGCGGTTCGAGATGTTCTCGCCGTCCTGGTAGTTGTAGACCTGCCCCTGCGGCACGAAGGTCTCGCCGAAGTACTGGCTGTAGGTCGACATCGCCTCGAGGCAGTAGGCATTCCAGGCCATCTCGCGGCGCAGCAGCGGGTTGCGTTCGGCCGACAGGTCGGGCAGGCGGGCGCGCCATTCGTCAAGGTACAAGCCCTCGTCGGCGCCCGAGCGCCGTGCCGCGCCGAATAGTTCGTCCGCCTGGGCACGCGCCTCGGCCGCGCCGCCGGTCGTCAGGCCGATGGCGATGTCGAAACTGACGCTGGCGCCGGGCGCCAGCGTGCCGCGGGCCTGCGCGCCGAGTTGCTTCGGTCCCGAGCCGGCCACATCGACCTGCGCGCCGCCGGCCTTGCCCGGCTGCGCCGCCAGGTACAGGTGCAGCGGCAGGATGTCGTTGAGCGAGGAGGTTTCCGGCGTTTCGCGCGCGGTGAGGCGCTGCGCGCGGAAGCGGTTAACCGACAGCGCGAGCCGCTGGGTTTTGTCGACCGTGACGGTGGCGTCGTAGCGCGCGCGGCGCTCGCCGGGCGCGGTGCGCTGGGTGTCGGCCGTGACATAGCTGTTGCCGACCTGTTCGCGGTAGTCGAAGGCAACCGGCTCGGCGCCCCGGTTGCGCAGCGTGACGGTGACCACGATGGTCGGATTGCCCTTATGGATAGCGGGCGACGGCCGCACCGACACTACGCGCGTGCAGCTTACCTGCTCGTCGATCGCATACTCGTAGCGCGCGAAGCCGACGCCGAAAACGCGCTGGCAGCGCGCGGGGTCGGCCGCGAGCGACCTTACCCCGATCAATTGCTCGCTGCTCGCTTGGGTGCCGCGTTGCAGGGCCAGCGAGGCGCTGTGCTCGCCGTAATTGAGGCGCGCCGGTGACGCGTTGGCGCGTGCCCAGGCGCGCTCGCCCGTCATGATCTCGAGCACGCCGCTGACGTGGGCGAAGACCGTCAATCGGTAGTTGCCGAGTATGAACATCGGATCGTCGGGCAGTTGGGAGTCCTTGCCCGCGCGGTCGAGCCCGCGATAGGGCAGGGCGCCGAGATAGCGGAACGCGGGCAGGCCGTGGCGCCCCTCCTGCCACCGGCCGACCGGGGTCGCCGACGCGGAGGGCCCGCCCTGGGCCGCGGCAAACAGCGGCAAGGCCGCGCCGGCGCCGGCCAGCGCGGCGCCGGCTTTGAGGAAATCGCGGCGTTTCAAATGCATGGAATGGGTTTTCATGGGTGGCGCGGTCTCGTATATTTTTTGTAGTGTCACCCGAATTGGCGAGGCGGGCAATGGCGGCGCTTGCCGTTTACAGGCTGGCGCAGGCGTCCTCGAAGCAGCGGGCGCCAATCTCGGTCAGCAGCAAGCCCTGCGACCAGCGGTCCGAATCGTCGGCCAGCCTGCCGTCCGGCCCCGCGAGTTGGCGCGCATAGGCGGGATACACCATGGTACCGTTGACGTCGAAGCGATTCGGCAGCAGCTCGGGCGCAAAAAACAGCATGTCGCCGGCCGCCGCGGTCGAGAGGAATCCGGCCATGGCGCGGGTCCAGAGATGGCGGAAGTCTTGCACGTGTTGTGCGTCCAGATCCGCCACCGCCACTTGCATCGCGCCGGAATCGGCGATCCGGCCGTGCAGGTAGCGGGTGCGCTCGAAGACCGGCTGCAGCAGCGCGAGCTTGCGCTCCCAGTCGCCGTAGCGCATCTCGCAGCCGCAGTACCAGTGCGAGAAATCGCCGTTCAGGCGCAGGTCGGGATAGCGTTCGACCAGGTCGAGCGTACGGCGCGGATCCTGGGTGATCGTGGCGCGGTGGGTCTCCACGTACAGCGGGTAGCTCAGGGCGGCGCTGGCCTCGAGCACCGCCTCGGCCAGCGCATAGCCTTCGGCCTGCGACTCGAAGCCGGTGCCGAGGTGGATCGTGCTCAGGCTGAAGCCGCGCTCCTTGTGTTCGGTCACGAGGTCGCGCGCGCGCGCCGGGTCGACCACCCGCCCGCTCGCGTGCATCAGCGCGGCGGCCCGGAAGCCGGCCTCCATCAACGGGTCGCCCGGCTCCATCTGCAGGCCCGCGTAACCGGCATGCAGGATCGCGGCGACCGTGGCGTCGGGGTCGGCGCGCATTGGCGCGGCCGACCAGTCGGGCAATTCGCGCAGGGTCCAGGTGTTGAGGATGTGGAGCAGGCGCTGGTTCGATGCGGGCGTCATCTCAGCGCTCCATCGTGCTGGCGGCGGATTGGTCCTGATCGGCCGCCATCATGGCGCCTGCATCGCCCTCGGCGAAGCGTTTCCCGCCCATGGCCAGGATCTCGGCGTCGTCGAGCTTGTGCAGCTTGGTGTAGTTCGGATGGTGCGACGGCTTGTACGGATCGTTGTCGGCCGCGTTGTAGCAGCAGATCATCGACCAGCGCGGATTGTCCGAATGGTTCTGGTCGGAGCGGTGCAGGGTGTTCGGGTGGAACAGCAGCAAATCGCCCGGCTGCATGAGTACGTGCACGGTCTCGAGGCGTTCGGTGATGGCGGCGATGCGCTCCGGGTCGATGCCGGCCTGGTCGCCCGTCAGGCGATGGTCGAGCCGGCCCAGCAGATGCGATTGCCTGATCACCTGCAGGCAGCCGTTCTCGCGGGTGCAGGGGTCGATCGCGATGAAGGCGCTGCAAAGGCGCGGGAACAGCACCCCGTTCTGATACCAGTAGCCGTAGTCCTGGTGCCAGGCCCAGGCGCCGCCGACGCGGGCGTCCTTCATGATCATCTTCGAGTGGTAGTGGTAGGCCTCGCCGCCGAGCAGCGTCTCGATCGAATCGACCAGCGAGCGCGAGCGGGCGATGGCGCCGTAGATGGTGTCGGTCGGGTGATTCCACAGCGACAGGCGCACCACGCCGCCTTCGCCGTCGGCGCGCCCGAACGAGGACTGGTCGAGGACCCGGTCCTGCTGGGCCGTCTCGCGCAGCAGGCCGATCTCCTCAGGTTTGAAAAATTCGCGCAGCAGGACATAGCCGTCGCGTTCATAGGCGGCTTTTTGATCGTCGTCGAGGACGTAGTTGGGCATGGAGCGGCTCCGTAAAAATGGTAAAAAATGAATCAGGTTTTTTTCCAGGCGGTCGCGATCTCTTCGAGCGAGCGGTTGCGGGTCTCCGGCACATAGCGCCAGGTGAACAACGCCTGGGCGGCGCAACTGGCGGCCAGGATCGCGAAGGTGGCGCCGCTACCGATGCGGTTGAACACATACGGGAACACCAGCACCACGACCGCGTTGGCGGCCCACTGCGCCAGCACCGGCACGATCATGGCCTTGCTGCGCACGTGGTTCGGCAGCAGTTCCGGCAGCAGGGTCCAGAACACCGGCCCGATGCAGGCCGCGAAAAAGAACAGGTACAGCACGATCAGCACCAGCACCAGCATGCCCTCGAAGTGGCCGGTCCAGGCCGCGCCCGCGAGCGCCGCCAGCGTCAGGGCCATGCCGATCGAGCCGACCAGGTACAGCGGACGGCGTCCAAGCCGGTCGATCACCCAGAACGAGAGCAGGGTGAAGCCGAAGTTGGCCAGCCCGACCACGAAGGTCGAGAACAGGGCCGCGTCGAGCGTGAATCCGGCCGAACGGAAGATCGCCGGCGAATAGTCGATCACGGTGTTGATGCCGGTCTGCTGGATCAGGATCGCCAGCACCAGCGTCACGATCAGCGGCCGGCGCACGCCCGGCGCCAGCAGCGCCGACCAGCCGGCCGACTGCGGCGCGAGCGAGGCGCGGATTTCGTCGAGTTGGACGCGCGCCTGTTCAAGGCCGCCGATGCGGGTCAGCACCGCCAACGCTTCCTGGTCGCGCCCGCGGCTGGCCAGAAAGCGCGGCGTCTCTGGCGAGACCAGCATCAGCACAAACAGCATGGCCGACGGCACGACGCCGGTGTAGAACATATAGCGCCATGCGTCCGCGCCAAAGTCGCGCAGCACGTAGTTGATCAGGTACGACACCAGGATGCCGGTCACGATCGCCATCTGGTACAGCGCGCCCATGCGCCCGCGCAGGTGGGCCGGCGCGATTTCGGCGATGTACACCGGGGCCGCCAGCGACACCACGCCCACGGCCAGCCCGCCGAGGAAGCGCGCCACGTTGAACCAGGTGAAATCGGTCGCCGCGCCGGTGGCCACGCAGGTGGCGGCGAACAGCAGCGCGACCCACAGCATGACGCCGCGCCGTCCGAAGCGGTCGGCCATGGCGCCCGCGGCGGCCGCCCCCAGCATGCAGCCAAACAGCAGCGAACTGAAGGCCAGGCCCAGCTCGAGGTGCGAGAGCGAGAATTCCTTTTCGATGAACGGGCCGGCGCCGGTGATGATGGCGATGTCGAAGCCGAACATGATGCCGCCGAAGCCGCCGGCGAGGGCGAGCAGCAGCACGGCGCGCTGGTTGACCGGCGCGGCCGCCGATTGCGTCGGCGCTGGTGCGCCGGCTGTGGAATCGAGAATGGTGTGCATGTGTCTCACGGCGGCTCGCCGGTCAGGGCGGCACGCTGGTCCTTTTTTATGTTTATCTGGATTGGCCGCACCAGCGTCGTGCGGTAGGGAGAGCATAGCCAAGCGCCGCCCGTCATCTTTATGCTAATGAGGCGTCATCGTTATGAAATCTGCGCGTGCGCCGGTACGGCGGTTTTTCGGACAATCCGTCGGATATGATGCTTTTCGAGGAGGCTCCATGGGTACCCGCAAGCGCATCGCACTGCTTTTCACCACCGCCAATTTCTACTACCGGGACGTGGCCGCCGGTGTGGCCGCCTATGTCGCGCGCCATGGGCTCGACTGGGAGCTGATCGCCGCCGACCTGTCCGGTTGCAGCATCGAGCAGGTCGCGCAGTGGCGCATCGAGGGCATCATCGCCGAGATGGACCAGCCGCAGGCGGTCGAGAAACTGGCGCGCGCCCGCGCCTGCGTGGTCGGCATCGGCAGCGCTAGCGCGGACACGCCGGCCGGTCCGTTCTCATTGGCCGGCTCCGACAATTTCGCCCTCGTGAAAAGCGCCTACCGGTATCTGGTGGAGCAGGGCGCGCACCAGATGGCCATGTACAGCCTGCCTCCCGCATACAACCGCCACTGGGCGCGCGAACGCGAACAAGCCTTCGCACGCCTGTGCTGCGCCGATGGCAGCGGCGCGCCGCTGTACCGCGGGCACGAGCCGAGCGTGCTCGCGTGGGAAGCCCAGTTGGACGAGCTGACCGCCTGGCTCGAGGCGCTGCCCAAGCCGGTGGCGATCCTGGCGGTCAACGACACCCGGGCGCGTCACCTCATCCAGGCCTGCGCGATGGCGCCGCCGGCGCTGGCCGCGCAGATCAGCATCGTCGGCATCGACAACGACCCGCTGGTCCAGACGCTGGCGCGCGTGCCAATCAGCTCGGTGATGCATGCGACCGACGCGATCGGCAGCGCCGCCGCCGCGCTGATGCACGAGGATATGCTCGGCTTGGGGCTGGGCGTGCGCCGGGTTCTGCTGCCGCCGTCGGGCATGAACGGGCCGGCCTCGCGCAGCGAAGCGCATGGCGCGGCGGTGGCCCGCGCGCTGCACTTCATCAGCCTCAATGCGACCGCCCGCATCAAGGCCGAGCAGGTCGCGCGCCATGTCGGCCTGTCGCGCTCCTGGCTCGAGCGCCAGTTCCAGCGCGAGCTCGGGCATAGCGTGCACGACGCGATCTTCCGGCGCCGGCTCGAGGCGGCTGAACGCATGCTGGCCGAGGGCGAGCTCGCGCTGGCCGAGGTGGCCGCGCGTTGCGGCTTTAGCTCGGTGCAGTATCTGTACAGCGTGTTCGCACGCGAACGCGGGTGCACGCCGCGCCGCTACCGCGATCAATGCGGCGTTGGCCCATCAGCCGTGGCGGGGTAGGGCGCTGTTGCGCAGGCCACGCGCGGCAGTCCTATTTTCTGCCGACGGCTTACGATTTTTGCGTGCCGCGCGGGCGCCCCGGGGCCTGCTCCGCGCATCCCGATAGCGGTGTTTCAGTGCGATCCTCCCCGTGCGGCCTGGTTTTAAACGGGGCGCAAAACCCTTTGCGGCGGCCTGCCGGGTGCGCGGACGAGGGGTTTGACGAGCGCTGTAAAGCAGTGACATCCTGCGCGCTTGAGCTACGCGTTGACTCAGCTGCACGAGCCAAACGACGTGCATAATCTTGATTGAGGAACCATATGATTCACCGATTATTCTTCGCCTTTGGTTTGGCCCTGGCCGGCGCCAGCGCCGCCGCGGCCGTGATCACGCCGCTTCCGGGCACGCTGCAGGCGGCCGCGCCGCGTGAGATGCTGGCAGCCGACCTGTCCCGGTTTGCGTTTCGCGACGGGATCAATCCGCCCGACGCGCAGGGCGCGTTTGTGGTGGCCGGCAAACTCGACGCCTTGCCGCTGTTTCGCGCCACCAATCCGAAGGGCTCGTCCAATTACGACGGCATCGGCGTCAGCTGGCGCACCGCCGAGCCGATCCGCAAGGGCGACGTGCTGTATGCGCGGGTGGCCCTGCGCAGCCTCAAGGCGCGCCAGGAGTCGGGCGAGTCGGAGGGCCTGCTGCACTTCCGCAAGGACGGCACCGAGCGCCTGACCCAGACCTTCAGCATCGGCCAGGAATGGACCACCGTGAATTTCCCCATGGTCGCGCGCGACGACATGGCGGCAGGCGAGGGGGTACTGGCGATCAGCTTCGGCCACCTCGACCAGAGCTTCGAGATCACCTCGCTGCAACTGCTCAATTTCGGCAACCGCGTCAAGCTGGCCGACCTGCCGCTGACGAAGTTTACCTACGCCGGGCGCGAACCCGACGCCGCCTGGCGCAAGGCCGCCTTGAAACGGATCGAGCAGCTGCGCACCGCGCCGATCGCGATCAGGGTGGTGGACGCGGGCGGGCGGCCGGTGCCTGGCGCGCAGGTCAGCGCCGAACTGGTGCAGCCTGAATTTTTGTGGGGCAGCGAGGTCAGTGCCGAACAACTGATCGACCCGAGCGCCGATGGCGAGCGCTATCGGCGCGAGGTGCTCGCGCTGTTCGACACGACAGTGATCGGCAATGGCCTGAAGTGGCCGCGCTGGCGCGATCCGAAGTTCCGCCCCAATTCCGAGAAGGCGCTCGACTGGCTGTTGGCCAACGGCCAGCGCGTCAAGGGCCACAACCTGGTGTGGCCAGCGTGGAAGTTTACGCCAAAAGACATCGCATCCGATCCGGCCCAGCGCGCGCGCATCGGCGAGCTGGTCGAAACGCACATCCGCGACATCACGAGCGCCACCAAGGGCAAGCTGATTGGCTGGGACGTGATCAACGAGCCGGTGCACGAAACCGATTACTTCAAGATCGTGCCGGTCGAGCGCGTCGCCGAGTGGTTCAAAATGGTTGAAAAATCGGATCCGTCGCTGGTGCTGACGCTGAACGAGTACGCCATGCTCAACCGCAGTTCGAGCCCCTTGTTCATCCGCGAGTTCAAGGATTTCGCGGCCATGCTGCGCAAGAACGGGGCGCGCATCGACGTCCTCGGGGTGTAGGGGCATGTGGGCCAGACCCCGCGCGCGCCGGTGTCGGTGCTGTCCGACCTCGATCTGCTGGCCGAAGGCGGCAACAAGGTGCAGATCACCGAGTTCGACATCAACACCCCGGACGCCGACCTGCAGGGCGACTACACGCGCGACTTCCTGATTGCGATCTACAGCCACGCGGCCGTGAGCGGTTTCCTGCAGTGGGGCTTCTGGGAAGGCGCCCACTGGAAGCCCGACGCCGCCATGTTCCGCAAGGACTGGACGCCCAAACCCAACCTGGCGGCCTGGAAGGACCTCGTGCTGGGCCAATGGAAGACGCGCGTGAACCAACGCGCCGGCGAGCGCGGACAAGTCGCCGCGCGCGGCCACCTTGGCCGCTACCGCGCCAGCGCAAGCGCGGGCGGCCAGCGCGGCAGCGCCGAGTTTGTGCTCGGCGCCGGCGGCGCCGAGCTGCTCATCACGCTCAAGTAATCCCCTTTTTGCCTGGTTGTTCTGGAGACGATAATGAAGAAGAATCTGTGTGCGCTCGCAGCCCTGTCGCTGGCGCTGTCCTGCGCCCATGGCGCCGCGCCTTCGGTGGCCTCGCCCGGCGGGCGCCTGACGGCCAGCTTCGGCGATGCGCCGCTGTCCGACGGCAAGCCCGACGGCATCGCGAGCTTCGCGCTAAGCTACAACGGCAAGGCGATTTTGCTGCCCTCGGCGCTGAACCTGCGCACCTGGACCGCGCAAGCGGGCAGCAAGGGCTTTCGGCTGGTCTCGAGCAGCCCGGTGCGCGAGGTCAAGGATACCTACAAGCCGCTGGCAGGGCGCTTTGTCAGTGTGCCCGATCACTACAACGAAACGGTCCTGCGCTACCAGGATGTGGCCGTGCCGCAGCGCCTGATCGACGTGGTGTTCCGCCTGTACGACCAGGGCGCGGCCTTCCGCTATGTTGTTCACGGCAAGGCAGGCGAGAAGCTGGCGATCAAAAAAGAGGACACCCAGTTCGCCTTTGCCGCCGACTTCGACTGCTGGGGCTACAACCAGGGCCAGTACATCGGCGGTCATGAAGGTGAATTCGATCCGGTCAAGGCGTCGAAGATCCGCGATGCCAACGTGTACACGCTGCCGCTGGTGTGCAAGACGGGCCAGGCCGACACCACCATCGCGCTGACCGTGTCGGACGTGCGCGATTATCCGGTGGCCTTTTTAGGCGGACGCGAATCGGGCGCGCTGGGCGTGCAGCTCAAGCACCCGGTGCGTTTCGATACGCCCGCAAGCCGCCGCCAGAGCACTTCGATCGCCGAAGTGACGCTGCCGAAGGGTGGGTTCCAGACCCCGTGGAACGTGGTCATGGTTGCTGACAGCCCGGCCAAGCTGGCGACGACCAGCATCGTGCAGACGCTGGCGGCGCCGTCCAAGGTCGGCGACACCGGTTGGATCCGGCCGGGCAAGGTGGCCTGGGATTGGTGGAACGGCTCGCAGGCCGCCGTCGCCAATCCCGGCATGAACACCGCGACCTATCGCGCGTTTGTCGATTTTGCCGCCGAGATGGGGCTCGAATACATCTTGATCGACGAAGGCTGGTCGGTCGGCAGCGCGATTGAACCGGTTAAGGGCGCCGACGTCACGCGCCACAAGCCCGAGTTGGACCTGCCCGCGGTGCTCGCGCACGCCAAGAGCAAGGGCGTCGGCGTGTGGCTGTGGCTGCAGTGGGAGCAGCTCGACCGGCAGATGGACGCGGCGCTGGCGACCTATGCGCGTTGGGGCGTCAAGGGCATCAAGATCGATTTCATGAACCGCGCCGACCAGCAGATGGTGAACTATTACGAGCGCCTCATCAGCAAGGCCGCGCAGCACAAGATCATGGTCGATATGCACGGCGGTTATCCTTCGCTCGGGCTCGAGCGCACCTACCCGAATCTGCTGACGCAGGAGGGCATCATGGGCGCGGAATTTAACAAGTGGAGCGAGCGCGTGACGGCCACCCACAATGTGACGCTGCCGTTCACTCGCATGCTGCTCGGCCCGGCCGACTATACGCCGGGTGCGATGCGCCACGTGGCGCCGGCCGACTTCGCCGCGAAGGTCCGTTTTATCAATCCGTACGTGCAAACCACGCGCGGCCACAACCTGGCGATGTACGTGGTATTCGACAGCCCGCTGCAGATGGTGTCCGACAGCCCGCCGAGCTACCGCAAGGGCGACGGCGGCTGGCAGGACGGGGTCGACTTCATCCGCGCGGTGCCGGTCAAATGGGACGACACGCGCGTGCTGCAGGGCGAGATCGGCCAGTACGTGGTGACGGCGCGGCGCGCCGGCAAGGATTGGTACCTCGGCGCGATGACGGGCGAGAAGGGGCGCGCACTCGATGTGCCGCTCGGCTTCCTCGACGAGGGGCGCTACGAGGTCACGGTGTGGGAGGACGGCGCGGCGGTCGATACGCTCAGTGTGTCCAAACGCGCGCTCGACCGGCGTGCCAGCGTGCGCCTGAACCTGAAGGATTCGGGCGGCGCGGCGGTGATGCTGCGCCGCTTGCCGTGATACCGGCTTCCCGAACATACATGCAATTTCCCGTTCGTCAATTCGTCGGACGGGTTGTTTCCAATACGATATACGCACTCGGGCCATCCCGATCAACTGTATCCACTTGAAGCATAAAAAATGACCCTGCTGACCAAGAAGCCGCACGACGCCCAACACGGCGCCACCCGCCGTGATTTCATCCGCGCTTCCGGCATGGCGGTCGTCGCCGGCGCGCTGCCGTTCGGCCTGCCGGCCAGCGCAGCGGCGGGTAAGCTGCATCGGGACGTGCGCGCGCTGATCGAACGCGGAAGCGTCGCCACGCGCGCGTATTCACCCGAAGCCGCGGTCGGCCGCTACCAGGGCAACGGCCGCTTTGGCGGGGTCTTTTCCAAACTCGGCCTGCACCCGCATCCGAGCCAGCGCGACCTCTACGAAAAACACGGCCGCGCCCAGTACATGCACATGAAGCATTGGGGCCGCTTCTTTTTCCACTCGGACGAACGCAAGGCCGATACCAGTGCCGACTACCTGCTGCCGCTGGCGCGCGTGTACTGGCAGGACCTGCCGCAGCAGGTGTCCGACTACGACCAGGTGCAGTCGTTTTACGACGGCACCGTCCGCACGCGATTCAAGACGGGGAGCGGCGCCAAGGCCGGTGTCACCACCTGGTTCGATCCGGTCGAGCGCAACCTGAGCGCGATCGTGCTCGATATGGACGGCGAGGGCATGCCGCTGATCGTCGCGCCGGTCACACGGTTCATTCCCTACGCTTACGGCTTCAGCGCGCCTACCGACCAATCGTTCACGGTCCAGCGCGAAGGCGCGCAATGGCGCATCGACATCAGCTGCGCCGCGGCCAAGCCGGCCACCGTGTCGTCGATGTACATATTGACCGACGCCGCTGTCGAGGCGCATCCGGACGGGGTGCGCATCGTGCCGCGCCAAGGCCGCAGCCGCGTGTTCATCTCGTATGGCGAACCGGTTTCCGCGACCGCCATGACGCATTCGTTCGAGCGCAGCCGCAAGTACTGGCATCGCGCCTGGGAGCAAACGGCGCTGTTCGATTTTCCCGACGAGCGCAGCCAGCAGACCTGGGTGCGGTCGATGGCGTATATCCTGTCGACCTTCAACGACGATGGCTACGGCTTCACGCCGACCAACGGCTTGACCGGCAACCTGTACATGTTCAACTATGCGCAGGATTTGTTTTACGTCCACCCGACCTTGATGGCCAGCGGCAACCTCGCGCCCGCCAAGGCCTGGATCGAACGTTTCGCCGCGATGATTCCGGAAATGCGCGAATACGCCAAGCGCTTGTGGCCGACGACCGAGGGCATCTATCCGCCTTGGGAACTGCCGTTCGGCTCGGTCGGCTCCTATCATTTTCCGTCGGTGCCTATTGTCTATTGCTACGAACCGCACAACGCAGGTTACCTCAGCCGCATGGCGCACGATACAGCGGTCATGGTCGACAATCCCGCATGGACCGAGTCGGTTGCACGCCCTTTGATCGGGGAAATCGCCCTGTTCTTCAAGAGTTTCTGCCGCAAAGAGGGCGACGGCCGCTGGCATTTGTTTCTGACGCCGACGGTGGGGCAGGACGAAGCCGGCGGACGCAATCAAAAAGATTATTTGTGCTCGCTTTACAGCGCCAAGTACAGCTTTCAGAAAGCGATCGAGTATGGCCTCGACGCGGATGGCAAATACGCCAAGATCCTCAAGGACGGGCTGGCCTTCGACGCGCTCTTGTCGGACAAGGGCTTTTATTATGCGTCGGCCGGCTCGGGACCAAAGGATTACGGGACCCAGAAGCATCCGGTGCAGTTGAACGGACTGGCCTATCTGCCGGTGGAACAGCGCCCATTGCGGCCCGAGCTGGCGGCCTATCAGCAACGCTATTTATCGACCGACCGCGCCAACGAGCCCTATTTCTTCGGATGGACGCTCGGCGAATTCCTGCTCGCCGGTACGCATGCTGGCGACGCCGCCGGTTGGCGCAAGGATTGGGACAATGTGAGCCGCTCCCAATACGTCGATCCGGACTGGGTGCAGATCTACGAATCGAGCGCGCGGCCGGAGTCATCGTTTTATGTGACCACCAGCGGCCTGTTTGCCCAAAGCCTGATGGAGAATATCGTCAGCGATTATTGGGGTGAATTGCGCATTGGCGGCTGCAACCCGTATCGCGAAACCGTGCACTTTGCCAATGTGCGCAGCATGCTCGGGGTTAGCGTCAGCGGATCGATTCGGGCGGGTGTCGGCCAGGTGCAGCTGCATGCGTGGAAGGATTGCCGATTGAAGGTCAATGGCGTTGCCGTCAGCCTTAAAAAGGGGCAGCTGCGCACCCTGGCGCTAACGCCCGCCGCATAAGATCGGGCTGCGGGCGCCATTATGCAGAATATCTTCGAGACCGTCGGGCACCGCCAGATACAGTACGCGAGCTTCAGCTATTTTGAGGCGCCGATGCAGCATCCCGACCGTATTTTGGCCGAACACGATCTGGTCTACATGCTCGAAGGTGATTGGGTTGTGGGGCAGGACGGCGAGAGCTTCCGGCTGGAGCCGCACGACCTGATTATCTTGCAGGCTGGCCGCCACCACTACGGCGTGGAGGCGTGCCGGGCCAGGACCCGGACAATGTACGTGCACATGAGCGCGCTAGCCGGCGAGCGGGTCGAAACCAGGCCGACCGGCCGCGGCCTTGTCGGCGACAGCACCCTGGTCGGCTTGCCCATGGTGATTCCGTGCAAATCCCATCCGCGCGTGCGCGAGCTTTTCACGGAGATCGTGCAGGGTTTCTGGTCGGATGTGCCCGGCAAGCATATCAAGCTGTCGGCGTTGACGCAGATGTTGATTTTCGAGGCCGCCATCGCCGAGGCCGCCCCCTTGCGGATGCGCGATAGCCTGGTTGCAAGCACCCTGACGACGATCCAGGGCTCCGCCGAGCACGTCTTTACGCTGGCCGAACTGTCGGCCTTGGTTAATGTTTCTTCCAGAACCCTCAGCGAGCGCTTTAAGAAGGCGACGGGACAGACCATTCACCAGTATCAGGTCGACCTTAAGCTCAACATGGCGCGGCTCGCGATCGAAAAAGAGCCTGCACGGTCCTTCAAGCAATTGGCCGCCGGCCTGGGCTTCTACGACGAATTTCACTTCAGTAAACTATTCAAGAAAAAATACGGCTTGCCGCCGTCGAAGTGCCGTTGACCTAAAACTAGAAAGTGGAGACTTCATGCGACGTCGTAATTTCATTGCAAGCTCGGCAGCGGTAGCTTTGGGTTTGCAGGCCAATGTGGCGATTAGCCGCACTCTGCCGACAGGCGTGACCATAGTGCATGGCAACAAGCCCAGCCTTGGCTGGGCATTTGGCATCAAAGACTTGAAAAAGTATCTGGCCTTGGCTGGCCTCGCGCCCGCGGTAAAGACCATGTCGAGCGCGCGGTCGCTGCCGCAGGGAACGTTGGTGGTCTTGCTTGACCGGAGCGATCCGCTGCTCGCGCATCTGCGTGGCCGCTATCCCGCAAATGCCCAGCCCACTGGTCGGGAAAGCTTTAGCATTTTCAGCTACGACAGGATAGGCCAGCCCGGAAGTGTCGTGCATTTTCTTGAAGCGGCAGATGGGCTGGGGGAGCAGTTTTGCTGTTACGAATTCTTAGAGCAATATGCGGGCACGCGCTTCCTCCACCCTGATTTTGAGCATACGCCGAAGCTTACCGTAGCGCCTAAGCGAATCAATATCGCCGCCGTGGAACCGGGGTTCACGCACCGTGGCATCTATCCGTGGAATTACAATTACGATCGGCGCGGGCTAACCACCTTTTGCGACATCAACGCCCGGTTTGAGGCCCAGGATTGGGCCTGGTTCGCGCGGCTCGGCGACTGGCTCGTTAAAAACAAGCAGAACACCATCTTCTGGTTCGATGATGTCTTTGACGGCAGCGCGCTATCTACGCGTTTTCCTGAATCGTTGAAAAAACATTGGCGGGAGCGCGGCCTGCGGCAGGTGCTCGGTATGGGATGGGCCGCCAATGAGGGGCGGCCGAGGGGAGGCAAGTGGGAAGCGTTGACATGCCTGGATGAACATGGCCGTAGCGCCGAGAACGCGGATTGGCGGAAGGCCGTATGTCCGCAGGTTGACGAGTACTTCGCGCTGGCCGACAAAAATATCGCCGAGCTTGACTTCAAGTCGCCCGACGCAATCGGTGCATTGATCGGTTATGGCGAAAACACGTGGGCGGCCCATCAGACTGGCAGCAAATGCGTTCGACATGCGAGCATCGCATCGGACACGCTCATGGTGCGCGATCTGCACTACGTCAGCAAAAAAATCAAGGAGGCGGGTGCGCCCGATCTGCCTGTCGGGTTTGTGATTTCGACGCACAGCGCCGCAAAAGATAGTCCTTTCATCATCGGGAACATTATCAAGTCCTTGCCGGCGAACGGGATGGTGAGCGTGCACACGTATCAGCAAGACGACTGGACGCATTTTTCCGATATCTTCGCGAATATTCGGCAAAGGAATATTAAGGAGAACACGCGGATAAAGGTCGTGCAGATCGCCGAGATTGCGTTCCTATGCAACTACGATATTCCATTGTTCCGCCCCGCGATCTTGCGGCGGCGGGAGGCGCACATGCGCAGCCTGCCGCGCGAGGACACGGTCGGGCATCTGGTCACGCTCAATACCACGCAGTACCTCTATTGGCTCAAATCCTATCAGCTCATGCGCTGGCAGTGGCGTATTGAAGACATGTCCTGGGGCGAAGATTTGACGGCGCTGGGTGGTCATTTATTTGGGGGAGAAAACCGCGGCGCTTTTGGCGAGTTGATGGCCCGCTTCACCGCGCTCGACCTCATGCAGCCGCAACGCGCGATGGACGCGTTGATGGGTTCGACGACACAACTGCAACGACTTCCTGCGTGGACGAGGTACACGCCAAAATTTCACTCGGACGAGTTTGGATTTTTCTTGTGGGCCAAAGGGCAAACGCCGGAAGCGCTCGATGACGCTGAACAGAACGTTGACGCTTGTCTGAAGTTGAATGAGCAACTTGCGGCTGCGGGTGGCGAACTATATCGGAATCAATTCTTTGATACGCTGGCCTTGACTGCCCACTATCACGCCATCCGGATTTATGCGGGGAAGGCAGACAACGCTTTGACGGCCGCCCGGGCTTGTGAGGAATGGTCGGCTTGCACAGGGCAGCTTCAGCAAGCGCTGAAAGAAATTCAACGCATGAAGGCTGCCGTCCAATCGTATGACGGCCATCTGAGCAAACTGGTGAAAAACGCTACGAGTCACGAGGTGACACGCAAGTCGGTCATCGCCGATTTTGTTCGGAATCCGTCCACAGCGTTTTTAGATGAGCGTTCAGGATTGATCATGAACGCGATTAAAAACAAATCGGCGCCGCCGGCGTTGTTTTCGACCTAGAGTCGCTATTAGAATCGGCCAAATCAAATCAGGGGACGTATACCATATAGAGGTCGACGAGGTAGCCGGACTCCGCCTCCGTTATATGGACACTAAGCACAAGGTCACTACTGCCCTCGGCTTCGGTCCAGAGATCAATAAGCGCATTCCAACGATCACCTAACCAGATGCATACCGAGGTATCCCATGCTTCCTCGGGCAGCTCAATTAGTCGTTCGCCGTACTCCTCGATGTACTCCTGAATTTGTTCGGCCGTCTCGGCTGAAACCGTGGCGACGCCGGGTATCCCGGCACTTAGCAGGTAGTCATGTCGTACGAATGATTTAACGATCTGCGTGAGGACCGGCCGCCAGACTGAAGGGATGGGTCCTTGTTTCTTGTTATCTTTGATCACCGCAATTTCCAGCGGTTTGTTTTGCGTTCGCATGTTGTTTCCCTCACTCACTAGAGGAATCTAATTCTAATCGAACGACCGCTTCTGGCCGAGTAGGGAACTTGGGTGACCTGGCACTGGTGATGCGGGCGGAGTTAGGCCTCTGGTGCCGACCAGACCAAGTTCCATAGGTGGCCATCGAGGTCTTCGAAACCTTGGTCATACATAAAGCCATGGTCCTCTGGCGGGTGCGGCGTGCGGCCTCCAGCGGCGACGGCCTTGGCGATGAGGGTGTCGACTTCTTCCCGGCTTTCGCAGCTCAGGCAGATGACGACTTCATTGCCTTCCTTTGCCTGCACGACGGGCTTGTCGATCATGGACTGGAAGAAAGCCTCGGTCGTCAGCATGGCCTGGATGGTGTCGCTGACGATGTTCATGAATGCTGCGTTCTCGCCGCTAAAGCGGTCATTGAAAGTGAATCCGAGCGCGGAAAAGAAGGCCTTGGATTTATTCAGGTCCTTCACTGGCAAGTTGAGAATGATCTGCTTGTTCATCGCGTTTCCTTGGTTAGGGTGGAATTGATAATCGGTGCTGCATCCCTACGACGTATGGCGGCGTAAAAAATCGACAGGAGGTCGAAAAATATTTACTTCTAAGTTTTCGACGTACCTTGGCCGATGACCACTTTCGGCCCGAAGCGGACCTCTTGCTCTGGCTTACCCCCGTCAGCGACTTGGGGCCAAATTGTCGTTTAGTTTCCGAGTGCGTCTAATCGTTCTTTCAAATGGCTGATCTTAAGCTACCTCCATTCGTCCAGTCCGCTGTGTGCCGGAAGTTTCTTCTCAATCATCAGCTTCACCGTCCACACGTCTAGACCATAGAAATCCTACTGCTGTAGCAAGGGATCAAGAGGCAGAGTGACAAGCACTTCTCGCGGCCATGCGGGGAGCACGAAGCGCACGAGACGATATTTAAGAGCGGGTTTGATCGAGGCCTCAAGTGCTTTACAGACTAGATCTCGAGCAGGTGCTCCCAATTCGGCAAAGAACGGTTGGATCACGGATTCCACAAGTCGGGTTACAAGGATCAATTCTCGATAGCAAGCTCGGCCGCTAGTCCGTGCATGCAGGGGCCCATGTCGATCACGATGGCCAACCGGATCACTCACGCAGCAAGGGCAATAGCAGGTCATTTAACTTGAGGATGTCCTCGCCTATCAAGGGATCGTATGAACAGATGACGATCACCCCATCCGCAAATTGCTCGCACCGGGCCACCTTACCGTCTAGTCGTTTCACGATAGCTTCCGGTTCCAAGTTAAAGCTGCGTCGGCACAACTGCCGGTCCCAATAATTTGCTTGCCAAATACGATATACGCCATGTCGAGGATCGATGTATCCCGGATTTGGTGCATATGTTTCGGTATCGGAGTCGTACAAGAAGGCATCCTCTACGGCGATGTCACCATCGAATAAGGTGCCAGCGTAAGCACCGGTCACCACCACATACGCGGGAAACACTACATCCATCAAGTAAGACCAACGCTCCCTTACCTTCTTGGGATAAAACTCCACCGTCAAGGTATCGTCATTCATTGCCAAGTCGGCCGGCGGAGCGCTTCTTGCCCGGTTGGCGATCCCCAGCAGGTAGTGCTTGATGGGAGATGCTTTGTCGAGCTTTTTGTAGTTCACCCCGAAGGTGAAGGCGCCTCGGTGTTCTTTCATCGGAATTTGAGGCAAACCCTGCAATCCCCAGGGTTGCGCCAGTTCGCTCAGCTTGCAATACATCGCGCGGTAAAGTGCCTGCGGCATTTCGCCCTCCCCGTAGCGATGGCTCAGCCTAAAGGTGAGAAAATTCGATGATGCCATTTTTTATCCGCCCCTTCCCGCATTCGCTCTTGGCCGAACTGACAATGATATCGCAGCGGCAGCTCATACCCGATAGACGAGCGTATAACGCAGTGTTCGCTAACGCCCTGAAGCGGTCGTTTAAGGTAGCGGCGAGCCACGGTCGCTATTCTTCGCCCAAATCACGGTAAGATTGCCATCAACAAATCCGGCACAAACGGCTTCCGCGTTGCGCAAAACTGCGGCTCGAGGATGTTTGCCATCCGTGATGTACGAAGCTACGCGCTCGCAGACATACGCTAACGCCAGCTCCCAAGTAGGCGCGACATGGAGAGGTATGGAAAATTCCGATGGGCCGGAGCTCCACGCTGCTGGTGGACAAGCCCAGTCCTCATCATCCTTGTCATAAGCGGATGCGCCTATCAGTTCGACCACCCAGTCATGCGACTTTGCAAGATCGAAGTTGTACGCTGCAATGTCAAGCGGTGGATCGCTCGATAAAGCTGACGTTAGCCAGGCTTCAAATGAATTTTTTTCGCTCATAATTTTTAGTTATTTTTCGTTAGTCGGCGGTTGTGCGCTTGTGGCCGGTAGTCTCCGATTGTACTCGACACCAGACTGACGAACGTCATCCGGCCGCTGACCATCCAGCGGCGAAATTGCAAGCGTAAGGGAGATGCAATTAAAGCTACGGGAAGCACGCTGAGGTGACTCGCACATTGCCTCGAGTGCTCGGCGCAGCGAGCTGGAACTGTTGGACGCAGTCACTGTGTATTTGAGTTGCTTGATATGGCAGAAATCGTGACATAACTGGTCTCCAAAAACTCAAACCAACATCGTCCTCGCACATGCGGGTACCCATAGAACGGTTGCTATGTGCCAATGTTCTATGGGTCCCCGCATGCGCGAGGACGATGTCGGTTTTTGATATTTGACGTTTTTTCGGCGCGATTTCTGTTGCGTTTTATGTCAAGTTTTTTGCCGCGTAAAGCCAGCCTGCCAGCGCCACTGGCCGATTTGAATGCGCCTTATCCCGGCCGGCGCGCCTTGTCGATCTCCTGGCCCAGCACCGCCATTGTTTCGGCAAAGCGATTCGCGGTGAACCTGCGCGCTTTGAGCGCCCTGGCTTTGGCCTTGGCGGGATTTTTCGCCATCTCCAGCACCGCCTTCGGGAACGCCGCCACTTCTTCTTCGACGTCGAAATTGAACAACCATTCGCCGAGGCCGATGTCGTCCCACATCCGGCCCTTGCTGCTCTGCTCGACCCAGCGGTTGACGATCGCGGGTATGCCGTGCGCGATGCACATGATCGGGCTGTGCATCTCGTTGCTGAACATGCCGGCCGAGCGCTTATAGACGCCGACCGCCTCCTCGAGCAGCCATGGCTTGTCGAGCCACACGACCTTGCGCTTGACGTCCTCGGGCAGATGGTCGAGCACCCAGGTCTTGCCGATCTCGGTTTCGGTTTCATCCTCGTTGCAGATCAACACTTTCATATTGGTTTGCCGGGTCACCGCGATGATCGCGTCGCGCAACGGTACATGGTCGAGTTCCTTCATCTCCTCGTTGCGCTGGTGTAGGCGCCCGTCGACGCTGCGCTTCTTGCGCACGTGCAGCCATGCCGGCGTGAAGCGCTGTTTTGGAATGCAGCACAGAAAATTGCCGTCGGTGAGGCCATGCTTTGCCATCAGCCGGGCGGCGGCCGCGTCGTCGGCCACGTCGAGGGCGAACACGACGTCGGGCGACCAGCCCATGATCGGTGCTTTGACCCCGTCGAGGCGCGCCTTTCTGAGCGATACCGAGTCGCGGAAATAGGCGAACGCCGCCTTGCTCAAGGTCTCGCGCTCGCCGTTGCCGAAAATCCAGTGGCCGTACGTGACACCGTACACGCCAAACGGTTTGCCGGTGCGCCTCTGGAACGCTTCGAGGTCGGCCCACGAAAGTGCGTAAGGCCCCGAATTGTGCAGCATAAAATCGGCCGACGCGATCGCCGCCTCCAGTTCCGGGGTCGATGCGACGCCGTTCGCGTCGAGCGTCCCCTGCGCGATCTTGAGCTTTGGAAAGCGCTGCATCAGCATGTGCACCTCGTACTCGGGCAGGTCGGCGTAGAACGGCCAAAAAGTGACTTCCACATCGGGCAGATGGCGTTCGAGCAGCGCCAGGGCGGCCGGCGTGTGGGCCACGTCGCCGATGTTTTCAATCTGCCAGCCGGAACGCAGGACGATGCGGCGCGGCTTGGCGGCGGCGAGGGCGAACAGCGGCAGCATGCTCGCGCCGGCGCTTGCGGCAAGGGCGCCCAGCAGGCGGCGACGGGAAGGGTGGGGCAGGTCCATGCATTTCTCCAAATAGGTGCTCCCCATGATTGTGGCGAGCGGCGCCAAAGCGTGCAATTGCGAAAATCATCTGATTCTTCTGCTATATGCGGGCTAACGTCTGCACTAAAAAACTAAGCGCGTGAGCGGTTTTCGCAATTGCGGCCCCCTCGGATTTTGGTCACCATCATCATTGCTGCGCAGCTGTCTAACGGGCACGCGCGAGCCCCGTCCCACGGGGCACTTGAACAACCAACGTCCGTCGAACGGAGTCGTATGCGCGAAGAAGGTAAGTATGTTTCTCCTCTGTTGTGGGTGCCAACCGGCTACTTCACGATGGCCCTCGGCTACTTCATGCTCACGAGCGTGTCCGCCATCATGTTCAAAAACTTGGGCATGGACAACGGCAAGGCCGCCCAATACTCGAGCATGTTGTTGCTGGCCTACACCATCAAGCCGCTGTTCGCGCCCTTCGTCGAGATGTACCGCAACAAGAAGTTCTTCGTGCTGTGCGCACAGATCCTGATCGGCCTCGGGTTTGTCGGCGTTGCCGTCGTGATGTCGCTGCCCAGCTACATGATGGCCTTGATGGTCATGTTCTGGTTCATGTCGTTCTTTGGCGCCACCCAGGACTTATCGACCGACGGCGTCTACGTCACCTCGCTCGACGCCCGCTCGCAGGCGCTGTATTGCGGCGTGCTGAGCTTCTCGTGGAACATCGGCCCGATCGTCGCCGGCGGCGGCCTGGTCTACCTGAGCGGCTACCTGCACACCAATGTCTTCCATCACGATGCGAAGGTGTTCGGCCCGGAATGGCTCGATGCATGGCGGATCGTGTTCGCCATTGCCGGCGCGATCACCTTGCTCATGGCTTTCTGGCACGTCAAGGTCATGCCGGACGGCGCCCGCGCGGCCGATACGCCAACCAGCGTCGGCGGCGCCGCCCGCATCCTGGGCGAGTCGTTTGCCACCTTCTTCAAAAAGCCGGGCGTGTGGTACATGATTGCCTTCGCGCTGTTGTTCCGCATGAGCCCCGGATTGCTCGAAAAAGTCGGCCCGTTCTTCATGGTCGATCCGGCGTCGAAGGGGGGCCTCGGCATGAGCAACGAAGCGCTCGGCATCGTGTACGGCACCTATGGCCTCGTCGCCGTCCTGCTCGGTTCGCTGCTGGGTGGCTGGTATGTCGCCCGCAAGGGCTTGAAGTCGGCGCTGTTCCCGCTGTGCTGCGCTGTCAACATTCCGAATATCACCTTCCTGCTGATGGCGATGTACCTGCCGTCGAATGTGTTCCTGATCAGCGCCGGCGTCGTGATCGAAAAATTCTTCTACGGCTTCGGCGCGGTCGGCTTCATGGTATACCTGATGCAACAACTGGCGCCAGGCAAGTTCACCACCACCCACTTCGCCTTCGGCACCGGGCTGATGAACCTGTGCGCCATGCTGACCGGTTCGGTCAGCGGCTACCTGCAAGAAATGATGGGGTATGTCAGTTATTTCTGGATCGTGATGCTCGCCACCATTCCATCCTTCATCGCCTGCTGGCTGGCGCCGTTCCACAACGAGGACGAGACCAAGACGGCACCTGCCGGTGGTACCGCCGCCGCGGCGACCTGAGTAAACGACGCCGTGCCGCGGAACCGGGTAAGCTCGTCCGCGGCGGCGGCGTCGCGCTTCAATCAACAAGAAAGTAAAGTTTCATGACCATTCATTCCCCGATCCCCGACCAAGCTGCAGTTGCGGCCCAACCATGGCTCGACCGCACCCTGCCGGCCGATCAGCGCGCCGCGCTGGTGCTGCCCCACATGACGGACGACGAAAAGATCGACCTGTTGTACGGCTACTACGCGCACGACTGGGCCGACCGCGGCTACCAGCGCCCGGCCAACTCGCGGGTGCAGGCGGCGGGCTACTTCAAGGGCGTGCCGCGGCTCGGCATTCCCGAGTTGCAAGAGGCCGACGCCGGCATCGGCATCGCCAGCCAGCGCGGCCCGTATCCGCGCGAACGCACCGCGCTCGCTTCGGGCATCTCGTCGGCCTCGACCTGGAATCCGGAGAGCGCGCGCGAGGGCGGGGCGATGATCGGATTCGAGGCGCGCGCCTCCGGCTTCAATATCTTGCTCGCCGGCGGCGTCAACCTCGTGCGCGAGCCGCGCAACGGGCGCAATTTCGAGTACGTCGGCGAGGACCCATGGCTGGCCGCGGCCATCATCGAAGCGCAGATCCGTGGAATTCAGTCGAACAACATCGTTTGCTGCATCAAGCATTTTGCCGTTAACAGCCAGGAGACCGGGCGCAACCACATGAATGCGCGCATCGGCGAAGTGGGCGCGCGCGACTCTGACCTGCTGGCGTTCCAATTGGCGATCGAGGCGTCGAGCCCCGGTTCCGTCATGGCCGCCTACAACCGTTACAACGGCGACTACGCTGGCGAGAACGCGTGGCTGCTCAACGAGGTGCTCAAGCAGGACTGGCGTTACAAGGGCTGGGTCATGTCGGACTGGGGCGCTTGCCATTCGACGGTGCCCGCCGCCAACAACGGTCTCGACCAGCAATCGGGCGCGCCGTTCGACCGCTCGCCGTACTTCAGCGACGCGCTCAAGGAGGCCGTCGAGAACGGGCACGTGTCGCGCCAGCGCTTTGACGACATGGTCGCGCGCGTGCTGTGGGGGTTGTTCGACAAGGGCGTGGTCGACTATCCGGTCGAAGAGGGCGGCGCGATCGATTACGCCGCGCACGCGCGCGTGTCGCAGGCCGGCGCGGAAGAGGGCATGGTGCTGCTCAAAAATGCACGCGGCCTGCTGCCGCTGGCCAAGACGCTCGGCTCGATCGCGATTATCGGCGGGCATGCGGACGTAGGCGTGCTGTCGGGCGGCGGTTCGTCGCAGGTGTATCCGATCGGCGGCATGGCGCGCACGGGGCTCGGCCCGGCCAACTTTCCAGGGCCGACCGTCATTTTCCCATCGTCGCCGATGGCCGCGATCGCTGCCCGCAGCGGCGCGACCGTCACCTACCACGACGGCGTGGACCACGCGTCGGCGGCGGCGCTGGCGGCCGCGAGCGAGTTGGTCATTGTGTTCGGCAACCAGTGGACGGGCGAAGCGCTCGACTTCCCGCTCGCGCTCGACGACAACGCCGACGCGCTGATCGCGGCGGTGGCGCGCGCCAACCCCGATACCGTGGTGGTGCTGCAGACGGGCGGCCCGGTGCTGATGCCCTGGCTGGGAGATGTCGGCGCGGTATTGGAGGCGTGGTATCCCGGCAGCGCGGGCGGCGAAGCGATCGCCCGGGTGCTGTTTGGGGAGGTCGATGCCGCCGGCCGACTGCCGGTCACGTTTCCGGCCGCGCTAGAGCAGCTTCCTCGTCCGGTGCTTGATGGCGTCGGCGCGCCGGCCGGCACCCGTTTCGATGTCGACTACCACGAGGGCGCCGCGGTCGGCTACAAATGGTTCGATTTGCACGCACACGAGCCGCTGTTTCCGTTCGGTTTCGGCCTGTCTTATGGCAGTGCCGGGTTCTCGGCGCTCGAGGTGCGCGACGCTGCGCAGCTGTCAGTGTCCTTCGAGGTGAGCAACACGTCGCAACGGGAGGTAAGTGCGGTGGCGCAGGTGTATCTGGCCGCGCCGGAGGGGACGTGGGAGGCACCGCAACGCCTGGTCGGTTTTATCAAGGTGGCGCTGGCGCCGGGTGCGCGCCGCACCGCCACCCTGCTGGTCGATCCACGCCTGTTGGGCGTCTACCAGCCGTCCGACAAGAATTGGATGATTGCGCCGGGGCAGTACGAGGTTCGCCTAGGGCGCTCTTCACGGGACGTCTGCACCAGCGTCAATATCGAACTGCCGCGGGGCAGGGTGTCGATGGATGGAACGCGTACCAGCGCGTTGGCGTAGCTTCTAATACATCAAACCAACATCGTCCTCGCGAATGCGGGGACCCATAGAACAGTGGCTTAGCGCCACCGTTCTATGGGTCCCCGCATGCGCGAGGACGATGTTGGTTTTTGATATTTAATATTTTATCGACGCGATTTCTGACGCGTCTTAAACGTCAATTCAGCGCACTGCACCCCTTTCGCGACAGCCTCATTCGCGAGGACGATGTGTTTTTTGGTTTTGGGGTATTACAAGCGGGCTGACAACGGAAGCCGGATGAGTTAGAGTTGCCGGGCGAAGCCGTCAGCCGTGCAGAAAATTCCCCGCCGTTCTTATGAGCCTAATCGATCGAATTCGAAACTATTTTTCGCCAAGTCGCCAAGCAACCAGGGAGGCAAGTGCCGCGCCATTGCGTTCCCTGGCCGATTTGGATGCATTGCTCCGGTCAACAGAAAGCGCCCCCGCGACCGCACTAGTGCAGCGCGCCGCACGCGCGTGTTTTCATATCCTGCCCGACGGCGACGCAGCCCATTTACCAGTCGGAGGCTCTCGATTGGGTGGCACGCCCGATTTAGCGATTGGCGCCAGCTGGCCAAGCGCGGAAGGCGGCAAGCTTTTCACCTTCTATGGCCAGATAAATCTCGACGGTATCGCGGACGCAATCGAGCCATCCCCGCTGCCGTCACGAGGCCTGCTATCGATATTTGGCGGTGCAATCGATTCGTCATTCGAGTCGATCGAGGCACGCGTCGTCGTAACCCCGCCTGGAACGCCGCTGCTCAATCTTTCGCTGCCGGATAAATCCTTCGCGTTTGCCGATGAAAGCGTGGAAAATCTTCGCCCGGTCAGAATTCGCTTCGAGGCGGGGCTGAGTTTTCCAACCGACAGTTTGCGTTTCGTTCGCGCGCTCGAGTTAGCGGCCCCCGATGCCGACATCGATGCGCTGATGGATGGATTGCGTGCGGCACCTGCGAGTGCAATCGGCCAATTGCTGGGCTACGCCCAGTTTTCAACCGACGATGTCCACAGTGAGATGTATTTTTTAGAGATCGGGCGCGCCAACCAGGATCGATTGGAGATCTGGGAGCGCTGGGACGCTTGGGAAGAAGCGAAAAAAATCAGCTCCCGCCTGCAAAACGGAAGCATCTATCGGCCTTGGTCGGCAGCAGACGACGACAACGTCCGATGGATTCTGGCCAACAAGGCAGCGATTGCGTCGGGTATCGAAAAATGGCATTCGCTCTTATGGATTAATTCGAATCCCTTGATGAACCTTTGGATCAACGACGCTGATCCAATTTATTTTCTGGCTAAGATCGACGAGGTCGGCCAGCTCGATCTATCAGCCGTGCGAGCAGGCGCAACGCAATCTTGAGTATGCGTGTGGCCGCTTGTTCGGCCCTGTCACAGTCCCTTTGATTTTTCTTTCGCTTCGGCCAACACCCTCTTGATCGCGTCGATCACCGCCTGTGGCTTATCGAGCTGGATGTAGTGGCCCGCGCCAGGCAATATTTCGTGCACGCCGCGTTCGGACAATTTGGCGACGTTCCGATGAAGGGTCACGACCACCTGATCCGTGACAGTCTTGAGGGCCAGCGCTTCCGTCGTGAGCGAGGCCTTTGGCGCTGAAGGCGAGCGCGTGAGCACGATCAGCGGCAGCTCGCCATACGAGCGGCGCAACTTGGTCAAATTTCCAATCGATTCATAGGTGATTGCAATCATTTAACAGATCACGTAATCTCGATTACTTTCGATGCTTGACGCCCGGGTAATCGAACATCTATTTTTCTAAAAGATAAAATGAAAATGTCCTTGCGCGTTGCTCTCTCCCTGTTAGGTCTGATAACGGCCGCATCGCAGGCGGCATCTCCAGTCGCCACCGAGCGCTTTGCGCTACCCGGGCTCGAAAAGCCGGCCAACATCCTGATCGATAAATGGGGCGTGCCGCACATCTACGCCAACACGTTTTACGACGCTTTTTACGTGCAGGGGTTTATGGCGGCGCGCGACCGCCTGTGGCAGATCGACCTATGGCGCAAACGCGGCCTTGGTCTCATGGCGCAGGATTTCGGGCCGGCCTATGTCGATGGCGACCGCATGGCGCGGACGGTGATGTTCCGCGGAGATATGTACCGCGAATGGCTCGCCTACGGCTCGGACTCGAAGCGCGTCGCCGAGGCCTTTGTCGCCGGGATCAATGCCTATGTGGGACAGACCGAACTCAGGCCCGAATTGCTGCCGCCCGAATTTAAGAAATTGGATTACAAGCCGGCGCGCTGGCAAGCGCAAGATATTGTCCGCATCCGGCATCACGGGCTGACCTCGAATTTCATCGGCGAGGCGCTGCGCGCAAGTGCCATGTGCAACGCAAAAGAAGAGAGCGGCCGGGTCGACTGGCTACGGCGCGAACTCGATCCACCCGTCACCCCGGTGGTGCCGGAAGGTCTGGACCTGTGCAGCATTCCACTGAACGACATCATCAAGTCCTACGACCTGGCGACCGCATCACCCAGATTTCCAAAGGAAGTCTGGGCCGGCAAAATCGCATCCGGCACGACTGGCGGGGACTTGTACGTGCGGCGGCTGGCGGGCGGCGAGATCGACGACAGTACCGGATCGAATAACTGGGCGATTTCGGGCGCCCGCACCAGCACCGGCAGGCCGATCCTCGCCAACGATCCGCACCGCGCGCATGGCGCGCCGGGTCTGCGCTACATCAGCCACCTGAATGCGCCCGGCTTATCGGTCATCGGTGCCGGCGAACCTTTTTTGCCCGGCATTTCGATCGGTCATAACGGCACCGTCGGATTCGGGCTCACGCGGTTTTATATCGACCAGGAAGACCTTTACGCCTACGAGCTCAATCCGGCACAGGCGCAAGAGTACAAATACCGCGACCGCTGGGAGGCGATGCAGACCGTGACCGAAGAAATATCGGTGCGCGGCGAAGCGACCCCGCGCAAGGTGACGATCAACTTCACACGTCATGGGCCGCTAATCCACACGGATCCCAAGACCAACCGCGCGTGGTCCTTGCGCGCGGCATGGCTCGACGTCGGCATGGCGCCGTATTTCGGCTCGATGGACTATATGCGCGCGCAGGACTGGAACCAGTTCAGCGCTGCCCTCAACCGCTGGGGCGCTCCCGGGATCAACCATGTGTATGCGGACCGCGCTGGCAATATCGGATGGGAGCCGCGCGGCCTCACGCCGATCCGCCCGAATTGGGACGGCCTGCTGCCGGTGCCGGGCGACGGCCGCTATGAATGGCAAGGCTATCGCAACATGGACGAATTACCGTCGGCCTACAACCCCGCCGCAGGCTATCTGCAAACGGCCAACGAAAACAATATACCCCCGGACCATCCGTCCGCAAAACTGCACGTGGGCTATGAGTGGGCCGATCGGTCGCGCTCCAGGCGGCTGCAGCATTTAATCGGTTCGAATAAGCGTAGTTCGTTGGCGGACTCGATGGCGTGGCAGAACGACATGATGTCGATTCCGGCGCAGCGCGTTGTCGCAACACTCATCGGATTGGACAGTGCAGACCCGAAGGTGAGAGGCGCGCTCGATTTGTTGCGTGGCTGGGACGGCAGGGTATTGGCCGAAAGCCCCGCGGCGGCACTGTTCGAAACGTGGTTCAGCAAGCACCTGCGTCCGGCCGTGGTGAGCGCGGGCTTGTCGCCGGAGCAGGCCAAGGTCGTCGGTGCGGGCGATGCAAGCCGTGTGCTGGACGTGTTGGACGGTAAGATGTCCTGGTTGACGGTGGAACGCCGCAACGAGGTGATCCTCGCTTCGCTCAAGACGGCGGTCGCGGAAGTGGAGGCCAGGCTTGGACCTGACATGAAGGCTTGGCAGTGGGGTAATCTGCACCGCGCGGTGTTCACGCATCCACTCAACCAGAATCTCGACGCTGCGGCGCGCGGACAATTCAATGTGGATGCCGGCGCGATCGGTGGTTCGGCGTACACGCTAATGAACGCCAATTATCGCAATAGCGATTTCCAACTGACGACAGGCGCATCGTTCCGGATGGTGCTCGACATTGGAAATTGGGACGCCTCGCGCGCGATCAACGCGCCTGGCCAGTCGGGCAATCCGGCGAGCCCCCATTATCGTGACCTGGCGCCGATGTGGGCCAAGGGCCAGTATTTCCCCCTTCTGTTTTCGCGCAAGGCGGTTGAGCGCGATGCGAGGCAAAGGCTGGAATTGGTGCCGAAGTAAGGGGGGCGGTAATGCTAGCACCCGGGGCACGGGCGCTGTTTACCAGCTAGAAGCCGGAGAGTACTTTACGGGTATGCAGGACGCGCGGCGGCTCCGCAAAGAAGCCACCGACCAGGCCGCGCCACGCTTTAAAATCCTCGCTTCCGCGGAAATGGACCTCGTGGTCTTCGAGCGTTTCCCATTCAACCACCAGACGATACGAGTCGGTATTCTCTATGCCACGCTCGAGCTTCATCGAGCGGCATCCGCGTGCGCGCTGGAACAATGGCACGGCCTGCGTTACGCCGTCCTCGAATTGTTGCTGGCTGCCCGGCTTAACAAGTATTTCTGCAATTTCGGTAATCATCGTCATCCTGATGGTTTGTGGGAATGACCGATAGCCTATCAGATCCGCCGCTGCCAAGCCCGGCCTTGTGTCCGGCGCAAGGGCATCTCGGTGAATTAGTGGAGTTCCCTTACAGGGGGCTTACACAGTGGGCGGATGAAGCCATTTTAGAGGGGCGGTTCTAAGCGGCAAGCGATTACTAGACAATCACGCTGCAATGCAGCATTATCAAAGCGTCTCCTCCACGTTCTACCAAGAATATGGAATTTGCCCACCCTCGCGGTGGGCTTTTTTTTGCTCAGATGGGTAGGGCTGTTTCGTATTTGACTTCGCGCAGCGCAACGCTCGTGTTGATCTGGGAGACGCCCGGCAGCTTCAGCAGCACGTTGTGCAAGAGGTCGTGGTAGCCGTCCATATCGGGCACCACCAGCTTGACGATGTAGTCGGAGGTGCCTGTTACTTCGTAGCACTCCATGACCGCCGGGCAAATCTTCATCTGCTCCTCAAATTGGGCGACCACGCCTGCCTCGTGCCGGCTCAGCGAAACGTGCAGGATGCAACATAGGCCAAGGTTGACCTTGCGTCGTTCGAGGATCGCGGCGTAGCGCTTGATGTAACCGTTTTCTTCGAGTTCCTTTTGCCGGCGCCAACAGGGCGATGCCGACATGCCCACTTTTTCAGATAGTTCATTGAGCGACAGGCGGCTGTTCTGCTGGAGCTCGCGCAGGATTTTCTGGGAGGTGTGGTCGAGGTTGGATTTGTCCATTAATTGCCATTTAGAGAAAGGGTTTGCCCATATTGTCCTGATGCTGGACCGGATAGGAATGATTTTTCGTGCTTTGAGATTATCATATTTCAATCAAAAAGTGCACTTCCATACCTCTAAAACAATATCAAGGAAACAAAATGGGTTCGATGAAACAAGAGCTTGACGCCGTGGAACTGCGTGCGCCGGCTACACTCGCGGACCCGGCTTATCGACTCGACGACAACCTGAAGCGCACAAGCGGGCGCGTGTTCCTGACCGGCACCCAAGCCCTGATCCGCCTCGCCATCATGCAGAAGTCGCTCGACGAGCGCGACGGCCTCAATACTGCCGGCTTTATTTCCGGCTATCGCGGCTCGCCGCTCGGTGCGGTCGACCAGGAGGCGTGTCGCGCCTCGACGCTGCTGCAAAAAAGCGGCGTCGAATTTCTTCCCGCGATTAACGAGGACCTGGCCGCCACCGCGGTGCTCGGTTCGCAGCAGGTCGGCACCGATCCGCAGCGCACGGTCGACGGGGTGTTTGGCATGTGGTACGGCAAAGGGCCGGGCGTGGACCGCTCCGGCGATGCGCTCAAGCATGGCAACGCCTACGGCTCCTCGCCCCTTGGCGGCGTGCTGGTGGTCGTCGGCGACGACCACGGTTGTGTATCGTCATCGATGCCGCACCAAAGCGAACACGCGCTGATGGCCTGGAGCATGCCCGTGCTAAACCCGGCCAACATCGAGGAGTATCTCGAATTCGGCCTGTATGGCTGGGCGCTGTCACGCTTTTCGGGCACGTGGGTCGGCTTCAAGGCGATCTCGGAAACGGTCGAAGGCGGCGCCGTCGTCGAACTGCCGGAACTGCCCACGTTCACGCGTCCGAAAGACTACGTGCCGCCGGCGACCGGCTTGCACTACCGCTGGCCCGACCTGCCGAGCCTTGAGATCGAGCAGCGCGTGGCCGACAAACTCGAGGCGGTGCACGCCTTTGCGGCCGTCAATTCGATCGACCGTCTGGTGGTGCCGGCGCCGTCGGCCAAGCTGGGCATCATTTCCGCCGGCAAGGCCTATCTTGATCTGGTCGAAGCTCTCGCGCGCCTTGGATTGCCGCTCGCCAAGCTCGAAGAGGCCGGCGTGCGCGTGTACAAGCCCGGCCAGACCTTTCCGCTTGAGCGGACCCGGCTGCACGCCTTTGCCGCGGGCCTGTCCGAGGTGCTGGTGGTCGAGGAGAAGGGAGACGTCATCGAAGCCCAGCTCAAAAGCTTGTTCTACAACATGGCGCCCGGGCAGCGTCCTATCGTCATCGGCAAGGCCGACGCGGCCGGCGCGCCCTTGTTGTCGTCCCTGGGCGAACTGCGCCCATCGCGTATCGCGCCGGCGCTGATCCGCTGGCTCGGCCCCAAGATGCCGTCGCGCGCGCTCGCGCAGCATCTGCCGCATTTTTGCCGAACCGAGCAACTCTCGAACGGCGCCGACAAGGTCAAGCGCACGCCGTATTTCTGCTCGGGCTGTCCCCACAACACCTCGACCAAAGTGCCGGAAGGCAGCCGCGCGCTGGCCGGCATCGGCTGCCATTTCATGGCCACCTGGATGGACCGCGACACCGTCAACCTGACCCAGATGGGCGGCGAGGGCGTCGCATGGGTCGCCGCCTCGCGCTTCAGCAAAGAGAAACATGTCTTCCAGAATTTGGGCGACGGCACCTACTACCACTCGGGCTACCTCGCCATCCGCCAGGCGATCGCCGCGCGCACGACGATCACCTACAAAATTCTGTTCAACGACGCCGTGGCGATGACGGGCGGGCAGCCGGTCGACGGCACCTTGTCGGTGCCGCAAATCGTGCAACAGGTGCTCAGCGAAGGCGCGGTGCATGTGGTCGTCGTGACCGACGAGCCGGACAATTACGCGAATATCACGCTGCCCGGCGGCGTGTTAGTTCACCACCGCAGCGAGCTCGATGTGATACAGCGCAGATTGCGCGAGATCGAGGGTGTATCAATTCTCGTCTACGATCAAACCTGCGCCGCCGAGAAGCGCCGCCGCCGTAAAAAGAACAAGCCTGGCAAGATATCATTCCCCGATCCGGCGCGGCGCATGGTGATTAATCCAGCCGTGTGCGAAGGCTGCGGCGATTGCGGCGTGCAGTCGAACTGCCTGTCGATCCTGCCGCTCGAAACCGCGCTCGGGCGCAAACGCCAGATCGAGCAATCGTCCTGCAACAAGGATTATTCCTGCGTCGAAGGTTTCTGCCCGAGCTTTGTATCGGTGGTCGGCGGCACTTTGAAGAAACCGGCAGGCTCGTCGATCGCCTTGCAGGATCTGGAACGAATGCTCGAAGCCTACCCCGTGCCGGCGCCGTATGCCTTCGACAAACCGTTCGAGCTGCTCGTTGCGGGCGTTGGCGGAACCGGCATTGTGACGGTCGGCGCGCTGATCACGATGGCCGCGCATCTCGAGGGCAAGGGCGCGTCCACGCTCGACTTCATGGGTTTTGCGCAAAAGGGCGGCGCGGTCATGTCGCATGTGCGCCTGGCGCATTCGCCGAAGGCGCTCAACCAGGTGCGCATCGACCTGCAGCAGGCCGACGCCATCCTTGCATGCGACCTGGTGGTGGCCTCGATGCCCGACGCCTTGTCGGTGATGTGTCGCGATCACACCAAAGTCATCGCCAACGAATGCGAGATTCCGACTGCGGAATTCACCTGGAATCCGGACGCCGACATCCGCAAAGACGAGCTGCTGCAAAAGATCCGCGCCGCGGCGGGCGAAGCGTCGACCTTCGGCCTCAATGCGCAAGAGGTGGCGTCGCAGGTCCTGGGCGACCCTATCGGCGCCAATATCTTGATGATGGGCGCGGCATGGCAGCGTGGACTGATTCCGGTTAGCCTCACCGCTTTGCTGCGCGCGATCGAACTGAATAAGGTCGCGATCGATATGAACAAGAAGGCCTTCATGCTCGGGCGCCTGGTCGGCGCCGGCGAGAAGGGCGTCGCGCGCCTGTTGGCGCCGGCGGCAAAGGTGATCCAGTTCGCGCCCCCTGTTTCGATCGAGGAGATCGTCGCCTTCCGCATCGACTGGCTGACCAAGTACCAGAATGCCGCCTATGCGGAAACCTATCGCGCCGCCGTGGGCAGGGTCGAATCGAAGGAGCTCGAAGTCGACGGCGCCGGATCCAAAAAACCGTTGACCAAGGCCGTGGCCCGATATTTGTTCAAAGTGATGGCCTACAAGGACGAATACGAGGTGGCGCGCCTGCACACCGATAACAGCTTCCTCGACAGTGTGCGCAGCCAGTTCGACGGCGATGTGCGGCTTGAATACCATCTGGCGCCGCCCGCCATTGCAAAGAAAAAGCCCGGCACCGACATTCCCGCGAAAATGCGTTTTGGCCAGTGGATGCAGACCGCGTTCCGTGTGCTCGCGCCGCTAAAATTTGTGCGGGGAACGCCGTTTGACGTTTTTGGCTACACCGGGGAACGACGCCAAGAGCGGCAACTGCGCGCCGAGTATTTTGCCTTGGTCGACTTGCTCGCCACTAAGCTCACGCCCGAGAACAAGCCATCGGCATTGAAGCTGGCGCAGGTCCCCGAGAAAATCCGCGGGTATGGCCACGTGAAAGCGGCCAATCTGCGCACGGCCAGGCTCGAGAACGAACAACTGCTGGCCGAGTTTAAAAGCGCGGCCAAAGTCATCATGCTGCAAAGGCAGGGTTGATTTTCTAAGGCAGCCAGCAAGAAAGCCACAGCCGCAGCCCGCTCGGCATCCCCGAGCGGTTTTCGCTGGACATTCGGCCGTGCGTAAATTAAGTTGAAAGCATGACCGATACCCGCACGCGCACCATACGCCATCCACAACTCGAACCTGACATTCCACCAGCGCCGATTGCGCCGGTGCAGCCTGGCCTCGAAGACTGCTGCCGCGGCGGCTGCACCCCATGCGTGTTCGAGTTGTACGACGAGGCGATGGACCGCTACCACCTGCAACTGGCGAAATGGACCGCGCGGCACGGGCCGAAACGCTGAGCAAGGGCCCCCCTGTTGGCGAAGCCCGGCTTGATTGCTGCGGCTAACTAGGTCACACTTTGCCGTTTATAACCGCATTGGATATTCATGAGCAAGTTTCGGCCGCACGGGGATTACAAATTGCGCCTCGACGGCCGCATACTTGTGTCGGATTTACAAGGCCCGTGGAACCTCGAGCTCGTCGATAGCTGGATGCGCGCGGCCTACCCGATGGTCAAGGAGCTCGCAGCCACGGGGCCGCATGTCCACCTGACCGTCGTCACCGGCTCCTTGTTATGTACGCCCGAGTCGCTCGACAGGCTGGCCAATGTCATCGTGTACACGACCGCCAATATGAAATGCATCGGCAACCTGGTTGCCGCCTCCGCCGAGGTCGAGGGCAGGGCGCTGTTCGAACCGATGTATTCCCGTATTTACGCCGACAGCCCGCCGCACGGCCTTTTTTACGACTTTGACAGCGCCAAATTGTGGGCACTCGAGTTATTGGCCCAAAAAGGATTTTAGGATGGCGCGACCGCTTGAACTTCGTGCATACGCACTGCAATGCCTGCTCCAGACCGATCCGACCGAAAAAGCCCTGGCTGTCGCGGCAATGGCCGACGAGTTTCTCGCCGATGGATTGAGCGTCGAAACGCGCGGCGAGTTGCCCGTTTCGGGCGCGATTCCCGGCCGCCCGGCCCGGCCGGAGCTGGTGCCGCCCCGGCTCGTGGGGCGCCGTTCGATGGTCACCGTGGAGGGCCGCGCGATGCTGATCCATTCGCTCGCCCACATCGAATTCAACGCCACCAATCTTGCATTGGACGCTCTCTGGCGCTTTCCCGAAATGCCGGTCGCTTACTACACCGACTGGCTCCGCGTGGCAAAGGAGGAGGCGATTCATTTCTCGCTGCTCACCGCGCACCTGCAAAAACTCGGTTACCGGTATGGGGATTTTCCGGCCCACGACAGCTTGTGGGAGATGGTCGAGAAAACCCGTGGCGACATCCTGGCCCGCATGGCGCTGGTGCCGCGCACGCTCGAGGCCCGTGGCCTCGACGCGATCCCGCCTTTGCGCGCCAAGATCGCGCAGGCCGGCGACATGGCCGCCGCGGCGATTTTGGACCGCATCTTGCAAGACGAAATAGGGCATGTGGAGATCGGCAATCGCTGGTACCGCCATTTGTGCGAGCAACGCGGGCTGGAGCCGCGCGCAACCTACGACGAACTGGCAAAACGCTACGAAGCGCCCGTATTAAAAGGGCCGTTTAATATCGCGGCGCGCCGCCTCGCAGGGTTCACCGAGCTGGAGTTGACGGGCTTCGCTTGATTGCGAAGGACGAAATCAGCGACCGTTCGCGGCTGGGCGGCTACGATGCCACGCCCTGCGTGTACCCGCGGCAAATCCAAGCCCCGTCACCAAGCAGACAGCTGACGTGACCGTCAAAATGGCGTTGATACCCGTACCATCGTACAAGCCGATCATCTTTTGTGGCCACATGAGCACGAGCGGGATGAATGCGACGCCGTGGACCAGCAAACCAGTGGTGATCAGCACGAGGACCGTACGTAGAAATGGCAAGCGCGGGATCAGTCCGGCGCCAGAAAACGCAAAGCTCGCGCACGCAAAAAGCAGGGCGGCGGCGACGAGGCAGACGATGACCGGAAACGCGTGGCCTTTAGCGGCAAGTCGGATGATCGGTTCGGTTGCGCCGATAAATCTGTACCAAGAAGGGCCGCCGAAAATCACCGCCAGATGCAAAAAGCCGCCCGCTGCCGCTGCGATGCCGGACCAAATCAGATAGTTGTTCTTCGTTTGTTGCATGGCTTCCTTTTATACCTTTGTGGGCAAGCACCACGGCTTGCAAGCTTGGCAGGCTAACAAAACCAGGCTGCGGCCTGCTACAGTATGCGACGGGCTGTAAAACAAGCCGCCGAGTGGCGGAATAACGCCCTTTTCCATGCACGTGTTCAGCACCGCAGCTTTTCATCAAAGAAAATCAACCATTGAAACACTATCGTTCGGCATTCCTGTTTTGCCTCGGCCTGGTTGCGGCGCATAGCGCACCGGCTTACGAGATCACGGCCTATAAGGCGCGCATCGTTCCGGACATCGCCGCCAAATCCCTATCCGGTACCACGCGCATCTATATCAGCACGCGCGTGCACGATGCGCCGGAATTCTCGTTCGCCCTGAATGGACTCAATGTCAGCGCGGTTGACCTGAATGGCAAGGCTGTCCCTTTTACTGGCGCGGAGGGACGGCTCAAGGTCGCAATCCCGCACGCGATGCGCGCCCGGTCGGTGCACCTGCTGTCGGTGCATTACAGCGGCCGGCCCGCGCAAGGCCTAGTATTCGGTCCCGACTTTGTGCATTCGGTCTTCAGTACCTGCCACTGGATGATCTGCGACGATGCTCCTGCAATCAAAGCCCTCATCGAGTTGGAGGTGGTCGTGCCCGCGCACTACGATGTCGTGGCCAGCGGCGAGCCTGTTTCGACCAACGCCGACGGGGCGGGGATGCGGCGCCACCTGTGGCGCGAATCGCGTCCTTATTCGAGTTACCTGTTCGGTTTCGCGGTGGGTAAGTTCCAGCAAGCGGAGGCGGAGGCGGACGGCGTCCATTTGGCGTACTACGGCATCGGCGACGACCCGGCCACGCTGTTGCGTAAATTTTCCGTCAGCAAGGAGATGCACGCCTTTTTGCTGGACAAGGCGGGCTTGCCGATGCCGCACAAGCGTTACCGCCAGGTGCTCATACCAGGCAATGCTGCGCAGGAAATGAGTTCGTTCTCGGTGATCGGCACCGATATGCTCGATCCGATCCTGGCCAACCCGCAAGAGGATTGGGTGATCGTGCATGAGATGGCGCACCAGTGGTGGGGCAATCTGATCACGTGCAAGGAGTGGCGCGACTTTTGGTTGAACGAGGGCCTGACCGTGTTCATGGTGGCCGCCTACAAAGAGCAGCGCTGGGGCGCGCCCGCATACGAGGCCGAAATGGCGCTGGCGCGCAAACGCTATCAGCATGCGCTCGACGCCGGCTTCGACAAGCCGCTCAGTTTTGCCGGCGAATACCCCACGCTGCGCCTGCGGCGCGCCATTTCCTACAGCAAAGGCGCGCTGTTTTTCGATGCCTTGCGGCGCGAACTGGGCGACGCCACATTTTGGGCCGGCCTGCGCCGCTACACGCGGGACAATGCGGGACGGTCCGTCACCAGCCGCGATTTTCAGGAGGCGATGGAAAAAACAGCGGGACGGTCGCTGGCACCCCTGTTCGCGCAATGGGTTTATTAAAACCGAGCCGGCCCCGTGGGGTACGATCGTCCGGTGTTAACGTTTACTGAAGGAGCCACATTGGCCTGGGACTATCCGAATCCATTTACCTGCAGTCTGTCGCCGGCTGTCGACGACATCGACGGCCTGAATCACACCAACAACGCCGTCTATGTCCGCTGGTGCGAGCAAATCGGCTGGGCACACTCGGAAATGCTGGGCCTCGGACTCGGCGACTACCAGCGCCTCGACCGCGCCATGGCGATCCGACGCGGTGAATATGACTACCTGTTACCGACCTTCGACGGCGAAGCGCTGACGCTTGCCACCTGGCTGGTGGCGGGCGATGGCAAGCTTGCCATGGAGCGCCGCTTCCAGTTGATCAGGAACCACGACCAGGTCACCGTGCTGCGCGGGCGCTGGGACCTCGTCTGTATCGAGATCAGCAGCGGCCGGGTGCGCCGCATGCCGCCAGAATTTCTCGCCAGTTATATGCCGCAAGTGGTGCAGGCGGTGGCGCCAGAGAGCGCCGAACCGCTACAATAAGGCGCATATCTTCCCGATTAATCTCATCGATACAGCGTAAAGTCCAGCCATGTTAAAACGACTCTTCCTCTTGCTGCCTTTGGTCGCCGGCCTTGCCAACGCGGCGCCTGTCGCCACGCCCGTGCTCGAGATCAGCGGAAAAATCACGCGCTTCACCGATCCCAAGGCAAAGGTTTATCGGATCACCGAGGCGCAATTTCTCGCCCTCCCGCAAAGCAGCGTCAAGACCAAAACCAAATGGACACCGGTGACGACCTTCAGCGGCGTGCGCATGCACGAGTTGCTGCGCCTGGTCGGGGCGAAGGGCAGCATCGTCGAGCTGCGCGCGCGCGATAATTATTCGGTCAAAATTCCTATCGGCGAATTCAAACGCTATGGCGTGGTGCTGGCCAGGAGCATGAACGGAAAACCGCTGGACCTGGATCCTTGGGGGCCATACTTCCTGATCTATCCAAAAGACCTGTATCCGAAGGAACTGAACACGCCCGAGACGGACGCGAAATTCCCATGGCAGGTGGTCGGCATCAGCGTTCAATAGGCGCCGCATGGCCAAGAGCAAGCGGCTGGTACTCGCAAGTTTGAGCGCTTTGCTTACACCCACGGTGGTGTTTTGGCTTTTGAATTTCAAGCTGTTCGTCGCCTTGTTCACGAGCCCCTACCAGCCGAATGTTTCGTCAATATTTTTGATGTCCGCGGCATCGGTTTTTGTCTCGCTCGGACATGTATTTTTGCTCGGTTTGCCGGCGTTCTTCCTGCTCCGCAAGTACGACATGGTCCGTTGGTGGTCGATGACGGCGGCCGGCGCGGGCCTCGGCGCCGCTCCCTCGGCGTTTTTCTTGTGGCCCCGTTACAGCCCCGGCAGTGGCAGTGTCGAAGGCGATGTCGTGATGGTGTCCAATGGCGTGCCGACACATGCATGGTGGATGGGATATCTTGGCAGTGTCACCGGAATGGCGTTTATCGGCGCGACAACCGCCTTGGTCTTCTGGTTCGCGTACACCCGTCGTGGCGTTGGCACCATCGACGCGACCCTGAAGCCGGATTTGGGGGGCGGACGCGCATAAGGCATATACTGGCCTTTCAACTTGGAAAGCGCCTCCATGCCCTGTCGGCCTTGGTGTTACCGGATCCTGGTGTGGATGTCGCTTGTCTGTGCCGTTGGCGCTGCGAATGCGGCCGCGCGCAAACTGCTGATTGTGGCCGAGCTCCTGCCTCCCTACGATATGCGCGACGAAGCCAACAAGGTATCCGGATGTGGCCAAAGTCGCGGAGCGATTCGACCGTGAATTGAGCGCCCTGAAGCAGCGCGGCGCATACGATGGCATCACAAAGAAATGGGTACCCTGACATGGTCGTCGCACCTTAAAACATATTATGTGGCGCCGTGGAGCTTGGGTAGGCGGGCGCTGGCCGCAAAACGGGGACCAGCGCGCGCCGATTTATTCACATGGCAGCGCAAAGCCGCCCGAGATTTCCGCGGGGGCTGCGCCAACATCAGGCCGGGTTGATCTCCCACGAATAACGGACCTTGGTCCAGACCGGCGCGTGGCCGCTATCGGCCGAACGCGGGCCGAATTTGCAGCGCGATCCTTCGGCCAGCGAGGCTTTGTCCAGTTTCGTCGAGCCGCTCGATTTGAGGATCTTGGCCTCCAAGATCCGGCCGTCCGGCTCGACCAGGAAGGCCAGTTCGACGTCGCCTTGGACGTCCGCGTTGACCCAGGCCGCGTCGTAGTCCGGGGTCGGGCAACTGGCCGAAAGCTTGGCCGCGTGCGCAGGGATGGCGATGGTTGCGGCGATAAACACAGCGGCGGCAAATACACGTTTAGTAGTGGTCATGATAACTCCCGATTTTATTGAATTTAATTAAGTGGGCGCCGCTGCGGGTGCAGTCTGGAACGCCCTTAATTCAATATACTGCGCTGCACAAATCATCGTGATTTTTAGTTCGCATGGGTGTCATTCGTGCTGAATATAACTGAAAACACGCACCAATAACGGTCGGGCGGCGTCGCCGGCGGCGTGCGGGTTTCCCGAAAAGGGTGCAGGTTTTTTAGGATGCGCGAGATAATGAGGCGCGCGCGCCGCAAAACGCACCAGCACGGTTGCACGCGCAATCGCAAAAATTTTTGTTGCAAATATGTCGCACGGGTCCGATTCGTTCCACTGCGGGCCGGCGCCTGAATAAACGGGAGTTATCAATGCACGAGCACGACGAGGCAAGGTTCAGCCAAACCACGGCGCTGGGCGAGGTTGTCGCCACGGTCCAGCGTTTCCCGATCCAGATCGCGGCCGCGTTCCATGTGCCGTACGAGGGCGCCAACAGCGCCGTCACGGGCGATTTTCCCGGCGGTTTCGCGCCGTCCTACGGCTCCGGCCTCGCCTTCAAGGGCAGAAACGCCGGCGGCGAGCGCGAGTTCTATTGCCTCACCGACCGCGGGCCCAACGGGGCCGGGCCTTTCCTGCCCTCGCTCGGCGGGCCCGGCACGAGCGGCAGCCAGATTTTCCCTTCGCCCAGTTTTGCGCCTGCCATCGGCGTGATCACGCTCGGCGCGGCCGGCGCCGTGCTGAGCTCGAGCCTGCCGATCCGCGTCTCGGCGCAGGTGCGCGCGTCCGGCTTGCCGATCCCGGCCGGCTCGGCCGGCAGCGTGCCCGAGATCCCCGTGCTCGACAGCATGCGTTACGATGCCGCGGGCAAGGCCGTGTTCAGCGCGCACGGGCTCGATACCGAGGCGCTCGCCTACGACAGCAAGCGGCAGGCGCTGTGGTCGGCCGACGAGTACGGCCCGTTCATCGTCCGGATCGATCCTTCGAGCGGCATCATCGTCAACAAGTACGCGCCCGGCGCCGGCCTGCCGCCCGTGCTCGCGAGGCGCCGCGCCAACCGCGGCTTCGAAGGCATGGCGTACGACCCCGGCAGCGACAAGCTGCACGCCTTCCTGCAAAGCCCGCTTGCCGACGGCGAGCATTGGCACGCGGCGAGCGAGGCGGCGCAGCCGGTCGAGCGCTACGCGGCGTTCACGCGCTGGATCGAATTCGATCCAGCCAGCGGCACGACGAGCCGGATGTTCGCCTATCCGCTCGACGGCGCCGACTACCACGAAGGGCGCACCGGCCACGCCAAGCTCGGCGACATGGTCGCGCTCGGCGGCGGCAAATTCGTCGTCATCGAACAAGGTCCGGGGCCGGAAGGCAATATGTTCCACCGCCTGATGCTGCTCGACTTGGCGGGCGCGAGCGACATCGCCGGCGCCGCCTTCAATCCCGACAGCGCCGACCTCGAAAAGAGCAGCCTGGCCGGCGCGCGCGTCAACGGCGCCGACTGGGCCGCCGCCGTGCCGATGAAAAAGAGCGTGCTGCTCGAGCTCGACGCGCTCGGCTGGCATATGGAAAAAGCCGAGGGCCTGGCGCTGGTCGACGCCTCGACGCTGGCGCTGAGCAACGACAGCGACTTCGGCCTGCGCAGCATGGTGTTCGACGCGCTCGGGCAGGCGATCGCGGGCACCGACACCGACGAATTCACGGTCGACGCCGAGGGCGCCACCGTGGACGGGCTCGCCGCCGTGCTCGCGGTGCCGCATTCGTTCCGCGTCACCACGGGCGACCCGCGCGAAGGGCAGGGGCAGCTGTGGCTGATCAGTTTTCACAAGCCGCTGGCCGATTACTGAGCAGGCTATTCAAATTTGTATTGCGCACGTGCCTTCCATGCAAAAATGCAGAGCCTTCAATTATTGCTATTTAATATGGTTGCAGAATATGATGTCGGCTTGGCGGGCACGGGTCCGCAATGCAGAGGAAATAATAATGAAATTGCTTAAAGTACTGGCGCTGTCCGGTTTGATGGCGCTGGCGCCCAGTTTCGCTGCAGCGCCCGCGACCCCCGTCGTCGTGGCCGCGCCGACCGTCGCCCAGATCAGCGCGGTGCAAGGCCTGATGGCCGCGATGCAAACCGAAAAAATGATGCGCACGACGGCCGGCATGAGCCGTTATGCGAGCGAGCAGCAACGCCTGGACGTGGTCGCCAAGCTGGCCAAGGTGCCGCCGGCCGAGATCCACCGCCGCCTCGCGGCCCCGGTCGCGCGCTACGTGACGGCCGAAACCGCACTCGAAATGACGCGCTTCTATGCGACCCCGTACGGGCAGCGCGTGCTGTTTTCGACCTACAACAGCGGTCCGAGCATCACCGCGCCGGGCCAGCTGAAGATGTCGAAGGCCGAAGCGGCCGAGCTCAAGCGCCCTGAATACATCAAGGCGAGCCAACTGTTGAAGGGCGCCGAGCGCGCCATCAAGCACGAGACCTTCGTTTTGCTCGGCGCTATCAACAGCGGCAAGTGATCGCGCCAAGCCCGCCGGCGCCGATGGACGTCTTCGACGAGGACGGCTTCGCGCTGCTGCCGGGCATACTTTCCGAGGACGCTTGCGCGTGGCTCGCCGCGCAGGTCACGCCGGCGGCGGGCGGCTCGGGCGGCACGCGTGCGCTGTTGGCGACGCCATGGTGCGCCGAGCTCGCGCGCATGCTGCGCGGCCACCCCGATCTCGCCCCGTATATTCCCGCCGGCCACGTCGCGGTCCAGTGCACCTATTTCGAGAAGACCGGCGCGCGCAACTGGCTGGTGCCGTTCCACCAGGACCTGAGCATTCCCGTTGCCGCGCGCGTCGACGCGCCGGCCCTGCGCGGCTGGTCGCGCAAGGAGGAGGTCGATTTCGTCCAGGCGCCGCCCGCGCTGCTCGCGCAAATGCTTGCCGTGCGCCTGCATCTGGACGAGTGCGGCAGCGAGGACGGTCCCTTGCGCGTGCTTGCCGGCTCGCACCGCCATGGGCTGGTCGACGACGCCGGGGCGGCCGCCCTGCGCGCCGCAGGGCGCGAGCTGGCCTGCAGCGCCCCCCTCGGCAGCGCGCTGGTGCTGCGGCCCTTGCTGCTGCACGCCTCGTCCAAGTCGGCAGGCCAGGGCCGGCGCCGCGTGCTCCATCTCGTGTTCGGTCCGCCTGCCTTGCCGCTCGGCCTGCGCTGGCACACGGCGTTGTAAAAGCGTCTTGCGGCGCCAGCGGCGCCGCATTCCGGCAGTGACCTGCGGGTCCGCCTTGTGTACTATCTCGGCTACGACAACCGCAGCTGCATGGAGGCAATCCTTGGATGACTTTCTCGAGATCTACGACAACGCGCTGAGCCCGGCGCAGTGCGAGATGATCATCGCCCGTTTCGGCGCCAGCGACAAGGTGGTGCGCGGCAAGACGGGGCAGGGCGTCGACACCAAAAAGAAGGACAGCTACGACATCACGATCAGCCAGTATCCCGAGTGGAACGACGTCGGCAACATCATGATGGCGGCGGTGCAGCGGCACTTGCAAGCGTATATGAACAAATACCGGATGATGCTCGTCGGCGCGCTGTCGCCGCAGGTGGCGCATCCGGCCACGGGCGAGCCGGTGCTGCTCACGCTCGACAATTTCGAGGAATGCGGCACGCCGCTCATCGGCGAGCTGATGCGCACGATGTACCGCGCCGGCCAGATCAACGTGCAAAAGTACCTGCAGGCGAGCGGCGGCTACCATCATTGGCATTCCGAAATCTATCCCCAGAACGCGAGCTGCGAAACCTTGCACCGCGCGCTATTGTTCCAGTTCTACCTCAACGACGTGGCGCAGGGCGGCGAGACGGAATTCTATTACCAGAAGCGCAAAATCGAAGCGCGCGCGGGGCGCCTGATCATCGCGCCGGCCGGTTTCACCCATTCGCACAAGGGGCATGTCGCGCGCAGCGGCGACAAATACATCGCGACCTCGTGGATCCTGTACCAGCGCGCCGAAGTGCTGTACGGCTAAAGGACGGGGCCGGCCTCATTGCTCGTCGTCGGTCGGGGTGCCCTCGGGCGCGTCGTAGTCGCGCGAACTGATGATGTTCAGGCGGCCCGCGTCGATCATGCCCTGCACACCCGTATGCAGCTGCGTGATGAGGTTCTCGACATCGGCATTCGCGGGCGGACGCAGCGCGGCCCAGCCGTCGCGCCCGTTCTCCTTGACCCAGTACAGCGCGGCGTCGGCCAGTTCGATCATCTGCTCCCAGCCCACGCGCCGCGTCGGTGCGCGGAACAGGCCGTACTCGGACAGGCCGACCGAGCAGGTGATGGGAACTTGCAGGCCGTCGCCGACGTCGAACATGCGTCCGGCCACGGCCGCGCGTATGCGCTCGCCGAGCACATTGACGAAGCGGCGCGGCACGGGCCGGAACACGAGCAAAAACTCCTCGCCGCCCCAGCGCACGATGTAATCGCCGACGCGCACGAGCGAGGTCAGCACTTCCGCGAACTGTTGCAGCACGATGTCGCCGGCCTTGTGGCCGTAGCTGTCGTTGATGCGCTTGAAATGGTCGATGTCCACGAGCGCGAACAGCAAGGCGTGCTCGCTGCTGCCGGTGCGTGCGTATTCGCGGTCGTAAAAGGCTAGGTCGGCCGGCAACTGGTTCGTCAGGTAGCGCCGGTTGTGCAGGCCGGTCAGCGGGTCGGTCTGGCTCACATGCTCGAGCTTCAAGATGGCCGCGTTGAGCTGTTGCGTGCGCTCGGCCACGAGTTCCTCGAGCTGGCTGCGTTGCAGCTCGTGCAGGCGGCGCTGGCGGCGGTAGCCCGCGTACACGAGCGCGGCCAGCGACAGCGCCACCAAGGCGTAGAACAGCGCGGTTTCGTAAAAGTGCGGGCTGATCGAAAAACGCATGCTGGCCGGCCGCTCGCTCCAGACGTCGGCGTTGTTGCTGGCCTTGACCTCGAAGGTGTAGTCGCCGGCGGGCAGGTTGGTGTAATTGATCGCGCGCGGCACGCCGGGCGGCAGGTCGCGCCAGTCGGTGTCGTAGCCGCGCAGCCTGAAGCGCAGCACCACGCTGTGCGGGTCCTGGAAGCTGAGCACGGTGAATTCGAAGGCCAGGTCGCGCGCGTTGTTGGCAAGCTTTAATGGCGTGGCCGGATCGACGTTGTGCCACTTGCCCAGGTACTGCACGCGTTCGATCGCGACCGCGGGCACGACCCGGTTCTTGGTCACGCCGCGCGTGTCGAGCGTGACCACACCGTCGCGCGTGGGCAGCCACAACGTGCCGGCGTCGTCTAGGAAACCTTTCGAGTTGCCGGCGCCGTTGCAGCAGTAGCCCTGCTGGCCGCTGCGGCGGTCGCCGCGTTCGTTGAGCACCATCTCGGCATGGACGGTCGCGGTCTCGCCGCGTTGCAGGCGGTGCATTTCGACCAGCGGCACGCGCACCATGCCGCGCAGTCCGGCCGCCCACAACACGCCGTTGTCGTCCTCGGTCAAAAAGAACGGCGCGCTCGCGGGCATGCCTTGCTTGCGGCCGAATTCGGTCCAGCGCCTGCCGTTGTACATGTAGAGCGACTCCGACAGCGTGCCGACGACCAGCTCGCCGCTGCGCAGTTCGAGCAGGGCGGTCACGTCCATGCCGGCGGTCAAGCCCTCCTTGAGGCCGATCTGCGCCAGGCGCTCGCCCTTGAGCTCGAACAAGCCGTCCTGGCTGCCGACCAGCAGGCGCCCGCTGCGCAGTTCGCGCACCTGGCGGATGCGCACCTCGGTGAGCCCCTCGGCCTGGCCGAAGCGGGTCAGGACCTGGTCCTTGAAACGGAACAGGCCGTCGCTGGTCGGGATCCAGACGGTGCCGTCGCGGCTGCGCACGATGCCGTTGATTTGCGCCGCCGCCATCGGCGCGAACTGGGGCGGCGCCTCGACCTTGCCGTTACGCCAGAGCACCAGGCCGCGGCGCGTGCCGATCCAGATCGTGTCGGCCTCGGCCAGCAGGTTGTAGGCGTGCGGGTGCGGCAGCTGGTCGGCCGGCACGACCTTGGTGAAGCGTCCCTGGTCGAACACGCTCAGGCCGTCGTTGGTGCCGACCCAGGTGCGCCCGTCGGGGGCGCGCGCGACCGACCAGACGATCGGTTCCTGCAAGCCTTCGACCACGCCGTAGCGGCGGGTCCAGCCGTTCCACAGGCGCGCCAGGCCCTGCCACTGGCTGCCCAGCCAAAGGTTGTGCTCCCTGTCCTCGAACGCGGCGATCACGCCCTTGAACGCGGCCACGCTGCCTTCGGCGATGAATTCGACCACGAGGCCGCCGCGCACGCGGGCCAGCCCGGCGTTGCTGCCGACCCACAGGTTCTGGTCGCGGTCGGCCATCAGCATGGTCGTCGGCGACTGGCTCAGGGCGGGGTGCGTGGTGGCGAGCTTCCATTGGTCGTCGGCGCGCAGGTACAGGCCGAGCGTGGTGCCGGCCCAGATCCGGCCCTGGGCCTCGGCCAGCCGGGTCACCGTGGCCGTGCCCGCTTCGGGCGGCAGCGGCAGCTTGAAGTGCTGCTTGCCATGCCTGTCGAGGTCGACGCGCACCGCGCCGCCGAGGGTGCCGACCCACAAGCCGTCGGCGCGCTGGAGGATCGCTTGGGCCGGCGCCGGACTGCCCGCGCGGTGCACCAGTTTGCCGTCGACGAGGTCGAACAGGCCGCTGGTGGTCGCGGCGACCAGGCCGTCGCCATGCTCGAGCATGGCGTGCACGTCGATGCTGGGGAACCTGCCCGGGTCGGCGAGGGGGATCTTGCTGAACTTGCCGTTTTGGAAGACCGCGACGCCCTTGTAGGTGCCGATCCAGACGCGCCCGCGCGTATCGACCATCAGCGAGCGGGTCCACACGCCCGGCAGCGACGGCTCGGTGTCCGGGGTGTAGGTCGTGAAGCGCACGCCGTCGAAGCGGGCCAGGCCGGACTGGGTGCCGACCCAGATATACCCTTGCCGGTCCTGGACGATCGCCTGCACGCTGATTTGCGGCAGGCCGTCCTGGATCGACCAGGCATTGCGCACGTAGTGGTGGAACGATTTGCTCGGGTCGAGCGCCCAGGCCGGCGCGGCGGCCAGCAGCCAGGCCAGCGCGAACAGGGCCAGGAACGCGCCGGGCAGGCCGCGCGCCGGACGTGGTGCGGCGGCGCACAAGCTCGATGGGCGGCGGCGGGCGGGCATCGGGATTAGTCGGGGGGCGCGGCGCGGCGCGCCGGCGGCCTGATGCCGGCCGCGGGCCGGGATGCGGCGGCGCACTCAACTCGCGAAACGGCAATCATGGGCGCTCCTGCCTGCGTGGAAAATGGCATCAAAGCGGCGCGCCGGCGATGCCGGCACGGTGCTTTGACTCAAGTCAATTCTACGCGAGAAAAAGTGCGGGAAGCGAGCCGTTCGTACAGTGTGCGGCGTCGATATCGGGAAAGCGCTTTAAATTCCTTGGTGCAACTAATATTTCTGTTGCGCAATGGCGACAGGCGGACCTGTGCGGTGTTCAACGCGGCAGAAACCGCGTGGGTTAAGAGGTTCAGTAAAGACCCAAATCAACAGCGTCCTCGCATGCGAGGCTGTCACGAAAGGGGGGGCGATGCGCTGGAATTGGCGCCTATTACGCTTCAGAAATTGCGTTAGAGAAAAATATCAAAAACCTACATCGTCCTCGCGAACGCGGGGAGGCATGCGAGGGTGTCGCAAAACCCAAATTGAGCCGCTTGATACAGCAGAAATCGCGACATGACGAACCTCTAATAACTTAAACCAACATCGTCCTCGCGCATGCGGGGAGGCATGCCTCCCCCCCATAGAACGGCGGCTCAAAGCAACTGTTCTATGGGTCCCCGCATGCGCGAGGACGATGTTGGTTTTTGATATGTATTTTTCTCCGACCCGATTTCTGAAGCGTCTAAAGGGCCAATTCCAGCGCATTGCCCCCTATCGCGACACCCTCGTGCGCGAGGACGATGTTGGTTTGAGGTATTGGAAGCTAGTGATGTCGCGATATCTGCCAAATCAGGCGGCTCATTTAAGTTTCTGACCAGACGCCAATTCAGCTGGCGCTCTCCTACCGCCGAACCAGCGTCATCACCGTAAGACCATCCCCGGCGAGCCCCTGGTTGACCCACTTGAGCGGCGGCCGGGCCGGGCTTGCGCTGGTCGAGGCGCGCGTGTCGCGCGCGATCACGCGCAACTTGTAGCTGCCGGCGGCCAGCGCTGGCAGTGTGAAACTGGCCTGCGCCATCTGCGAGGTGCCGGCGCCGCTGAGCGCGTTCAGGTTGAAGCTTCCCAGCAAGCCGGTCCAGCTGACCGCGCCCACGCCGTTGACGAGCTCGACGCGCACGCTCCACGGCTCGTAGGTCGGCGCGTTGCCGTCGTTGCGCAGCGTGGCACTAAAGTTGAGCACGCCGTTCGCGACGCTGACCGCGGTGCGCTCGACGCCATAGCGGTAACCGGCCTCGCGCCCGAGCATGCGCAGGTCTTCCTGCTCTTGCGGTGTGAGCTTGCTCCAGCGCTCGGCATCGGGCAGTTGCAGCTGGAAGTTGCCGTTGCCGATGGTCGAGATATGGTAGGTCGCCGCCTGCACCCGCGCGGTGGCCGGGTTGTCGAGCGGGTCGAGCGTCTCGAACGGGCAGAACTCGGCGACGAACGGCGCCTTTTTCCATTGGTTGGCAAACGGCAGCCAATGGGTCGGGCGGTCGCTCCATTGCCTGAAATAACCGTCCCGGCTCAGGCAGTCGACACGCAGGCCGACCGGCTTGGCCGTGATGGTCTGCTCGAGCAGGCCGTAGGTGAGCGCGTCCTCGTTACTGTATGGCACGAACATCACGTGCTGCTGGGATGGAAAAACCTCGAAGTGCATCTTCGCGTATTCGCGCTTGTTGGCCAGCGTGACCGGGGTGATCGCGGCCGGCGCGTTCGCGTACACGCTCGATAGCACGGCCCATTCGCCGTACTGGCCGACCATGCCGACGTCGATCCAGGCGATGCTGTTGGTGACGCCGTATTTGTCGAGCTCGGCCTTGAGCGCCTTGAGCAGTTCGCGCGAGCGGGCGATCACGTACGGGTCGTTCCAGTCCGGGATGAAGGTTTTCTCGGGATTGGCCAGGTTGTGGTCGACCCAAAAGCCGCAGCCGCTCAGGCACAGCGGGTTGTTGACCATGTAGGAGGGGGTGAACAGGCGGTTGTCGTCGTCGTAGCCGGCCATGTTGCGCAGGCGGAAGGCAAACTTGCGGCCGGCCTCCTTGGCCTTCTGGATGTCGCTCAGGATCAGGGAGAAGTTATAGACGCCCGGGCTCGTCTCGAGCTCGCTCCAATAATAGCGGCGGAACGAATCCTGCATGCCGTTCGGCACCGGCACCAGCGCCTGGTTCTGCCACAGGTGGTAGCCGCGCATCGGATTGACGGTGTCGTCGGTGGCGAGCGGCTGGAAACTGTAGCTGGTCGTGGCGGATGCGGCGTCCCAGCTGCCCGTGGCGACCGGCGGTTTCTTGCCGGCATGGGCGAGGCCCGCCAGCGTGGCGAGGGCGGCAACGGCGATGCCGCGGCCGAGGGGAAGGGACAGCGACGAAAAACGGGTCATGGGCGGCGTCCTATAGAGGATGAACAAGGCATCGTGAAGGGGAATGGCTATGTGCTACGGCAATGCAAGGCTGCATATTGGCGGAAATTATTTGTACTTACAAGTTATGGATCAGCTTGCTTTGAGGCAGTCTCCGCGCCGAATTTCCGTCTGGAAATGCAGTTGTTTTTGCATTAATACAGCGCGTCGCGGCGCTCATAGGGCGGGGCGCTGCGCGATCGCCGAGGGGGCCTGCGGGCCGCCGCGCGGGCGGTACTTATTGTTTCTGTTGTTTTATTGCATGAAGTAAAGGCGCGGGGGCGAGGGGGCGCGTACCCGCGCGGCGCCGCACGCCGTACGGGTCGGCGCAATGGGCGCGAGCGGGACGTCTGTTTTTCGACTACAGAAATGCTGTCGAAATTGTCAATCTATATAGTGGATGTTGGCAAACTCTTTCAATTGACAGGTCCCGATATCGATGTTATTTTCCTACATATTGATTGATCCGACGCAAGTAGTTCGCCGCTTTGGGCGCGGCGCCTCGGACCAGGGCATACAAACGCAGCCATCCTCGCGGCCGGGGCCACTTTCACACACATTAAAAAAATATGCAAAAACTACAAGAGACAGTAAAAAAACCCCTGTTCGGCTTCTGGCAGTTGTGGAACATGAGCTTCGGATTCATGGGCATCCAGTTCGCGTTCGCCCTGCAGAACGGGAACGTCGCGCGGATCTTCCAGACCATGGGCGCCGAGGTCGAAAAGATCGGCTTCCTGTTGCTCGCCGCGCCGCTGACCGGCCTGATCGTGCAGCCGATCGTCGGCTACATGAGCGACCGGACCTGGGGCCGTTTCGGGCGCCGTCGTCCGTATTTCTTCATCGGTTCGATCTTCGCCGCGGCCGCGCTGATCGGCATGCCGCACGCGAGCGTGCTGTGGGTCGCGGCCGCGACCTTGTGGATCATGGACGCGTCGATCAATATTTCGATGGAGCCGTTCCGGGCTTTCGTCGGCGACCAGCTGCCGAAGGAGCAGGTGACCCAGGGATACGCGTTCCAGACCTTCTTCATCGGCGTCGGCGGGGTTGCCGCGTCGATCCTGCCGTATGCGTTCACCAATTGGTTCGGTGTGGCCAACACGGCGCCGGCGGGCCAGATCCCCGACTCGGTCACCTATTCCTTCTACTGCGGCGCGGCGGCATTCTTCTTCGCCGTGCTGTGGACGGTGATTAAGACGAAGGAGTATTCGCCCGACGAGATGCGCGTATTCCATCCCGAGGCCGAACACGCCGAGGAGGTCAAGCCGTCGCGCGGCGTGCTCGGCTTCTTCAAGGAATACGCGAACATGCCCAAGGTCATGGTGCAACTGTCGATCGTGCAATTTTTCACCTGGTTCACGTGGTTCGCCATGTGGGGCTACGCCACGGCGGCCTTCACCCAGCATGTGTACGGCACCAGCGACACCACCTCGGCCCTGTACAACGAGGGCGCCAACTGGTGGGGCGTGTGCTCGTCGATCTACGCGGGCAGTTCGGCCATTTTTGCCTTCATCCTGCCGGTCATCGCCGCGCGCACCAGCCGCAAGGCGACCCACGCGATCTGCCTCGCGATCGGCGGCCTGAGCTTCATTTCGGTCTTTTTCATCAGCAATCCGATGATCCTGGTGCTGCCGTTCCTCGGCGTCGGCCTGGCCTGGGCGAGCACCTTGTCGATGCCGTACGCCTTGCTGGCAGTGACGATCCCAAGCAAGAAGATGGGCTTGTACATGGGCATGTTCAACATGGCGATCACGATCCCGCAGGTCGTCGCCGGCACTATCCTCGGCTTTTTGCTGACCAACGTGTTCGACGGCAAGGCCGTCATGATGCTCGTCGCCGGCGGCGCGTCGATGCTGATCGCCGCGGCGGCGTCCTTGTGGGTGCAGGAGGCCGATTGATTTTCATCCGAGCGTAAAACAAAAAAGCCCGCTGATGCGGGCTTTTTTGCATTCATGGCAGCCGCTTGGCTGCCGCGCCAAACCACCAATCGCGTCAACAGGATCGACAAGGCATAGGGTCGTATTCCTCCGTGCCCACAGCGCCCGACTGCGACAGGTTTAGAAGAACTTGTAGTTGGCCGTGACCAGCAAGGCCGGGCTGGTCTTGCGCAGCGTGAGCGGGCTCCTCGACGCGTCACCGAGCAGGTGGCTCACGCCGGCCTTGGTCACGACCGACCACTCCTTGTTGACCGCATGGTTCCAGTTGATGCCGAAGGCGACGTCCTGGAAGCCGGCTTTCGGCGCGAGGATTTTTTTGCTAAACATGGTGTGGAACTTTCGGAATGGTAAGTGAAAGGTGCGCTGCTTCGTATGCAGAAATTGCAGGAGGCGAAGTGTTGCCGCATTCCGATTTAATTACTATGTGAAAACAAAATGGCGAGTCGCAAGGTGCGCCGGGCGCCGGGCGGCGATACCTTGTCTCGAAACGGTGCCGATTGTCATTACTTGTAGCGTGTTTTCCGGCTGAAAACGCACCTGGCAGGCGCCTGCGGCGCGTGCCGGGCGGGCGTCCGGACCTGGCGTCCCCAAACGAATTTTCTTGGATTGTTCCACCAAGATATAAATCCCGACGCGATTAAATGCGCCCCAGAAAAAGCGCGCCGCCAGCGGGCTTTCCTGCCTCTATTGCCGCGTTCGCCGTATGAGTTGCGGCAATACCTTGCCTTAAATTGCGCTCACACTTCGCTTGAAAGCCTGCTGATATTTTAACAATATTCTCAATAGGAGAAGATCATGAATCTTCGTAAAAAATGGCTGGCCGCTGCGCTCGCGGCCTTGCCTTTGCTGGCCGGCGCGCAAGTGCCGCGCGCCGAACCGATGATGGGAGCTCCTGTTGTGAAAGCGACTCAGGCATTGCCGCAGGATCCGGCGCTGGTGGCCGCGCTGGCCGCGCAGCGCGCCGCGCGCGGACTCGACGCCGACCATCATTTTGTGATCGCGAAACAGCATCCGGGCGTCAAGGACACGCACATCACGCGCGCCGACCACACCTACAAGGGGGTGCGCGTGTTCGGATCGGAATCGGTGGTCGTCACCGCGGCGTCGGGCGCGATCGTGAGCGAGTCGGTGTCGGAGCGCCGCCTCGGCCTCGGCAAGGGCGCGCGCAAGGGCGGCGAGCCCGACTTCAGCGTGGCGCCGACGCTAACGAGCGCCAACGCGATCACCTCGGTCATGCGCCGCCAAAGCGCGCGCGCGGTCGCGCTGGTCCCGCCCAAAGCCGAACTGATCATCTATCCCCTCATGAAGGAGGTGCGCGTCGCGTCGGCCGCGCATAAGGCCGAGGACGAGCTCAACGCGATGGACCTCGAGCAGGTCGTCGAGCGCTACGTGCTGGCCTACCTCGTGAGCACGCGTTTGAGTGTCGGCAACAAGCCGGTGTTCTTCGACACCGTCGTCAACGCCCGCGACGGGCGCATCATCGACCAGTGGAGCATGCTGCAAACGGCGGTCGGCAAGGGCAGCAGCCAATACAACGGGATGGTGCCGATCAGCACCACGTTGACCGGCACCACCTACTGGATGAAGGACCCCGAACGCGGCACCGGCGGCACCTTCGGCGCGATGGCCATCACCAACGCCAACCACACCACCTCGGCCGGCAGCGTCTACACCAACGCGAGCAATGTATGGGGCGACGGCAAGCAATTCATCGAGGGCGGCAGCACCACCAATGCCAACGGCCAGACCGCGGCCGTGAACGCGATGTGGGGCCTGATGAACACCTACGACATGCACAAGAACGTGCTGGGCTGGCATTCGCTCGACGGTAACAACACGGCGACCTACATCGCCGCGCACGTCAACACCGCCTACGACAACGCCTACTACAGCGACACCTGCAAGTGCATGTTCATCGGCGACGGCTCGAGCTTCACGAGCCTCGGCGCGATCGACGTGGTGGGCCACGAGATGGCGCACGGAATCACGGCGGCGACCTCGAACCTAGTCTACCGCGGCGAGTCCGGCGGGCTCAACGAGTCGTCCTCGGACATCACGGGCGACGTGGTCGAGGCCTACGCGCGCGCCGGCGGCAGCGGCGACCTGATCGCCAACACGGGCAACGACTGGGTCATGGGCAAGGAGATCAGCAAGACCGGCACGCCGCTGCGTTATTTGTACAAGCCGAGCAAGGACGGACGCAGCCCCGACGCCTGGAGCGCGAAGCTGCGCGGGCTCGACGTGCATTACAGCAGCGGGCCCAACAACCGGATGTTCTATTTCCTCGCGCAAGGTTCGCAGTCGGGCACGCAGACCGACTACCACAGCAAGTATCTGGTCAAGGAGCCGCTCGCGATGACCGGCATCGGCACCGACAAGGCCTACCGCATCTGGTTCAAGGCCAACACCACCAAGTTCACGTCGACCACCAATTACGCCGACGCGCGCCTGAAGATGGTGGCCGCCGCGCAGGAGCTGTACGGTGCCGGCAGCAAGGAGGTCAAGGCCGTCGAGCGCGCCTACGCCGCCATCAATGTGGGCGAGGACGTGGCCGAATAAATCCGGCGCCGCAGTAAAAAAAGGCCCGCGCGAAGCGAATCGCGCGGGCCTTTTTTTTGCGGCGTGGGACTGTGGCGATCAGCCCTTCTTGGCGCCGATCAGCAACACGCCGGCGCCGGCGGCGATCGCGATGATGCTCGCCCACAGTGGAATGTTGACCGATTCCTTCTCTTGCACCGAGAGGTTGATCGGGCCGATGTTGGCCGTGTGGGTTTCTTTGGTGAAGCTGAAGCCGCCGAAGGCGAGGCCGAGGACGCCGGCCACGATGAGCAGGGCGCCGATGATTTTGACTGGATTCATGATGTTTCCTTATAGTTATTGTGGATGATGGGATGCGGGCTCATTGCGTCAGCAAGGGAAACGGATTGACCGGCGTTCCCTTCCACCACTGCTTTTCGGACGTCAGCTGGACCACCGCGAAATGCAGGTGGGGCGCATCCGGGGCCGAGTTGCCGGTCACGCCGACATAGCCGATCAGATCGCCGCGCTTGAGGGCCATGCCTTCGGTCATGCCGTCGGCGTAGCGGTCGAGGTGGGCGTAGTAGTAGGCGAACTGTTCGGTCGGGTCGAACTGGTAGATCGTCAGGCCGCCGGCCTTGCTGTTGAACAGCTTGACAAGCTTGCCGTCGGCCACCGCGAACACCTTGGCGCCCTTGGGTGCCATGATGTCGAGCGCTTCATGGTGGCGGTCCTTGCCGCGCGGTTGGTCGAACCCATCGGACAGGTCGCCTAGTTTGATGCCGTCGACCGGCAGCAAGAGCTTGACCGGCGCCGGCGGCGCGTCGGGCGCGGGCGTTGCCGGTTGCGCGTCCGCACCGGGGGCGAGCGGCAGGTCGGCCACGCTCAGGTCGACCGGCACGATGGGCGCGCCGGGCAGGCCTGCCATCGGGTCGGCCGCGGCCGGCACGGCCACCGTCGACAGCGGCACCTTGATGGTTTGCACGACCGGTGCCGGCAAGGGATCTTGCGGCATCTGTCGCAGGAACATGAACAGGGCGCCGGCGCCGAGCAACACGCCGCCGATAAAGGTCATTAGGAATTTCATGGTGGTTCCTCCATGTGGATGGTTCGCGGCGGGCCGCTACGCCGGTGTGATCCGGTCTGTTTTAATGGTGGCGCGGCATGCGCGCCGTCGATACGTGATTTACTCTTTGAGCAGGACGGCGGTGCCCGTGCCGACCGAGCTCGTGATCGCCGTCACATCCCAGTTGGTCATGCGGATGCAGCCATGCGACTCGGTCTTGCCTATCGTGGAGGGCACCGGCGTGCCGTGGATGCCGTAGTGCGGCTTCGACAGGTCGACCCAGGCGACCCCGACCGGGTTGTTCGGGCCGGCCGGAATCTTGGCTTTTTTGTCGCCCGCTTCGGCATCCCAGAACAGCTTCGGGTTGTAATGGAACACCGGCGCCTTCGAGATGCCGTTCACTTTCCATTTACCCAGAGGCAAAGGATCGTGCTTGCTGCCGCTCGTGACGGGGAACTGGGCCATCGGCTTGCCGTTGGTGTCCAACAAGGTCAAGGTGCGGTCGGTCTTGTCGACCACGATCTGGCTTGCTTTGGCCAGCGGCTCGATGTCGGCGACGTTGGGCACGGTGATCTGTTCGCCCACGCGCGAGAAATCCTTGCCCGGGTTCAAACGCTTGAGCAGGGCGGGGGCGGAATGGAATTTCTCGCCGAAGGCTTCCTCGATGCTCGAGTAGCCTAGCGCGCTCAGCTTGGCCTTGTCGGCCATCTTTTCGGGAATGGCGACATACGGGCCGGCCACGTCGGCCTCGGTGATGGTGTAGGTGGTCAGGGCGGGCGCGGTGTCGGCATTGAGCGCGGCCCAGGTCGCGGCATCGGCGACGCCGGTGTCGGGCAGGCCCTTCATGCGCTGGAAGCCCGACAGCGCCTGGCGCACGTTCGAACCCATGGCGGCGTCGATTTCGCCCGACGAGAAATGCGCGCGGTTGAGCATGATCTGTGCGCGCAGCACCGAGGCGGCATCGACGCGCCCGGGTGCGATGGCCGGCACGCCGGGCGCGTTGACGGTCGCGGCATCGAGCGTCACCGCGGCGGGCTTGGCTTTCTTGCCTGCCTTGGTCGTGGTGGGCGCCGCAGCGTCGGCGGCGGCGGGCGCGGCAGTGGGTGCGGCTGCCGGTGCTGGCGCCGGTGCGGGGGCTGGCGTCTGGGCCAGGGCGGCGCCGCTGAAGAGGGCGGCGATCAGTGCGATGGATGTGCGATTCAAAATAACTCCCGGGCGTATGTATAAATTGGAAGCTTCAGGTTAGTGCTTGACGGATAGAGGGTCTGTGCGGCAGCGTACAAACAGCTTGATGCGGGAAACGGGGGGGCGGGCGGCGAGCCTCCCGCAATCGTTATGCGGGAAGCCTTGGTGTTGCGATGCGTGTTGCGGTGTTGCGTTGTTGCGTTGTTGCGTTGTTGCGATAGGGCCTAGCGCTGGTCCATGTTCAGCGCCTTGCGGATTTCGGGCAGGATCAGTTTCCACGCCGGCGAGCTGGCCGCGATCTCGTCGTAATGGCTCGCGTCGGGCAAAATGACAACCCTGGCCTGGTCGCCCGCCGCTTGCGCGCGCGCGGCGTAGGCATACGCGGCGCGCGGCGGCGAGATGGTGTCGAGCGCGCCTGTGATGAGCACCGTGCGGCTGCCGTTGGGCATCAGTTCGGCCGCGTTGGTATCGACGAACACATCGGGCCGCCCCGCGCTGGGCACGCCGGCCAGCTGCGCGATCTCGCGGCCGCAACTCTGGTTGATCAGCGCCTTTTCATTGCGCAGGTCGGCCAGACCGCCCAGGCTGATGACCTCGCGCACCGCGAACGGGGCGTTCTGGAACAGCGGGCTGCTGGCGGGAATCCTCGCGCGCCCGACGATCCACTGCGCCAACTGGCCGCCGGCCGAATGGCCCATGGCGAGCACGCGTTTGGTGTCGAGCTGGTAGTTGGCCGCCTCGCTGCCGAGTTTGTCGAGCGCGGCGTTGATGTCGAGGTAGGTGCCGGGGTAGCCGCCGCCGTCCTCGTCGACGCGCCGGTATTCCACGTTCCAGACCGCGATGCCCAGCGCCGTGAGCGCGCCGGCGACGTTGCGCATCTGCTTGATGCCGCCGAACTGGACCGTCCAGCAGCCGCCATGGATCAGCACCACGACCGGGAACGGCCCCGCGCCCGCGGGACGGAACAGTTCGGCGTATTGCGACGGCGCCGCGCCGTAGGCCAGCTTAATCGTCGGGCCGGGACCGTCGAGCTTAAGGTAGTCGTCGAGCGTCATCGGGGCCGGGCCGGCCGCCGCGCCGTCCATCGCGACGATCGGCAAGAGGGCGGGCAGCAGGACGTGCAGCAGGGTACGCAGGCGCATCTTCATGTGGATAGTTTCCGTTGATCGGTGAGGAGGGAACTATAAGCAAGTTCGCGCCAAACGGGAAGCGCCGTGCGCCGCGGCCAAGTTTGGCGCACGATTGCCGCGCACGATTGAAATGCGATGGCGGCGGCATGCGGGTGCTTCATGCTAGTGTTTGGCCTGACTTAACTTGCTACTTAAACATGCGTTTTTGACGGAGACATTATGCAGATCGCACGCGAAGAATACCGGGGCTACACGATCGTCGTGCAGCCCATCAAGGATTGCAACGACATGTGGGATTTCGAATACGAGCTCACGCGCGTCGGCGACGACGCCGCGCCGATCAAGCGCACCCAGACCGCGGGCGGCCATGCCGACGAGGGCGTGGCGGCGCTGGCCGGGTTCAAGGTGGCCAAGATCGAGGTCGACAACCTGCTCGCGATGGCGGCCGCGCCGCCGGCCTGAGCACGCACGTCTCAAAACCGTTTGTTCCATTTTTAGCCAGAAAGGCCGACCATGAGCAACATGCAACAAAGTAGCTGGAGCAACGAACAGTCGGGCAACGCCGATGCCTGGGATTGCGGCATCGTGTCGCTGCGTGCGCATTCGACGCCCGACCCCGACGCGATTCCACCGCGCGAACCGACCCCGAGCCCAGTGCCCGACGACGTGCCGCCGCCGACCCACGCGCCGGTCGAAGAGCCACGCATGCCCGAGCCGCCCATCAAGGTCGCGCCCGGCGCGTAGCGTGGCCCGGCATGCCCGCCGCGCGGGCTTGCCGCCGTACCTAGTGGCCTTTCGGCGGGACCGGGTCGAGTTCGCCCAGTTGCCCGTCGGGTTCGTCGCGTTCGAGCGAGGCGTCGTGCTCCATGCGCTGGCGCGCCGCGCCCGGATCGAAACCGCCGGCGTCGTCGGCGTCAGTGTCAGATTCCGGAAGGGCCGGAATTTGCCGGATGAGTTCCTCGGTTTCTTTCTCAGCCGGGGTTTTCTCGCCGCTGCCGATATCGGACTCGTTCATTAAGGGCGGCGCCTTGGCCGGATCGGGGAAGGGCTGTTTGTCGCTCATGGTAATACTCCAGGAATTGGCTAAAGTGCCAGACGATGCTAGCAGCGTGTGCTTGGAACCGGCGCGCAATACAAAGAAGACCACTTTGTTGCTTCCTAGATACACTGCGATCTATATATGCCGCACGATAGGCGGACCGGGTGGATAGTTTCTATAATGAAATATCGAATCTTCATTTCCTGACCTGGGAGAGCATCATGGGCAATTCCTTGCACAACAAAATCCACCTCGGACGTCCCTCTGTGCTCAGTTCGGGACGGGTGCGGGCGGCGCTGGTGCTCGGGACGATGGTCGTGATCAGCCTGGCGTGGATCGCCGTGCGCGCCTTCAAGTAGGCCGCGCGCGCCGATAGCGGTTGCCGATGTGGGGTTGCCGGCGTACCATGTGGGCCGGAATGCCCCACATGAAAGTAGCAATGAAGAACGAAAAATTGACGACGGACGAATATGACGCGCTCGAGCACATCCTGCGCGGCGCCAAGCACGACCGGGTGAACGCCTGTGTCGGACGCAACGCCAAGCGCCTGTCCGGCCTGAAGATGGTCCAATACAGCAAGGACGGCAAGGTCGCGCTGACCGACAAGGGCCATCAGACCTTGTTCGTACGCCGTTGCATCATCGGCCTGCGCGCGCTGGCGCAGGATCCGGTCGCCGCGGTCGAAGCCGACGTGGCGCTGTTCCTCGGCAAGAAATCACACATCGTGCCGCTTGAAGCGGGTGGTTTCCAGGTGACCGACAAGGGGCGCGAGTCGCTCGCTGATATGGATGCGCAAGATCAGCTTAAGTAAGTCAAGCTAAGTAAGTCAAGCTACGTAAGTCAAAGTAGACACACCAGCACATCGTCCTCGCGCATGGCTCGGCGCCCCCCGCTTGCGTATCGCTACTTGACCGGCGGCTGAAACCCGTCGTCCCC
>JAZKIN010000057.1:15714-50906 GCA_040384885.1 Pseudomonadota bacterium | reverse complement strand
TTTGAGCCGCTGTTCTATGGGTCCCCGCCTCCGCGAGGACGATGTTGGTTTAGGTTATTCGAGGCTCGTCATGTCGCGATTTCTGCTATATCAAGCGGCTCAATTAAAGTTTTGCGACAGCCTCGAAGGCGAGGACGATGTTGGTTTGGGTTATTGCTTAAGTTCTTCGAGCGAATGCCAACAAACTACTGCTATTGTTGCGCCGCCGCTGCCGGCTTGGCGCAATGCGGGCACGATACCTCGTACACATACTGCGGCGACAATTGCTCGCGCGGTGTCACCACCGAGCGGCACACGAAACATTGCACCGTCGTGGTCGGCTCAAGCTGCGGGTTGAGCGCCGTGCGGTAGTCGAACACGAAACAATCACCCGTGTAATGCGCCCCGCCCACGTCCTCGAAATACTTGAGGATGCCGCCGTCGAGCTGGTACACGCTCTCGTAGCCGATGTTCTTCATATGGATCGCCGCCTTCTCGCAGCGGATCCCGCCCGTGCAGAACGTGACGATGGTCTTGCCGGCGAGTTCTTCGCGATGCTGCTCGATTACCTCGGGGAATTCGCTGAATTTTTCGATCCGGTAATCGATCGTGTTGTTGAACGTGCCCACGTCGACCTCGAACGCGTTGCGCGTCTCCATCATCACGACCGGCTTGCCGTCGTCGTCGTGGCCCTGGTCGAGCCAGCGCTTGAGCGTGGTCGGCTCGACCGCGGGCGCGCGGCCGTTTTCGGGCTGGATCAACGGCATGCGCATCGTGATGATCTCTTTTTTGATCTTCACGAGCATGCGTTTGTGTGATTGCTCCTCGGAATAGCTCTCCTTGACCTCGATGTCGGCCAAGCGCGCGTCGCTGCGCAGCCACGCGAGGAACTGGTCGATGCAGGCGCGCGGCCCCGACAGGAACAGATTGATGCCCTCGGGCGTGAGCAAAATCGTGCCCTTGAGGCCGAGTTGCTTGCACTGCTCCTGGTAGAGCGGGCGCATCGCTTCAAGGTCGTCGAGCGTGATGAACTTGTAGGCGGCGATGTTGACGTGCGCGGCGGCGGCCGATTCGACGGGGGCGGTGGTAACGTGCATTGGGGGCGATCGGAATAAAACGGTCAGCCGGTATTATAAACCCCCGGCCGGAGGCATTACCCTTGAGCCAAGCGGCGCCGCCGAATTCTCCAGCGTTGATGATATGGATCTCCAAAACTGCTGGGGGGAAAGCTGTCATGTCGAGCAAATCGCTCATCAAGCAGCATCATTCTCCGCTGCGCCAATCCGGCATGGACGATCACGACACGAAGCGCGCCAGCAGGCGGATATACGCGACCTGGTAGCCGTTCGAATTTTCGGTTACGGACCACGAATTGAGCGGCCACGATTCGTTAAAGTCCTTGTAGGACTTCTGCGGCGGCTGGCCTTTTGGTGGCGATGGGGCGGCGCTACCGCAGCCTGAGTTCAGTGTCGGACAACCGGTCTCCCAGTCGTAGCTGGGGTTCGGACCTCCTACCAGAAAGCCCGGGGCCGGGCCGAAGCTCGAGTTCTTGACACTGTCCCACTTGGCGGAGCCGTGCCCGAACCAGCTGTGATAGAACTGGTCGACCGAATTTTCGGCGCCGAGCGCTCCCATATTCGACAAATAGACTTTGCCCAGCGGGTTCACACCGTGCAGGTAGTGGATGTAGTGCGAGGCCGCGTTCATATTGTCCATCGCACCGCGTGCGCCCAGGCTATGCTTGGCCAGTGCTGCATACATGCTGCCCTCCTGCGCCTTGACGCCGTTACTGCCCCAGGTGAACACCTGCAAATGGGACAGGTAAGGATCGGTTTTTGCCGTCACTGCGGCCCAGTGGTCGGTGCCGTCCATGCCGCTGGTGATGGCAGTGCGGATGGCCGTGGCCGTGGCGGCGCTGGCGTTGGGCAGGGCCGCGTAATGAATCAGCGTCTGTTGCAGCACACCTTCAAACGGGGTGACGTAGTTATTCCACTGGAACAGGTGGGCGTTCTGGTAATTGCTGTCGACGAAGCCGCCGTAGACCGCCTTGCCGGTCAGATCGAACAAATACACCGCCGCTGCGAGCTTGTGGCCGAAGCGGCCATAGTCGTCCGTCTCTTGCTGGCCGGCGCCCAGGCCCTGCGACTTGTAGCCGGCGTCGTTATTCTTGAACAGCACATTCGGATTGGCCAGCGCCCAGTTCCAGGCACGCTCGGCGCGGCTGCTCAGATCGGCGGCATAAGCGGCGAAAGCGGGCACGGCGCCGAACACCTTGGCACCCAGCGCAAAGGCGCCAGCCGAGGCGATCGTCGACGAGGTATTGGCCGGACCGTACAGGCTTTGGCCGGTCGCCGCCGAAGGTGGGCTGGCATGGGCGAGGCCGACGATCGACAAGGTCGAACCGTTCGCTTCCTGCATCTTGATCAGCCAGTCCATGCCCCACCTGATTTCGTCGAGCAGGTCCGGTACGCCATTGCCCGATTCCGCGATGGCGTAGTTGTCGCCCCAGATGCCCGGATTGTCGACATAGGTATGCAGCAGGTCGATCAGATAGCCTGCGTGCCAGCGCGTATATTTGTTGTAGTCGCCCGCGTCGTACCAGCCGCCCGAGACGTCGCGCTCCGTGCTGGTGTCGCCCGGAGCACTGAACAGGCGCGCATTCCTGTCCTGCAGGGGGCCGACGTGGGATGCGCCGTCGGCCCAGCCGGCGCCGGCCAGTGCTGCGGTCTTTTCGATCCCTGCGCGCTGGTAGTAAAACGTGCGCACAGCTGCGCGCAGTACTGGCACGTAGACGTCGGCCGCAATCTTGAAGGTCGGCGACTTGATGTCCTTCTGGGTGTCGCGAATGAAGTATTCGCCAACGGCGGTAACGGTGCTGAAATCGAAGTGCCAGGCCTTGTCGCCAGAAGTGGCATCGGTGGCGCCGCTCTTCCATGCGGTGAGCGCGCCGGTGTGAACGATTGCATTGGTGGTCGCGTTGACGACGTCGTATACGGTACCGGGCGTGAAGGAGTCGGTCGAATCGAAGCCCGTCTGGGGATCGCGGATGACGGCGATCTTGTCATGCGCGGGAAGGTAGCCGAATTGGTCGACTACGATTGCGGGCCCGAGGATCATGCTCGATACCGGCGCCGGAGTTGGCACGGGCACCGGAACCGGCACTGGTACAGGAAGCGGCATCGGAACCGGCATCGGGGTCGCCCCCCCACCACCGCCACCGCAGCTGACCGCGCCAAGCGGGAAACACACGGCGCCCAGTGCCTTCAAAAGTCTGCGGCGTTTGTTCTTGCCGTCGTTACTTGTCATGCTTGTCTCACTTTTATTTATAGGACTACCCTGGCGGGCCGGGGGTAAAAACCGGACCGCCACCTGATGCGATTAGTCTGTGCTAATTCGCGCTTGCCGGACTCATGCCCGCCCTACTTGCCACATTGTTTAAAGCACGCCCCGGGGGCGCGTCAATGAAGCGGTTTATGGCCTCGGCGATGATGACCTGTTAGCGGTCTAGGTACGGCCGGGCTCAGCGCGCAAAGCCAGATACTTGAAGTCGCTCAGACGCACTGAACCAATCCCGGCACAATAAATGCCGATCTTCAGGCTCAGGAATCCGCCAAAAACATTGTGATGGATGCCCGACACCTCCATCCGCAGCCCGTGCAGATCCCAGGTGACGCCGTCGTCGCGCGAGTACCAGAAGGTGACGACGTTCTCGCGGTTCTGCAGCCTGATACGCAAACGCGATGTGCCGGATTTGCCTCGCATCCAGCCCTGCTCCTCGGCCGAGGCAAAGGTGCGAATGTGGTCGGCGTCAAAGCCCACCCCGACGAATGCCTTGTGATTATAGAAAAGTACCAGCCCGGCTTCGGCGCCAGCCGTGATCTCCAGCGTCACTTCCGCCTCGTAGGAACGGTCGCCAACCGGACAGGTCAAAGGCGAACTGTCCGCCGGCGAGCGCCCCGCTGCGGCGAGAACGAGCGTGCCCTTGTCATAGCGCGCGCGCGACGCCTCGCCACGCTTGGGGTCGTGAAACGCCCACTGCACGCCTAATTTGTTGGTCTTGAAGTTGTCGGAAAGCGCAAATCCCGCAAGCCCGGCAACGACGCCTTTCGGCTTGGCCATCGGTTTCGACAAGTCACCGCCCTTGGCGCGGAACCAGCCATCAGCCATCCACTCCACCGGTTCGAGCAGGGCCTGCCGGCCGAGTGTGCGCATGCCATTCTCGTAGCCGTGATACACCATCCACCAGTCGCCCATAGGCCCTTCGACCAGCGTCGCATGGCCACGCGACCACCATGGCTCGTCGGCGTGCTGGGTGCGGACCAGGGGATTGTGCGGGCAATGTTCCCAAGGACCATGGATGGAACGGGAGCGCGCAGCGATGACCATATGCCCGGTTGGCGGTCCGGAAGTGCCACCGACGGCGGTGACCAGATAAAAATAGTCGCCGCGGCGCAGCAGTTTCGGTCCTTCCGGCGCGAAGTTTTCGACCACCCAATCGGCCGGGTAGCGCCACGGACTGTACGCGTGTTCCAACTTGCCGTCGGTGGACAGGCCGTCATCGCTTAAGCGGATCCTGCGAATGCCGTTGACGAACAGGTAGCGCTTGCCATCCTCGCCGACGATATGCCCCGGGTCGATGCAATCCTTGATCTTCAGATCGACCGGCGCGCTCCATGGCCCGGCAATGTTATCGGCCCAGATGGCGTAGATGGACCAGTTGCTGCCATCCGGCGCGGCCGGAATGTAAATGAAATAGCGCCCGTTGTGCTTGCACAGGTCCAGCGCCCAGATGGTGCCGAGCGGCTCGAACAGGGCAGGGCCTACCGGTGCCCAGTTGACTAGATCGGTAGAGTGCCAGATCACGATCCCCGGGTAGGAATAAAAGGACGAGAACGTCATGTAATAGTTCTTCCCGTCCTTCAGCACAGTCGGATCGGGATGGTCGCCCGCTATGATCGGGTTGAGGAAGGTGCCATTACCCAGATCGGCCTTGCGCTGGCCCTCGACCCCGCGCGACCACTGCAGCTGCGGCGCCGGGCAGCTCGCTGCACTGGCCGTCGCAGCGGGCGCGGCAACTGCGCCTGCCAGCACGGTTTTGATCATATTGCGTCGCGTTTGATATGTCATGTCAGTAGTTTCCGGAGATCATTTGGCACTGGTTTTCGACAGCTTCAGCAGAAAGACGTCGTTCTCGCGAATCGGCAACTCGAGTGCAAACTTACCCGATCCGTCCACCCGGATCGTCCGCTGTTCGGCGGGCTTGCCGGTCGCAAGCGATTTCAAGGTCGCCACCTGTTCCCTGGTCAGTTGCTTGGGCGAGCCCATGCCAATGTAGGCGGTGTAGGCATCATTCTGCTTGTAGCCAACCTTGAACAGAGTCAGTTCGTACGCGCCTGGCTTCAATCCCTGCAGCTTGACTTTCACGCTGCCCTTGGCCGCCGGTGGCAGATCCTTGATGAAGTATTGCTGGTTGTTGATGCCCTCTGGCAGTGTGTGGGTGTAGTCCCAGGCCAGGAGCTGCACATTGCCATTTTCGTCAGTGGCGGCAATGGACCTGGCATCGCTGTTTTTCAGCTCATTGGTGCCGAGCTGGTTCAGAAACTGATACGCGAAGTACGCCGGTTTCTTTATCCCCTGTGTGTTCATCAGGCCAAAGCCTCCATGGAAGGCTTCGAAGCGCGGGCCGGCCTCCTCGAAAATATCGGTGAACACCCAATACGACATCGACTGCGCAGCCGAGCCAACCTGTTTCAGCTTTTGGAGAATGTAGGCTGGCTGATGGTAGCTGTCGTGAGTCGGATCGGACGGCGTGTACGATGAACTCCACTCGGTGTAATGCAGTTCGAGATTCGGCATGGCGGAAGCGGTGATCTCCTTGCGGTTCCTGAGCACGTCATTGCTTAGAGCCCATTCATCCTTGCTCAATACAGTACCCTTCCCGCCGTACTCGTCGAGGAAACCCTCACCGACACCGTAGGAATGGGTGCTGACGAAATCGAGCGGCACCTTGTTGGCCACGCAGAAAGCGATCATTTCGGGAATCCAGGCCGCGCCGGCGGTGGCAGGGCCACCAACCCGGTAGGACGGGTTCACACTTTTGATCGCCCGCGCAGAGTGCTCATACAGTTTGAAATACTCAGCCTGGCTCCCGGCCCAGAAGTCTTTCAGGTTCGGTTCATTCCATACTTCGAAATACCAGGTCGCGACTTCCTTGGCACCATAGCGCGCGGTCCAGTGGGCGGTCAGCGCTTTTACCATCCGACCCCACTGTTCATAATCGCGCGGGGGGGTGACATTTCCGCGCCACCAAAAGATGGTTTTATTGCCACTGGCCATAGCCGATGGCATGAAACCCAATTCGACGAAAGGCTTTACGCCGGTGCTCAGTAAATAGTCATAAAGTGCATCGATATACTGGAAATTATAGTGTTCCTTGCCCTGCGCATCGATTTTGTAAACACCCATGTCATCGGTCAGCAGGCCGTGCATGCGGATATAACGGAATCCTGTATCGCGTTTGATTTCAGCCAATTGCTGCTGCCAATCCGCACGCAAGCCCTCGTTTGCCCGGCCAGCGCCGACGGCGAGGTTGAATGATTTGTCCAGTTTCCCTTGAACCGCGTTGACATTCACGTCGATGGCGCGGTGCTGGGCCTGGCTAGAAAGTGGGCTGGCGAACAGGGTGGCCAGCAGCAGCGTGGAAAACAGATTTGATTTCATTCATTCCTCGGGAAACGATTGGAGACAGCGTGGCATCAGCGAAGTATCTTATCGCTGGCGGCGCTGTTAGCGTTATCCAAGAGGAGCGTTTTAATGCGACGCCACTGAAATTCATAGAATTTCTGGCGATAGTGTTAGTGTCAGTGTCGGGCCGGTGACGCGAGGCGACGCTAGGAGGCTGTCGGACTTAGGGAGTCGAAGCGAAAAAAGTGTCGGGCGAGGACAGATTTTGACGATTTCGCAGTGCCAATAGCGAGCTATTGGCCGAGAAAGCGGCGAAATATGTACCGTCCGACACTTTTTGCAGCCGACGATCCTAAGTCCGACAGCCTCCTACGCGCGGTGCTCGCAGGCGATGCGGAAGGCTTTCGGAGTGCACTCGTACTCTTCCTTGAAGAGCTTGTTGAAGTAGGACACATTGCCGTATCCGACCGAGTAGGCGATTTCTGCGATAGTGGCTGAGGTGTTTTCCGACAGCAGTCGGGCCGCCTCGGTCAGCCGCAATTTTTTCAGATAAGCGCTGAAGGTAAAACCCAGCTCGGATTTAAGCAGCTCATTAATCTTGCTGCGATTTACCCCGGTACGCTCGACCACGACATCAAGATCCAGATCGGCACTGGAATAATTGGCGTTGATAAAAACCAGGACCGCTGATTTTTCCTTATCGCGGTGCGGCGTCAGCGATAATTGTTGGTACGCGACGAAAGGCAGATCTTTTCGCAGTTTTTCTTTGACCTCGGCCGTCAGAGCACGCGCATAAGCCCGGAAAAACCAGATCGCAAAAATCCCCCATCCGGTGATGAGCAGGAATGCCAGCAGAAATAAATAACGATAATCGCGGCCAGTTAATACCAGATCGGTAATTACCACTTTCGCGGGGACATCAAAAGGCGTTTGCGAAGTGCTGTTAAACGCCAGCTTGGGCACCTGGTCCAGCTTATATTCCTGGCGCGCCAAGTTCAGCTTGAACATATCGAACCACCAATGCGGGGTTTCGAGGCGGGTCAGATCGAGTTCGATCGTCTTCTCGTGTTCATCGCAGGAGAAGTAGGCGAGCGGTGCGCGGTAGGTGAGCAGATCATCGCGTCTGGACACGGCCTTATCGAAAGTCGTCACGATGAACATCAGCGTATTGGCTGGCGCACAGCGCACCTTGAAAGCGACGGCGCCGTAACGTGACAGGTCGACGTGAACGGGGCGCCGGCGCTGATCCTGGAACACCAGTTCAGCCGCCGCCATTGGATAGTCTACGGCATGCGACATCTGCAGCGTGAACCTGAGGCTGGCCTTATCCCCTTCAATTTGTACGGTCGACTTCCCTCCCCGTATCGCATCGGTATTTCCCTTGAAAAGCCAGGGAAAGTCGGTTTGATCAGCCGGCAGCAGCGCTGCGCTTAGAAAACTGCGATCCACACACACGTACCCCAAGGAGAAGCTAGCGACGAGCAGGCAACCGAAGCGGACCACTGCCTGCTTGAAAAAGTTGTGCATCCAGTTTCTCGGGAGAATAAGTCAGGGTCGAAATCATACCATTCAAGTTCCCCCGTCAAACCTACGTGTCAAAACCGCGTACAGCATGGCCAAAATCAGACAAATACATGACGGAGAAGTCATGTTTAATAGGTAATATTTTCCTTAACTTGGGAAGATTGGGGACCGAGCCCATACAGCGTCACCCCTGCCCGGCGCCCTTTGAGTTGGTGTTCGCCCAGCCCCACAAAGTCAGCCGGATAACGCAGCGCCGCGGCCACAGCATCGGAACAAACGACCGCGTAGCCGAGCGGCTTGCACATCGCCTCGACCCGCGCGGCGATGTTGACCGTGTCTCCGATCGCGGTGAACTCGTGCCTGTCCGAGGAACCGACATTGCCGATCACGGCCGGTCCGCTGTGCAGCCCGATGCCGATCGCCAGCGCCGGCTTGCCCTCGGCGGCCAGCTCGGCGTTGAGCCCGGCGAGCGCGGCCAGCATGTCGCGCGCGGCCCCTAGCGCCGCCCGCTCGGGTTCGGCCAGCGTGTTGGGCGCGTTGAAAAAGGCCATCATGCCGTCGCCGATGAATTTGTCGACCGTGCCGCCGTGCCTGTGCACCACGCCCGCCATGCGGCCGAAATACCGGTTGAGCAAAGCGACGACGTCCTCGGCCGGCATCGGTTCGCTCATGCTCGTGAAGTCGCGGATGTCCGAAAACAGCACGCAGATCTGGCGCTTGCTGCCCTGCAGATCGCCGTCGAGGCGCCCGGCCAGGATCTCCTTCATCACGCTCGGGCTCACATAGCCCGAAAAGCTACGGCTCAGGCGCCGGTTTTCGCGCATGCCCTGCCATGCCTGCCAACCGCTGCGCGCGAGCCAGCCGGTCCAACCGCACAGCACGATGCCGGCCGGCGCCAGCCATATCTGGCGCCGCAGCAGTTCGGTGCTCAGTGCCAGCAGCGCCAGCGTCAGGCACGCCAAAAGCAGGCCCTTGTACGCGACCGAGCGGTGGAACCAGAACAAGGTGAACAGCAAGGCAACACCCCACACCAGTGGCGGCGCGAGCGGCGCGATGAAGCCATCGTTGAGCATGGTGCGCACGATCTGTGCGTGCAGCAGTACGCCGGGCACGCGCGTGTCGGCCGGGTGCCACTGGGCCATCGGCAGCGGCAGCTCGTACAGGTCGGCCTCCTCCTGCACCGTGCCGAGCAGGACCACTTTGCCGCCGAACAGCGCGCGCAGCCGCGCCGCATCGCCGTCCTTGACCAGCCGCAGCACGTCCTGCAAGGGGATGTACGCGAACGGCCCTCCGATCTGGTAATTGATCAAACCGCGCCACGGCTGCCGCGCGCCAGCGGCCGCGCTCATCTCGCTGGCCAGCGTGTGCGCGCTGCGGTCGGGCTGGACCGCCTCGCCGGCGTAGCGGCGCACGCGCCCGTCGGGGTCCTTTAAAACCATCGCCGAGGCGATCGCGCGCACCCCGCCTTCCTGCGCGCCGAGCACCGCGGCGTAGTCGATCTGGACGTTGCGGTAGTGGTGGCGGTCGTAGTCCCAGGTCTTTGCCAGCACCAGTTTGGTGTTCTGCATCGATTCGACCAGGCCGCCGACGAGCGTGCGGTGGAAGTCGAATTCGGGGTCGCTGGTCGAGGCCAGCGTGTCGAAGCGCTTGGCCGGCAGCTCGATGTCCAGGCCGATCACGGCCGGTTTGGCCTCGGCCACGCCGCGCATGAAGGCGGCCAGGTACTTGTGGCTCAGCGCGAGCGGTTCGTCGACATTGTCGAGGAAGGCTTCGTTGATGCCGACCACCACCACGTCGTGCTTGACCGGCTGCGGATGCCAATGCCGGTTGGCCGCGAACTGCAGGTCGAGCAGGCGCGCGTCGAGCGCCGGCGCGGCCAGCATCAGGCCGGCCACGCCCGCCAGCACGACGGCCACGAAGCCGAGCAGGCTGGCCTGGCGCGCGGAGGGGGGCTGCAGGCGCAAGCGGGCGTCCGTGCGCTCAGCGCGCGGCCGCGCGCGCGGCCGCCAGGTCGGGCCGCTGGGCCGCGATGATTTTCCAGACCGCGTTGGCGTCGTCGTGCATGCGCCGCTCGTCGAGGATGATCGCGTACATCACCCAATCCTCGATGCCCGCGCCGGCCGCCGGCTTGAGCGCGAGCATGGCGACGCTGTCGGCCGCGCTGGCGACGCTGAACTCGGCGCTGGCGCTGTACGGGGCGCCCGCGGCGTCGGTGTAGGCGACGGTCCAGAGGTAGCTCTTGCCATGCTCGAGCGCGGCCCCGGCCGGCAACTGCCAGCGCTTGTCGGTGCTGGTGCCGCGCGCCAGTTCGCGCTCGGACAGTTCCTCGACCGTGACCTGGTAACTGTTGTTGCCGTTGGCCTCCCAGCGGAATTCGGGGCGCGTCGACAGCAGCACGCCGCGCTTGGCCGGCGCCTGCATCTCGATGCTGTCGAACTGGCGCATCCGGACCGCCGCCGCGCTCATTTGCGGATCGAGCGCGGCCGCCACCAGCTTCTCGGCGACCGAGCGGACCACGGCCTCCCTGCCGCCTTTGCGCACCTTGACTTTGGCGATGTCGACATCGGCCACCAGCGGCCCGACCAATTGATAGATCAGCTTGGAGCCGTAGTGCGACACCGAGGCCTTGCTGTCGGCGTCGAGCGTGATCTGGTCGCCCGGCTTGATATAGCCGAGCAGGCGCAGTTTGGTCGGCGCCGCGCGCCCGGCCACCTCGCCGCTGCCGCGCAGGTCGAGCACCATGCCGACCGCCTCGGCCGGCGGCGCCGCGCGCGCGCCGGTGGCCGCGAGGATGCAAGCGATTGCGAGCGCGAATGTGGCGATGATTTTCATGCTGATTCCTTGGTGATGTACGGTGGCCGGGACGTGGCCCGGGCCGCGGTGGTGAAATTCTTCATGGGCTACTTGCCGTCCCCGGTCAGGTAGAACGCGCCCCAGAACAAGGGGTGCGCAAAACGCGGCCACAAGGAGCGCTGCGCCCCGCGCAAGGCCTCCTTCTTGCTCTGGCCGGCCTTGAGGTTGAGGTAGAACTGCTTCATCAGCTCGGCCGTCGCGACGTCGTCCACGGGCCACAGGCTGGCCACGATGTTGCTGCTGCCTGCGTACAGGAAGCCGCGCGTCATGCCGATCAGGTCGTCGCCGTTCATGGCCTTGGTCAAGCCGGTCTCGCAGGCCGACAGGGTGACGAGGTCGGCGTTCAGGCGCAGCGCGTAGATTTCGCCGACCGAGAGCGAGCCGTCGTTGGCGCCGTCGGCCGCGAGCACGACGCGCGAACTGAGCGGGCTGTCGCTCTTGAACTGGCCGTGCGCGGCCACGTGCAGGAATCGGTAGTCGGCCGCCGACTGCTTGAACGCGGTCTCGGAGGCGCCCGCGCGCGTGAGGATTTTGCTGTCGGCCACGAGCGTGCCGATCATGGCCGCCTCCTCGCCGGCGCTCGGCAGGTCGAGGTCGGCGCGCCCGAGGTCGGGGTTGCCGAGGATTAGCATCCGGTCGGGCGCGCGCTGCTGCTGCGGACGCAGGTATTTGTGCACGCTGGCGCTCGGCAGGTAGCGCAGGCTGTGCGTGGCCACGAGGTAGTTGCTGCCGTCGTGCAGGGCGCCGAACGGCAGGTAGTGCAAGATCCCGTGCGGGACCACCACCAGGTCGCGCCCGGCCAGCAGTTTCCCGACGGGCCCGAGCAGGCGCGTGTGGAGCGCCTTGGCCGACGCCAGCGCCGCCTCGTCCTGTTCGTTGATGCGCTGGCGGAAGAGCCGGATCTCCTTGTCGAGCCCTTCGCTGTCGATCGTGGCCGCCAGCAGGTCGTCCCTGGTGACGGCCATGACCACGAGCTGGTCGCCGTACATGTGATACTCGAGCAGCACTTCGGCGGGCGCGAGGTAGGCGCGCACCTCGTCGAGTTGCAGCGAGTCGCCGCTCACGAGCGAGGCCAGCGCCGGATCCTGTTTGCGCAACGCCTCGCCGCGCGCGGCGACGTCGGCGCCGCCGCGGTTGCCGGCCGCCCCCGCCGCGCCGCCCATCGCCAGCGGCAACTGCGCGGCGGCGTCGTCGGCGGCCTGGCGGTAGCTGTCGAGCGCCTGGCGGCCGGCCTCGGTGCGCGCCTGCGGCAGCGCCGCGCCGCTGCGCGCGGCCAGCAGGTCGACCAGCGCGCGCGACTTGGCGCGCTCCATCAATTCGTAGACGCGCCCGTTCTGCCCGAGCCGCATGGCGCTGGCGATCGCCTGCCCGTACAGGGCCTGCTTGTCGCCGACGAAACCGATCTTGGTCGCCTCGGTGTTGATGCTGGCGCGCTGCGCCTCGACCACCCCGATCGCCTGCGTGAACAGCGCCAGCGCGCCCGCATGGTCCTTGTCGCGCACCGACAGGCGCGCCCGTTCGGCCAGCAGCAGCCAGTAGATCTCGCCGTTCTGCCTGACCTGCGGCACCCCGAGCAGGCGCTCGAAGCCCTGCCGGGCCTGCTCCGTCTTGCCGGTCTCCATGAGCGCCTTGGTCATCATGAAGGCGCGCGGCAGTTCGACCCAGGCCCAGTTGTTGACCCCGGTGAGGAAGCTGCCGCTGGCGAATTTGTCGAGGAACATATTGACCGCGAAGATGCGGTCGCCCTCGAGCGCGGCGATCACGCCGGCGTAGTCGCCGAGCGCCATGCGCACGCGCGCGAGCGCCATCGCCTTGTCGCTCGCGTAGGGGCTGAGCATGCCGACCTTGACCTGTTCGAGCGTGCGCGCCACCTCGAGCCCCTTGTCGCGCGCGCCGCCGAGCGTGTGCGCCATCGACAGCACCGCCAGCGCGTTGCAGACCATGTCGACGTCGTCGCTGTCTTCGTGTTTGAGCCACGCTCCGGCGCGCGTGGCGACCGTGACCGCGGCCGCGTACTGGCCCAGTTCGAGCAGCGCCTCGGCGCGCATGATCTCCAGCGCCGGCGTGGCGTCTTCGAGCGCGAACAGGCGCGTGTGGCGGCTGCCGCTTTGCAGGTTCAGCGCGAGCTGGTCGAGGCAGGCCATGAGTTTGGCGTAGCGCTTGGTCTTGGAGTACGCGTAGCACAGCGCGTGCTGGTCGGGCGTGTCGAGCCGCGCGCGCGCGGCCTGCGCCTCGAGCTGATTTTCGAGCTCGTCGAAGCGCCCGGTCGCGGCCAGCGCGATCTGCTCGGTGGTGCGGTCGGCCAGCGCGGCGCCGCACGGCGCCAGCGCGATCAACACGCCCGCGAGCAGGGTGCGGGCCAGGCCCGGCAGGTGGGCGGCGAGCCTCATGGCGGGCTAGAACCAGTAGCCGAAATTAAGCGTGAAGCCCTTGGCGTTCTTGCCGCGCAAAATGGCGGCGCCGGCGCGCGTGTAGCTGCGCGCGTTCGAGGCGCGCTTGTTGGTGCCGAGGCTGAAACCGAGTTCCTGGGTGTTGCTCGCGAACGGCTTGGAGCCGACGTAGCGGGTGTCGATCAGCGAGATTTCGGCGACCAGCTTGGGGCCGAAGGTGCGCGCCGGCAGCGACAGCAGCGCGCCGTTGCGCAGCATGGTCAGCGTGATGTCGGGATCGAAGGTGTAGCCGCCGTTCTTGAAGGCGCCGGTGCGATAGATGCCGACCATATTGCCGATCGCGAAATTGAGTTCGCCGAGCGGCACCAGGTAGGTGCTCATCAGCGAAGCCGAATAGATTTTGGTGGCCGTGGCGCGGTCGCGCGAGGCCGACATCGCGTAGCGCACGCCCGGGGTCAGGGTCCAGCGGTCGGACATCGGCAGGCGGTAGGCGAGGCCGACGCCGCCGTGGTTGACCACGGCGCCGCCGATGGTCACGCGCGAGAGCGGCACGCTGATGACGAACTGGCGCCGCGGGTCGATCCCGTTGCGCACCGTGTACGACAGCGGCACCGAAGTGCTGCGCACGTCGGAGCCGTCGCGCATGCTGTAGGAGCCATAGCTCAGGCCGAGGCCGACGAGGCTGGGCGCGCCGCCGTCGGCGCCGCCGGCCTGCGGGCCCGAACCGATCTGGCTCGCGCCTTCGAAGCCGGCCGCGAAATCGGCCTGCCCGAGGGTCGGGATGGCGCCGCCCATGCCGGTCACCGTGCTCGCGCTCGAATGCTCGGACTGGTACTTGATCATCTGGCCGACGATGTCGGACTGCTTGAGGTAGGCGAGAAACAATTCTTGCGACTGGGCGCGGGTGGTGCCGGTGAACGCGCCTTTGATGCCAAGTTCGGCGAAGTTGTAGCTCAGCGTCGGCGAGTTGGCGGCGAACGCGAGGCTGATGTTGACGTCGTTGAAGCGCCCCTGCGCTAGGATCGCGGCGGTGTTGTTGTAGCCGCTATTGCTCAACGCGAAATTTTTCGCCGTGTCGAGGAAGGTGTCGACCTTGGAGTCGCACAGGGTGAGGCCGGCGACGCCGTTGACGTCGGCGCGGAAGCCGAACGAGGTGCTGCAATTGACCACTTGCGCGAACGCCGGGAGCGTCGATGCCGCCAAGGCGAGGGCCAGACAGAGTTTCGTCCTGTTCATGCTGTTTCCCTTAACGTGCGGCTGGGCGGCAAAGGCGGCGAGGCTTGTTTTTTTGCTACTTGACATCCAAACTTTACATCAAGAAATAATCAGCGGCAACGAACTTATTTATCGCGTTGCTGCTCGAATACAAATGGGGACGCGAGGGCTTGTAGAAATAGCCAAGGGGGACGCGAGAGACACCAGCCTGGACGAAACGCAAAAACTACCACCACATCGTCCTCGCGTAGGCGGGGACCCATAGAACAGTTGCTAATCGCTAACGTTCTATGGGTCCCCGCCTCCGCGAGGACGATGTTGGTTTTTGATATTGAAGTGCATGCAACACGATTTCTGTAGGCACCAATGCCAAATTCGCCCGGGCGCCCGATTACCTGACCGGCTTGTTGCGTGCGCGGTAAAATAGCGTCCTTTGATTAGCAGGTAAGCCGAACATGAGCATGGATGTCCTTGAACGCGAAAACGTAGCAGCCGCCGCCCCAGTGGTGCCAACCGGCCCTGCGTTCGTCCACCTGCGCGTGCACTCGGAGTACTCGATCGTCGACGGCCTGGTGCGCATCGACGACGTGGTCGCCGCCGCCGCCAAAGACAAACAACCCGCGCTCGCGATCACCGACCTGGCCAACCTGTTCGGCATGGTCAAGTTCTACAAGGCCGCGCGCGGCAAGGGCATCAAGCCGGTCATCGGGGTCGACGCCTGGATCACCAACGACGACAACCGCGACAAGCCTTCGCGCCTGCTGCTGCTGGCAAAAAACCGCATGGGCTACCTGCAGCTGTGCGAGCTGCTCTCGAACGCCTGGCTGAGCAACCAGCACAAGGGCCGCGCCGAGATCCGCCCCGAGTGGCTCGCCGCGCTCGCAACCAGCCAATCGACGCTGAACCCGGGCGAGAGCCAGGCCAACGGCCTGATCGTGCTCTCGGGCGCGCACTTCGGCGACGTCGGCACCGCGATCGAAAACGGCAACCTGGCGCTGGCCGAGCGCTGCGCCGCGCGCTGGGCCGCGATCTTCCCCGGCCATTTCTACATCGAGGTGCAGCGCGCCGGCCAGCCGAACCAGGAGGCGCAGGTGCGCCAGGCCGCGGCGCTGGCGGCCAAACTGGGCCTGCCTGTGGTCGCGACCCACCCGATCCAGTTCCTCTCGCCCGAAGAATTCGTCGCCCACGAGGCGCGCACCTGCATCGCCGAGGGCGAGATGCTGGCCAACGCCAAGCGCGTCAAGCGCTTCAACGAGTCGATGCGCTTCAAGTCGCAGGCCGAGATGGCCGAGCTGTTCGCCGACATGCCCGGCGCGCTCGCCAACTCGGTCCACATCGCCAAGCGCTGCAATGTCGTGCTCACGCTGGGCAAACCGCAGTTGCCGAACTTCCCGACCCCGCCCGGCATGACGATCGACCAGTTCCTGGTGTCGGAGTCCAAGGCTGGCCTCGAGCAGCGCCTGGTCCACCTGTACCCCGATCCCGTCAAGCGCGAGGCGCAGCGCGCGCGCTACGAGGACCGCCTCAAGTTCGAGACCGACACCATCAGCAACATGGGTTTTCCCGGCTACTTTTTGATCGTGGCCGAGTTCATCCGCTGGGCCAAGGAGAACGGGGTGCCGGTGGGGCCGGGCCGCGGCTCCGGCGCCGGCTCGCTGGTGGCGTATTCCTTGCTCATTACCGACCTCGACCCGCTGCAATACAACCTGCTGTTCGAGCGCTTCCTCAATCCAGAACGCGTCTCGATGCCCGACTTCGACATCGACTTTTGCCAGGAGGGGCGCGACCGCGTGATCCAGCACGTCAAGGATTTGTACGGCAAGGAGGCGGTCTCGCAGATCGCCACCTTCGGCACCATGGCGGCCAAGGGCGCGATCCGCGACGTCGGCCGCGTGCTCGATTTCGGCTACAACTTCTGCGACGGGATCTCGAAGCTGATCCCGTTCAAGCCGGGTAAACCTGTCACCATCGCCGACGCCATCGCCGAAGAACCAATGCTGGCCGAGCGGCTCGAGAACGAGGACGAGGTCAAGCAGCTGCTGGCGCTGGCGCAGCAGGTCGAGGGCATCGCCCGCAATATCGGCATGCACGCCGGGGGCGTCTTGATCGCGCCGGGTAAACTCACCGACTTCTGCCCGCTGTACACGCAAGGCGGCGATTCGGGCGTGGTGTCGCAGTACGACAAGGACGACGTGGAGGCCGTCGGCCTGGTCAAGTTCGACTTTTTGGGCCTGACCACGCTGACCATCCTCGACCGCGCGGTGCGCTACATCAAGCAGCTCGACCCGGCCAACGCCGACTTCGCGCTCGAGAAGCTGCCGCTCAACGACAAGGCCTCGTACGAGCTGCTGACCAAGGCCAAGACGGTCGCCGTGTTCCAGCTCGAGTCGCGCGGCATGCAGGGCATGCTCAAGGATGCGCGCCCCGACCGCTTCGAGGACATCATCGCGCTCGTGGCGCTGTACCGTCCGGGCCCGATGGACCTGATCCCCGACTTTTGCAAACGCAAGCACGGCGAAAAATTCGACTATCCCGACCCGCGCACCGAGTCCATCCTGTCCGAGACCTACGGCATCATGGTCTACCAGGAGCAGGTCATGCAGATGGCACAGATCGTGGGCGGCTACTCGCTCGGCGGCGCCGACATGCTGCGCCGCGCGATGGGTAAAAAGAAGGCCGAGGAGATGGCCGAGCACCGTGAGATCTTCCGCGCCGGCGCCGCCAAAGACGGGCTGACGGCGGCCAAGGCCGACGAGATCTTCGACTTGATGGAGAAGTTCGCGGGCTACGGCTTTAACAAGTCGCACGCGGCCGCCTACGCGCTGCTGTCGTACCACACGGCGTATTTAAAGGCGCACCACACGGCCGCGTTCATGGCGGCCAACTTGTCGCTGGCGATGGACGACACCGACAAGATCAAGATCCTGGTCGAGGATTCGCTCGATATCTGCGGCCTGACGCTGCTGCCGCCGGACGTCAACCATTCGGACTACCGCTTCACGCCCGAGGGCGAGGCGCCGTCGGTTAGCAAAAAACGCGTCACCAACATCCGCTACGGGCTGGGCGCGGTCAAGGGTTCGGGGCAGGGCGCGATCGAGGCGATCATCGCCGCGCGCACGGCCGGCGGGCACTTCACCGACCTGTTCGACTTTTGCAAGCGGGTCGACCGCAAGCAGATCAACCGGCGCACGATCGAGTCGCTGATCCGCGCGGGCGCCTTCGACTGCTTCAAGGTCGACCGCGCGATCCTGCTCGCCTCGGTCGCGTTCGCGGTCGAATGCGCCGATCAGGCGCACGCCTCGATCAACCAGGTCAGCCTGTTCGGCGGCGACGACAGCGACATGGTCGCTCCGCCCGAGTATGTGAAGGCGACCCCGTGGACCGACCGCCAGAAGCTGTCCGAAGAAAAAATCGCGCTCGGCTTTTACCTGTCGGGGCATATGTTCGATTCGTTCGCGGTCGAGGCGCGCCGCTTCTCGCGCACCAAGCTCAAGGACCTCGAGCCGTCGCGCGACCCGCGCATGATGTGTGGCGTGATCACCGGCATCCGCACCCAGATGACGCAACGCGGCAAAATCCTGATCGTGTCGCTCGACGACAAGACCGCGGTGGTCGAGGTCACCGTCTACAACGAGGTGTTCGACGCCAACAAGAACATGTTCAAGGAAGACGAATTCCTGCTCGTGGTGGGCAAGGTGTCGGAGGACCGCTTTAACGGCGGGCTGCGCATCACGGCGGAGAAGGTGTTTGATTTGACCACTTCGCGGATCCAGTACGGCAACCATTTCGGCATGTTTTTACCGGCGCCGGTGCCGACGTCGAAAATCGTCGAGGTGCTGCAGCCGCACCGCAGTCCGAACGGCTTGACGGTGATGATGCGGCACAAACCGCAGGGTGTCGACTGCACGCTGCAGTTCGGCGAGGAGTGGCGGGTCGCGCCGTCGGACGCGCTCACGCTCGCGCTCGAGCAGGGCTTGGGTGCGCGCGAGGTCAGGGTCGAGTACTAAACCATCCTCGTACTGCAGTAGGAGGCTAACGAGAAAGGCGACAACCGAAAATCCACACCATCGTCCTCGCGAAGGCGGGGACCCATAGAACGCTGGCGCTAAGCAACTGTTCTATGGGCCCCCGCATGCGCGAGGGCGATGTGGTGGTTTTGCTTGCGACACGGATTAAGCGCTGCCGCAAACCCCAATCTCACGGATGCGCGCTCAACCCCTGCACCGCGCGCACGGTCTTATCAGCCGCGCGCTCAAGTACCAGCTTGCGGTTGCTCGACTCCTGGTCGCGCTGCGCTTCGCGGTGCCATAAATGGAACACCTCGGTCGCAAACGCGCCGTCCTTGCGCATCACGCCCGCATTAAACAGCCGCACCACCAAGTCCGAGTCCTCGTGCCCCCAACCGAGAAAACTCTCGTCGAAGCCGTCGACCTTATAAAGATCCGAGCGCCACACGCCCAAATTGCAGCTCTTGATTCGGCGCCAAGTAAAGCGCTTGCTCTCGCGCCCCGCATCGGGCCACTTGCATAGCAGCTGCAGCACCTTGTTAATATCGCCCGCAAAGCGCAGGCGCAACTTGTCGGCCAGCCCGAGCAGGTGCAGATTGATTTTCTCGGCCAGCACGCGCGCCGTGTAACCCTCGCTGAGCAACACCCTGCTGCCCGACACTAGAAAACCCGGCCGCGCCAGCGCCCGGTGGCGCGCGATGAAATCTTGCTGCGGCACGCAGTCGCCGTCGAGGAACACGATGTAGTCGCCGCTGGCGGCGAGTGTGCCGCGGTTGCGCGCCATCGCGGCCCTAAAACCCTCGTCGGCCTGCCACACGTGGAGCAGCGGCATCGGCGCGCGCGCCTGCAGCCGTTCGATGCAGGCGCGCGTGGCATCTTGCGAGCCGTCGTCGGCGACGACGATCTCGAAGTCGCGGTCGCTCTGGGCGAAGCAGGCCTCGATGACCGTCTCCAAAGCGTCCGGACGGTTGTAGGTGGTAACGACGACGGAAATGCGCGGTGCTGGTTGCATGGTGTGCCAAAAAAGCTTGCTGGAGCCGCAATCATAGCAAGTGTCGCCCGTGCGCGGAAATTATGCGGCCCGGCCCCGCAGCCGCGTCGCGCCCGCATACAGGCAGCCGGCCAGCAGCAAAAACCAGTATCCCTCGGTCGGATCCCACAGCAAGCTGTTAAATGCCGATGCGCACACGTAGATCACCCACAGCAGCGCGAGGCTGTCGGCCTCGAGGGTGCGCGCGGCCAGCGCGGCCTTGCCGATCGCGCCGAGCAGGGCGAAATACAGCAGCGAGCCGAGCAGCCCGAGCTGCACCGCGATGAGCAGGAATTCGCTGTGCGGCTGGTAGCGCTCCACCGCCTGCGACGACCCCGCCGGCCAAGTGCGGCGCGCGGTCGGCGCGTAGGCTTCGGCGAACGAGGCGGTGCCGCGGCCAAACAGCGGATCGTCCGCGAGCATGCGCGCGCCGACCTGCAAAAAGCTGACCCGCTGGCCGTTCGGCGTGCGCGCGTCGACCGTGCGCACCTCGCTGATCAGGGCGTCGGTGCGCAGCTTGAAATTGGCCGAGATCGCATAAAAGCTCGCAAACAGCAGCACGATCGCGCCCACGCCGGAAATCGCGCGCGGCGCCGTCAGGCGCGTGCGCAGCAGGAATAGCGTGACCAGGCCGACGAACAGCGCCACGTAGCCGGTGCGACCCTGCATCAGGAAAATGACAGGGAAGCCGAAGGCCAGGCCCGCCGCGATCGCCAGCGCACGCGCGCGCCCCGCGTGGTAACTCGCCTTTAACAGGCAAAGCGTGGCGGCGAAACCGAGCAGGATGCCGATCGTGATGTGGTTCTTGAAGGCGAATGCGTCGCTCGCGTCGCCGACCCGCCACCAGCCAAGCCGCGAGCTGGGCATAAATTCGAAGTAGGCCAGGTAGCACGCCAGTGCCAGCACTCCCGCGCCCGCGAGAAAGCAGTCGAGCGCGCGCCGCGGCAGCGCCGGCGCGCGCCAGGCCACGGTGATGGCAAGAGGTAACATCAGCAGCTTCGTGTATTTTCCCACGGCCTTGATGAGGTCGGGCGCGGGCGCGTTGGACCAGCTGCTGGCGACGACCAGCAGGGCGAGCAAGGCCAGCGCCAGGCGCGCGGGCGGCGCGCGCAACACTTGCGCGCGCAGGTCGCCGCTGGTGGCCAAGGCCAACAAGAAGCAGAGCAGGCTCGTTACCACGAACACATTCATGAGTGCGGTCGAGAACGGGATGCAAAAAAGCGCGAGCAAGACGCAGTTGGCGCTGAGGCGCTCGGCTGGCGTCGGCGTCGGGACGATGTTGGTGATGGCTGGCATGATGTTGACCGGGCAGGGCGCCCGCGCGAAAGTCGTCCCGAGAGTCTAATTAGCGCGGCCGGGGCGCCCTTGCGCTGGCGTAGGCGGACGCGTGTTTGGCCGCGCCGCCGCGCCGCCGTTCCTTGCTTTGCTACCTTTTTGCGAGCATTAGTGCGAAAATTGCGCTCCGCTTCCGACAAACCCGGCAATTTGCTTGCCAATCGAACATGGGCTGCTGCCTGAACGCGAAAGAAAAAGATGGAAACTAGCGTCATAGCCAAACGCCTCATGGCGCTGGTGCGCCCTTACCGCGCACGCGCGGTGCTCGCGCTGTTCGCGATGGCCGGCACCGCTGCGACCCAGCCCTTGCTCGGCTACGCGCTCGAATTGCTGCTCGACAAAGGCATCGGCCCGAAGCGGGTCGACTTCAGCCTGTGGCTAGTGCCCTTGATCCTGCTCTCGATCTTCGTGATCCGCGGCATCTGCACGTTCTCGACCGCCTACCTCAACAACTGGGTCATGAGCCGCGTGCTCAACGACCTGCGGCGGATGGTGTTCGACCGCCTGCTGCGCCTGCCCGTGGCGCGCTTCCACAAGGAGTCGACCGGCAAGATCATCAACACCGTGATCGCCGACGTGCGCCAAGTGGTCGACATGATCAACTCAGTGTTCCTCGCCTTTGTGCGCGACACGATGGTCGTGATCGGCCTGCTGGTGGCGCTGTTGCTGCTCAACTGGCGCCTGACGCTGATCGCGCTGGTCGTCGTGCCGCTCACGGCCGTCATCGTGCGCACCACCACCGGCCGCCTGCGCCGCCTCAACCGCGACAACCAGCGCGTCACCGGCGAAATGACGCAGGTGGTCGAGGAGGCCGCGCGCGGCCACCAGGTGATCCGCATTTTCTCGGGCGAGCGCTACGAGGGCAAACGCTTCGAGACCCGCAGCGAGGCGCTGCGCGGCTTTTCGCAGCGCATGACGGTGGCCTCGGCGGCGACCGTGCCGATCACCCAGATCTGCACCGCGCTGGCGGTGTCGGTGGTGATCGTGATGGCGATCCGCTCGAACATGACGGTCGGTGAATTCACCAATTTCATCACCATGATGCTGATGCTGCTGCAGCCGCTCAAGGCGCTGGTCGAGGTCAACGGCCCGATGCAGCGCGGCATGGCCGCCGCCGAGACCGTGTTCGCGATGATCGACGCCCCGGTCGAGCCGGACACGGGCACCATCGCGCTCGGGCGCGCGCGCGGCCACCTCGTGCTCGAACATGTCTCGTTCCGCTACGCCGACGACAACCCGCTCGCGCTCGGCGACGTCACGCTCGAGGTGCTGCCGGGCCAGACGGTGGCGCTGGTGGGCGTGTCGGGCGGCGGCAAGTCGACCTTCGTCAACCTGGTCACGCGTTTCTACAAACCCGACGCCGGCCGCATCCTGCTCGACGGCGTACCCTACGAGGACATCACGCTGGCCAGCCTGCGCGCCCAGCTGGCGATGGTGAGCCAGAACGTGGTGCTGTTCGACGACACGCTCGGCGCCAACATCGCCTACGGGGTCGAGACGGTCGACCAGGCGCGCCTGCTGGCTGCGGTCAAAGCGGCGCACCTGTCGGAGGTGGTCGCGGCGCTGCCCGAGGGGCTCGACACCCCGATCGGCGAGAACGGCATGCGCCTGTCGGGTGGACAGCGCCAGCGCGTGGCGATCGCGCGCGCGATCTACAAGGACGCGCCGATCCTGATCCTCGACGAGGCCACCTCCGCGCTCGACAACGAGTCCGAGCGCGCGGTGCAGGGCGCGCTCGATTCGCTCATGGCGGGGCGCACCACGATCGTGATCGCGCACCGGCTCTCGACGATCGAGCGGGCCGACCGCATCGTGGTCGTCGACCAGGGCCGGATCATCGAGGCCGGCCGGCACGAGGAGCTGCTGGCCAACAACGGCATGTACGCCAACCTGTACCGGCTGCAGTTCGCCTCGGCCGAAACCGCATGAGCGCGCGCACCCTCGTCATCTCGCCCAACTGGATCGGCGACGCAGTGATGGCGCAGCCGCTGCTGCAGATGCTTGCGCGGCGCCATCCAGATCGGCCGATCGATGTGCTGGCGCCGCCGTCGGTGGCGCCCGTGTGGCGCGCGATGGCGGAAGTCGACAGCGTGCTCGAGACGCCGTTCAAGCACGGCCCGCTGCAGCTCAAGGAGCGCTGGAAGTACGCCAAGGTGCTGCGCGCGCGCGGCTACAAGGACGCCTACGTGCTGCCCAACACGCTCAAATACGCGCTCATTCCGTGGCTGGCCGGGATCCCGGTGCGGGTCGGCTACAAGGGCGAGATGCGCTACGGCCTGCTCAATGTGATGCACCACGATTCGGTGCCGCCGCGGCCGATGGTGCCGTTCTACGCGGCGCTGGCGCAGGCGCCGCAGGAGCCCCTGCGCGCCGACGTGCCGCGCCCGCGGCTGCAGGTCGGCGAGCAGCAGATCGTGGACGCGTGCGCACGCGCCGGCATCGCGCGCTCGCAGCCGCTTGTTGTGTTTGCGCCGGGCGCCGAATTCGGCGCCGCCAAACGCTGGCCCACCAGCCACTTCGCCGCGCTGGCCGGCGCCATCGTCGAGGCCAATCCGCAGGCGCAGGTGGCGCTGCTCGGTTCACCCAAAGACAAGGAAGTGTGCGACGAAATCGTCGCGCAGGCGCGCTCGCAGGCCGTGTTCAACCTGGCCGGCGCCACCCGCCTCGACGAAGCCGTGGCGCTGATCGCGCGCGCCGACGCGGTGGTGTCGAACGACTCGGGGCTGCTGCACATCGCCTCGGCGCTGAACCGTCCGGTGATCGCGCTGTACGGCCCGACCGACCCCGATCACGCGCCGCCGTTCTCGGACATCGCACAGTCGCTCTCGCTGCGGCTCGCGTGCGCGCCGTGCCGCCAGCGCGAATGCCCGCTGGGCCACCACGATTGCATGCAAAAAATGGACAGCGGCATGGTGTGGCAGGCGCTGCGGCCGATGCTCGAAACGCGCTGAGGGCGCGTCAACCGCGCGCACCCACTCCTCGCGCTGCCGGGCGCGATAGGCCTCGTCCCTGGCCCTTGCCAAATCTGACTTTGCGCGCTGCTCGTCGGCGTCCGCTTGTCCTGTTCGGCTTGGAGTTGACGCCAGCGATTGCGCGTCGACTCGGCCGGCTGCTGCCATCCTGGCCGGCTCTGCAGTAAATGAAGATGGTGCCGGCGGACCTCGTTGGTGTGCTCACCCATTAGCGTGAGGGCAAGAAAAAGCGGCAGGGCGCGCATGGCGGTCCCTTAATTAATAGTTGCTAACATTTTAACTTAACAACTATGCTGTCATTGCAGCGAGGGTGTGAAATGCCCATGGCGCAGGCTTATAATGCGACGGGCAGACCGCTTGCTTCAACCTCCAGGGACAGCATGAACACAATCATTCCGATCGCGCTGCAGGGCAGCACCCGGCAGCGCAAGCGCGAGGCGCCGAAAGGGCGCCGCGTCGATCCGCAGGCGCTGCGCGAGGTGCAGGATCTGCTCGGGGGCGCCGGGCGCGAAGCCGCGCTGCTGATCGAGCACCTGCACAAGATCCAGGATGCGTACGGCAGCCTGTCGAGCGCCCATCTGGCCGCGCTGGCGCAGGAGCTCAAACTGCCGCAAACGGCGGTCTACGAGGTCGCCACGTTCTACCACCATTTCGACGTCGTCAAAGAGGGCGGGGCCGCGCCGGCCGCGCTGACGGTGCGCGTGTGCGACGGCCTGTCGTGCGAAATGGCGGGCGCGCGCGCACTGCTCGAGCGGCTGCCCGCCATGCTCGGGCGCGAAGTGCGCGTACTTGGCGCGCCGTGCGTTGGCCGCTGCGAGCAGGCGCCCGCGGTGGTGGTGGGCCAGCATCCGCTGGCGCAAGCCAGTTGCGAGTCGGTCGCCGCCGCGGTCGCGGCCGGCCACACCACGCATGTGCCGGCACCTTACACCGGCTACGCCGCGTACCGGGAGCAGGGCGGCTATGCGCTGCTGCGCGACTGCGTTGGCGGCGTGCGCACGCTCGAATCGGTGCTTGCGACGATGGAGGACTCCGGCTTGCGCGGCCTTGGCGGCGCGGGCTTTCCGGCCGGGCGCAAATGGCGCATCGTGCGCGCCGAAGCGGGGCCGCGCCTGATGGCCGTCAACATCGACGAAGGCGAGCCGGGCACCTTCAAGGACCGCTACTATCTCGAGCGCGACCCGCACCGTTTCCTCGAGGGCGCGCTGATCGCGGCCTGGGCGACCGGCATCGAGACCATCTACCTCTACCTGCGCGACGAATACCACGGCTGCCGCGCGCTGCTCGAGGCCGAACTGGCCGCGCTGCGCGCCGACCCGCCGGCCGCCGCGATGCCCGCGATCGTGCTGCGGCGCGGCGCCGGCGCCTACATCTGCGGCGAGGAATCGGCCATGATCGAATCGATCGAAGGCAAGCGCGGCATGCCGCGGCTGCGCCCGCCGTATGTGGCGCAGGTCGGCCTGTTCGGGCGCCCGACGCTGCAACATAATTTCGAGACGCTGCACTGGGTGCGCGCCATCGTCGAAAACGGCGCGGCCTGGTACAACGGCCACGGCTTGAACGGGCGCAGCGGCCTGCGCTCGTTCTCGGTCTCGGGACGGGTGCGCGAACCGGGCGTCAAGCTGGCGCCGGCCGGCATCACGGTCCAGCAACTGATCGACCACCATTGCGGCGGCATGCAGGAGGGCCACCAGTTGTACGGCTACCTGCCGGGCGGCGCCTCGGGCGGCATCCTGCCGGCCGCGCTCAATGCGATCCCGCTCGACTTCGACACCTTGCAGCCGTATGGCTGCTTCATCGGTTCGGCCGCGGTCGTGGTGCTGTCGCAGCACGACACGGCCGCCGCCGCCGCGCGCAACACGCTGCGCTTTTTCAAGCACGAGTCGTGCGGCCAGTGCACGCCGTGCCGCGTCGGCACGGCCAAGGCGCTCGCGCTGATCGAACAACCGCAATGGGACACCGGCCTGCTGGCCGAGCTCTCGCAGGTCATGCGCGACGCCTCGATCTGCGGGCTCGGGCAGGCTGCGCCGAACCCGATCGATTGCGTGCTCAAGTACTTCCCGCAAGAGCTGGTGCAGCCATGAACGCGATCACCAGGCTGGCCCGCGAACCCGGCGCCGCTTTGAGCATCGAACTCAATGGCCGCAGCGTCGTCGCCTACGCCAACGAGACCCTGATCGAGACGGCCCGGCGCGCCGGCGTCGAGATACCGCACCTGTGCTACAAGCCGGGCATGGAGGAAGTCGGCAATTGCCGCGCCTGCATGGTCGAGATCGACGGCGAGCGCGTGCTGGCGCCGTCGTGCTGCCGCCACCCGAGCGCCGGCATGAAGGTCCTCACCGACAGCGCGCGCGCGCTCGCGGCGCAAAAAATGGTGCTCGAGATGCTTCTGTCCGACATGCCAGAGACCGCCTACACGCGCCACAACGAGGTCGATTTCTGGGCCCGCAAGCTGGCCGTCGGCAAACCGCGCTTCGCCGCGCGCAGCCAGCCGCCGCGCGACGCCTCGCATGCGGCCATCACGGTCAACCTCGACGCCTGCATCCAATGCACGCGCTGCGTGCGCGCCTGCCGCGACGAGCAGGTCAACGACGTGATCGGCCTGGCGCTGCGCGGCGACGCGGTCAAGATCGTGTTCGACCAGGACGACCCGATGGGTAATTCAACCTGCGTCGGCTGCGGCGAATGCGTGCAGGCCTGCCCGACCGGCGCGCTGATGCCCGCGCGCGGCGCCGCGCTCGCGGTGCCCGACAAACAAGTCGACTCGGTGTGCCCGTATTGCGGCGTGGGCTGCCAGCTGACGTACAACGTCAAGGACAATAAAATCCTGTTCGTCGAAGGACGCGACGGCCCGGCCAACCGCGAACGCCTGTGCGTCAAGGGCCGTTATGGTTTTGATTATGCGCACCACCCGCAGCGCCTGACGGTGCCGCTGATCCGGCGCGCCGACGCCCCGCCCAAGCGCGGCGACTTCGTGATGGATCCCGAGCGCGTCATGGACGTGTTCCGCGAGGCCAGTTGGGACGAGGCGCTCGCCTTGGCCGGCGGCACGCTGGCGGCCATCCGCGACACGCACGGCAAGCGCGCGCTGGCCGGCTTCGGCTCGGCCAAGGGCAGCAACGAGGAAGCCTACCTGTTCCAAAAACTGGTGCGCACCGGCTTTGGCAGCAACAACGTTGACCATTGCACGCGCCTGTGCCACGCCTCGTCGGTGGCGGCGCTGTTAGAAGGGATCGGCTCGGGCGCGGTGTCGAACCCGGTGATGGACGTCACGCGCGCCGAGGTGGTGATCGTGATCGGCGCCAACCCGACCGTCAACCACCCGGTCGCTGCGACCTGGATCAAGAACGCGATGGCCAACGGCACCAAGCTGGTCGTGATCGACCCGCGCCGTTCCGATCTCGCGCGCAGCGCCCACCGCTACCTGCAGTTCAAGCCCGACACCGACGTCGCCCTGCTCAACGCGATGATGCACGTGATCGTCAGCGAGGGGCTGGTCGACCGCGCATTCATCGACAGCCGCACCATCGGTTACGCCGAACTCGAAGCCAATGTGGCCGGCTACAGTCCCGAGCTGATGGCGCCGATCTGCGGCGTGGATGCCGACACCATCCGCTACGTGGCGCGCCTCTACGCGACCTCGAAGGCGTCGATGATCCTGTGGGGGATGGGTATCTCGCAGCATATCCACGGCACTGACAACGCGCGCTGCCTGATCGCGCTGGCGCTGATGACGGGCCAGATCGGCCGTCCCGGCACCGGCCTGCATCCGCTGCGTGGGCAAAACAATGTGCAGGGCGCGTCCGACGCCGGCCTGATCCCGATGATGTTCCCCGACTACCAGCGGGTCGACAACCCGGCCGCGCGCGCCAAGTTCGAACAGGCGTGGGGCGCGACGCTCGACGACCAGCCCGGCCTGACCGTGGTCGAGATCATGCACGCGATAAAACGCGGCGAGATCCGCGGCATGTACATCATGGGTGAAAACCCGGCCATGTCCGACCCCGACGCCAACCACGCGCGCGAGTCGCTCGCCGCGCTCGAGCACCTCGTGGTGCAGGATATATTTTTGACCGAGACGGCGTACCTGGCCGATGTGATTCTGCCGGCCAGCGCGTTTGCCGAAAAGACGGGCAGCTTCACCAACACCGACCGGCTGGTGCAGATCGGGCGCCAGGCGATCGAGCCGCCGGGCCAGGCGCGCCAGGATTTGTGGATCATCGGGCAGATGGCGAACCGCCTCGGCCTCGACTGGGACTACACCCATGCCTCGCAGGTGTTCGACGAAATGCGCCGCACCATGCCGAGCATCGGCGGCATCACCTGGGAGCGGCTCGAACGCGAGAACGCGGTGACCTATCCGTGCATGGAGGAGGGCGACCCGGGCACCGCGGTCGTGTTCACCGACACCTTCCCGCGCGAATCGGGCCGCGCGCGCTTTGTGCCGGCCGATATCATCCCCGCCGACGAGCGTCCCGACGCCGCTTATCCGATGGTGCTGATCACCGGGCGCCAGCTCGAACACTGGCACACCGGCAGCATGACCCGCCGCAGCGCCGTGCTCGACGCTATCGAGCCCGACCCGGTGGCGCTGGTGCATCCGCTCGACCTCGCGGCGCTCGGCGCGCGGCCCGGCGACGTGGTCACGCTCGAATCGCGCCGCGGGCAGGTGGTGCTGTACGCACGCGCCGACGACAGCTCGCCGCGCGGTGCCATTTTTGTGCCGTTCTGCTATTACGAGGCGGCCATCAACAAGCTGACCAACGCCGCGCTCGACCCGTTCGGCAAAATCCCCGAGTTCAAATACTGCGCGGTGCGCGTCACGCTTGGCGGCGAGGTCACGGCGCAGGGCAGCTTTGGCGGCGGCCAGGTGTTGCGGGGACTGGCGCCATGACCGTGACGTCCGCGCCCGCGTCCAGGCGCCGGCCCGTTTTGTCGGCGGCCAGCGCGAGCCTCACGCACGAGGTCGAGGTGGTTGACGAGCGGGGGCGCCATTCGCGCATTTCGATTCCCGCCGAGCGGCCGCTGACCGTGTATGTCGACAAGCGCGAGCTGGTCACCCTGATGACGCTCGGCGGCGCGCCCGAGGCGCTCACGCTCGGCTACCTGCGCAACCAGCGGCTCGTGCGCACGGTCGGCGAGGTCGTGTCGGTGCAGGTCGACTGGGCGGTCGACGCGGTCGCGGTGGTCACGCGCGACGGCATCGCCGATGTCGAGCAGCGCACCGCCAAAAAAGTCGTCACGACCGGTTGCGGGCAAGGATCGGTGTTCGGCGGCCTGATGGACGAGGTCGACGAGATCACGCTGGCGCCGGACGCGCGCCTGGCGCAGGCGACCGTGTACAAGATCGTCGAGACGATCCGCACCCAGCAGTCGATCTACAAGCAAGCCGGCTCGGTGCACGGTTGCGCGCTGTTCACGGGCGCGGGCGATTTGCTGTACTTCGTCGAGGACGTCGGCCGCCACAACGCGGTCGACGCGATCGCCGGCCTCATGTGGCTCGACGATGTCGAGGGCGACGACAAGGTGTTTTACACGACCGGGCGGCTGACCTCCGAGATGGTGATCAAGGGCGCGCAAATGGGCATCCCGTTCCTGCTGTCGCGGTCGGGCACGACCCAGATGGGCCATATGGTCGCCGAACGGGTCGGCATGGCGCTGCTGGCGCGCTGCACCGGCAAGCACTTCCTGCTGTTGACGGGGCACGCGCGGCTGGCGTTCGAGCCGCCGCCGCCCGACGCGGCGGCGGGGCCCTGATGTCGCTGCTGCAAGCGAGCGCAGACGCCTTCGCCTTGCTGCTGTCGGGCGACGGCGCGCTGTGGACGATCGTCTGGATCTCCCTCAAGACCAGCGTCGCCGGCCTGCTGCTGGCCGCGCCGCCGGCGGTGATGCTCGGCTATGCGATCGCGAGTTACCGTTTTCCGGGGAGGCGCGTCGTGATCTGGCTGGCGCAGGCCGCGCTGTCGCTGCCAACCGTGCTGATCGGCCTGCTGCTATACCTGCTGCTGTCGCGCCAGGGGCCGTGGGGCGGCCTGCACTGGCTGTTTTCGCAGCCCGGCCTGATCCTCGGTCAGTGCATCATCGCGCTGCCGGTGCTGGTCGCGTTCACGCTGGCGGCGGTGCAGGCGGCCGACCCGCGCTACGCCGAGACGGCCATCACGCACGGCGCCTCGGGCTGGCGCGTGATGGGCACGGTGCTGCACGAGGCGCGCTTCGGGGTCATGGCGGCCGTCATCAGCGGTTTCGGGCGCGTGATCTCGGAGGTCGGCTGCGCGCTCATGGTCGGCGGGAACATCGCCGGCGAGACGCGCACCATCACCACCGCGATCGCGCTCGAAACGAGCAAGGGCGAGTTCGCGCAGGGGATTGCGCTCGGCATGGTGCTGGTCGCGCTTGCGCTGCTCATGAACGGCGCGCTGATGCTGCTGCAGGGCGATGCCCACGCGGCCCGGGCGCGCGCATGAGCGCCCTGCTGCACATCGGGCGCCTGCGCAAATGCCTTGGCGGCAGGGTGCTGTTCGAGCTCGAACAGTTGCGCCTCGACGCGGCCTGCGCGTATGTGCTCACGGGTGTCAACGGCGCCGGCAAAAGCACCTTGCTGCGCATCCTCGCGGGGCTCGAGCAGGGCGAGGAGACGGCGGTGACGTTCGACGGCAAGCCGGTCGCGCTGGCGCCGTATGCGCCGGCGCTGCGGCGCGGCGTCGTGTACGTGCACCAGCATCCGATCCTGTTCTCGACCAGCGTCGCCCACAATATCGGCTACGGCCTGCTGGCGCGCGGCATGCCGAAGGCCGAGGCGGCGGCGCTGGTGCACGAGGCGATGGCATGGGCCGGCGTCGCGCACCTGCATGCGAGCGCGCCGGCGAATCTGTCGGGCGGCGAGAAGCAGCGCGTCGCGCTGGCGCGGGCCAAGGTGCTCGCGCCGCGCCTGCTGCTGCTCGACGAACCCACCGCCAACCTCGACGGCGCCGCGCGCGAGCAGGTGATGGCCCTGATTCCGACCCTGACCGCGGCCGGCGGCAGCGTGGTGATGGCCTGCCACGACCGCGACCTGATCAAACTGCCGGGCGTGCGCCGCCTCAAGCTGCGCGACGGCCGCATCGAATATAAGAGCGAGGATTAAATGTTCACACGAGCGATTGCGTTATTGGCCGCGCTGGCGCTGGCCGTCCCCTGTGTTGCGGCGCCGTCGGTGCTGCGGCTGTCGACCACGACCAGCACCGAAAACTCGGGCCTGCTGGCGCACCTGCTGCCGGCGTTCGAGGCGAAGCATGGCATCCAGGTCCATGTGCTCGCGGTCGGCAGCGGCAAGGCATTGGCGTTGGCCAGGAACGGCGATGTCGACGTGGTGCTGGTGCATGCGCGCGCCGCCGAAGACCAGTTTGTCGCCGACGGCCACGGCATCGACCGCCGCGACGTGATGTCCAACGATTTCGTGCTGGTCGGGCCGGCGGCGGACCCGGCCGGCGTCAAGGGCGGCGCCGACGTGCTGGCCGCGCTGCGCACGATCGCGGCGCGCGGCGTCAGGTTCGTCTCGCGCGGGGACGATTCGGGCACCGACCTGATGGAGAAAAGCTACTGGAAGGAGATCGGCACGCGCCCGCCGGCGGGACGCTACCTGTCGGCTGGCCTCGGCATGGGCGAGGTGCTCAATATGGCCGCCGAGCTCGACGCCTACACCCTGAGCGACCGTGCGACCTACAGCGCCTACAAGGCCCGCAGCGGGCTGCTGATCATGGTTGAAGGCGACCCGCGGATGTTCAACCCGTACGGCATCATCGCGGTCAACCCGGCGCGCCATCCGGGTGTCAACCACAAGGGCGCGCGCTTGCTGATGGACTGGATGGTCTCGCCCGAGGGCCGGCAAAGAATCGCGAGCTTCAGGCGCGATGGCGTGCAGTTGTTCTTTCCGCCGGCGTTACAAAATTAAAGTCGTGACATTGAAAAAAACCCACATCGTCCTCGCGGATGAGGGTGTCGCAAAACTTGAAATGAGCTGCGTTATTTGGCAGAAATCGCGAAATCGCTAGCTTCTAATACCTCAAACCAACATCGTCCCCGCATACGCGAGGACGATGTTGGTTTTTGATATTTAATTTTCTCCGTCGCGATTTCTGAAGCGTCTCAGTCGCCAATTCCAGCGCATTGCCCCCCTTTCGCGACAGCCTCGGATGCGGGGACCCATAGAACGTTAGCGCGTAGCAACCGTTCTATGGGTCCCCGCATGCCCGAGGACGATGTGGGGTTTTGCGGGTGAAGGCTATGTCTTACGCGTTGGACACCGATTTCGCTTCGTTTACTTGGCCGCGCCCGGACCCGCCGCGGGTTTAACCTCGACGGTTTTCTTGTCGAACCCCGGCGCGAGCACGTCGCCTTCTTCGGGCTGCGCCCCGGCCTTGACCTTATTGCCCCAGCGGTCGAAGATCGACATCCCGCTGCCGGGCAGCTGCACCTGCGTGCCGCGGGCGGCATCGGGATCGCCCTTGTCCGGCATCGCGGCCTTGGTCCAGACTTGGCACTTGGGCGTGAAACCATGTTTGCGGCACCACGAGTCGGACATATTGGTCCACTTGGCCGCCGCATCGGCGCAGACGAAGATGGACAGTGCGGCGATGACGTTAAGCGTTTTCATGCTGGTCCTTTCAGTTGGGAAGACGGCTACCGCTAGTTCAGTTTGAGCACGTTGCCGCGCTCGGGCGTCTCGCCGCTTTCGACGGCGGCGGTGGACACCTTCTCGCGCACCCCGACCACGCGGATGGTGCCGATTTTTTCGAATTCGACATCGAGCACGACGCCGGTGCCCGGGTCGGTCAGCACCTTGCCCTTGCGGTAGACGCCGAGCGTGGTCCCTGCCGCCATCTTTCGGTCCGCGCCCGCGTTCAGGTACACCACGCCGTTGCTGGCGTCGATCACCAGCGCCGACCAGGGCACGTTCTCCATGCCCGCCGAGATCTGCTCGAGCGCCTTGATGATTGCCTGCTCGCCCGCCTGCGCGGCCGGCGTGTTCTCGAACGCGCCGCCGCCGAGCGAAAGGCCGGTCTTGGGATTGAACAGCGACGCGTCCAGGTTCTTCGAGGTCACCGTGCCCTGCGCGGTCGCGGTCGAGACCACCTGGCCGGTCGCGGTGTCGATCAGGCGCAGCGAGATCTCCATCATCGAGGTCTGGCTTTTGAGCCCGGCCATGCCGCCCAGCAGTTTGCCGAAACCGCTGCTACCGATGTTCAGGCCGCCCCCGCTGGCGGCGGCCTGGAATTTGGTCACCACGCCGCGCACTAAAATGCTCGCGCCGATCAACTGGCCCGATTTGGCCGCCGTCTCGGCGTTCGCCGCGCCCATCTGGCCGAGCGCCTGTTCGGCCTGGAGCGCCGTCATCGCGGGGCGCTCGACGACGACGAAGCGGCCGTCCTTGATCAGGGCGTTGGTCAGCATGGTGGTCATGCCGTCGGCGGTGACGGCGCCGCCGGTCGCGTCGGTGGCCTGGAACATATCGACCGATACGGTCTTGCGCGGGCCGTCGTACTGGCGCGCGGGCTCGGCCGCCGAAGCGGCCGGCGTTGCGGCCATGGCGCACAGCACCATCGCGCCGGCGAAGTTTTGGATGGACTTCATGATCGTCTCCCTTTGCGCGGACCAGGCCGCTTCAGTAGTCCTGCATGCAGCGCACGCTCATGCCGTATTGTTTCGGGGTTTTGTTGTGCCCGTACTTGCCGGAACTGCTCAACTGGTCGAGGACGGCATTGAACGCGCGCTCGGGCGACGTCGCGGTCGCGCTCCAGAAGGTCGCGTATTTGCCCATGTCCGAGAACACGCCCGTCATGAGGGTGCGCGCGCCGCCGGGCAGGGCCGTGAAACCGCTCGCGTTGCTGCCGGTCCAGCCGAACGAGCCGTGCGGGATCTTCATCTTGGTGCCAGGCGCCTCGGCCGGGTTGCTCGAACCCTTCCACATGAAATTGGTCGGATCCTGGAACACGCTCAGCGCCGTCGATCCAGCCGGTGCAATGGAGGTTTCGACGCAGTGCGCATAGCGCGCCCATTCCTGCTGGCTCGGAATGTGGTGCCCTGCCGGGCAGATGCCCTGCGCGCGCGCGCCGCTCTGGTCGCTGTTGTTGCCGGCGCCGTAGGCCATCGCCTCGGACCATTCATACAGGCCGCCGTAGGTCGCGCAGTTGGCGGGCGAGTCGCCGTAGCAGTACTTTTCGACCGTGCCGTTGTTGGTCTGCATGTTGAGCAGGCCCAAATGCACACTCGGGATCATGGTCCCAACGTTCAGGTTGGGCGTGAATTTGAATTGGCTACAGGCGAGTGCGACCGTCTTTTGCCGGTTGCCGACGACCACCGTGCCGCCGCCGCTGTTGACGGGGCCCACGTTCGCCTGCCACGGCAAGCCCGGCTGCACGTTCAGGTTCGAACCGCTGTAGGTCGGCGCATCCCAGGTGCCGGCGAAATTGGGCACCACTTCGACCAGGGTGCAGGTCGAGCCGGCGGGCACGCTCGCGCTGCTCACACCCGGGCTGGGCAAGACCACGGAGATCGGCGTCCCGGTGTAGGGGCCGCCCGGCCCGCTGCACGTCAGGTTGAATACATAGGTGCCCGGAATCACGGCGGCCCCGGTGTTTTTGCGGATGTTGAACGTGACCATTCTTACATCGACGGGACCGGGGCGGTTATGCACCATGAGGTTGCCCGCGATGCCGTTGACGGGGCCGACCCGGGCCTCCCACGGCGCACCCGCTTGCACGTTGACGCCGCTGCCCGAATAGGTCGGCACCCCCCAGTTGCCGGGAGGTGGAGTTTCGATGACCGAGCAAGTCGATCCGGCGGGCACGACCACGGTGCTCACGCCGGGCGTGGGCAGCACCACCGAGGCCGTCGTGTTGTAAGGTCCGTTGGGACCGGTGCACGCGACCGTGAACACATAGGTGCCCGGGACGATCCGGTCGCCAGTGCGTTTGCGGATCGTGAAGCGCGCGTCGCGGCCCTCGTCCTTGCCGGGTTTGTTGGTGACCAGCACGGTGCCGTTGTTGTCGCTGAGCGGGCCGACCTTGGCTTCCCACCCGCCGCCCGTCTGGACGTTGACGCCGTTGCCGGTGTAGGTCGGCGCGAGCCAGTTGCCGGTGGCTGGCGTCTGCTCGGTGACGATGCAGAGGGAGTCGGCCGGCACGCTCACGGTCGACACGCCCGGGCTCGGCAGGACCACGGGCACCGG
>JAZKIN010000057.1:0-15614 GCA_040384885.1 Pseudomonadota bacterium | reverse complement strand
CGGCCGGCACGCTCACGGTCGACACGCCCGGGCTCGGCAGGACCACGGGCACCGGATTGATGCCAGTGTACGGCCCGCCCGGCCCGCTGCACGAGAGGTCGAAGTAATAGGTGCCCGCGATCACGCGCTCGCCCGTGCTCTTGCGGATGTTGAAGCGCACGGTTTTCCCATCCGGCTTGCCGCGCCGGTTGCTCACCATGACCGAGTTGCCGGACTGGTTGACGGGGCCGAATTTGGCTTCCCACCCGCCGCCCATCTCCAGTTGCATGCCGTTGGCGGTGAAGCCGGGCAGGCCCCAGCCGCCGCCGGAAGGGGTTTGCTCGACGATGCGGCACACGGATCCGGCGGGCACTTGCACCGTGCTCATGCCTGGGGTGGGCAGCACCACCGAGGCGCTGGTGTTGAACGGCCCGTTGGGACCGTTGCAGGTCAGCGCGAACAGATAGGTGCCGGGCACCATGCCGCCTTCGATGCGCTTGTGCAGCGTGAAGCCGACCAGTTTGCCGTCGTCCTTGCCCGGCTTGTTGGTCACCAGCACGGTGCCATGGTTGTCGTTGAGCGGGCCGACCTTGGCCTCCCACCCGCCGCCCGTCTGCACGTTGACGCCGTTGCCGGTGTAGGTCGGCGCGAGCCAGTTGCCGGTGGCCGGCGTCTGCTCGGTGAGGTTGCACATGGAGCCGGCCGGCACGCTCACGGTCGTCACGCCGGGGTTCGGGAGCACCACGGGCACGGGATTGATGCCCGTGTAGGGGCCGCCCGGACCGCTGCACGAGAGGTTGAAGTAATAGGTGCCCGCGATCACGCGCTCGCCCGTGCTCTTGCGGATGTTGAAGCGCACGGTTTTCCCATCCGGCTTGCCGCGCCGGTTGCTCACCATGACCGAGTTGCCGGACTGGTTGACGGGGCCGAATTTGGCTTCCCACCCGCCGCCCATCTCCAGTTGCATGCCGTTGGCGGTGAAGCCGGGCAGGCCCCAGCCGCCGCCGGAAGGGGTTTGCTCGACGATGCGGCACACGGATCCGGCGGGCACTTGCACCGTGCTCATGCCTGGGGTGGGCAGCACCACCGAGGCGCTGGTGTTGAACGGCCCGTTGGGACCGTTGCAGGTCAGCGCGAACAGATAGGTGCCGGGCACCATGCCGCCTTCGATGCGCTTGTGCAGCGTGAAGCCGACCAGTTTGCCGTCGTCCTTGCCCGGCTTGTTGTTGACAACGACGGCGCCGCCGTGGCCGTTGACGGGGCCGACCTTGGCTTGCCACGGCGCGCCCATTTGCAGGTTGACGCCGCTCGCGTGGAAGTCCGGCGCGGCCCAGTTGCCGCCCGAGGGCGGCGTTTCGATGATCCCGCAGATCGATCCGGCGGGAACGCTCACGCTGCTCATGCCCGGGCTCGGCAGGACGACGGCGACCGGGTTGGGACCGGTGTACGGGCCGTTCGGCCCGCAGCTGATGGTGAACAGGTAGGTGCCGGGAACCATGCGCTCGCCGGTCCGCTTGCTGATCGTGAAACGGGCGACCTTGTCGTCGTCGTGGCCGGGGCGGTTGGACACGATCAGCGAGCCCGCGCTGCCGTTGACCGGTCCCACCTTGGCTTCCCACGGGCCGCCGGTGCCGACCTGCAGGGCGTTGCCCGAGAAGCCGGGCGGGGCCCAGCCGCCGCCGGCGGGCGGCACTTCGGTGACGCCGCAGATCGCGCCGGCCGGCACGTTGACCGTCGCCATGCCCGGGCTCGGCAGCACGACCGCGACCGGACCGCCCGTGTACGGGCCGCCCTGGCCGGAGCACGTGATGTTGAATACATAGGTGCCGGGCACCATGCGCGGACCCGTGTTCTTGCGGATCGTGAACGTGGCGCCCTTGTTGTCGAGCGGTGTGCTGGTGCCGTTGAGCACGATGTTGCTGTGCGAGGCGAAGGTAATCGCCATCGCCACGCTGTTCTGGGACGCGGCAGGATGGATTCGCAGCGAGAATTTGCCCCCCGGGGGGACCGGCGGCGCCGAAATCGAGCCGGAGTAGGTCGGCATCGCCGTGCTTGGGTAGGCCAGACCGTTCGTTATCAAGGTCGAAGATATCCAGTTGTTGACCGAATAGCGCACCGAGGCGTGGATATGGCCGGTCATGCCGGCGCCGCCATAATTGAACGACACGCTGTTGATCTTCAATTGATTGCCGGGCGTGGGCTGGGCGTCGAATTGCAGGTAGCGGTCGGGCAGGGCCGGGCCGGCGATCCAGCCCGAGGTGCCGGTCTTCATGCGTTGGGCCTGGCCGTTCCAATAGTCGTGCACGAAGATGGTCGGGTGCGGTCCGCCGTTGATGATCTGGGCGGCGCCGGTGGCGAGCGAGGGCTGGCTGCTGTTGCCGACCAGCGTGCCCGGACTGGTTAGCGGCCAGGTCACCGTGACCGCCTGGGCCTGTGCCCGGGATGCTGTCAAAGCACCCACAAGAATTGCAAACGCTAAACTTATACGGTTCACGTGCACCCCCTGTAATTTGTTTTTATTTTGCTACTTTTAGTGAGTCTGACGCATTTTATGTGGCCTGAGCGAAATTATTTTTTGCAATGTTACAAATGCGCGACGAAGTTATTTTTAATGAAAGATTGGCGTCGTTGAGGGCGCCTTGCCGATCCGGCAAAGCTGATGCGAAGACATTGAGAGTTTGATTCTATTAACCGAAAGTTAATATTTTTGGAGCGGTCGGACGCGCGCGCTTGCGGCGAAATGCGGGGTGGAGGCAGGGGTGGACGCGGGAAGGGGACCTTTTGCAGTCCCCGACCGTGGGTTCAGATTGTTTGTTCGCGCTCTTCGAGTTGCTTGAGCAGCAGTTCGGCGGCCGGCACCGACGAGGCCGGGTTTTGTCCGGTGATCAGTGTGCCGTCGACGAGCACATAGGGCTGCCAGTCGGGCCCCTTGCTGTAGCGGCCGCCGTGCTTGACGAGCATGTCTTCGACGAGGAAGGGCACGATGTCGCTCAGTTGCACGGCTGCTTCTTCGGTGTTGGTGAAGCCGGTCACATGCTTGCCCTGCACCAGCGGCGTGCCGTCGGGCGCCTTGGTGTTGCGCAGCACGCCCGGCGCGTGGCAGACCGCGGCCACCGGCTTGCCGGCCGCGTACATCGATTCGATCAGTTGGATCGAGAGCGGGTCGGCTGCGAGGTCCCACAAGGGGCCGTGGCCGCCGGGGTAGAACACGGCATCGAAAGCGTCGCCCGATACCGTCGACAGCGCGGCGGTGGTGGCCAGCGCCTGTTGCGCGTCCGGGTCGTTCTTAAAGCGTCGCGTGGCCTCGGTTTGCGCGTCGGGCTCGTCGCTTTTTGGGTCGAGCGGAGGCTGCCCGCCCAGCGGCGAGGCGAGCGTGATGCGCGCGCCGGCGTCTTTGAAGATATAAAAAGGGGCGGCGAATTCCTCAAGCCAGAAGCCGGTTTTTTTGCCCGTATCGCCGAGGCGGTCGTGCGAGGTCAGTACCATCAGGATGTTCATCGTGGCTCCAGTGTGCATTTGCTAAAACACCAGCTTAGCGCCAAACGCGCGATCAAGCCTGCACGCTTGGCGCCTGCTTCAGCGCACGCTTTGCATCACAAAGCTGTCGCGCCGGCAACTGTTGGAGGAGCGCTTCATGTCGCTGTAACTGCAGGCGCGCGAGCGGCCTGCCTTGTCGAAGCACACGAAAATTTCGCGCAGGAAGCGGCCGCCGTCGGCGCAGTAGGGCATCACCGCGTTCGGCGCCATGCCGGGGTTGCTATTGCTAAAGGCCGCGGTGAATTGCTCGTTGCTCATGCGGAGAGGCGCGGCCGGTTGCTGGAACGGTTTCGGGATCACGACCTGGGTCTGCAATTTGGCCGACATCGTGAAGTAGGCTGCCGGATCGAGCCCGGAGCAACTGCCGTGCTTGCTCCATTGGTGGCCGATCATCTTCGACGACGGGTAGATCGAGGTGTATTTATTGCGCACTTCGTTTGGCAAGGCGTAGGCCGAGCAGTGGCCGGGATGGCCCTTTTCGTACTGCGGCCACAAGCCGTGCAGGACGAAGCCATGCCGGCGGCCGGGCGCGCATTGGTTTGGATCGTCGTGCGAATCGCAGAACGACGGCGACCAGCTCAGGGCCAGCGCGAAGTAGTCGAAGACGCCGGCCTGGTGGTCGGGCGCGCGCGCCCCGGCCGGGAGCGCGCAGGCCAGCAGGGTGCAAAGCAGGAGTGAGCGAAACAGGTGCATGGCCGATCCTTCTGGTTGAGTTGGCTGACATCGTACTGCATGTCGCCGCGTGTATGATGGCGCTGATTCCGACTTTGATGGGGCAGGCAGTGAACATACTTATTTTTGGCGCCTCCGGCATGGTCGGGCAAGGCGTGCTGCGCGAAAGCCTGGCGGCGCGCGACGTCGCGCTCGTCAAGACGGTGGGCCGCTCGCCCAACGGGCAGCAGCATCCGAAGCTGCGCGATCTGGTGCTGGGTGACATGTCCGACTATAGTGCGGTCGAGGACGAACTGCGCGACTTCGACGCCTGCTTCTTTTGCCTTGGCACCAGCTCGTCGGGCAAGAACGAGGCCGAGTACACGCGCACCACGTACGACCTGACCATGGCGGCGGCGACCACCCTCGCGCGGCTGAACCCGCAGATGGTGTTCGTGTACGTGTCGGCGGCCGGCGCCGATACCTCCGAGAAGGGCAAGCTGATGTGGGCCAGGGTGCGGGGGCGGACCGAGAACGCGCTGCTGCAGTTGCCGTTCCGCGGCGTGTATATGTTCCGCCCGGGTCTGATCCAGCCGCTCGACGGCATCAAGTCGAAGACGGCGGCGTACCGCGTGTTTTATTCGCTGACCAAGCCGGTGCTGCCGCTGCTGCGCAAACTGTTGCCGGCGCAAGTGCTGAGCACGGCCAATATCGGCCAATCCATGCTGGCGGCGGTGCGCCATGGCGCGCCCAAGCGCATCCTCGAGACCGGCGATATCAACGCGTTGGGTGGACGGCCGCAATAGTCGCGGGCTATTCAATAATGTATTGATTGGTTGTCGGCGATACGATTTTGAATAGCGCTTTCCGGAAGCGCTAAAAACGCTTCAGAAATCGTGTCGAGGAAAACTCAAAAAATTAAAAACGACATCGTCCTCGCGGATGCGGGGACCCATAGAACTGTTGCTACGCGCGAACGTTCTATGGGGCCCCGCATGCGCGAGGACGATGTTGGTTGAGGTTTGAGTTGGCGTCGCATTCGCGATTTCTGTCACATTAAGCCAGTCTTCGGCTTATACGCGCGTTGCTTGTTCGTCGCCGCAGTCCGGTACCCACACCGGGTTTCCCTCTATTCGTCGCAGCATGCACCCCCGCCTGTGGGCAGGGCGGCTATCGTGCGTCCATCGACAGCAAACGTTGCCGTCAATTCATAGCGGAAGCCGATGCGAGGTTTGCATTGCTGCCGGTATATCGAACAACTACACTGGGGCCATCATGAAACTACTGAAAAATAGCTGGGCGGGATTGAAGCGAGCGCGCGATCTTCTCAACGAAGGGTGCGACATGTCTGCCAAAACCGGGGTGTGGATGTCGCGTCTGTCGCGCGGGGCCATCATCGCGCAGTTTTCGCTGTTTTTGCTGGGCGAAGTCGTGATTGCGGCGATCTGGTTCACCAAGGGATTCACTGACAGGATGTTTGCCGCCAACGTCATCGCCGCCTGCGGGTCGGTCATTTTTTACTTGAGCTGGCTGTTGGCAATGACGATCGACAAGCATTTCGAGCGCGTGCCGACGACCGGGGAATTCCTGAAATGGGCGGGCTGGACGGCCTTGCTGGGACTGCCCGTCGGGCATCTGATGCTGTATGTTGGTGATCAGATTCAAGCGCTTTCGGCGCTGCCCGCGTTCATGTGGTTCTTCCCGGAACTGATGGTCGGCAGTCTGGTCGCCTTCTGTTATTTGCGCTTCACCTATGTCAGCCATTGGCATGAGCGCTTGAACGGCGAAGCGCTCAAACGCCACTCCGCCGAGCAAGGCCAGGCGCTCGCGGAAGCCCGCCTCTCCTTGCTGCAGGCACAAATCGAACCGCATTTCTTGTTCAACACCCTGGCCAGCGTGCAGCATCTGGTGCGCAAGGATCCCGAGAATGCCGATTTTTTGTTGAGCCAACTGATCAGCTATTTGCGTCAGGCGATTCCGGATGTGCGTGGCACGGGCTCGGTCCTGGGACGCGAATTTGGCCTCGTTGAGACCTACCTGAACATCGTCCGGGTGCGCATGGGAGGCCGGCTTTCGGTCGACGTGCATTTGGATCCGGCACTTGCGGACGTGCCGTTTCCCAACCTGATCATCCATACACTGGTTGAAAACGCCATCAAACATGGCGTCGAACTCAAACCCGGACCTGTCGGCATCGCCGTGCGGGCCGCGCGGGCGGTGCACGAGGGGCAGGCCCGGATCGACATCACGGTGCAAGATAGCGGCCCCGGCTTTGCTGTCGGTGACACGGTCGGCAACGGCGTCGGATTGGTCAATATCCGCGATCGGCTGGCCGTGGCATACGAGGGCCGCGCGCGGCTCGAGATTACGGATGCGCCCGGCGGGGGCGTGTGCGCGACTGTGAGCATTCCTGAAAGTTCCCTATGACACTGACTGCCGTCATTGCCGACGATGAACCGTTCGCCCTTGCCGGACTGGCCGACGCGCTGGCGCTGGTCTGGCCCGAGCTCCAGGTGGTGGCGAGCGCTTGCGACGGCCCGTCGGCGTTCCAGGCGATTCGCAGCCATCGGCCGACCTTTGCCTTCCTTGACATCCGGATGCCGGGCATGAGCGGCCTGCAGGTCGCCGAGGCGGTCGGCGAACAGACCCTGGTGGTGATCGTGTCGGCCTACGATCACTACGCGATGTCGGCGTTCGAGACGGGCGTGGTCGACTATGTGCTCAAACCGGTCGAGCTGCCGCGGCTGGTGACGGTGGTGCGCCGCCTGCAGGAGCGTTTGGCGCAGGCGGGCGGCGTAGCGGCGGCCCCGGAGCAGCCGGTCGCGGTCGATGTGCGGCAGGCGGCGCCGCCGCTGCAGTGGATCAAGGCATCGGTCGGCACCCAGGTGCGCCTGATTCATGTGGACGACGTGCATTACTTTGAATCGGACGCGAAGTACACCCGCGTGGTCACGGCCGACGGCGAGGCATTGATTCGGATGCCCTTGAAACAGCTCGTCGACCAGCTCGATCCGCAGTGGTTCTGGCAGGTGCATCGGAGTTCGGTGGTGAATTTGCGCCAGGTCGTCAGCGTGGTGCGGGTTGATGAAAACATGGAAGTGATACTCAAAGACCGGTCTGAACGGATCAAGGTGTCGTTGCAGTATCAGGCTTTGTTCAAGCAGATGTGAGGCTATCTCCAGAAATCGTGTCGCCAAAACGCACATAACCCAAACCAACATCGTCCTCGCGAACGCGGGGACCCATAGAACGTTAGCTCTGGGCCGACGTTCTATGGGTCCCCGCGTTCGCGAGGATGATGTTGGTTTAGCTCCTTTATTAAAGGTCTCAACTCGCACGATTTCTGCCGCGTTGGGCACCAGTTCAAGTTTTGCGACAACCGCATGCGCGAGGACGATGTGGTTTTAATTTTCGGATTGGTCGTTTTCACGATTTCTGACGCGTTGAATCTGCGGCGCCCCTGTCGCATGCCCTGTATTGACATCCCGAATTGGTGCGACGCACAACAAGTGAGCATGGTCGCGTTCGCGCTGTTTACCCTCATCCACCGGCCAGTAAAGACATTTCCATAGTGGAATAACGAAAATCCGCGATCACTTGGCAACTTGGCATAACTCTTGCTGAAAGGCCATAGAACGATCGATATTTTCAACCACTGGGGAATTGCATGCTCATTAAAAAAACGACCGCAACAAGCTTCGCCGCGCTTTCCGCACTGTTCGCCACGCCCGCCTTCGCCGCCGACACCCTGACCTCGGCGCTGACCGGCGGCACCACCACGGCCAGCGTGCAGTACCGCTTTGAAGACGTCAAAACCGGCGCCGCCACCGCCAACGAGGCCAGCGCGCACACGGTGCGCCTGCGCCTGGGCTACGCCACCAAGACCTTCCACGGCTTCGGTGCGATGGTCGAGGCCGAGTCGGTCCAGGCGCTCGGCAGCAAGCACTACGACAGCCGCGCGCTGGGACAGACCGCGAACGGCTATGCAGTCATCGGCGACCCCGATTCGGACGAGATCAACCAGGCCTTCCTGAGCTACACGGGGATTGCGAAAACCGCCGTCAAGTTGGGGCGCCAGCGCATCAAGCTCGACAACGACCGCTTCGTCGGCAATGTCGGATGGCGCCAGAACGAGCAAACCTTTGACGCGATGACGGTGGTGAACACCTCGCTGCCGTCGACCACGCTGACGGCCGGCTACATCACCAACGTCAACCGTGTGTTCAGCGACCGCGCGGCGGCCAAGTCGGCGGGGCCGGCGGGCGGCAACCACAAGATGGGCTCGACCATCCTGAACGCGCGCTACACGGGCCTCAAGCTCGGCGAGCTGAGCGCTTACGCGTATCTGCTCGACTACGACAGCGCCAGCGCGATGCTGGCCAATTCGAGCGACACCTACGGCGTGCGTTTCAAGGGCGGCGCGCCGGCCGGCGCCTTCAAGCTGCTCTACACCGCCGAACTGGCCACGCAGGCCGACGGCGGCGACAACCCGGTCAGCTACCGCGCGCGCTACACGCTGCTCGAGGGCGGCGTCGACTTCAAGGCCGCCGTCGTCAAGCTCGGCTACGAGGTGCTCGGCGGCGACCGCGGCGCCAGGACCAAGGCCGGCGGCGCGCTGGTCGCGGCGGGCAAGTCGTTCTCGACCCCGCTGGCCACGCTGCATGCGTTTAACGGCTGGGCCGACATGTTCCTGACCACGCCGGCGCAGGGCCTGCGCGACGTCTACGTGTCGCTCGACGGCAAGCCGGGCGGCGTCAACCTGATGCTCGCCTACCACGCCTACCGCGCGGACAAACCGACCGCCGTGCTCAGTTCGAAGCGGCTCGGAAGCGAGTGGAATTTTTCGGCGACCAAGGCGATCGGCAAGCACTATCTGATCGGCGCCAAGATCGCCGATTACAGCAAGGCCGGCACGCCCGCTACGACCTTCGGCGCGGGCAATGTCGACACGCGCAAGGCATGGTTGTGGGGTGAGATGAAGTTTTAAACGCGCTGCGCGGCTTGGCAGAAGTCGCGAAGCGTAAACTTTAAAAACCTAAACCAACATCGTCCTCGCGAAGGCGGGGACCCAAAGAACGGTGGCTCAAAGCAACTGTTCTATGGGTCCCCGCATTCGCGAGGACGATGTTGGTTTTTGATCTTTAAGTTTTTATGTGCGCGATTTCTGAAGCGATCTTGGGGCGAATTCAACACGATGCCCTGTCAAACGCTCCCGTACAGCATTCCGCCTACATCAGAATGACGTCGTACTGTTCCTGATGATAGGCCGTCTCGACCTGCAGCGAAATCTTCTTGCCGATGAAGTCACCGAGCATCGCCAGATGCTGCGACTCCTCCTCGAGGAACAGGTCGACGACCTCCTGCGCGGCGAGGATGCGGAATTCGCGCGGGTTGAACTGCTTGGCCTCGCGCAGCAGTTCGCGCAGGATCTCGTAGCAGATCGTGCGGCTGGTCTTGACCTGGCCCTTGCCGGCGCAGGCGGGGCAGGGCTCGCACAGGATGTGGGCGAGCGACTCGCGCGTGCGCTTGCGCGTCATCTCGACCAGGCCGAGCGCCGAGAAATTGCTGACCGAGACCTTGGTGCGGTCGCGTGACAAGGTCTTTTTAAGCTCGGCGAGCACCGCGGCGCGATGCTCGTTGTTGTCCATGTCGATGAAGTCGAGGATGATGATCCCACCCAGATTACGCAGGCGCAGCTGGCGCGCGATCGCGTGCGCGGCCTCGAGGTTGGTCTTGAAAATGGTGTCGGCAAAATTGCGCCCGCCGACGAAGCCGCCCGTGTTGACGTCGATCGTGGTCATCGCCTCGGTCTGGTCGACGATCAGGTAGCCGCCCGATTTGAGGTCGACCCGCCGGCCCAGCGCGCGCAGGATTTCTTCCTCCACGCCGTACAGGTCGAACAGGGGGCGCTCGCCCGTGTAGTGCTGCAGGCGCGTCAGCTCGCTCGGCGTATAGGCCTGCGCGAATTCGACCAGGTTCAGATAATTTTCGCGCGAGTCGACCTGGATGCTGGCCGTCTCGTCGTGCACGAAGTCGCGCAGCACGCGCTGCGCCAAATTCAGGTCCTGGTACAGCAGGCTGGTGGCCGGCTTGGTGCGCGCGCCGTGCAGGATCGCGCCCCAGGTCTTGCGCAGGTAGTCGACGTCGGCCGCGAGGTCGGTGTCGGAAGCGTCTTCGGCCATCGTGCGCACGATGTAGCCGCCTTTTTCTTCGGCCGGCAGCAGGTGCTGCAGGCGGTTGCGCAGCAGTTCGCGCTCGGATTCTTTTTCGATCTTTTGGGAGATGCCGATGTGGTGGTCCTGCGGCAGGTACACCAGCATGCGCCCCGCGATCGAGATCTGGGTCGACAGGCGCGCGCCCTTGGTGCCGATCGGGTCCTTGATGACCTGCACCGTCAGCACCTGGCCGTCGAACAGGATTTTTTCGATTGGGGTCGGCGCGACCGAGGGGCCGTCGTTGGTGCGCGCCTCCCAGATGTCGGCCACGTGCAAAAACGCGGCGCGCTCGAGGCCGATGTCGATGAAGGCCGACTGCATCCCCGGCAGCACCCGCACCACCTTGCCCGAATAGACATTGCCCGCCAAGCCGCGCGTGAGCGTGCGCTCGATGTGCAGTTCCTGCACCGCGCCCTGCAAAATCAGGGCGACGCGCGTCTCTTGCGGGGTGATGTTGATCAGGATGTCTTCGTTCATGTATGGGCGTCGGCGGCGGTCGGCAGCGTGAATATTGTGCAAGTTTTCATCATACACGGGCGCGCCGCCGGGCGTGCGTCGATTCGCTTGTGCGCACTGGCAACGGCGTCGACTTTAGAAATGCAAGCACTCGTTCCCACGCATGCGCACTGATATTAGAAATCGTGTCGAGAAAACTTAAACACCATAAACCAACATCGTCCTCACGAAGGCGGGGAGGCATGCCTCCCCCCCATAGAACGCTGGCCATGAGCAACCGTTCTATGGGGGCGCGGCATGCCGCGCCGCATCCGCGAGGACGATGTTGGTTTAAGTTTCTTATTCTCGAATATCACGATTTCTGCCGCCGTACTGCTTCCATCGACACCCTTTTCACTGTCGGCAAAATAAGCCGGGCACTCAGATCAACGGCACCCCGGCCATGCGCAGCAGCGCTGCCGTCTCGTACAAGGGCAGGCCCATGATGCCCGAGTGGCTGCCGTCGATATGCTCGACGAACATCCCGGCCAGGCCCTGGATGCCGTAGCCGCCGGCCTTGTCGTAGGGCTCGGGCGTGGCGCAATAGGCGCTGATGGTCGCCGCCGACAGCGTCGCGAAACGCACCTGCGAGACCTGCGTGAGCTGCTCGGCGATGTCCTTGTGGTGCACCGCGATCGAGGTCAGCACCTGGTGGGTGCGGCCCGACAGGCGCTCGAGCATCTCGATCGCCTCGCGCTGGTTGCCCGGCTTGCCGAGGATCTCGCCGTCGATGGTGACAGTGGTGTCGGCCGCGAGCACGGGGCGCGCGGTCAGGTGCCGGTGCATGACCAGGCGCAGCGCGAAGGCGGCCTTTTCGTTGGCCACACGGACCACGTAGTCGAGCGGCAGCTCGCCCGGTCGCACCTCTTCGGTGACGTCGGGGCCGCGCGGGCTGTCGTTGCGCAGCAGGAGGAGTTCGAAATCGACGCCGATCTGGCGCAGCAATTCGCGCCGGCGCGGGCTTTTGGAGGCGAGGTAGATCTTTTTGTCGATCGGTTTCATCGGATTTGGCGCCGGTCAGACGCGATGATAGGGGTGGTTCTGCGTGATCGACCACGCTCGGTACAATTGTTCTGCAAGCATAACACGCACGATGCCATGCGGGAGCGTCATACTGGAAATGCGAATCAGGCCCTCCGCGCGGCCCTTGAGTTCGGGATCGAGGCCGTCGGCCCCGCCGATCAGGAAGGCGGTGTCGCGCCCGTCCTGCTGCCACTGCATGAGCTGCTGCGACAGGCCGACGCTGGTCAGGTCCTTGCCGCGCTCGTCGAGGGCGATGATGCGTACGTTTTTGGGGAGAACCGCCTCGATCCGGTCGCGTTCGAGCGCCATCGCGGTGGCGGCGGTCTTGCTGCCGGAGCGCTCGACCGGCTTGACCTCCTTGAGCACGATGCGCAGCTCGGGGGGCATGCGCTTCGTGTATTCGGTGAAGCCGGTTTCGATCCAGGCCGGCATTTTATGGCCGACCGCAGCAATGATGAGCTGCATCTGCGCTTATTCGTCCGCGCTCTTTTTGACGGCGCGCTTGATGACCTTTTTGGCCGGCACCGCGTCGGCTGCCACTTTGGGCGCCTTGACGGCCGCTGCGCGCTTGGGCGGCAGCGATTTGAGCGCCTTGACGGCCGCTTCCTCGGTCTTGGTGGCCGCAACCTTGACGACCTTGCCGACTGCCTTGGAGGCCGCCGGCTTTTTGGCCGCGGTCTTTTTGGCGGCGACCGGCTTGACCACCGAGGCCTTGTCGATCTCTGCCTTGCGGGCGGGCGACTTGCGCTCGTTGACAGGCTTGACGACCGGCGCCTCCTGGGTCGAGGTCAGGTGCTTGGACTTGGGCTTTTTCTCGCTGGCCTCGGCCGCTTCGAGCGTGCCCTTGCGCTTGGCCGCGCCGAGCTTGACGGGCTTGTCGCCCCAGATTTCTTCGAGGCGGTAGTACTGGCGGATCGCCGGCTGCATGATGTGGACGATCATGTCGCCGAGGTCGACCAGCACCCATTCGCCGGTGTCCTCGCCCTCGACGCCGATGACGTCGCCGCCGGCTTCCTTGACTTTGTCGCGCACCGAGGCGGCCAGCGCCTTGGTTTGGCGGTTCGAGGTGCCCGAGACGACCGCGATGCGGTCGAACAGGCTGGTCAGGTGGACGGTGTCGAACACGCTGATGTCCTGGCCCTTGATGTCTTCGAGGGCGTCAACGACGAGGGTTTGTAGTTTTTTGATATCCATTAGATTTTGTATAAATTATGTTGTTGAATATAGTCTAGCACTACCGGGGGGATAAGCGAGTTTGCCTTCTCGCCCCGTTGTAATGCAGCACGGATCTGGGTGGCAGAGATGTCCACTGCGAGTTCGTGCGCCAGGTAAGCCAGTCCCGACGGCGTGTTCTTCAGTTGCGCCAAGGGTGACAGGCGCCGCTCCAGTTCCAGGGTGACCGCAGCGGGGAGTGCCGCTTCGGCCAGGTCGAAACCGGGTCGCGCCGCCACGCCGATGTGGGCGAAGTCGAACAGCCGCTGCCACTCGCGCCAGCTGTCCAGGTGCTGCAATTGGTCCGCGCCCATCAGGAACACGACGCTGGCGTCGGGTCCGAGTTCGGCGCGTACATTGCGCAGCGTGTCGATGGTGTATGTCGGCGTGCTGCGCTCGATCTCCTGGCAGTCCAGCACGACCGGTAGGGCGGCGGCCTTAAATGCCAGTTCGAGCATCGCGACGCGGTCTTTTGCGCTCGCGGATAAAGCATTCTTTTGCCACGGGTTGCCGGCCGGGACGATGCGCAACTGGCAAGGCGCCAGCAGATTCGCAAACAGTGCGGCAAGGGCTACGTGGCCGTGGTGGACCGGGTCGAAACTGCCTCCCAGCAGTGCGACGACACCTGTCACTGTGGCAGCCAGTCGCGGTGGACCAGGAAATCGGTGTACAGCCTGGCCTCTGCGCTGCCGGCTTCGGGCTGCCAGTCGTAGCGCCATTTGACGATCGGCGGCATCGACATCAGGATCGCCTCGGTGCGTCCGCCCGACTGCAGGCCGAACAGGGTGCCGCGGTCGAACACGAGGTTGAATTCGACGTAGCGGCCGCGCCGGTAGGCCTGGAAATCGCGTTCGCGCTCGCCGTAGGGCGTGTCTTTGCGCGCCATCAGGATCGGCAGGTAGGCCTTGATAAAGCTGTCGCCGACGCTTTGCGTCATCGCGTAGCTTTGCGCGAAACCGGGCGCGTTGAAGTCGTCGAAAAAGATCCCGCCCACGCCGCGCGGCTCCTTGCGGTGTTTCAGGTAGAAGTACTCGTCGCACCATTGCTTGAAGCGCGGATGCAGGTCTGCGCCGAAGGGGGCGAGGGCGTCGCGGCAGCTGCCGTGGAAGTGGCGGGTGTCGCCCTCGTCGCCGTAGTACGGGGTCAGGTCCATGCCGCCGCCGAACCACCAGACCGGCTCCAGGCCTTCGGCCGTGGTGGTGAAGAAGCGCACGTTCATGTGCACCGTGGGCGCGTACGGATTGCGCGGGTGGAGCACGAGCGACACGCCCATCGCCTCCCACGAACGGCCCGCGAGCTCGGGGCGGCCGGCGGCGGCCGATGGCGGCAGGTTGGCGCCCATCACGTGCGAAAAATTGACGCCGCCGCGTTCGAACACATTGCCTTCCTCGATCACACGCGAGATGCCGCCGCCGCCTTCCGGGCGCTGCCAGGCGTCGCGCGCGAACGGCTTGCCGTCGGCCAGTTCGAGTGCTTGCACGATGCGCGCTTGCAGATCGAGGAGCCAAGCCTTGACGGCCGCAGGGGAGGGGGATGACATCGGTGGGGGTTCGGGGAATAAAAAATTGAGGAAGGATTGTACACCGCCGCGCTCTTTTATGATAGGCGGCCGATGTTGGCTGCCTTTTTGGGGCGTCTCTTGGGGTATTTGAGACGGGTTTGGATTTCGCGCCACTTGGTTCAAAAACTTCGAAAAACCCTACATCGTCCTCGCGCACGCGGCGGCGCATGCGCCGCCGCATGCGCGAGGACGATGTTGGTTTTGGATATTTACATTTTCCTCGACACGATTCCTGAGATGGTTAAGGCGCTCAAAACGACAAGTCAGTTGCCAACCCGGGCCACCCCGCCCGCGCTCGCCAAGCCCTGGATAGCCGCTGCGGCCCCAGCGGCCGGAAACACACGAAGCGGCACGCAATGCGCATTGCGCTCGGTGAAGTACAGATAAAGCATGCGGCCCTTCTGCCGCACGCGCACAATCGCCGGCCAGCGATGGGTCAGCTCCGAGTCCGCCGTCGTCACATGGACCCCATCACCATTGAAACGATAGCTGTACAGACCCTTGTCGCTGTCTGCCACGTGCGCACGGTGAGTAATCCACAAGAACAAGAGCGGAACAAACGCGAAGCACACAAAGGCCAAGAAATAATCCAGTCCTGTGGCGCGGTTGTTCGGCCAATTCATCAGCCAGAGCAGCACGATGCCGAGACCGGGAAAGAAGCAGAGCCAGAGGATGGCGACGGGCGAACCCATGGTGAGATCCCAGGCTGCGCGGAGGCGCTCGCCATATGTCAGGGAATAACTGGCTTGGAGTTCCTGCGACGTTTCCATTGCTACCTCACGTTGACGCGGGCGGCTGACCACCCAAACCATGAACACCGACTTCCGCCGTCATCGGCCTGCTTGGCCCGGCGGCGCACTGTTGAACGTTGATCCTACCAGATTAATTGTAAGCGTTCAGCACTACCATCTTCCATTCCGAAGTCAGGTTGGTTTGACGCG
>JAZKIN010000056.1:0-4832 GCA_040384885.1 Pseudomonadota bacterium | reverse complement strand
GGGGACCCATAGAACAGTTGCTTTGAGCCGACGTTCTATGGGGGCGGCGCATGCGCGAGGACGATGTTGGTTTGAGTTATTGGAGGCTAATGATGTCGCGATTTCTGCCAGTAAAAACCGCAGCCGACACACGGCGGCGATGATGTTGGTTTCATCCTAAAAATTTCAAACCTCACACGTCCGAAGCACGGTTAAAGCTATGAGACAAACCCGATTTTGTGCAGCCAGCGTACCAAGCGGGTTACTATGGGCATGCCTACTTAGTCATCTCCGGCTCGGCAGCCGACCAATATTGGTAAAAATATGATGAGCTCACGATTCCGGAAAGTATGCGCGCGCGCCGCCGGCGCCGCGTTGCTGCTGCTTGGCACGGGCGCACGGGCGGCCGAACCGCTAAGGCTGGTGGTGCCCGACATCGAACCGAGCGCGCGCGCGCATGCCGAGTACTTCCCGCAGGTGCTCGAGCTTGCGTTGCGCAAAACCGAGGCGACGTACGGACCGTTCTCGATCGAGCCCTACCCGTGGCGGGTGTCGGTCGAGCGCAGCGTCGAGGAACTGCGCTCGGGCAAGGCGATCAACCTGATCTGGACCGCGACCAACCCCAAGCGCGAGCAGCAATTGCTGCCCGTGCGGATATCGCTGCTGCGCGAACTCAACAATTACCGCTTGCTGCTGATCCGCGGAGCCGACCAGCCGCGCTTCGACAAGATCGCCAGCGCCGACGAACTGCGCAAGCTAAGCGCCGGGCTCGGATCACACTGGGCCGACACCGACATCATGCGCAGGAACGGCTACAACGTCACCACCTCGCTGCATTACAACGCGCTGTTCCAGATGCTGACCCTGAAGCGCTTCGATTATTTTCCGCGCGGCGTGTACGAGGTCTGGAACGAGGAGGAGCTGCACCGGGCGGCCGGCTTGCGCATCGAGAAAAACATCATGCTGTACTATCCCGCCCCGTTTTATTTTTTCCTGAACAAGAACGATACCGCCGTGGCCGAGCGCATCGAACTCGGTTTGAAAATGGCGCAGGAGGACGGCAGCTTCGACCGCCTGCTGCTCAGCTTTCCGGGCTACAGGCGGGGCCTCGAGGAACAGAAGAACGGCAAGCGCAAGCTGTTCGTGCTCGAAGGCGTGCCCGCCCTGCCTTGACGATCTGCGGCCGCGCGCGGGAAGCGCGCCGCCGGTCCGGTTGCGCCTTATTGCGACGCGGCGTCGATCTGGATGCGCCGCGTCGGCAGTCCTTCGGCGGCGAACACAAGCTCGATCGTACCCGCCCGCAAGCCCGCGCGCACGACCGCCACCAACTGCCCGTGGCAGCTGGTGCGCGCCCCCGGCCTGCAGGCTCGACGCGTCCATCGGGTTGCCGTTGCCGATCCCGGCCAGCGCGCCGGCGCCGTCGACCTTCACCTTGAATTCGCGGTCACCTTCGCGTGCGTAGACGGGGTTGCCGTCCTTGTCGACCAGTTCGGCGGTGACGTAGGCCAGATCCTCGCCATTGGCCACCAGCCGGCGCCGGTCCACGCCCAGCTTGACCGCGGCCGCCGGCCCCGCCGTGCGCAGTTCCCACCGCCCCGCCGGCTTGCCGTCCCTGTAGCCGACGGCGAGCAGGCGACCCGGCGCGTACGGCACGCTGTAGTTGGCTTTGTATTCGGTATGCGCGCCGACCGCCAGCCTGCGCCTGCTGTTCGAGCGCTTTCCGAAAAAGCGCAACCTGGTGCTGCTCGGGCACCCCGAATTGTTGCATCGGCTGTCGATGATGTGCAATGAGGACATCAAGATCCGGATCAGCTATTCCAAGCAGTTGCTGCCTTTGAACGATGCCGACCTGGCCGCGTTCATCGTCGCCGAACTGGCCGCCGTTGGTTTGGGCGCCAACACCTTCGACGCGGCGGCGGTGCAGGTGATACTGCGGGCCGTGCGAGGCCGACGACGCCTATACCGAGGAGGTGTTCTTCATCGAGGAGACGCGCAAGGTCAGCAAGACCAACGTGTTCTCGATCAATTCCCAACGATACGAGTGCCCCGTCGATCTGCGCGAAAAATCGGTCGCGGTGCGCTACGACCGCACGCGGCGAGACCGCTTCATCGTGTACTTCGACGGCCACCGCATGGGCCAGGCCACGCTGCTCGACCTGAGCGCCAACGCCCGCCTGCGCGCGGCGCCATGCGGAGGCGCGCATGATTAAATCGACCTTCGGATTGACCCGCGAGCCCTTTTACCGCAGCGAACTGACGCTGCTGCCACAGCAGGACGAGGCCGTCGAGATGATCAAGATCCACGCCCAGCACGGCGGCTTCTCCGTCATCGTCGGCAACCCCGGCGTGGGCAAGTCCGTCATCCGCGACCATCTTGAGCTACTGGGAAAGGGGCGCGACACCGTGGTCGCCTCCTTCACCCAGACCATGCACACCTACCAGCCGATCCTGAAACAGTTGGCCGAATCGATGCAGGTCAGCGCGCCGAGGAAGGATGTCGAAAAAGAGTTGGTGCAGGCCGCCTACCGCCATGTACAATCGCAGAAAAATCTGTACCTCGTCATCGACGATGCGCATTTGCTGGACATGGACATCCTGCGCAAGCTGCGCCTGCTGTTCGAGCGCTTCCCGAAAAAACACAACCTCGTGCTGCTCGGGCACCCGGAGCTGTTGCATCGCCTGTCGATGATGTGCAATGAAGATATCAAGAGCCGGATCAGTTATAGCAAGCAGTTGCTGCCCTTGAACGATGCCGACCTGGCCGCGTTCATCGTCGCCGAACTGGGCGCCGTCGGACTGGGCGCCAACACCTTCGACGAGGCGGCGGTGCAAGTGGTTCTGCGGGCTGTGCAAGGCAATCTTCGCTTGTGCAGAAACCTGTGCTATGCCAGCCTGGTGGCCACTTGCATGGACCGTCAACGCAGCTGCGCCGTCTCCCATGTCAACGCGGCGCTGCTGCAGCCACATTGGCGCTCGCACGAGGCCCTGCTCAAGCAGCAGGTCAAGCCGGGACGGGAGCATGCATGAACATGCGCGTCAACACCGTCATCACCCACCTGCGGGCCGAAGATGCACTCACCTTGATTGAATTCCTCGAACAATTGCGCGATGTGCTCGCCCGGACCTATGGCCCGGATATCATGGCTATGATGCAGCAGGTCGACGCGCAGAGGGAAGCGGCGCAGGCGCCGGATGATGATGTGCCGTTTTAGTGGATTGCCGCCAGCGTCATAAAAAAGGGGACCTCGTGTCCCCTTTTTTAGGCTCTACGATATGACGAAAATTCGGGAAACAGCGCGGGATCAAGTTTGGCGAACGACCTGCGACTTGAAAAATTGGTGCGATGAAATTGGAATCAGCGGCGCTATGATCTCAATTCGGCTAAAGCTACGATACCAAAGTGGCTGACGCCGAGAATCATACGACGCCAGATAGAGAAAGCAGAGTAAATTCGGACGAAATCGGTCGACAATAATTTGGCACGAAGTGCGATGAAAGCGTGGCGCGCAACAGGCAGCCGAGTTCGTGTCCGTTTGGTAGCACTGACCCCGTTGCCCGCGTTTGCCGGACCTGACCCTGTGCCTGCTTCCAGCCGAGCTCGTGTCCGTTTGGTAGCACTGACCCCGTTGCCCTGCATGCTGTTGCCCGCCTCTACAGACGAGCTCGTGTCCGTTTGGTAGCACTGACCCCGTCGCCCACGGTCGTGAGCGACAAGACGGTCAGCAGGGCTGTTAAGCTGCACGCCGTCTAGCTCGCTTTCTAAGGAACTAGTGCAGTCGGCCCGCCCTAAGCAAAACTGCTCAAGCACGTGGCCCACTCTCGGCACTCGCCCGCGCCACCACACTACACTGGGGCCCCTGTCCGATTGTCGGCACTGCACCCGTCGTCGCCGTCGCCGGCAGCCGAGTTCGTGTCCGTTTGGTAGCACTGACCCCGTTGCCCGCGCTGACCCCGTTGCCCGCGATTGTCGGCACTGACCCCATCGCCCTACTGACAATCGCCAATCAAGTTGGTTCACAAATGTCCGTTTGCCGGACCTGACCCCGTGCCTTGCAATTCGGCTAAAGCCACGATACCAGAGTGGCTGACGCCGAGAATCGTACGACGCCAGATAGAGAAAGCAGAGTAAATTCCGACGAAATCGGTCGACAATAATTTGGCACGAAGTGCGATGAAAGCGTGGCGCGCAACAGCCTGACACAACTTCAGTTTCCAATTCGACACAGGAAGGGTAAGCCTTCTTGTTCCAACTTTAAGATAAAAAATGAAACGATATCTTGAATTGTCGCATCTTTGACCTGTGTCCAATCGAACGCGTTCGCGCATAAATTTCCTATTCGAACCGATCCTTCATCCCTCTCCGCTGCGGTGGATACTCCTTCTTTGGTGACAATCGATGGTCTCTGCATCAATTCTGGAAATCGCTTGCGGCGAGACCATCCCAGTTCTACAGTCATCTCGTCCTTCTCACCCTTAGGGTGTGGACTAAGTACTATGAAGTAACTACAGTCTTCAGTATCTTTTCGCCATAGAGATTCACCCGGCCAGACATAAATAGACTTAAGTTTGACTGCAACATATTCGGGAAATGCTTTTTTCATTTCCCCTGCAAAGGCTGTCGTGAATCTAAGGCGCAATTTTTTATCCATATAAATCCAAATCCTTTACTTCACAACAGAAATATTCTCAGATATTGGGCCAAGCCAACCAAACCATGCACATGCTGCACAGCACTTGCCCCTTCACCAAGCTCTAAAGCCAGAAGTGCCATCTGGGCTTCGGTTGGCGCTGCCCACGCAGGCGACGGGGTCACCCATTAGCCAGTTAGAGTCAAGGTAAAACACTCATCCGTC
>JAZKIN010000055.1:0-14462 GCA_040384885.1 Pseudomonadota bacterium | reverse complement strand
TCGCGGCCGGCGACGGCGGCACCTCGACCATCATCTCGGTCAACAACTGCCCGGTCTGCAGCATCGCGATGGCGTACGCGAACGAGGCGCAGAAGCGCCAGTGGCTGCGTCCATTGGCGCAGGGCGAGATGCTCGGCGCCTTCGCGCTGACCGAGCCGCACACCGGCAGCGACGCCTCGGCGCTGCGCACCACCGCCGTGCGCGAGGGCGGCGAGTACGTCATCAACGGCACCAAGCAGTTCATCACGAGCGGCAAATACGCCGACGTCGCGATCGTGCTCGCGGTGACCGACAAGGCGGCCGGCAAGAAGGGCATCAGCGCGTTCTGGGTGCCGACCAAAACGCCGGGCTACATCGTGGCCGGGCTCGAAGAAAAAATGGGCCAGAAGTCGTCCGACACGGCCCAGATCCTGTTCGACAACTGCCGCATCCCCGCCGAGAATTTGATCGGCGCCGAGGGCCAGGGCTACAAGATCGCGCTGTCGGGGCTCGAGGGCGGGCGCATCGGGATCGCCTCGCAGGCGGTCGGCATGGCGCGCGCGGCGTACGAGGCGGCGCTGAGCTATGCGCGCGACCGCGAGACCTTCGGCAAGCCGATCTTCGAGCACCAGTCGGTGCAATTCCGGCTGGCCGACATGGCGACCCAGATCGAGGCGGCGCGCCAGTTGATCCACCACGCGGCGGCGATGAAGGATGCCGGCTTGCCGTGCCTGAAAGAGGCGGCGATGGCCAAGCTGTTCGCCTCGGAGATGGCCGAGCGGGTGTGTTCGGACGCGATCCAGGTGCATGGCGGCTACGGCTATGTGACCGACTTCCCGGTCGAGCGCATCTACCGCGACGTGCGCGTGTGCCAGATCTACGAGGGCACCAGCGACATCCAGAAGATCATCATCGCGCGCGGGCTTTGATTCGGGTAGGCGCCGGTAAAAATCGCAGAGCCCCTACTTCCGAACCCCAAACCAACATCGTCCTCGCGCATGCGGGGACCCATAGATCGTCAACTGTCTATGGGTCCCCGCCTTCGCGAGGACGATGTGTGGGTGAATATGCGCCACCTATAACTCCGGCGCGCATTGGACAAACCGCCCGATCAAGGCCCGTTGGCCTGCATGATCTTGAGATTTTTGACGCAAGCGGCCTTGTTGGCGAACACCATGTACTCGCTGTCCTTGTTGAGCCTGCAGGCGTGCACCGGATCGGCCAGCCCGAACGCGCCGCTGGGGGTGAATTCACACCGCTGGAAGCGGCTCATCATTTCCTTCGGGATCAGCGCGCAGCGCGGTTTCTTGCTGCCGGTCCAGTCGAAACCAATGCTGCCGGGCGCCGGCAACTTGGGCGCCGGCGCGGCGGCCAATGCTGAAGATACCAGCAGTGCAAAGCCGCAACAAACCACGGTAAGGCGTCGCATAAGTCGATCCTCCAATGGGAAGCCGAGCGCTCCCTGCTTCGCGCGTCAATACGTGACACGCCATGCCTGTTCCGCTCAGTCGTCGTCAGACAGGTTGATGGACGGCAGCGGCTCCTCGAGTTGCACCACGCTGTCGGGGCCCGCCGCGCTGGCCTGGGCCAGCGCGTCCTCGGCGCGCCGGATCATGATATCGGACGTGTCGCCGGGCGCATTCGTCGTCAGCCCGACCGAAAACGTGACTTCGCTGCCGGGCGCGACGCTGTCCCAGGCGCATTCCGACAAGGTCTTCTTGAGCCGTTTGATCGCGATCCCGCCCTGCTCGAGCCAGGTTGCCGGCAAGATGATGCCGAACTCGCCTTCGCTCATGCGCCCGAAGCGGTCGAGGATGCGCAGCAGCTTGGTCGAGGCGTCGGCCATCATCTTGAGCACGAGCGCGTCGGCGCTGCCGTGCCGCGCGCGCACCTCGTCGAGCTTGTCGATGATGATGATGGCGAAGCAGAACGGTTGTCCCGTCCGGTACGAACGGTGCAGTTCGTCCTGCAGCAGCGCGCTCAGGGTACGCCGATTGAGCACCCCGGTCAGCAGGTCGCGCTGGTTCATCTCGTCGAGCTGGGTTGTCAGCGCGGCGATCTGGCGGTCCTTCTCGGCAAGCTGGGCGCCGAATGCGGCGCAATTGGGACAATCGACGTGCTCTTTGTTCATTGATGCGTCCATTTCATGGCCGAATTGGCTGACAAATCTTCCAGCAAGATGTTTCAAATATACATCCAATGTTTGCGCTGCGCCAGAGCGGCGGCGCGTTTGTGCGGGACGGGGTTCGCCGAACGCGCCGCCGCGGCGCAAAAACCCGCGGCCGGAATAAAAAAGGCCCCGACCGGGGCCGGGGCCAAAAAGGGAACGGCATCGCAGCCGCCCCTGAGAGTGACGTGGCTTACTTCGTGAGCATGCTCACCTTGTCGACAACGAACGAGGTTTGCAGCGACGAATCCTCGCTCATCGCAAACGACAGCGTCACGGTCTGGCCCTTGTACGGCAGCAGGCTGAAGCTGCGGATCTGGTAACCGGCGGCCTTGTTCAGGTTCGAGTAGGTCGCGAGCGTGCCGAGCGTGGTGCCGGCGCTGTTTTTCACCGTCACCACCAGCTTGTCGTACGCGCTCGTGGTCGTGGTTTCGGCCGAATCGATGTGCAGCGCGAAGCTCAGCGCGGCCTGGACCGAGGTGGTCGGGATGACCAGCGCCTGCGACAGCGATTCGGTCTTGGTCGTGCCCCAGCCGCCGAGCCACGAATACTTTGTGCCCTCGTACGCGCTCTGGCCCGTGAAGGTGCCGATCGAGCCGGTGGTGCCGCTCCAGCCGGTGGTGCCGGACTCGAAGCCGCCGTTGCTCACGCGCTGCACTTCGAGGCCGCCGCTGCTGACGGTCAGGGTCGCGTTGCCGCTCGTCGCGGTGCTCGGGGTGGCGGCCGAATCGGTGACGCGCACGCTGAACACGGCGCCGTTGTCGGTGCTCGCCGCGGTCAGGCTGTAGCCGGCCGAGGTGGCGCCGCTGATGGCCACGCCGCCGCGCATCCACTGGTAGGCGTAGGGCGCGGTGCCGCCGGTCGCGCTGACGGCGAACGAGGCGGTGCCGCCGGCGGCGACGCTGGTGCTGGCCGGGCCGGCGCTGATCGAGACCGCGCCGCCGGTGCTCGTTTCGGCGACGTCGGTGCCGACGTTGATCGCCGCGTAGGCGCGCTGGACGGCGATCGATTCCTTGCTGCCCACGCCATACAGTTCGTTGGCCGCCGCCAGCACCTTGCTGCGCGCGTCGGCGTAGTTGGTGGCCGAGGTGAACTTGGTGGTGGCCGCCTTGAACCAGATGCGGTAGGCCTTGTCTGAACCGATGCCGGTCATCGCCATCGGCGCCTTGGTCAGGTACTGGCTGTAGTAGTTGCTGGTCGAGGTCGCGTTCGAGCCCTGCGACAGGAAGTAGTACATGCGGTTGTTCGGGCCGCTGCTGTAATGGACGTCGACCGAACCGAGGCTGCTGCTCCAGGCGTTCGGGCTGGCGCCGTCGAGGCTCGGCTTGTACATCCAGCGCAGCGGCTGGCCGTCCTTGGCGATTTCCTTGCCCATCATCCAGTCGTTGCCCGTGTTCGGGATGACGGCGCCGGTGCCGCCGGCGCGCGCGTAGGCCTCGACCGCCTCGCCCATGATGTCCGAGGACGATTCGTTGAGGCCGCCCGACTCGCCCGAGTAGACCAGGTCGGAGGTGGCGGCGGTGACGCCGTGGCCCATCTCGTGGCCGATCACGTCGATCGAGCCGAGGTTGTTGAAGCCGCTGCCGCCGTCGCCGATGTACATGCACTTGCAGGCGTCGCTGTAGTAGGCGTTGTCGTAGGCGGTGTTGACGTGCGCGGCGATGTAGGTCGCGGTGTTGTTGCCGTCGAGCGACTGCCAGCCGAGTGTGTTCTTGAGCATGTCGTAGGTGTTCATCAAGCCCCACATCGCGTTGACGGCGGCGGTCTGGCCGTTGGCGTTGGTGGTGCTGCCGCCGGCGATGTACTGCTTGCCGTCGCCCCAAGTGTTGCTCGTGTTGGTGTACACGCTGCCGGCCGAGGTCGTGTGGTTGGCGTTGGTGATCGCCATGCCGCCGAAGGTGCCGCCGACGCCGCGCACCGGATCCTTCATCGAATACGTCGTGCCGCTCAGCGTGGTGCTGACCGGCACCGAGCCGTTGTACTGGGACAGGCCGGTGCCGACCACGGTCTTGAGGTTTTTCCATTGCTTGAGCACGCGGCCGTCGATGGCGCTGACGATGGTGTCGTGGAACACCGGCGTGTTGCCGTTGGCCATGCGCGTTTGCACGAGGTAGGCGAGTTCGTAGCCGGTCACCTGCTCGACCAGGTCAAGTGCGTTGAGCTGCGCCACGCTCTTGTTGGCGGCGCCGGCGGTGCGGACCATCGTCACGAGCGGGTAGACGATCAGTTCGGCGGCGGGCGTTTCGAGGTGCTTGCCATTGGGGGCGACGGCGCGCGCGACCGAATCGATCGCGGCCTTGCCGGTCAGCTTGGCGGTGACGTCGAAGGCGGCGGTCTTGGCGCGCAGGCTCTTGTTGCTGGCGCCGTTGCCGAGGCCCGAGCGGCGGTCGGAGATCGACTCGCTCATGATCTGGCCGGCGTTGTCGGTGACGATCACCGATTCCGACAGGAATACGCGCACGCCCTTGAAGGTGTGGTTGACGCGGCTGATGGTCTGGCCGACGACGCCGGGCTGCTTGGCGCGCACGGCAAAGCCGTGGTTGGCGTCGAGGCCGTGTTTTTCGCGGCCGGCCGACAGTTTGGCGACCAGGTTCGCGTTCTCTTGCGGGGAATTCTGGGCGGCCGGGCCTGCCATCATCGGTCCCGCGGCCATGGCTTGGCCGCATACCAGCAGGGGGAGGGCGCTGATCGCGGCGGCAAGCACTGTTTTCCGTAAAGTCATTTCTTCTCCGTTGAATTTATAGTGTTTTTATGTGTAGGACTGGCCATCGCTGGTCACCTCGAGGCTGCACCGGTAGGTCGAAATCTTATTTCGCCTGCAATTTTTACTGTTCGGAACGATCGAGAATGGCGACACTATTCCCCTCCAACGGGGCCTGTCAAAAAACTAAGCAATTTGGTCGCGGGGTCCGAAACTGTTTATTTTTGGACATTTCCACTAGGAACAGCATCGTGCGTGGGGGGATAGCAATGGTCCTTGCTGGTGTGCGAATGAAACAATTGGAGAGAATTGTTCACCTAATTCGATTGCACAACTTTCACGTCGGGACTACACTCGATCCAGATCGCTGAAATCGATAATAAATTGATATTTAGCGGCGAGATTCAAAGCGCGCGGGAGATCCCCGGAGACAGCGCCCTTCAGTCAAACGGAAAAAAAATGACAACATTATCCTGCCTCGCCTTCGTCGTTAATTCACCACACCAGGGCGATCCGCCCGCCTCAGGTCCGGCCCGGCGCGCGTAACACGCGCCAGCGCGCCCCCGCCGGGCGCGGCCACCGCACATTCAACAGTTTCAACGGAACGTCCATCCGGGCGCTTCGAGGATTCCCGCATTCCACCGGTCGTTGCGGACGGCGTGCGTTTAGCCCAGTTGAGGAGGTTCGCCCCATGCCGTTCGCGGCAGCCGGGGCGAGAGCACTTTTATGCTATCCATTGCGACCAAAGTAGAACAATTAGTATCGGAATCGGCGTTCCTGACCGAGGGGATGTCGCTCGGCCTGATCAACCTGTCGGAGCTCGCGCGCCAGTTGCGCCCGCAGCTAGAGTCGGACCTGTGGAAGCCGGTGGGCCAGGCCGCCGTTGTCATGGCGCTGCGCCGGCTGTCGGACCGGCTGCCGGCCAACGGCAAGTCGCTGCCGATCGCGCTCGCCCCACGCCTGGGCGAGCTGACCACGCGCAACGAACTGAGCATTTCGACCTACCGCCTGTCGGAGGACAGCCAGGAGTGCCAGCGCCGCCTGCTGGCCCTGGCCGAGCCGTATCCGGGCATGTTCGTCAGCGTCACGCGCGGGGTGCACGAGATGCTGGTCGTGTGCAGCCGGCCCTTGACCCATCTGGTGGAGGAGGCCTTCGGCGACGAGCGCCTGCTCGCGCGGGTTGAGAATTTGACGGCGCTGACCTTGCGGCTCAATCCGGACACGCGCGGCACGCCCGGGGTGTACCACGCGGTGCTTAAAAAACTCGCATGGGAAAAGATCAGTGTGATCAATATGATGTGCACGTATTCGGAACTGACGATCTTGCTCGAGCAGTCACAAACCGGGCCGGCGTTCTCGGTGTTGTCGCGGATTGTCACGCACTGAGGGCGCAATGCGTCGTCTCAGGAATCGTGCAGTAAAAACTTAGATACCAAAAACCAACATCGTCCTCGCGAAGGCGGGGACCCATAGAACAGTTGCTATTTGCAAACGTTCTATGGATCCCCGCATGCGCGAGGACGATGTTGGTTTAGGTTTTTACTGGAGCTCCGATCTGCGATTTCTGCCACGTTTTTTCGACGTCAAGAGAATTATCTCGGACAGCAGTGCGCCTCCGCCGACGACGTGGCTAGGCAACGACCGCCCCTTCGAGCAGGGTAATGGTCTGGCGCCCCGTATCCAGGCTCGCACGCACCCCGAGCGGAAGCGTGAACTGGTTGCGGATGTGGCCGAACGAGTAGCCGGTCACCGCCGGTATCGCCAGCGGCCCCAAATGGATGTCGAGCGTCTGCTCGAGCGTGAGCGAGGGCTCCGCGTCGGCCGGCCCGCAGTTCTCGCAAATGCCGAAGATCATCGCCGCCGCCTTCGAAAACCCCTGCGCCAGATCGAGCTGCGTCAGGTGGCGGTCCATCTTGTAGGGCGGCTCGTTGACCTCCTCCAAAAACAACAGCGCCCCGCGGTAATCGATCGCGTACGGCGTGCCCGCGAGCGCGCTGACCATGCTGACGTTGCCGCCGATTAAAGGCCCGCTCGCCATGCCCTCGTGCACCGTGCGCAGCGCGAAATGCGGCTCGGCCGACGCGCGCAGGCTGTTCTCGGGCGACATCGGGATCGTGTAACCGGCGCGCGGGTCGCCCAGCACCGCGAGCAGGTGCATGGTCGAATACGCCGAGCGGGTCGAACCCGCATGTGGTCCGTGGAAGGTGACGAGCCCGGCATGGCGCTGGATCGCCAGGTGCAGCGCCGTGATATCGGAGTAACCGAGCAAAATCGTCGGATTGGCGCGGATCAGCTGGTAGTCGAGCGCGCCGAGTATCGAGATGCAGCCCGAGCCGCCCCGGATGCACCAGATCGCCCTGACCTCGCGGTCGGCGAACATCGCGTGCAGGTCGTCCACGCGCTGGCGCACCGAACCGGCATAGTTGCCGTTCTGTGCGCGCAGGTTGGCGCCGAGGCGCACGCGGAAACCGAGCGCCTCGATGTTGCGCACCGCTTTTTCGATGCCGGCGTCGCTCGTGTGGCCGCCCGGCGCGACCAGGCCGACGAGGTCGCCGTGGCGCAGGCGCGGCGGCTTGATCAAGGGCCGCTTGCCCGCACGCGCGCCGCGCGCCGGCGCCGCCTGCGCCACCGCCGGCAACGCGATGGCGGCCGCCGCGAGGCCGGCGAAAGCTCGCCGGCTGAGCTTTTCGCCGACTGGCATAAGCGCCTTCGCTGTTACAAGAACTTGTAGTTTGCCATCAGCGTGAACGAACGTCCACGCGGATCGGCCACCCGCGGCTCCCACGAGCTGCCGGCGCCCGAGGCGCTCTCGTACGTGACCGCGAACGGCGGCTCGGTGTCGAGCAGGTTCTTGATGCCCGCCGTCAGCGTCAGGTTCTTGATGCCGGAGTAGCTCACGCTCGCGTGCCAGAGCGAATACGCGTCGACATTCGGGTTGTAGTTGCTAGGCTTGACGAGCCCGCTGGCCACGCCCGGCAACACCTGGTCCTTGTAGCCGTCGCGGTAGACCTGCTGCAGCATGCCGTTCCACGCGCCCTGGCGGTAGCTCAGGTAGGCGCTGTGCTTCCACTTCAGGCCGAGGTCGCCCGTGTAGGTGAACACGCCCACTTCGCTGCTGCCGAACGCCGAGTTGACCAGAGGACGCGATTTCTTCTCGAGCAGGTAGGAGCCGTCGATGCCGGCGGTCCACTTGCCGGCCCACAGGTCGCCGTTGGTGCGCGCGCCCGCCTCGATCCCGCGCGTGACGCTCGCGCCCGCGTTGACCCAGCGCTGGTCGATCGCGATCAGCTTGCCGCTGGCGTCGCGGATGAACTGGTTTTCGAACAAGGCGTAGTTGGACACCATGGTCCCGAGCTCGATCGACTTGATGGTGTCGAACTTGCGCACCTCCCAGATGTCGAGGCTTGCCGAAAAGCGCGACGAGGGCTCGAACACGACGCCGAGCGAGGCTTGCTTGGCCGTCTCCGGACCCAGGTCGAGCTTGCCGCCGGTGAGGATGTCGGGCTGCACCGCCTCGCAACCGGGCTTGGTGCTGTTGACCTTGCCGCCGGGGCATTTGCCCGGGTCGGCCAGGTCGGCGCCCGCGTGGATCGACGCGTTCACGCCGTTGAACAACTGGTTGAACGAGGGCGCGCGGAAGCCCGTGTTGTAGGAGCCGCGCAACAGCAACTGCGTGGTCGGGGTGTAGCGGAACGAGGCCTTCGGATTGAAGGTGTTGCCGAAACCCGAATAATGGTCTTGCCGGCCGGCCACGGTCAGCTCGAACTTCTTGGTCACCGGCACGATGACCTCGGCGTAGAGCGCGCGGATGTCGCGGCTGACCGGGGCCAGCGCGTTGAAATCGTCGAACGGCGCGTTCAGGATCGCGGGGCGGTTGGCGGCGGCGCGTGCGTCACCGTTGAACGAGTAGGTCTCCTTGCGCAGGTCGGTGCCGACCGCGGCCATGACGGCGCCGGCCGGCAACTGGTAGATCTCGCCCGACAGCGAGGCGTCGAGCTGGGTCAGCACGGTCTTGCCGCCGTACAGCACGACGCCGCGCGCGGAGGTCGAGTTGATCAGGTCGATGGCGGCCTGGGTCTGCTTCTCGCCGGATTTAAGGAAGGGGTTGATGATGCCCGTGCCCATCGCCGCGGCGAGCGCGGCCGTGTAGTGGTAGCCGCCGCCGAGCGTGGACTGCGATTCGCTTTGCGCGCGCGAGAGGCCGACACGGTAGTCGAACTTGCCGAGCGGGCCGTCGGCGCCGATCTGCAGGCGGCCGGCCTCGGTCGTGGTCGCGATCTCGCGGTTGCCGCAATCCATGCAGCGCCAGCGGTAGGCGATCGGCAGGCCGCGGTTGGCCTCGATCGACGGGAACACCGCGACGATCGAATTGAACACGCCGTTGTAGGCCGCGCCCGTGCTCGGGTAGAACGAGCTCGCGGGGAAGTTGCCGCCCGGCGAAACCTGGTTCGGCGAGAAGCTCTTTTGGACGTCGGTCTTCGAGCCGACCATCTCGGCGAAGAAGTCGTGGGCGCCGCGGCGCAGGTTGGCGCGCGCGATGAAATTGGTGCCCGTGACGGGCTGCTGCAGCACGGCGGCGCGGCCGGTGTCCCACGCGCACGCGTATTTCGAGGCCGCCGAGTCCCACAGGCCTTCGTCGTACGGGGCCTGGCCGTCGATCGTGCCGCAGCCGGCGCCGCCCGGAAGGTCGAGCGGATTGATGCCGGTGTACGCCTGGGTGCCGCCCGGCAGAGTCGGGCCCGTGTTGCTCTTGCGGCTAAGGATGGTGTCGGCGAGCGAGGTCGCGAACACGTTGGCGGACGGGGTGCCGCGGGTGTCGACCGACAGGCCGCGGTTGGGCTGGAAGGTGTTGACGAAGCCGCGCTGGTCGCCGCGCAGCGCCTGGTTCTCGCTGCGCGAGGCGGCCACGAGCACGTTGTAGCCTTGCACGCTGAGGTCGCCGAAGCCGCCCACGGCCGAGATGCGGTCGATCCGCGCGCCGCCCGCTTCGGTCACGTCGGTGAAGGCCTGCGTCTCGAAGCCGTTGTAGTTTTTGCGCAGGATGAAGTTGATCACGCCGCCGATGGCGTCGGTGCCGTAGATCGCCGAGGCGCCGTCCTTGAGCACCTCGACCCGCTCGATCGCCGAGAACGGGATCGAATTGAGGTCGACCGCCGACCCCTTCATGCCGTGGGTCGCCACGCGCCGGCCGTTGAGCAGCACCAGCGTGTTGTCGGCGCCCTGGCCGCGCAGGTTGGCCGAGCTCGCGCCGTTGTTGCCGCGCTGCGCGCCCGAGCTCACGTCGGCGTTGCTGGCCAGGTTGTCGGAACCGTTGCCGTTGATGTTGAGCGTGGCGATGAGTTGCTCGGCGTTCACGATGCCCTGCGCCTCGAGCTGCTTGCGGGTGAACACTTCGACCGGCAACGCGCCTTCCTTGGCGATGCGCTTGATGCTGCTGCCCGTGATTTCGACGCGCTGGATCGTTTCGGGGCCTTGGCCGCCTGGCGCGTTCTGCGCCGACACCTGGCTTGCCACGCAGATCAGGGCAATCGATTGAGCTAGCTTATTTAACTTCACGGGTCTTCTCCTGGGATGGGTTTGGCGCACTGCCCGCCTGGGAACAGGGGGCGCGTCGATGGCATTGCATGGGCGGTTTCGCCGGCTCAGCGTAACCGCCGCACCCGGCCCCTGCCAATGAAAAAAAGGTTCCGCATTATAACTTTAGGGAATGGATCAAACAATGCCATAAAGCAACAACCGACCAGCGTGTCCAATATGCCCGTGCCACAACTTTTTTGCATGGCACTAATGCATTCTTTCATCTCTTTGGCGCGGGCTACGCCTATACTCTCGCTGCATAATCGACCTCAACGAACGATGGCGTAAAACAGACATGGCACTCAATTACATCTGGTCCGGCTTCTTCCTGGTCGGCTTCCTGGCGGCGCTCGCGCAATTCATCTTCCTCGGCGACACCGAGGTCTTCAAGCGCATCATGGACGGCACCTTCGACTCGGCCAAGGTGGCCGTGATGGACATCGCGCTGCCGCTGGCCGGCATCATGACCTTGTGGCTGGGCCTGATGAACGTGGGCGAAAAGGCGGGCGCGGTCGGCTTCATCGCCAAAATTATCGCCCCGTTCTTCTCGCGCATCTTCCCGGGCGTGCCCAAGGACCACCCGGCCAACGGCCACATGGTCATGAATTTCTCGGCCAACATGCTCGGGCTCGACAACGCGGCGACCCCGCTCGGCCTCAAGGCGATGGAGAGCCTGCAAACGCTCAACCCGAACAAGGACGAGGCGAGCGACGCCCAGATCATGTTTTTGGTCATGCACACCTCGGGCCTGACGATCATCCCGCTGTCGATCATGGCCCAGCGCGCGATCCTCGGCGCCAAGGACCCGTCCGACATCTTCATCCCGTGCCTGATCGCCACCTTCGTGGCGACCCTGACCGGCATCGTCATCGTGGCGGCCAAGCAACGCATCAACCTGTTCGACGGCGTCGTGGTCGGCTGGCTCGGCGGGCTGTCGGCGGCCATCGGCGGCATGGTCTGGTACATGGTGACCTACCTGAGCAAGCCCGAGATCGAGCTGGTCTCGCGCGTGGCGAGCAATATGATTCTATGCGGCGTGATCGCCACCTTCATCGTCGGGGCGCTGCGCAAACGGGTCAATGTGTTCGAGACCTTCATCGAGGGCGCCAAGGGCGGCATCCAGACCTCGATCACGATCATGCCCTACCTGGTCGGCATGCTGGTGGCGATCAGCGTGATCCGCAACTCGGGCGTGCTGGGCATGATCGTCGGCGCCGTCAACTGGGTGCTGATCCATCTCGGCCTCGACACCAGCTGGACCCCGGCGCTGCCGACCGCGCTCATGAAGCCGCTCTCGGGCAGCGGCTCGAAGGCGATGATGATCGACACCATGCAAGTCTACGGCGTCGACTCGTTCGCCGGCCGGCTCGCGTCCGTCATGCAAGGCTCGGCCGACACCACCTTCTACATCGTGGCCTTGTACTTCGGCTCGGTCGGCATCCGCAAGACCCGCTATGCGATCTCGGCAGGGCTGATGACCGACCTGGCCGGCATGGTGACCGCCATTTTCGTCGCCTACCTGTTCTTCGGCTAAGGAATCGCCGTGCGCCCGCTGCTGCTCGCCGCCGCCCTGTTCGCCTGCCACCCGGCCGCGCGCGCGCAACTGCCCGAGCCGGTCGCGGCGCTGATGGCCAAGTCGGGCATCGCGCCGCAGGAGCTCGGGCTGCTCGTGCTGCGCGGCGACGAGGTGGTGCTCGCGCACGGCGCGGCCCAGCCGATGCATCCGGCCTCGACCATCAAAGTGCTGACCACGCTGGTCGGGCTCGAGCAACTCGGGCCGGTGTTCCGCGGCCGCACCGAGTTGCGCAGCACCGGCATGGTCGTCGGCGACGCCCTGATGGGCGACCTGGTCGTGCGCGGCGGCGCCGACCCCGACTTCAGCGGCGAAGCGCTGGCCGGCATGCTGCAAAGCCTGCGCAACCAGGGCATCGCGCGCATCAAGGGCCGGATCGTGTTCGACCGCCAGCTGTTCAACCCGGCGCGGCTCGACCTCGGCGCGGCGCCCTTCGACGAGTATCCCGAGGCCTACTACAACGTGATCCCCGACGCGCTCATGGTCAACAAGAACATGCTCATGCTCGACATGCGATCCGATGTTGACAAGGTGCGCGTGACGATGGTGCCGGCGCTCGAGGGCGTGAGCGTCGAATCGCAATTCACGCTGATCGAGGCCGCCTGCGCCAAATGGGAGGACGGCTGGAAACTGCCCGAGGTCGTGCGCGAGGCCGGCGGCAGGCTCAAGGTCGTGCTGCGCGGCACCTTCCCGAAAAATTGCACGAGCGCCAACAACATCAACATCGTCGACCGCCACGACTACCTCGACCGCCTGCTGCGCCTCGGCTGGGGCAGGCTGGGCGGGACGATCGACGGCGCCACGGTCGAGGGCGCGAGCCCGCCCGAGGCGCGCCTGCTGGCCGAGCACACTGCGCGCGCGCTGCCCGAGCTGGTGCGCGACATCAACAAAATCTCGGACAACGCGCTCGCGCGCCTGCTCTACCTGAGCCTGGGCAGCCTCGAAGGCGACCGCGTGGCGGGCAGCCGCCCGATACCGGGCGCCAACACCCAGACCACATTAGTCCGGTCCGAGCTCGCGGTGCGCGCGTGGCTGCGCGGGCACGGCATCGACGACGCCGGGCTGGTGCTCGAGAACGGCTCGGGGCTGTCGCGCCTCGAGCGCATCAGCGCGCAGCAACTGGGCGGCGTGTTGAAGGCGGGGCTGCGCAGCAGCTGGGCGCCCGAATACATGGCGAGCCTGCCGATCGTCGCGCTCGACGGCACGATGCGGCGGCGCCTGCCCGACAGCCCGGCGGCGTGGCGCGCGCGCCTCAAAAGCGGCTCGGTCAACAACGTGGTGGCGGTGGCCGGCTACGTGCCGGACGCGGCCGGTGTGCAGCATGTGGTGGTCGTGATGGTCAACAGCCCGAACGCGGGCAAAGGCCGCGGCAGCGCGGTGATCGACGCCTTGGTCGACTGGGTCGCCCGCCGGAAATAAGAGCGCCGATCGCTATGCAGAATTGCATGGTACAGCGCTCAACCATACAAATTTGAATAGCCCCGGATGGAACCGGCGAAAGTGGCGAGGCAAGCCCTCCGCACGCGCGGGGAGGCCGGTTTTAGTGCTCGCTGCCGGCGTAGATCCACATCGGCTGCGTCTTGCCCGCGCGCGCGAAGCCCATCGATTCGTAGAACGCGATCGCATCGCCGTCGGCGGTGAGCATCTGCTGGTGGAAACCGGCGTAGCGCGCGCACAGCGCCTGCATCATCTTGCGCCCGACGCCTTGGCGCTGGCAGGCGGGATCGACCAGGAAGTGGGGGAAGTAGACCACCAAATGGCCATCCGAGATCGCATTCCCGAGTCCCAAAAGGCGGCCGTCGTCGTCGCGCGCGGTGACGAGCGCGTGCGAGTTGCGCAGCGCGGCCAACAACTGCTGCGGCTTGTCCGCCGAAGACCAAAGATTGGCCCGGTAAAGCGCGACCACCTCGGCCTCCTCCAACTGGTCGTCCATTCTGATCTGCATGTCGTACTCTTTCCGCCTAAGCAATATTTTGTAACCGGGGTCTGACCCTGAGCCTTCCCCTCAAATAGTGCTTGTAAACAAATTTACTATCTGTTAACTTTCCATATTAAAAACGGTGCATACATGGCCGTGTTACCCCTTTCATTCGTAGCGACCAAACTGCGAACGAAAGGAACAGACCATGCATGCAGGACAAATCATACTCGACCTGTTGGTTGAAAAGTGCCCGTGGATGCACGCTAAAAGGCGACATTGCCTAGCCGATATGGTCGAAGCCGCTCGGCGTGGTGGCCTAAGCCTGATAGGAATGAGCAAGGCGGTGGTGAGGACTAGCTCCTTACGTCATTGCATCAAGCGTTGCGATCGCTTTTTGAGTAACCGGCATTTGGCGGAGGAGCGCACGAGCTTGTATGGCGCACTGGCAGCGCACGTCCTGCGTGACCAAACTCATGTCGCCATCGTCGTCTGGTGAGCGACAATTATCTTGGCCGGTAGACGACAACTATCTTGGCCGGTTTGT
>JAZKIN010000054.1:0-84053 GCA_040384885.1 Pseudomonadota bacterium | reverse complement strand
TCGGCAGGCCGTGCATGAGCCAGATCATCTTGGTGTAGATCTTGTCCATGCCGATCGCGCAGGCCATCACGCCGCTGCCGGTGTACGGGATGCCGAGCTGCTCGAGCGCGCCCTGCAGGCTGCCGTCTTCGCCGAAGCGGCCGTGCAGCGCGATGAACACGCGGTCGAATTTCTCGGCCGCGAGTTCGGCCAGGCTGCGCTCGCCCGGGTCGAACGCGTGGGCGTCGACGCCGCGGCTTTGCAGGGCCTTGAGCACGCCGCTGCCCGACATGATCGAGACTTCGCGTTCGGCCGAGCGGCCGCCAAACAGCACGCCGACCTTGCCGAGCGCTGTTACGTCAATGTTAGAAATAGCGCTCACGTTCAAGCCTTTTCAAAATTGGTCAGTTTGTTGGGAATGCCGCTGATCGAGCCGGCGCCCATGGTCAGCACGACGTCGCCGTCCTGCACCACGTTCATGATGGCCTCGGTCATGTCGGCGATCGCCTCGACGAAGATCGGCTCGACCTTGCCGCCCACGCGCAGCGCATGCGCCAGCGCGCGGCCGTTGGCGCCGACGATCGCCGCCTCGCCGGCCGCGTACACCTCGGCCAGCAGCAGCACGTCGGGGGTGCCGAGCACCTTGACGAAGTCCTCGAACAGGTCGCGCGTGCGGCTGAAGCGGTGCGGCTGGAACGCGAGCACGATGCGCCGGCCCGGGTAGGCGCCGCGCGCGGCCGCCAGCGTGACCTCGGTCTCGACCGGGTGGTGGCCGAAATCGTCGACCAGCGCGAAGCTGCCGCCGCCCGGGATCGCAATGTCGCCGTAGCGCGTAAAGCGCCGGCCCACGCCGTGGAATTCGGCCAGCCCCTGTTGCGTGGCGCTGTCGGCGATGCCGATCTCGCGCGCGATCGCGATCGCCGAGCAGGCATTCTGCACATTGTGCATGCCCGGTTGGTTGAGCACGAACTCGGTGTCGGGATAGCCGGCCTGGATCACGGTGAAGTGCATCTGCAGCCCGACCGCGCTGGCGCCGACCGCGCGCACCTGCGCCTGCGCGCTGAAGCCGTAGGTCGTGATCGGCTTGGAGATGAACGGGATGATGTCGCGCACGTGCTTGTCGTCGATGCACAGCATCACGCGGCCGTAGAACGGCAGCCGGTGCGTGAAGTTGACGAAGGCCTGCTTGAGCTTTTCGAAATCGTGCTCGTAGGTCTCCATGTGGTCGGCGTCGATGTTGGTGATCACTTCGATCATCGGCGACAGGTTCAGGAACGAGGCGTCCGACTCGTCGGCCTCGGCCACGAGGTAGTCGCCCGTGCCGAGCTTGGCGTTGGCGCCGGCGCTGGTGAGGCGCCCGCCGATCACGAAAGTCGGATCGAGCCCGCCCTGCGCCAGCACCGAGGCGACCAGGCTGGTGGTGGTGGTCTTGCCATGCGTGCCCGCGATCGCGATGCCGCGCTTGAGGCGCATCAGTTCGCCGAGCATGATCGCGCGCGGCACGATCGGCACCTGGGCCGCGCGCGCGGCGACGACCTCAGGATTGTCCTGCTGCACCGCGGTCGAGGTGACCACGGCGTCGGCGCCGGCGATGTTCGCGGTCGCGTGGCCGAGGATCACGGTCGCGCCGAGTTCGGCCAGGCGCTGGGTGGCCGCGTTGCTGCCCAGGTCCGAGCCCGAGACCTTGTAGCCGAGGTTGAGCAGCACCTCGGCGATGCCGCTCATGCCGCTGCCGCCGATGCCGACGAAATGGATGTTCTTGATTTTATGTTTCATGATTTTTTTACCGTTCCTGCCAGTTTTTCGAGTACATCCGCTATCGCGTCGTTGGCGTCGCGCTTGCCGACCGTCCTTGCCGCCTGCGCCATCGACTGGCACTGTTCGCGGCTCAGCGATTGCAGCAATTGCGCGAGGCTGTTCGCATTCAAATCCTCCTGCGCCAGATGGATCGCCGCGTACTGGCTCGCCATCCAGCGCGCATTGTCGCGCTGATGGCTGGTAGTTGTCGCCACGAATGGCACCAGCACGCTGGCCACGCCGGCCGCGGTCAGTTCCGACACCGTGATCGCGCCCGCGCGGCAGATCACAAGGTCGGCCTCGGCATAGCGGCGCGCCATGTCGTCGATGAAGTCGACCACCTCGGCCTGCAGGCCGGCGTCCGCATATGCGGCGCGCAGCGTTTCGATGTTCTTCTTGCCCGACTGGTGCACCACGAGCGGGCGCACGGCCTCGGGCAACAGGGCCAGCGCCGCCGGCACGCTCTCGTTGAGCACCTTGGCGCCGAGGCTGCCGCCGACGACGAGTATCCGCAGCGGGCCTTCGCGCCCCGCGAAGCGCCGCTCCGGTGGCTCGACCGCCAAAATCTCGGCGCGCACCGGGTTGCCGGTCACGGTCGCCTTGCCGGCGGCGCGGCCGAAGTCGGCCGGAAAGCCGAACAGCACGCGCTGCGCGATCGGGGTCAGCGTTTTGTTCGACAGCAGCAGCGCGGCGTCGGCGTTGACCAGCGCGAGCGGCACGCGGCGCAGGCGCGCCATCATCCCGCCCGGCACCGTGACGTAGCCGCCCATGCCGAGCACCACGTCGGGCTTGCGGCGCGCGATGAATCTGAGGCAGTCGACGAAGCTCGCGGTCAGCTTGAAGGCGCCGGCCAGCGTGTGCTGCAGGCCCTTGCCGCGCATGCCCGTGAAATCGATCGCGTCGATCTCGATGCCGTGGCGCGGCACCAGCTCCTGCTCCATGCCGCTCGAAGTGCCCAGCCAGCTCACTTCCCAGCCGCGCGCGCGCATGGTCTGCGCGATCGCGATGCCCGGGAAAATATGCCCGCCGGTGCCGGCGGCCATGATCATCAGGCGCTTGCTCTGTGATTTCATAGGCGAATTCATGGACGACCACCGCGCATCAGAACCCTGTTCTCGTAATCGATCCGCAGCAAGATCGCCAGGCCGATGCAGTTGATGATGACACCGGTGCCGCCGTAGCTCACCAGCGGCAGCGTCAGGCCCTTGGTCGGCAGCAGGCCCAGGTTGACGCCCATGTTGATGAAGGTCTGCACCCCGATCCAGATGCCAATACCTTTGGCCACGAGGCCGGCGAAGGTCTGGTCGATCGCGATCGCCTGGCGCCCGATGTCGAAGGCGCGCTTGACGATCCAGTAGAACAGCGCGATCACCACGAGCACGCCGGCCAGGCCGAGCTCCTCGCCGATCACGGCCATGATGAAGTCGGTGTGCGGCTCGGGCAGGTAGTGCATCTTCTGGACGCTGCCGCCGAGGCCGACGCCGAAGAACTCGCCGCGCCCGAACGCGATCAGCGATTGGGTCAGCTGGTAGCCCTTGCCCAGCACATGGCTGTCGGTCCAGGGATCGAGGTAGGCCAGCAGGCGCTCGCGGCGGAACTCCGAGAACGCGATGATCGCCGAGAAGATCAGCACCAGCATGGCGCCGATGCCGCCGAACCAGATCGCGTTGATCCCGCCCAAAAACAGGATGCCCATCGCGATGCACACGATCACGCCGAACGCGCCCATGTCGGGCTCGAGCAGCAGCAGCAGGCCGACCAGGCCGACCGCGCCGACCATCGGGAAAAAGCCCTTGGTCAGCTTGTGCATGTATTCCTGTTTGCGCACCGTGTAGTCGGCCGCGTACAGGACCATCACGATCTTCATGAGCTCCGACGGCTGCAGGTTGAACAGCTTGAGCGGCAGCCAGCGGCTGGCGCCGTTGACCGTCACGCCGAGCGGCGTGATCACGAGCGCGAGCAGCGCCAGCGTGGCCACGAACAGCCACGGTGCGGTGATCTGCCAGGTCGCGACCCGGATCCGGAACACCATCAGCCCCATGAACACGGCGATGGCGATGAACACCGCCTGGCGCGTGGCGAAATGGGTGCTGCTGTATTTGGCGAACTTGGGCGAGTCGTGCAGGCCGATCGAGGCCGAATACACCATGACCAGACCGAGCAGCATCAGCAGCACGGTCACCCACACCAGCGGCTGGTCGTATTCCATCATCTTCGAGGGACGCGTACGCCCGCCCGCCAGCTCGCTGGCCCAGGTTCCCGCAAATTTGAATGGAAGCTGCAGGTTCATCTAAATGTCCTGTCCCTTGGCCAGCGCCAGTTCGCGCACGCTGTCGACGAACACCTGCGCGCGGTGCGCGTAGTTGGTGAACATGTCGAGGCTGGCGCAGGCCGGCGACAGCAGCACGGCGTCGCCGCTGCGGGCGGCGGCGGCGGCGCGCTGCACCGCCTCGGGCAGCGTGGCGCAGTCGACCAGTTCGACCCCGGACGGCGCCATCGCCAGCCGCAGCGCCGGCGCGTCGCGCCCGATCAGCATCACCGCGCGAACGTAGCGCGAGACCGGCTCGGCCAGCGGTTCGAAGTCCTGGCCCTTGCCGTCGCCGCCGGCGATCAACACGATGCGCTGCTGCGCGCCGCCGAAGGCCTTGCCCAGGCCGTTCAGCGCGGCCACGGTGGCGCCGACGTTGGTGCCCTTGCTGTCGTCGTAAAAATCGACGCCGTCGATCGCGGTCACCAGTTCGACCCGGTGCGGCTCGCCGTGGTAGTCGCGCAGGCCGTGCAGCAGCGGCGCGAACGGCAGGCCGATCGCGCGGCACAGGGCCAGCGCGGCCAGCGCGTTCGAGGCGTTGTGCAGGCCGCGGATGCGCAGCGCGTCGGCCGGCATCAGGCGGCTGACCGTGCACGGCACCACTTCGGGCAGCTCGTTCTTCTTGCGTTTTTTCTCGCTCGCTTCGCCGGCCACGCCGACGGCGAGCCACAGCACGCCGCGCTCGTTCTGCAGGCCGAGGCAGTCGGCCAGCGGCGGCGCGTCGGTGCCGAAGGTGACCGCGGCCGCGGTGGCCGAGGCCATGCGCATGACGGCGGCGTCGTCTCGGTTGAGCACGCGCACGGTGTCGGGCCCGAAGATGCGCGCCTTGTCGGCGCCGTAGGCGGCCATGTCGCCGTGCCAGTCGAGGTGGTCCTGTGTCAGGTTGAGCACGGTCGCGGCGTCGGCGTTCAGGCTCAAGCTCGTGTGCAGCTGGAAGCTCGACAGTTCGAGGATCCACGCCTGCGGCAGGTCGTCGGCGGCGAGCACCTCGCGCAGCACGTCGAGCGCGGCCGGGCTGATGTTGCCGGCCACGCGCGTGCGCAGGCCGGCGCGCTCGCACAGCATGCCGGTCATGCTGGTGACGGTGGTCTTGCCGTTGGTGCCCGTGATCGCGATCAGCTTCGGCGCGTAGCCGCGCTCGGCGCGCAGCGACGCGAGCGCTTGCGCGAACAGTTCGATCTCGCCCCACAGCGGGATGTTTTTCTCGATCGCGGCGGGCGTGATTGCGGCCAGCTCGCGGGTCGGCATCAGGCCCGGGCTGAGCGCGACGAAGTCGATCCCGTCGAGCAGCGCCGCGGCCAGCTCGCCGCCGACGAATTCGGCCTGCGGCAGCGCCTCGCGCAATTCCTGCAGGCGTTGCGGCGCCTCGCGCGTGTCGGCCACGCGCACGCGCGCGCCGCACAGGGCCAGCCATTGCGCCATCGCGAGCCCCGATTCCCCGAGCCCCAGTACCAGTGCGTGTTTGCCGTCGTAGCGCATCAGCGTAGCTTCAAAGTGGACAGGCCGATCAGGACCAGCATCATGGTCAAAATCCAGAAGCGGACCACGACCTGGGTCTCCTTCCAGCCTTTTTGTTCAAAATGGTGGTGCAGCGGCGCCATCAAAAACACGCGCCGTCCGACCCCGTAGCGCTTCTTGGTGAACTTGTACCAGGTAACCTGGATCATCACCGACACCGTCTCGGCCACGAACACGCCGCCCATGATGAACAGCACGATCTCCTGGCGCACGATGACGGCGATGGTGCCGAGCGCGCCGCCGAGCGCGAGCGCGCCGACGTCGCCCATGAACATCTGCGCCGGGTGCGCGTTATACCAGAGGAAGGCGAGCCCCGCGCCGGCCATCGCGCCGCAGAAGATCAACAGTTCGCCGGCGCCCGGGATGTGCGGGATGAACAGGTATTTCGAGTACGTCGCGCTGCCGGTCAGGTAGGCGAACAGGCCAAGGGCCGAGCCGACCATCACGGTCGGCATGATCGCCAGGCCGTCGAGGCCGTCGGTGAGGTTGACCGCGTTGCTGGTGCCGACGATCACGCAGTAGGTCAGCGCGATGAAGCCCCACACGCCGAGCGGATAGCTGATGGTTTTCACGAACGGGACGATCAGGTCGGATTTATTGGGCAGTTCCATCGTGAAGCCCGACTGCACCCACGAGAAGAACAACTGCCAGACCTCGGCCGTGCTCTTGGCCGAGACCGAAAACGCGAGGTAGAGCGCGGCACCGATGCCGATCAGCGACATCCAGAAGTATTTTTCGGCCGAGCGCATCCCGTTCGGGTCCTGGAACACCACCTTGCGGTAGTCGTCGACCCAGCCCACCGCGCCAAAGCCGAGCGTGACGATCAGCACCGGCCAGATCAGGCGGTTCGAGAGGTCGGCCCACAGCAGCGTCGAGATCGCGATCGAAATGAGGATCAGCACCCCGCCCATGGTCGGCGTGCCGTGTTTTTTGAGGTGCGTCTGCGGGCCGTCCGTGCGCACCGCCTGGCCGACTTTGAGTTCGGTCAGTTTGCGGATCACGGCCGGGCCGAAGCCGAGCCCGAGCACCACAGCCGTGATCGTCGCGAACACGGCGCGGAAGGTGATGAAGTTGAACATCCGCAGCGGACCGACGTCCGACTGGAAGTATTGTGCGAGCCAGAGCAGCATATCAGTGTGCGTCCTTACGATTGTTGCCAGTGTTGGTGGTGCCGAGCAGGTGCGCGACGACGCGCTCCATCTTCATGAAACGCGAACCCTTGACCAGCACCGTGGCGTCCGGGTGCGCGCCGAGCAGGCTGTCAATCGCGGCCAGTAACTGGTCGAGCTGCTCGAAATGGCGCGCGCCCGAGGCGGCCAGGTGGCGCGCCAGGTCGCCCAGCGCGAGCACCGTGTCGATGCCGCGGCTGGCAGCGTAGGCGCCGATCTCTTCGTGGAATTGCTGCCCCTGCGAGCCGACTTCGCCCATGTCGCCGAGCACCAGGATGCGCGGCGCCCGTGCCTGCGCCAGCACGTCGATGGCCGCGCGCACCGAATCCGGATTGGCGTTGTAGCTGTCGTCGATCACGGTCGCGCCGCAGCCTGCCCGCTTGCGCTGGAGGCGTCCGCTGACCGGCGCGAAGGCCTCGAGGCCGCGCACGATCGCCTCCTGCGGCACGCCGGCGGCCAGCGCGCAGGCGATCGCGGCGAGCGCGTTGCGCACATTGTGCAGCCCGGCCGCGGCCAGGCGCAGCGCGAAGCCGCGCGGCGCCTCGCCCTCGAGCCGCAGCAGCACCTGCAGTTCGCTGCCGAAGTCGGTCGCGACATGGGTGCAGCCGACGTTGACGCTGTCGTCGAGGCCGAAGGTGATGCTGCGCCGGTCCCGCGCCAGTCCACGCCACAAGGCCGTATAGGTGTCGTCGCCCGGATAGACCGCGATGCCGTCGGGCGCGAGGCCGGCGATGGCGGCGCCGTTCTCCTGCGCCACCGCTTCGACCGTGTGCATGAATTCCTGGTGTTCGCGCTGGGCGTTGTTGACCAGCGCGACGGTCGGCTCGGCGATTTTTGACAGGCGGGCGATCTCGCCCGGGTGGTTCATGCCCATCTCGATCACGGCCGCCTGGTGCGCCGCGTCGAGCCGCATCAAGGTCAGCGGCACGCCGATCTCGTTGTTGAGGTTGCCGCGCGTGGCCAGGCACTGCTGCTCGCCGTAGGCGGCGCCGAGGATCGCGGCGATCATTTCCTTGACCGTGGTCTTGCCGTTGCTGCCGGTCACGCCGATGACGGGGATCGCGAACTGGCCGCGCCAGAAATTGGCGACCTGGCCCAGCGCGACGAGGGTGTCGGGCACCACGATCGCGGGCACGGTCCAGTCCTGCGGCAGCGCCTCGACCACGACCGCGGCGACGCCGCCGGCGCCGACCTGGGCCAGGAAGTCGTGGGCGTCGAAGGTCTCGCCGCGCAGCGCGACGAACAGCGAGCCGGGCGGCGCCGAGCGGCTGTCGGTCGAGACGCCCTCGAAGCTGGCGTTGCGGGTCATGCGGGCGCCCGTCATCGACGCGATCATTTGTGCCAGGGTACCGCGCATCAGTTGGTCCTCATCATGGTCAGGCGCGCGGCCAGCGCCAGCGCGGCGTGGTCGGCGTCCGAAAACGGCATCTTGCGGCCCTTGATTTCCTGGTACGGCTCGTGGCCCTTGCCCGCCAACAAGATCACATCGGCCTTGGCCGCGTGCTTGACCGCCGACAAAATGGCGGCGGCGCGGTCCTCGATCGCCTGGAACTGCGAATGTGGGTGCGCCGGGTCCATGCCGGCGACGATCTGGGCGATGATCTCGGCCGGGGTTTCGCTGCGCGGGTTGTCGCTGGTGACGAGCACGTGGCTCGCGAGCTGCGCGATGGCGCCCATCTGCGGGCGCTTGCCCGGATCGCGGTCGCCGCCGCAGCCGAACACGCACCACAACTGGCCGCCGCGCTCGTGCGCGACCTGGCGCAGCGCGCCCAGGGTTTTTTCGAGCGCGTCCGGGGTGTGCGCGTAGTCGATCACGACCATCGGCGCGTCCTGCCCGCCGACCTGCTGCATGCGCCCCGGCGCCGGCGTGAGCGCCTCGACCGCCTCGAGCGCGGCGCGCAGCGCGACGCCCTTGGCCAGCAGCGCGCCGAGCACGGCCAGCGCGTTGCTCACATTGAAGTGCCCGACCAGGCCGGTCTTGACGGTGGCCGCGCCGTGCGGCGTCTCGAGGTGGAAGTCGGTGCCGGCGTGGCGGCTCTTGAACTGCGAGGCGCGCAGGATGGCGACGCCGTCGATGTCGGGCCGGCCCGCCGCGTCGTGCAGGGTGTAGCCGATGATCGCCGCACGCGCGCCGGCGCCCGACTGCAGGTGCGCGACCAGGCGCAGCCCGGCCGGGTCGTCGAGGTTGAGCACCGCGGTTTTGAGGCCGGGCCAGTCGAACAGGATCCGCTTGGCGTCCTCGTAGGCCTGCATGTCGCCGTGGTAGTCGAGGTGGTCGCGCGTCAGGTTGGTGAAAACGGCGACGTCGAAATGCATGCCGGCCGCGCGCGCCTGCGCCAGCCCGATCGACGACACCTCGATCGCGAGCGCGCGCGCGCCGGCGTCGCGCACCTCGGCCAGCTTGGCCGCCAGCAGCACCGCGTCGGGCGTGGTGTAGCCGGTCACGTCGAACTCGGGCGCGGCGCGCCCCTTGAACAGGCCGACGCCGAGCGTGCCGATCACGGCCGCGGTCTCGCCGAGCCGCGCGAACGCCTGGCCGAGCCACACCGCGCACGAGGTCTTGCCGTTGGTGCCGGTCAGGCCGACCGTGAACATGGCCGCGTCGGGCAGCGCCAGGCAGGCGTGCGCGATCGGGCCGGCACGGTGTTTGAGGTCCTCGACGGCCAGGTGCGGCACCTCCCAGGCCGGGTCCCACGCGAAGCCGCGCGGCTCGTACAGCACCGCGGCGGCGCCGCCGGCAATCGCGCCGGCGATGTAATCGCGGCCGTCGCCGGCCTCGCCGGGCCAGGCGAAGAACACGTCGCCGGCCTTGACGCGGCGCGAGTCGGACGCGAGCTTGCCGCCGGGCGCCGCCTGCAGGGTCCAGTTCGAAATATCTTGGGTCGTCATTGTGCTCGTGGTCATTGTGCTCACTACATGGCCTCCGCGTCGGCGTCTGGCGGGATGACGATTTCGGTCACGCTCGAATCGGGCGCCACGTTCATCGCGCGCAGCGCGTTGGCGGCGACCGCGGCGAAGGTCGGCGCGGCGACCTGGCCGCCGAAATGCTGGGCCCCGGTCGGCTCGTCGATCATGACCGCGATGATGAAGCGCGGGTTCGACATCGGCACCATGCCGACGAACGAGCCGATGTACTTGCGCGGCATCGCGTACTTGCCGTTCTCGACCTTGTAGGCGGTGCCGGTCTTGCCGCCGACGCGGTAGCCGGCGACCTGCGCCTGCTTGGCCGTGCCGTCCTTGCCCGACACCACCAGCTCGAGCATGTCGCGCATCTGGCGCGCGGTGCGCGGCTTGATCAATTGCTGGCCGGCGGGCTTCTCGCCGACCTTCTGGAATGACAATGGGATCGTGTCGCCGTCGCGCGCGAACATCATGTAGCCGCGCGCGAGCTGCAGCAGCGAGACCGAGATGCCGTTGCCGTAGCTCATGGTGGCCTGCTCGATCGGGCGCCACGACTTGTACGGGCGCACGCGGCCGGCGACCGCGCCCGGGAAGCCGAAGCGCGGCTGCTGGCCGAAGCCGACCTTGGTGAACATCTCCCACATCTCCTGCGACGGCATGTTGAGCGCCATCTTGGTGGTGCCGATATTGGACGACATCTCGACCACCTGCGACACGCTGATCACGCCGTGGCCCTTGGTGTCGTTGATCGGCGCGCCGTTGACGACGTAGCGCCCGGCGCCGGTGTCGATCAGCGTGTTCGGGGTCACGCGCCCGCTGTCGAGCGCGAGCGCGACGGTGAACGGCTTGAGCGTCGAACCGGGCTCGAAGGTGTCGGTCATGACGCGGTTGCGCAGCTGGGCGCCGGTCAGCTTCTTGCGGTCGTTCGGGTTGTAGCTCGGGTAGTTCGCCAGCGCCAGCACCTCGCCGGTCTGGACGTCGAGCACCACGGCGCCGCCGGCCTTGGCCTTGAATTTCTCGACCGCGGCCTTGAGCTGGGTGTAGGCGATGTACTGCACCTTGCTGTCGACCGACAGCGTCAGGTCCTTGCCGTCGTGCGGCTGCTTGCCGTGGCCGATGTCCTCGACGATGTTGTTGAGGCGGTCCTTGATCACGCGCCGGCTGCCGGTGGTGCCGACCAGCGTCTTTTGCTGGGCCAGCTCCATGCTCTCCTGGCCGGCGTCCTCGACATTGGTGAAGCCGACCATATGGGTCATGACCTCGCCCTGCGGGTAGTAACGCTTGTATTCCTTGCGCGTGTCGAGGCCCTTGATCTTGAGCATGGCGATCTCGTTGATCACGTCCATCTCGACCTGGCGCTTGAGGTAGACGAAGGTGCGGTTCGAATCGAGCTTGGCGCGCAATTCGGCCTCGCTCATGCCGAGCAGCCGGGCCAGCGCGCGCAGCTTGGCCGCCGACGAGGCCAGCACGTCCTCGGGGATCGCCCAGACGGCGCGCACCGGCATCGACAACGCCAGCACCTGGCCGTTGCGGTCCATGATCTTGCCGCGCGTGGCCGGCAGTTCGATCGTGCGCTCGTAGCGGTCCTTGCCCTTGTCGATCAGGAATTCGTTGGACACGCCCTGCAGCCAGACCGCGCGCACCACCAGCGCCAAAAACGCGGCGAACAGCACGAACAGCACCACGCGCGAACGCCACAGCGGCAGGCTGACCGCGAGCACCGGGCTCTTCGAGAACGACACGCCCTTCGACGCGGCCACGCGCGCGCCGCCCGCGCCGCCGTTCGGGCGCCTCATTGCGCGCCCCCGGTCAGGTACTGGGTGCGCGCCGGCGTCAGCGGCAGCATATTGAGGTCGGTGCGCGCGATCTGCTCGATGCGCTCGTTCTTGCCCAGCGTCGACTGGTCGAGCTGGAGCTGGGCCCAGTCGATGTCGAGCTGGCGCGACTGCTGCTCGAGCCGTTCGAGCTCGATGAACAGGTGGCGCGCGCGGTACTGCGAGTTGACCAAGGCCAGGCCGCAGGCGACCAGCAGCGCGGCGAGCAGCATGGTGATCTTGGCGCTCATCGTGGCGTCCTGTCGGGCAGCCGTTCGGCCACGCGCAGCACGGCCGAGCGCGCGCGCGGGTTGTCCGCCACCTCGGCCTCGGACGGCTTGATCTTGGCGACCAGTTTCATCAGGGGCTGCGGCAGGTCGACCGCGCGGATCGGCAGGCGGCGGTCGGGCTGCTCGAGCTTGACCTTGCCCGCCATGAACTGCTTGACCATGCGGTCCTCGAGCGAATGGAAGCTGATCACGGCCAGCCGCGCGCCGGGCGCGAGCATGGCGTAGGCCTCGTTCAGGCCGACTTCAAGGTCCGCAAGCTCTTGATTGATGAAAATCCGGATAGCCTGAAAGGTGCGGGTGGCCGGATCCTTGCCCTTTTCGCGGGTTTTGACCGCGTTTGCCACGATACCGGCAAGCTGTCGTGTGCTTGAAATCGGCTCGACTGCCCTGCGAGCAACAATCGCCTTTGCAATCTGAAAAGCAAACCGTTCTTCCCCATAATTGCGTATCACCTTTTCCAGTTGTTGTTCGGTCTCGGTGGCGAGCCACTGCGCGGCCGACTGGCCGCGCGTGGTGTCCATGCGCATATCGAGCGGACCGTCGTTGCGAAAGCTGAAGCCGCGCGCCGCATCGTCGACCTGCGGCGAGGAAATGCCCAGGTCGAGCAGGATGCCGTCGACCCGTTCGATGCCACGCGCGCCCAATTGGCCGCGCATGCTCGCAAAACTGTCATGCACGATCTCGAAGCGGGCGTCGCCCATCCGTTCGGCCGTGGCGATCGCCTGCAGGTCCTTGTCGAAACCGACCAGCCGGCCCTGCGGCGCGAGGCGGGACAGGATCAGGCGGCTGTGGCCGCCGCGCCCGAAGGTGCCGTCGACGTACACGCCGGCCGCGCGCGCGCCGTCGAGGGCGAGCGCGTCGACGGCTTCATCAAGCAATACTGTCCGGTGCAGGAACTCTGGCACGCCCACTGTCGTCATCGGGCGCCTTTAGAAGGAGAAATTGGACAGCACATCGGGCATGCCGCCGGCGACGGCTTCCTGCTCGTTGTCGGCCAGCTTGGCGGCGTCCCAGATCTCGAAATGGGTGCCCATGCCGAGCATCATCACGTCGCGGCTGAGGCCGACGGCCGCGCGCAACTCGGGCGAAATCAGGATGCGTCCGGCCGAATCGATCTCGACGTCGCAGGCGTTACCGAGGAAAATACGCTGCCACGCGCGCGCCGACATCGGCCACGCGGCGATCTGGTCGCGGTGCGATTCCCATACGGGGCGCGGAAAGAACAACAGGCAGCCGTGCGGATGGCGGGTGAGCGTGAGGCGGCCTTCGCACTGGACTGCGAGGGCGTCACGATGCTTGGCAGGAATAGACATCCTGCCCTTCGCATCGAGATTGATTGAGGACGCGCCTTGAAACACGTTTTGCCTAGCCTGATTAATCGGGTGAATCGGGTGCCTGCGTCGCCTGGAGCCTCAAAACACCCCACAAATCGACACTTTTTTACACAGTTGCCCACTTTAGATCAAGCAATCTTGATGGTCAAGAAGTTTCAAACGTGCGGAATAGGGAAATTGCCAATGAAGTCAAGGACTTAGCGCAGTTCGTTCAAGCATGCTCAAGTTAAAATACGTCGAGTAATTAGGCACTTATAAAAGACATTGAATGTGCTACCTCATCTGCATGCCCGTTTTTGCCCTTGTAAACACCCATTAAATAAATTGACAAGCCCTGATTTCCAACAACATTGCCGGACGGAACATAAGATTTGCGGATTCACACGACCCGGGGTAGGATGAAAGTGCAGGTGAAAGTGCAGGTGAAAGAGCAGGACAAGCGCAGGCCGCCGGCCCGACTCGCCCGGCGGCCCGCGCAAACACCTTAGTACGCAAGCACGTAAGTACGTAAGCACGTAAGCGAGTCGTCGTCGGCGCGCGCACTGCCGCGCCCAGGAGAACCACGTGAACATCACACTGGCACGCACGCGCCCCGTGTACGACCTCGGCGAGGTCCAGGGCGCCCTCGAACGCAGCAAGGGTCGCTCGCCCGAACTCGACGCCTTTTACGAACGCATGCTCGACACGGGCGCCGACCGCTTCGTCACCACGCCCTCCTCGACCGACGCGCTACGTCCGCTGAGCGCGGAATGCCCCAATTTTGGCGAGGTGCTGGCCGACCTGACGCGTTATCTCGGCCTCGCGCACGCGGGCGATGCGGGCGTGAACGTGATGCCGGTATTGCTGCTGGGCGACCCCGGCGTGGGCAAGACCCACTTTGCCAAGCGGCTCGCGAAGGCCCTGCAGACCGAGTGCGAGCTCATCAGCATGAACGCCTTGTCGGCCGGGTTCGTGATCACGGGCAGTTCGGCCAGCTGGAAGGGCGCCAAGTGCGGCAAGGTGGCCGAGCGCCTCGTGCGCGGCCAGTACGCGAACCCGCTCGTGGTGCTCGACGAGGTCGAAAAGGCGAGCGGCTCGAGCCAGTCCGATCCGCTCGCCGCCCTGTACCAGCTGTTGGAGCCCGAAACCTCGCGTTCGTTCCGCGACGAATTTATCGACATCGAGATCGACGCCAGCCAGATCTTCTGGGTGCTCACGGCCAACAGCACCGACGGCATCCCCGCGCCGCTGCTCAACCGGATGGCGGTCTACGAGGTGCCGGCGCCGACGCCGGAACAGGCGGCCGGCATCGCCCAGCGCATCTACGGCGGCCTGATCGGCGAGCGCAAGCTGGCGCGCTTCGCGCCGGCGCTGGGTGAGGCGGCGCTGGCCAAGCTGGCCGGGGTGTCGCCGCGCGACATGCGCAAGACCTTGCTCGACAGCCTCGGGTACGCGGTCGCGGCCGGGCGCGACCGCGTGCTGGCCGACGACATCCACCTGCGCGCCATGCCGGGCAAGCCAAGAATCGGCTTCTAAGCGCTTTGGCGCAGGCCCCGTTTGCTTTTGCAAGGCGGTTCTTAAGGGGAACTGTTCAATATAGTGGTGACCGGAAAATAAAAATTATTGATTGAATAAATGCATTGACAGAAAGTATCTCTGTCTTTAAAACATCTATTCTTTAATTAATTTCTGGAAATCTTTTATGTTGAACATCATTACCGGCGATCAAGACGACAACGAGCTGTGGGGAGCCTACGGCGACGATCATCTGCGCGGGCTCGGCGGCAACGACACCTTGCATGGCGCCCAGGGCAATGATGTTCTCGAAGGCGGCGCCGGCGACGATTTGCTGTACGGCGAATGGGGCGATAATGTCCTCAATGGCGGCGCCGGCAACGATTCTGTGATCGGCGGTTCGGGCACAAACACCTATCTGTTCGGACGCGGCCACGGCCAGGACCAGATCTTGATATTCGCCCAAGAGTTGTCGGACCACAATACGATCCGCTTTGGCGAAGACATCGCGCCGTCCGACATCACGGTCGAGCACGTCGGCTACGACCTCGTGTTGCGTATCGCGGGCACCAACGACAGCATTACGGTCCAATGGTACTTCACACGCACGTCGAACCCCGACAATCCGCCCCAGCTGCACGCATTCAACGAAATACGCTTCTTCGACGGGACCTCCTGGAATACCGAAACGATCCTGGCCTTGCTCAATCCGATGGTCGAGCTTGATGACGGCGACAATTACTCGAACGGCGTCAACGTCGACGGCAAGGGGGGCAACGACTCCCTCGTCGGTTCGCAGGGCGACGACGTGCTGCGCGGCGGGGATGGCGACGACGAGCTCCATGGCATGTCCGGCAACGATTTTTTCGACGGCGGAGCCGGCGACGACAGCATTTTCACCGGTGGCGACGAAAGCACCGTCCATTTTTCGCGCGGCGCCGGGCATGACACGCTGCACATGGCTGACTGGTCCAGAAGCCGGATCAGCATCGACGATGCGATGCCGGGAACGGTCACCTTCACCCGTTCGGACGATGGCGCGGGCCTCGACCTCGTCATCGGCTATCGCGATACCGGCGACACGATGACGATCAGCGGCTTTTTCGACCTTGACCAGCAGTCGGCCTATGGGGTCTGGGTTCGGTTCGCGGACGGGTCCATGATGAACCGGTGGCAGATCTCGGACGAAGCGATGCCGCATGATGCGGGGCTGACCGAGCTTGGCACCGATGACACCGATTCGATGACGGGAACCTGGGGAGACGACCAGTTGGCCGGCGCCGGCGGCAACGACTTCCTCGTCGGATTGCACGGCGACGACGTGCTCAAGGGCGACGACGGCGTCGACTCGCTGTCCGGCGACTACGGCAACGACCTGCTCGACGGCGGGAGCGGGAACGATCACCTCTACGGCGGCGACGCCCATGACTTGCTGCTCGGCGGAGACGGCGACGACCACCTCTACGGCGAATATGGCAATGACGTGCTGCTCGGCGGCGCGGGGCGCGACACGCTCGATGGCGGTGACGGCGACGACCGCCTCGACGCCGGCGCCGGCGATGCGATGCTCGATGGCGGCGATGGCAACAACACGATTTTGTTCGGACGCGACGCCGGAGAATATCTGCTCGCACCCGCCATGCATGGCTCGCTCAACACGATCATGCTGGCCGCCGATGTGCGCCCGGAAGACATCATGGTCGTCCAAACCCCATTTTCATCGACGATGACGATCTCGATCAGGAGCACGGACGCGCGCCTGGTCCTGCCATTGAATTGGAGCTCGCAGATCAACAGCCTGGAGCCGACCGAAACCTATTCGCAATTGAAGTTTGCCGACGGCACCGTCTGGGATGACCAGGTTCTACAGCGCATGCGCTTCACCGGAGACGAGGACCCCAACTACTTCGATGGCGGCGAGGGGGCCGACTGGATGGACGGGCGCGGCGGATACGATTACCTGTTGGGCAGGGGCGGCGATGACACCATGCGCGGCGGCAGCGGCGCCGATCTGCTTGACGGCGGGTGGGGCGACGATATTTTGCTGGGCCAGGAAGGCGACGACCAACTGATCGGCGGCGCGGGGGACGACCTGATCGACGGAGGAAGCGGCGACGATTGGCTGAGCGGCGATGGCGGCACCAATATATACCAGATCGACATCAATGGCGGACGCGACACGATCAACGCCTTCGACTCGAGCGAATACAGCTACCACGACGGCCCCACCAGCAACGTGCTGCAGTTCGGGGAAGGGATCGACCCGGAAGCGCTCGTGCTGCGCATCGACGCGCAGACCGGCAATCTGGTCGTGACGATCAATCAACTCGACCAGGTCACCGTCATGGGCTGGCAGGGCGGCGATCTCGCGATGCGCTTTGCCAACGGGGTCGCCTGGAACGCCGCCGATATCCTGCGCGCGACGACCAGCGGCGACAATGGCGACAACCAGCTCCATGGCACCTGGCGCAACGACATCATGGACGGCAAGGGCGGCCACGACGCCATCATGGGCTACGATGGCGACGACGTGCTGTTTGGCGGCGACGGCGAGGATACGCTGAACGGCGACGAAGGCAACGACATGCTGGTCGGCGGCGAGGGCCGCGATTTCCTCTTTGGTGGAGACGGCGACGACACGCTCGACGGCGGTGCCGGCGCCACCGATATAAACGGCGGCCCCGGCCACACCACGATTTTGTTCGGCCGAAACGCGGGTGAGCATCACGTGAGGACCTATCCCACACCCATCCCGGATGTCGCCAACACGATCGTGATGGCCTCCGATGTGCTTCCCGGCGACGTCATCGTCAGCGATAGCGGTGCATACGACATCACGATTGCCATCAAGGGCACCGAAGCGCGCATGACGCTGCCCGTGTTCCATGAGGGCTGGCAAAACGGAAGTTACGCTCGAACCGAGACCTACTCGCAAGTGCAGTTCGCCGACGGCACGGTATGGGACAACCGGGACCTGCTGCGCCTGCGTTTCACCGGCGACGACACGATCAACATCATCATCGGCAGCGAAGGCGATGACGAGATGGACGGCCGCGGCGGGGACGACCATTTGTACGGCGAGCGCGGCAACGACACCATCCACGGCGGGGACGGCAACGACATTCTGATTGACGGGGAGGGAGACAATACCCTGCTTGGAGAGGACGGCGACGACGTCCTGATTGGCGGCGCCGGTGACAATATCCTACTGGGAGAGGACGGCGACGACAAGCTGATTGGCGGCGACGGCGACGACCTGCTCAAGGGCGGCGCCGGGAACGACCACCTGGACGGCAGTGGCGGCAACAACATTTTCGAGGTCGACCTCAATGGCGGCAACGACTTCATCCGCACCGATTTCCACTACAACGACGCATACAACGTGCTGCGGTTCGGCGAGGGGATCGGGCCGGACGATATCTTGCTGCGCATCGATGGTGGCGAAATGGTCGTGCTGGTCAAACTAGGCGGCCAGGTCACGGTGACCGGATGGCTCAACGGGCATCCGACAGCGGGGATGAACGAAATACGCTTTGCCGACGGCACGACCTGGACCGAGGCCGACATGGTGCGCGCGTCGACCAGCGGCGACGACGGCGACAATTTCGTCTCCGGCACCGCGGGCGACGACTTTATGGACGGCAAGGGCGGAAACGATATCCTGTCGGGCCACGACGGCAACGACACGATGCATGGCGGCGGCGGCGACGATGGGCTGTTTGCGGGATCGGGTGACAATATACTGCTGGGCGGGGACGGCAACGACACCATGAACGGCGGCCAGGGTGATGAGCTGTTCAACGGCGGCGCCGGCGACGATCACTCGGAGGGCGGCGGCGGCAACAATGTGTTCCAAATCGATCTCGATGGCGGACACGACACCATCCGCATCTTGCCGTACGAAGAAGGCAGCAATGTGGTGCAGTTTGGCCAAGGGATCGAGCCGGACGACGTTCTGCTGCACCTCGACCGCTGGAGCGGCGACCTGATAGTGACGCTCAAAGCAGGCCTCGACGACGTCCGGTTCATGGGGGCGCACGATTTTTCCGGCATTCCGCAAAACCTGACAGAGATACGCTTCGACAACGGCGTCATCTGGAACACGGACGATATCGCGCGCATATCGAACCACGCCGACAATAGCGACAACTTCGTCAACGGCACCGAAAACGCAGACTCGCTGGACGGCCTGGGCGGCCACGATTTGCTCATGGGCCAGGCTGGCGACGACCTGCTGCTCGGCGCTGCGGGCGACGACGGGCTGCTCGGCGGCAGCGGCGCCGATACGCTCGACGGTGGCGATGGTGCCGACTATTTGAACGGGGACGAGGGCGATGACGTACTCGACGGCGGCACCGGGGCCGATGACATGTCCGGCTGGGACGGCGCCGACACCTACTTCGTGGACGACGTTGGCGACATAGTCACGGAATACAATAGCGCGGCCAGCGCAGATCAGACGGACCAGGTCAACAGTTACCTGGCCGACTACACGCTTGGCGCGTATATCGAAAACGGCCGCATTCTGAGTGTCAACGCCGCGAATCTCACGGGCAACGTGCTCGACAATATCTTGTATGCCGGCAGCGGCGATAACGCGCTCGACGGCGCGGGCGGCACCGACACCGTGAGCTACGTCCACGGCAGCGCCGGCGTGACCGTCAGCCTCGCAATCGCAGGCGCCCAGGCGACAGGCGGTTCCGGTTCGGACACGCTGGCCGGCGTCGAAAACCTGGCCGGCACGGCTTTCGCCGACACGCTCACCGGCGCCAGCGTTGCCAACGTGCTCACGGGTGCTGCGGGCGACGACGTGCTAGACGGCGGTGCCGGCGACGACACCATGAGCGGCGGCGACGGCGCCGACACCTACCATGTGGGTGAGGCCGGCGACGTGGTGGTTGAAACCAATGCGGCGGGTGACGCCGCCGAGATCGACATGGTCCTGAGCACCCTGCCCGCTTACACGCTCGGCGCCAATGTCGAAAACGGGCGCATTCTCGGCACCGGCAGCGCGAACCTGACCGGCAACGGTATTAATAACGTCCTGTACGCGGGAAGCGGCAACAATGCGCTCGATGGCGCGGCCGGCACCGACACCGTCAGCTACGCCTATGGCGCCGGCGCCGGCGTGACGGTCAGCCTCGCGCTCGCGGGCGCCCAGGCCACGGGCGGCTCCGGTGCGGACACCCTGACCGGCATCGAGAACCTGATCGGCACGGCGTTCGCCGACAGCCTCACCGGCAGCGGCGGGGCCAACGCGCTCACCTCCGGCGCCGGCAACGATGTCCTCAACGGGGGCGCGGGGGCCGACACCCTGAGCGGCGGCGACGGTTCCGATAGTTACTACGTGGACCATGCCGGCGACGTGGTGGTCGAAACCAACACCACGGTCGGCGGCGCCGAAACCGACGTGGTGTACAGTTTTGCCGCCAGCTACACGCTTTCGGCGAACGTCGAAAACGGCCGCATCCTCAGCAACACCGCATCGAATCTGACCGGCAATGCGATGAACAACGTGCTGTTCGCGGGCACCGGCGCCAACGTGATCGACGGCGCGGCCGGGATCGACACCCTGAGCTACGTGCACAGCCTCGCCAATACGGGTGTGACGGTCAGCCTCGCGCTCGCGGGCGCCCAGGCGACGGGCGGCTCCGGTTCGGACACGCTGAGCAATATCGAGAACCTGATCGGCACGGGGTTCGCCGACACGCTCACCGGAGACGGCGCGGCCAACGCACTCACGGGCGCGGCCGGCAACGATGTGCTCGACGGCGGTGCCGGCAACGACACCATGAGCGGCGGCGACGGCGCCGACACCTACTATGTCGGCGATACCGGCGACCTCGTGGTCGAAACCAATGCCACCGCCAGCAGCGCCGAGACCGATATGGTCTACAGCACGGCGGCGGCGTACACCCTGACCGCGAATGTGGAAAACGCACGCATCACCAGCGCCGGCGCGGCCAACCTCACCGGCAACATGCTCAACAACATCGTGTACGCCGGCACCGGCAACAACGTGCTCAACGGCGCGGCCGGTGTCGACACCCTCAGTTACGCCTTCGACGCCGGCAGCGGCGTGTCGGTCAATCTGGCGCTCGCAGGCGCCCAGGCGACGGGCGGCTCGGGCACCGACACGGTGAGCAATTTCGAAAACCTCGTCGGCACGTCCTACGCCGACTTCCTTACCGGCACTAGCGGGGCCAACGCGCTGACGGGCGCGGCGGGCAACGACGTGCTCGACGGCGGCGCCGGCAACGACACCATGAGCGGCGGCGACGGCGCCGACACCTACCATGTGAGCGATGCAGGCGACTCGGTGGTCGAAACGAATGCCACGGTGGGCGGCGCCGAGACCGACATGGTCTTCAGCACGGCGGCCGCGTACACCTTGACGGCGAACGTCGAAAACGCACGCATCAGCAGCACCGGCGCGGCCAACCTCACGGGCAATACGCTCGACAACATCGTGTACGCCGGCACCGGCGCCAACGTGATCGACGGCGCGGCCGGGGTCGATACCCTGAGCTACGCGTTTGGCGCCGGCAGCGGCGTGACGGTCAGCCTCGCGCTCGCCGGCGCGCAGGCGACGGGTGGCTCGGGTTCGGACACGCTGGCAGGCATCGAGAACCTGATCGGCACCGCATTCGCCGACACCCTCACGGGCGACGGCCTTGCCAACGCGCTCACGGGCGCGGCAGGCAACGATGTGCTAGACGGCGGCGCGGGCGCCGACACCATGAGCGGCGGCGACGGCGCCGACACCTACCATGTGGGTGAGGCCGGCGACGTGGTGGTCGAAACCAATGCCGCGGTCGGCGCCGCCGAGGCCGACCTGGTCTTGAGCAAGCTGGCCGCCTATACACTTGGCGCCAATGTCGAAAACGGCCGCGTTCTGGGCACCGGCATTGCAAGCCTGACGGGTAACGCACTCGACAATATCCTGTATGCGGGAACCGGCGACAACGCGCTCGATGGCGAGGCCGGCGCCGACACCGCCAGCTACGCCTTTGGCGCCGCCACGGGCGTGACGCTAAGCCTGGCGCTCGCCGGCGCGCAGGCGACGGGCGGCTCCGGTTCGGACACCCTGACCGGCATCGAGAACCTGGTCGGCACGGCGTTCGCCGACACGCTCAGCGGCAACAGCGGCGCCAACGCGCTCGCGGGTGGCGCGGGCGACGATATGCTCGACGGCGGCGCCGGCGACGACGCCATGAACGGCGGCGACGGCATCGACACCGTCAGCTACGCCGTTGGCACCGGCACCGGTGTGACGCTCAGCCTGGCGCTGGCCGGCGCCCAGGTGACGGGCGGCTCCGGTTCGGACACGCTGAGCAATATCGAGAACCTGATCGGCACGGCATTCATCGACAGCCTCACCGGCAACGGCGGCGCCAACGCGCTCTCGTCCGGCGCCGGCAACGATCTTCTCAACGGCGGCGCCGGTGTCGACACAATGACCGGCGGCGACGGCGCCGATAGCTATTTTGTGAGCGACGCTGGCGATGTGGTGGTCGAAACCAACGCCACGGTCGGCGCCGCCGAGCTCGACATTGTGTACAGTTCGGCCGCCAGCTACACGCTCACGGCGAACGTCGAGAACGGCCGCATCCTGAACGCCACCGCGGCAAATATGACCGGCAATGCGATGAACAACGTGCTGTTCGCGGGCAGCGGCGCCAACGTGATCGACGGCGCCGGCGGGGTCGACACCCTGAGCTACGCCTTCGGCGCCGCCACGGGCGTGACGGTCAGCCTGGCGCTGGCCGGCGCCCAGGCGACGGGCGGTTCCGGTGCGGACACCCTGGCCGGGATCGAGAACCTGAACGGCACGGCCTATGACGACAGCTTGACGGGCGACGCGGGCAGCAACGTGCTGATGGGAGGCGGCGGCAACGACGTCCTCACTGGCGGCCTCGGCGCCGATTTCCTCGGCGGTGGCGCGGGGGCCGATATCTTCTCCTTCCTCAGCATCGCCGACAGCGGCCTCGTTGGCGCAGAGCGGGACACCATCAGCGACTTTGTGAAAGGGCTCGACAAGATCGACCTGTCCGGGATCGACGCGAACGCCGACACGGCCGGCAACGATGCGTTCACCAGCTTGATCGCCGCCGATGCCGCCTTCACGACGGCGGGCCAGATGCGCATCGTCGACGGTGTCTTGTATGGCAATACAGACGGCGACGCCGACGCCGAGTTTGCGATCGTGCTGACCGGCGTGACCACCCTGACCTTGGGGGATTTCGTCCTTTAGGCGACCCGAACGGGCTTACACAAGGCAGCGGGCGCAAGACATGCGACAAGAAGCAAGCTGCCGATGGGTCGAGTCGCGTTCTGGTTAAAATCCGGAACACGCCTGATTCCCCGGCCGATGCTGCGGCGCGGTACAATGGCGCCGTGAAGCAGGCCAAGACAGTCGCTGGCTGACGGTAATGCGTTGGCGGGAGGAAGGTCCGGACTCCATAGAGCAGGATGACGGTTAATGGCCGTCCGCCGCAAGGCGAGGAATAGGGCCACAGAGACGAGCGTATTAAGTTACGGTGAAACGCGGTAACCTCCATCTGGAGCAATCCCAAATAGGCACGCGTTGAGGCGGCTCGCGGAGCGTGCGGGTAGGGAGCTTGAGCGCCGGAGTAATTCGGCGCCTAGAGGAATGGCTGTCATAGCAAACGTCCGCAAGGGCGAATGCCGTAACAAAATCCGGCCTATCGGCTTGCTTCACTTCTCATTCAAAAAGGCCAGCATCGCTTGACGATGCTGGTTTTTTTTCGCCCATGGTTCAGCGCGGGCGCAGGCCGGCCAGCATCGTGTGCACGAGTTGGCGCGTTTCGGCCAGCGCCTCGGCGACCCTGGCCGGATCCTCGGGCAGCGCTTCGATGGCGCCATACAACATTCCCAATATGATGCGCGCGAGCCGCACCGGCTCCCCCGCCTGCAGCAGCCCGCCCGCCTGCAAGGCGCGCACGGTGCCGACCATCGCGCCCAGGCCGTGGCGCTCGCGGATCGCGAGCCAGCCGTCGGCGCCCAGCACGGCCGAGGCGTCCACCAGGCCGATCCGGCGCCCGCCCGCATCCACGCCCGCCGCCAGCAAGGTGTCGACCCCGGCCAGGAAGGCCGACCAGTGGTCCTTCCCCTGCCCGAGCGCGCGCGCGCCGGCCTCGCCGACCAGGGCCACCAGGCCCATGTCGAGTTCCTCGGCGACGGCCGCGAACAGGCCTTTTTTGTCGCCAAAGTGGTGGTACAGCGCGCCCGTGGTCACGCCGGCCTCGGCGCACAGCGCGCCGAGCGAGGTCGCCTCGTAGCCGAGGCTGCCGAACAGGCGGCGCCCGGCCGCGCGCAGGGCCGCTTGCGTCACGGCGGCGTTTTCTTTGCGGCCGTCGCGCTTGGCGGCGGCCGGATCCTTGTCTTGCTTCATGCTCAACGCTCCAATTTCTTTTCGTTTGACAATTATAACGTAATTATGTATTGTTCGGAAATCCAATCATATGCGTCCATTCACCCCAGGAGATATTCCATGCTGCTCGCCGCCCAAGTCCTCACCGCCCTCGTATTGATCATCCACGTGTATATCTTCTTGCTCGAGACGGTCTTGTTCAAGACGCGCGGGCGGCGCGTGTTCGGGCTCACCGCCGAACAGGCCGAGACGGCGTCGCGTGCGATGCTCAACCAGGGTTTTTACAACCTGTTCCTCGCCGCGGCGCTCGCGCTCGGCTTCGTCCTGGCCGGCCCGGCGGCTTACGCGCTGACCGTGTTCGGGCTCGTTTGCGTGGCCGTCGCCGGCATCGTCGGCGCGCTCACGGTCCAGATGCGCATCCTGTATGTGCAGACCGTTCCCGCCGTCGCCGCCCTGGTCGCGCTGCACCTGGCCTGATAGGTGCGGCGGCTGTGGCCTGAGCAAGCGGGCATGCGATTTGTGTAAATTGGTGTCGCCATTTCAAAAGCTTGCATGAATTGCCTCTTATAAAATGGCGGATACTCCACCTGAGGCATAGAGGCTAATCGACATGACGCAACCATCCCGCACCGGCGGCCAGATTCTGGTCGATGCGCTCAACATCCACGGCGTCGAAATCGCCTTCGGCGTGCCCGGCGAGAGCTACCTCGATGTGCTCGACGCCCTGCACGACTCGGACATCCGCTTCATCATCAACCGCCAGGAGGGCGGCGCGGCCTTCATGGCCGAGGCCTACGGCAAACTGACCGGCCGTCCCGGCATCTGCTTCGTCACCCGCGGCCCGGGCGCGACCAACGCCTCGATCGGCGTGCACACCGCCTACCAGGATTCGACCCCGATGATCCTGTTCATCGGCCAGGTCGGCAACGACTTCACCGACCGCGAAGCGTTCCAGGAGATCGACTACCGCCGCATGTACGGCCAGATGGCCAAGTGGGTCGCCCAGATCGACCGCGCCGACCGCATCCCCGAATACATGGCGCGCGCGTTCCAGGTCGCCACCAGCGGGCGTCCGGGCCCGGTGGTGCTGGCCCTGCCCGAAGACATGCTCATTCAAGTGGCTGACGTCGCCAACACGGCGCGCTACACGCCGGTGCAGGCGTCGCCGTCGAGCGCGCAAATCTACACCCTGCGTACGATGCTGGCCGAGGCCAAGCGTCCGTTCCTACTGCTCGGCGGCCCGACCTGGGACGCCAAGGCCTGCGCCGACGTGCAGCAATTCGCCGAAGCGAACGCGCTGCCGGTCGGCTGCGCCTTCCGCTTCCAGGACTTGCTCGACAACGCGCACCCGAACTATGTGGGCGACGTCGGCATCGGCATCAACCCGAAGCTGGCCGCGCGCGTCAAGAACGCCGACCTGCTGATCGCGCTCGGTCCGCGCCTGGGCGAGATGACGACCAGCGGCTATTCGCTGATCTCCTCGCCCGTGCCGCGGCAGCGCCTGGTCCATATCCACACCGACGCCGAAGAACTGGGCAGCGTGTACCAGGCCGAACTGATGATCAACAGCGGCGCGCCGCAAGTGGCGGCGATGCTGGCGGCGACGGCGCCGGTCGATTCGAGCGCCTGGGCCGGCAGCGTGGCCGAGGCGAAGGCCGAGCTGGCCGCGTACCAGGAGCAGCCGCCGATTTTCAGGGATGGCAAAGCGCCGCTCGACCTGTGGCAGGTGGTGCAACAGCTGCAGGCTGCGGTGCCGAAGGATACGATCATCACGAACGGCGCCGGCAATTACGCCTCGTGGGCGCACCGCTTCTACCGCTACGGCGGCATGCGCAGCCAGCTCGCGCCTACCAACGGCGCGATGGGGTACGGCGTGCCTGCGGGCGTGGCCGCGAAGATCATCGACCCGCTGCGCACCGTGGTCACCTTCGCCGGCGACGGCGAGTACATGATGAACGGGCAGGAACTGGCGACCGCCGTGCAGTACCGCGCGGGTGTGCTGATCATTGTGTTCAACAACAATATGTTCGGGACGATCCGGATGCACCAGGAGCGCGATTACCCGGGACGTGTTTCGGGCACGACCCTGCACAATCCGGATTTTGCGGCGCTGGCGCAGGCTTACGGCGCGTTCGGTGAAGTGGTCGACAGCACCGAGCAGTTCGGCCCGGCGCTGGCACGCGCGCTCGCGCACACCCGCGAGATGCAGCTGCCGGCCGTGATCGAGTTGCGCTATGACGGCAACTTGATCACGCCGAATGCGACGCTGGAGGCGATTCGCGAGAATGCGAAGGCGGCGCAGAAGAAGGGTTGATGCAGTAGGCGCGTTGGAACTCGTGTCGCAAGAACCCATACATCAAAAACCAACATCGTCCTCGCGAAGGCGGGGACCCATAGAACAGTTGCTATGAGCTAAGGTTCTATGGGTCCCCGCCTTCGCGAGGACGATGTGGTGGTGGGCTGATTTTGACGCTTTTAATCAACGCTTCGCCGCCCGCTTCAACCAACGCATCAACGCACCGAGCACCGGCAGCTTTTCGTACAGCTCCTCGGCCGCATCCCAGTAATCGCGGTGCAGCACCACCCCGCCCTCCTCGTTGAAACGGATATGCGTCGCCCCCCTGATGCACTCGGTGCGCTCGGGCGAGCGGTGCATGCGGAACGTGAAATCCCACACCAAGAACGCCTCCGCCCCCTGCAGCACGCGCGTGTTCACCTTGAAGCGCGGATCGTGCACCTGCTTGAACATGTGCGCGAAAATCTTCTCGATTTCGGCCAATCCCTGCACCTCGTTGAACGGGTCCTTGAACACGGCATCGGCCGCGTACACCCGCGCCAGGTCGGCGTGCAGCGCTTGCGCGCCCAGGTTCTCGTAAAAATCGATCAAGCGCGTCAGTTCGTCGCTGAAGTTCACAGGCCGGTCACCTTTCGGATCAACCAAAAATAGATGGGATAGGGCAGCAGGCGCGCGAAGCGCATGCTGTTGGTGAAGCGCTTCGGAAAGTGGATGTGGAACTGCCCGCGCTCGATACCGTCGATCATGGCAACGCCCGCATCCTGCGCGCTCATCAAAGCCGGCATGTGGAAGTCGTTTTTCGCCGTCAGCGGCGTGTCGACAAAACCCGGATTGATCTGGTACACCCCGATCCCGCGCGGATGCAGGTCGAGATACAGCGACTCGCTCAGGTTGATCAGCGCCGCCTTGGTCGGCCCGTACACGAGCGCCTTCGGCAAGCCGCCGAAGCCGGCCACCGACGCCACGATGCCGATCCCGCCCGCGCCCTGCTTCAACAACTGCGGCAGCACCGCGTCGAGGCAATTGAACACGCCGCGCAGGTTCAGGTCGAGCATTTTGTTAGCCTCGACCAGATCGAAGCTGTCGGCGCGCATCTCGTTGTAGCCGCCGGCCACCACCAGCACCAGGTCGATGCCGCCCCAGGCCGCGACCAGCGTCTTGCAGGCGCGCGCCACGCTGTCGCGGTTGGTCACGTCTAGCGCGATCGGAAAGGCGCGCGGCGCTCCGGCCGCGACGCGCTCGAGGACCTCGATCCTGCGCGCCGAAAACGCCACCTGCGCCCCTAAGTCGAGCAGGTACTGCCCGGCCGCCTCGCCGATGCCGGTCGACGCGCCGATCAGCCAGACGCGCTTGCCGTTCCAATCGCGGATTTTCGGGTTCATTTGGCGGCCGGCGCACGTTTGGTGAACGACAGCGTCACGCTGCCCAGATTGACGCCGAACTTGCTCATCGCCGTGCGGTTGAGCATGACGCGCTCGTCGATCAGGAACATCCAGTCGTCCATGTTCATGTTGATGATCTTGCCGTCGACCGGCAGCGCCAGCACGTATGACCAGCGCAGCGCATTGCCCTCGACGACGCCCTCGGCCGTGCCGACGACATCGGCGGCGGTCGCGCTGAACCGGCCCTGCCCCGTTTTGCGCAGGGTCCAGACGCGCTTCTGGCGCGTGCCGTCGGAATACACGAAGTCTTCGTCGAGCACGCCCACATCGCCCTTCCAATGGCAATTCATGACGACCACGAATCGTTTGACGACTTTGCCCGAGCGGTCCTGGAACATCCCGTGCGCATCGAGCGTGCCGTTGAAATAGTCCTGGACGTCGAGCTTGGGCTTCTCGTTCGCGTACAGTTCCGGCGACGGCGCCGAACAGGCGGCCAGCAGCGCGCAACACATGCCGGCGACGATGACTAAGAATTTTTTCATGGTGTTCCTCTTTGAGTATTAACAATCGCGCAGCGGTGCGCGCCACAGCATGGCGGCCGCCGCCAGTTTCATTGCACACGGCAGCAGCGCGTAGGCTGCGGCCAGGGTGCCCGTGTTGTTGCTGCTGCCCGGCTGGTAGCCCAGCCATCCAAGCAAGGGCAGCGAGATTCCCGCCGCCAGTGCCAAAGTGATTTGCACGCCCCAGTTCCAGACGCCGAAATAGGCGCCCTCGCGCCGGCCCGCGTCGCCGGCCTTGGCGATCACCCCGGCCAGCAGCGCCGGCGGCAGCGCGAGGTCGGCGCCGAGCGTCAGTCCCGACAGCACGCAGACCACGCCGAACGCGACGCCGGCCCCGGCCCCGAGCCAATAGGCCCACACGAACACGGCCGCGGCGAGCAGCATCGCCAGGGTCCAGGCGCGCGCCTCGCCGAGGCGCGCGGCAAGCGCTATCCACAGCGCCATCGAGGCCGCCGCCGCGCCGAAGTAGATGATCAAGAACATACCCGCCAGCGCCGGCAATCGCAGGCGGTCGGCCACAAAAAACAAAAACAAGGTGGCCGGGATGGCCGAGGCGATGCCGTTGACGATCAGCACCGCGAACAGCGCCCGAAAGCGCGGCTGCGCGAACGGCGCGCCCATCTGGCGCACACTGAACGGGGCCGGCTTCGCCTGTGCGCTCGCCTGCGCCAACGCCGTTTGCGGGCGCGCCGCTTTGGCCAGCAGCAGCGCGGCCCCGAGCGCGAGCGCGATTGCGAACGCGACGCTCAGGCCGACATAGCCGAAGGCGGCGCCGATGGCAGCGGCCAGCACCACGCCGGCCAGGCCGCAGGCTTCGCGCACTCCCGTCACGCGGGCCCGCTCCGCGACTGCCTGCGTGAGCGCCGCGCCCCAGCTCTGGTGGGCGATCGTGGCCAGGCTGAAGCCGAGGTAGACCACCATCAGCGTGACCAGGAACCAGGCCAGCGCGCCGTTGCCGCGCAGCGCGGGCGGATTGAACAGCGCCACAAACCCGATCAGCAGCAACGGCAGCGCGAGCGCGATGTAGCGCGCGAAGCGGCCGGCCCCGCGCTCGATCCACCAGCCAAGCAGCGGGTCGATGAAGGCGGCGGCCACGCGCGCCGTCAGCAGCACCGCGCCGATCAGCGCCAGCGGCAGGCCGGCGCGTTCGGCGTAGAACTGGGGCAGGTACACATAGATCGGCAGCGCGACCATCGCCAGCGGCAGGCCGAACAGGCCATACGCGAGCAGTTGGGCGGGCGTCAATCGTGTCATTTGGGCGCGGCGCCTTTGAGCAGCGCGCCGCGCAGGCCGCGCGCGGTGGTGGCCGGGTCGAGCCAGATCGCAAAGAAGGCGCGCGCGAAGGCCGGATCGCTCACGGTGCCGAGCACTTTGCCGTCGAGGTAGAAGCGCGCGCCCTCGCCCGGCAGGTTGACGCCGGTGATGCGGTCGCCCTCCTTCACGTTCGGGAACAAGGCCGTCATCTCGCGCAGCCAGGCGGCGCGTTGGGTGTCGGTGCCGACGCCAAGCTTTTCCATCTGCTCGACGCTCGCCTCGGCGATTTTTTTGCCATCGAGCTTGCGCGCGTAGCGCAGGTCGAGCGCGAACGGCAGGCCGGCCTGGTAGCCCTTGTCGCCGACCCACAGCTCGGCGTCGTAGATCTTGAGGGCGAACCAGGTGAAGGCGCCGGACCCCGACAAGCGGGCCTGCGGCAGGTGCGCCTCGATGTGGGCGGGCGCGGCTTGCGCGGCGCCGATGCCGAACATCAGCGCGATCAGGAGTGACTTCAGCAGGTGTTTCATAAGCTGTCTCACGATCATTCCTTCACCAGTGTGAAATGCATGACGTCGGTGTTGTTCGCCCTGAAGGCCGCTTCGCAGTAGCACAGGTAGAACTCCCAGGTCCGGATGAAGCGCTCGTCGAAGCCCTGCGCGCGGACCTCGTCGATGCGGGCGTGGAAGGCGTCGCGCCAGGCCGACAAGGTGTCGGCGTAGTCGATCCCGAATTTGAATTTATCGACCACGCGCAGGCCGTGTTGTTGCGCCATCCGTTCGAACACGGAGGGCGACGGCAGCATCCCGCCCGGGAAGATGAACTGCTGGATGAAGTCGGTGCCCTTGCGATAGCGCTCGAACAGGTGGTCGGCGATGACGATCGACTGCACGCAGGCGCGCCCGCCCGGCTTGAGGTTGCGCGCGAGGCACTCGAAATAGCTCGGCCAGTACGATTCGCCCACGGCTTCGAACATCTCGATCGAGGCGATCGCGTCGTATTGGCCATCGCTGTCGCGGTAGTCGCACAGGCGCAGCTCGGCCATGTGCGCGAGGCCGGCGTTCTCAAGGCGCGCGTTGGCATACGCCAGCTGCTGGTCGGACAGCGTGAGGCCGGTCACGTGCACGCGCGCCTCGGCCGCCGCGATCTCGGCGAAACCGCCCCAGCCGCAGCCGATTTCGAGCACGCGCTGGCCCGGCGCCAGCGCCAGCTGGTCCAGGATGCGGCGGTACTTGGCCGCCTGCGCCAGCTCCAGATTGTCGCCCGTGGCGACCGAAAACAGCGCGCTCGAATAGGTCATCGACGGGTCGAGCCACAGCTGGTAGAACGGGTTGCCGATGTCGTAGTGGGCGTGGATGTTCTTGCGGCTGCCGGCCTTGGTATTGCGGTTGAGCAGATGCTTGATGCGGTAGGCGAGGCTGCCCCACCAGCTGCCATAGACGACCTTGTCGAAGGTGTCGCGGTTGCGCACCAGCAGTTCGATCAGGCCGGCCAGGTTATTGCTGCGCCAGTCGCCGTCGATGTAGGCCTGGGCCAGGCCGATGTCGCCCGATTGCAGCGCCGCGCCGAACACGTTCCAGTTGCTAAGCTCAAGCGTGACCGGGGTCGAGCCGTCGCCGTAGCGCAGCACCATGCCGGCCGGGGTCTTGACGTGCAGGGCGCCGTGCTCGAGGCGCGACAGCAGTTTGAGGATGAAGGCGGCCGCCGCCGGCATCGACTGCCTGGACGCGGCGGAAGCGGTTGGCGCGGGCGCGCCGCAAGAAGCACTGGTTTGCATGGATTTGCTGTTCATCGCGTTACCTTTTGTTGAGGTGGGGCGGGTTTGGAGAAGAAGGGGACGCGCCGGGTCCACAGGCGCAGCGCCTGCAGGTGGATGCGCACGACGACGCCGAGCGTCATCAACGGAAAACTGAAAAAGGCGCGCGCCACGGCGGCGCCGGTGATCGGCCGGGCCACGCCGGAGACGCTCGTTTCGAGCAGCGGCCCGGCGCCATCGTCGTAGTCGATGCAGGCGATCGTGCTTTCGGCCTCGCGCCCGCCGACCCGGCGCATGGCGCGCATGAAACGGAAGCGGTAGCTTCCCTTGACCTCGCAAAACGGCGACACGTGGAACACCTTTCGCGCGCCCAGCTCCGCGCCGTTGCCGATCGCGCCGCCCTGTTCGAGCAGATAGAAGTGGCGCTCGCCGAAGGTGTTGCGCACATCGCACAGCACGGCGCGCAGGGCGCCGTCGCGCCGGTGGCAAAACCAGAACGAGACCGGGTTGAACACAAAGCCGAGCACGCGCGGCATGGCCTGCAGCCAGATCTCGCCGTTGGCGTCGGTGACACCCTCGGCCAGCAGCACGGCGTCGATCCAGTCGCACAGCGGCTGCCTGCCGTCGCCGTGGTCGGCGTCGTGGAAGGCGAGCAGGTTGAAGCGGTTGCGCGAGAACAGCGCGCAGTCGGCCCCGCCCTGCCCCATGCTGCGCAGCGGCAGGCGCACGTAATATGCCGGATACTCGAAGGCGTTGCGGGCCGGGCGCAGGCGCTTGTGGCGCACCTGTCCGAAGCACAGCTGCGGCACCGCCTCGACCACGGAATCAAGCGGCTGCATCGAAGCGCGCGGCCATCAGGGCGGTCAGCGAACGGGCCACCTCGAGCCCCGACTTGAGGCCGTCCTCGTGGAAGCCGTAGCCGGTCCAGGCGCCGGCGAACCAGGTGTTCTGCCGGCCCTGCAGCTGCGGCAGCAGCGCTTGCGCGGCCACCGCCGGCGCGTCGAACACCGGATGCGCATAATCGTAGCTGGCGATCACGTGGCGGCGCGCCGGCTCGTCGATCGGATTGAGCGAGACGATCACCGGAGTGCTGAACGGGACCGGCTGCAACTGGTTGATCAGGTAGTGCACGCACACCAGCGGCGTCGGCGCGGCGTTGCTCTGGTAGTTCCAGGCCGACCAGGCCTTGCGTTTGGCGGGCAGGCAGCTCGCATCGGTATGCAGCACGGCGCGGTTGGGCTGGTACTTGATCGCGCCGAGCACGGCGCGCTCGTCGGCGCGCGGGTGCGACAGCAGCGCCAGCGCCTGGTCGCTGTGGCAGGCCATCACGACATGGTCGAACAGTTCGAAGCCGGTGCCGGTGGTCACGCGCACCGAACGGGCGCCGCCCGAGGCGGCCCGGTCCACCGACAGCACCGGCGTCGACAGGCGGCGCGCGGCGATCCCGGCGATCATCTTGTCAACGTAGTTGCGCGAGCCGCCCTTGACCGTGTGCCAGCGCGGACGGTCGCTCACCTGCAGCAGGCCGTGGTTGTGGCAGAAGCGGATGAAGCTCGCGGCCGGGAACGCGAGCATCTGGTCCGACGGGCAGGACCAGATGCAGGCCGCCATCGGCAGCAGGTACCAGTGGCGGAACTGCTCGCTGTAACCGTTGGCGTCGAGGAAGTCGCCGAGCGAGGTGGCGGGCATCGCGCCGCCGACGGCCAGAGCGCTGGCCTGGCGGTTGAAGCGCAAGATGTCGCGCAGCATGCCCAGGAAACGCGGATCGAGCAGGTTGCGGCGCTGGGCGAACACGGTGTCGAGGTTGCTGCCGGCCCACTCCAGCGTCGCGCCGGCCTTGCCGCCCAGCGGCAGCTTGACCGAAAACGACATATCGCTCGGAGCCGTTTCGACGCCGAGCTCGTCGAACAGCGCGATCAGGTTCGGATAGGTGCGCTCGTTGAACACCAAAAAACCCGTGTCGACGCCGTGCGTATGGCCGTCGAGCGTGACGTCGACCGTGTGGCTGTGGCCGCCAAAATAGTCGCCCGCCTCGAACAAGGTCACCTGGGCACCCGCGCGCACCAGCCGGTATGCGCAGGACAAACCGGAGATTCCGGCACCGATCACAGCGATTTTCATCGTTCACACTCCACTTTTTGTTGTTTTGTCCATGACAAACGCTTTACAAGATGCATAATCAAGGAAATAATGGCGACTGTCAACTGTTTGTCGTGGACAAAGTGTTGTGCCGTAATTTATACGTCGGAAACTTCAAAGCGGATTCAAGAAGGGGGCCACAAGTGGGAAAAATAGGATTTCATTCGCAACAACAAGCCACGCGCACGGTAAAGACGGCGTCTGCCGGGCCCCGCGTGGACCGGGTACAATGTTTCGACCCTCGCCAGCAGCCTTGTTTGTCCAATACAAACTACCGCCATTCACCTTATCTGCAAAGCAACCATGACTAATACCGCGAGCCAGTCCATTGTTTTGAGCAACATCAGCGAGGTCGAACGCGACACCGGCGTGGCCAAGGAAACCTTGCGCGTGTGGGAACGGCGCTACGCCTTCCCCCAGCCCTTGCGCGACCCGAACGGCGAGCGCATCTACCCCGGGGACCAGGTGCAGCGCCTGCGCCTGGTCAAGCGTTTGCTCGACCAGGGTTACCGGCCGGGCAAGATCATGCATCTGGACCCCGACGCGCTGGCCGAACTGGCCGCCAAGTGCACCCCGGTGGCGCCCTTGCGCGGGCCAGGAGATCCCGAGCTGGCCCTGTGCCTTGAATTGTTAAAAGCGCATCAAATGCACGAGTTGCGCCAGCGCATGGCGCAGTCGCAGTTGCAGATGGGGCTCAAAAGCTTCGTCATGGAGATCGTCGCGCCGCTGACCCAGCTGGTCGGCGACGCCTGGGCCGCCGGGCAGCTCGCCGTGTTCGAGGAGCACCTGTATTCGGAAACCTTGCAAAGCGTGATGCGCAACGCCATCTTCGCGGCGACCCAGCATGGTTCGCACGCAACAGCGCGTCCGCGCATCCTGCTGACCACCGTGCCGCTCGAGCGCCACGGCCTCGGCCTGCTCATGGCCGAGGCCCTGTTCGCGCTCGAAGGGGCGCACTGCGTCTCGCTCGGGGTGCAGACGCCGCTGGCCGAAATTGTGGAGGCCGCCCGCATCCAGCGCGCCGACATCGTCGCGCTGTCGTTCTCGAGCGTGGTCTCGCCGCGCGCCGCGATCGACAATGTGAGCGAGCTGCGCAGCCGGCTCGGCGACACGATCCAGGTCTGGGCCGGCGGCAGTTGCGCGCTCGCGGTGCGGCGCCAGCTAGGGCCCCATTGCGCGCTCGATCTGAACGATATTGCCGGCGCGATCGCGCGTTGGCGCGCGCAACACGCGGCGGCCGGCGCGCTTATGCCGGACTGAGAGGCTGAGAGTCTTTCGAGCATGCCCGCTCAGCACGCCGGAAAAACTCCCAGCGTCTGAGGCGAAGGCGCGGGGGGAACGCTGGGCGCTCTGGTAAAATGCTGGCCATCCTATTCATCGTGCCCCCGCTGTCCGGGGCATGTGCATGCAGCGCCAGCGACCACACATTCCATGTTCAGTTTTTTTAAGAAAAAACCTCCCGCCCCCCCGATAGCGCCCCCTGTGGTGGAGCCGGTTGCGCCGGCGCCGGTTTATGTGCCGGAGCCCGCGCCCGTGGTTGTGCCGGAGCTTGTGCCTGTGCCTGCGCCCGTGATCACGCCGGAGCCTGTACCCGTGGTCGTGCCGGAGCTTGTGCCTGTGCCTGCGCCCGTGATCACGCCGGAGCCTGTACCCGTGGTCGTGCCGGAGCCTGTACCCGTGCTTGTGCCGCAGCCTGTACCCGCGCCGGAATCTGCGCCGGTGGCAGTGCCGCAGCCCGTACCGGAGCCGATCGTTGTTCCGGCGCCTGCTTTCGAACCAAGCCCGGCGGCCGAGCCGGCCGCGGCCGCACCGCAGCCACCGCCCGCGCCTGCGCCCGCCCCGATCTCGCGCCGCTACGGCACCACCTCGACCTTTGTCGCGCCGCCGGTGGCACCGCCGCCACCGCCGCCGGCCCCGGTCACGGTCGAAGTCGCCGAGCTGATCCCCGAAACCGCCGAGCGCCTGAGCAACTACAGCGACCACCGTCTGTCGTGGATGGACCGGCTCAAGACGGGCCTGTCCAAGACCTCCTCCAACCTGAGCCTGTTGTTTGTCGGCGCCAAGATCGACGAAGACCTGTACGAGGAGCTCGAGGCGGCCCTGCTGATGTCCGACGCCGGCATGGACGCGACCCAATTCCTGCTCGACGCGCTGCGCCTGAAGGTCAAGCAAGACAAATTGCTCGACGCGGCCGCCGTCAAGGTCGCGCTCAAGTCGCTCATGATCGACATGCTGCGCCCGCTCGAAAAACCGCTCGAGCTGGGCCGCCACGAGCCGCTCGTGATGATGATTTCGGGCGTCAACGGCGCCGGCAAGACCACGACCATCGGCAAGCTCGCCAAACACATGCAGGCGCACCACCAATCGGTGCTGCTGGCCGCGGGCGACACCTTCCGCGCCGCCGCGCGCGAGCAACTGATGGTCTGGGGCCAGCGCAACGGCATCATCGTGATCTCGCAGGAGTCGGGCGACCCGGCCGCGGTCGCGTTCGACGCCGTGCAGTCGGGCAAGGCGCGCTCGGTCGACGTGGTCATGGTCGATACGGCCGGCCGCCTGCCGACCCAGCTGCACCTGATGGAAGAGCTCAAAAAGATCAAGCGCGTGATCGGCAAGGGCATGGACGGCGCGCCGCACGAAACGCTGCTCGTCATCGACGGCAACACGGGCCAGAACGCGCTCACGCAGGTCAAGGCCTTCGACGACGCGCTCGGCCTGACCGGCCTCGTCATCACCAAGCTCGACGGCACGGCCAAGGGCGGCGTGCTGGCCGCGATCGCGCGCGCGCGGCCGGTGCCCGTGTACTTCATCGGGGTGGGCGAGAAAATCGAAGACCTGCAACCATTCAACGCCACGGAATTCGTCGAAGCACTGCTCGGATAAGGCCCCAATGATTGAATTTCAGTCCGTCTCAAAAGAGTATTCGGCCGCGGCCATCGCGCTGCTCGACGTCTCGTTCAGCGTGCAAAAGGGCGAACTGGTCTATCTGGCGGGCCCGTCCGGCGCGGGCAAGTCGACCCTGCTCAAGATGATCGCCGCGATCGAGCGGCCGAGCGCGGGCAAGGTGCTCGTCAACGGCCAGGACATCGGCGGCCTCAGGCGCGCCAGCGTGCCTTTCCTGCGGCGCAACCTGGGCCTGATCTTCCAGCACCAGCGCCTGCTGGGCGACCGTTCCGTGCTCGCCAACACGATGCTGCCGCTGCTCGTCACGGGCGCCTCGAACGCGCAGGCCGAACTGCGCGCCCGCGCCGCGCTCGACAAGGTCGGCCTGCTCGAGCGGGCCGCGGCCCGGCCGCAGGAATTGTCGGGCGGCGAACAGCAGCGCGTGTCGATCGCGCGCGCGATCGTGAACCGCCCGCAAATCATCCTGGCCGACGAGCCGACCGCCAACCTCGACCGCGCCAGCGCCGACAAGGTGCTCGACGCCCTGCGCGCCTTCCATTCGGTGGGGGTGACCTGCATGATCTCGACCCACGACGAGCAAGTGCTCGACGGCGCCGCGCGCGTGATCCGGCTCGACCACGGCCAGCTGATGGGGGATGCGGCATGAGACGCTGGTACCGCCAACACCGCTTCGCCGTCGGCGCCGCGCTGATCCACCTGCGCAAGTCGCCGGGTGGCTTTTTGTTCAATGTGATCGTGGTCGCGATCGCGCTCGCGCTGCCGTTCGCGGGGCTCACTTTGCTCGACAATGTGCGGCCGATGTCCGAGCAATTGTCGGTCGATCCCGAGATCAGCCTGTTCATGGCGGCCACGGCCACGCGGGAGCAATCGCAGGCGCTGCTGCCCGCACTGCGCCAGGTCCTCAAAGAAAACAAAACCAGGATCGTGTTCGTGCCGCGCGAGCAGGCGCTAGACACGCTCAAGAGCAAGAGCGGCCTGTCCGACGTGCTCGAGACGCTGGGCGAGAATCCCCTGCCCGACAGCTACGTGCTCAAGCTCGAGGGCTACAACAACACGGCCGACGCGGGCGGGGTCGACGCGATCGCGGGTCAGTTGCGCGGCCTGCCCGGGGTCGAGACGGTGCAGGTCGATTCGGCGTGGGTCAAGCGGCTGGCGGCGATGCTCGGCGTGTTGCGCATGGCGCTGTTCTTCCTGGCCGGCACGCTCGGCATGGTGGTGATCGCGGTCGTGTTCAACACGATCCGGCTGCAGGTGCTGACGCAGCGCGACGAGATCGCCGTCTCGAAGCTGATCGGCGCGACGGACGGCTTCATCCACCGCCCGTTCTACTACACGGGCGCCTTGCTGGGGCTGTGCGCGGGCGGCGTGGCGCTGGGCGCGGTGGCGCTGGCGCTGCGCCCGCTCAACGGCGCGATCGCCGAATTCGCGCGGCTGTACGCGTCCGAATTCCAGCTGGCGCCGTTGGCGGCGCCGGAGATCGCGGGCCTGTTGGCGATCAGCGCCGGGCTCGGCCTGGTCGGCGCGATGCTCTCGGTCCAGCGCCACCTCGCGCGCCTGACGTAATCCCCGGCAACAATACAAATACGCACTACCGACGCGCCGACCACCCACTTTTGCTAAGCTCCGGCCCAACAATTCCGAAACCGGGGTCAGACCCGGGTCTGACCCCGGTCTGTCCCCGGTCTGTCCCCGGTCTGTCCCCGCTTAGAACTTGGCGTCGAGACGGACCGACAAGTAGCGGAACGCGTCGCGCGCCGGAACCCAGGTCGCCACGCCCGTGTTCGCCACCGTCGATACCGGCGCCGACGTCGCGCCGCGGAAGGTCGGCGTGCCCGCGAATCCCGTCGTCGCATACGCCTTGTCGAACACGTTGTTGACCAGGAAGCTCAGCTTGAAACGGTTGCGCTTGTCGCGCAGGCCGAAGCCGATGTCGGTGATGCTGAACGACGGCACGTGGAATGCCGGGTCCTGCGTGATCGTGGTCATCATCTCGCTCTGGTACTTGTAGTTCCCGGTCACGAACAGGTCGAACGATTTCGACGGCAGGCGCACGTCGTACTGGCCGTTGAGCGCCACCTTCACTTTCGGCGACGACTGCATCGACGCGCCTTTGAGATTTTGAACCCCGGTTTTCGCACCCGGCGCAATCGGGAAGCAGGCCATGTTGCGCCCCGCGATCGAGCCGTTCGCCGACAAGGTCGCGCCCGGCGTGACCGCCACGTTCAGCGCGTCGTTGTAGCACGAGCCGCCCGCCCAGTCGCGCACTTCGGCGTCGGTGTAGGCCAACGCCGCGTTCAGCAAAAAGTCGCGCGTCACCATCGCGTTCACATCGAGCTCCACGCCGCGCGTGGCCACCTCCGGCACGCTGCTGATCTGCGTCAGGATGGTCGGGCTGCCCGGAATCGTGTAGGTCGACGAGGACTGGTAGTTGAAGAAGCGTGTCTCGAACACATTCGCGCTCACCGTCACGCGGTTGTTCAGCAGGTTGGCCTTGACCCCGAGCTCCATCGTGCGCGAGGTCTCCGACTGCACCGGCGCCGCGCTGGCCGGCGTCAGGGTGCTCAGCAAACCGTAGGCGAGTCCCTTGTAGCCCGTCGCCGCCGTGGCGTAGACCATCCAGTCGGCGTTGATCTGCTTCGACAGGCTCAATTTGCCGGTGACCTTGTTCTCTTTGTTGTTCAGGCTTTCGAAGTAGTCCACGCCCGGCGCGCCGGCCACGAAGGTTCCACGCGTGACCGTGGTGTTGTAGTTGCGGCCGAAATGGTAGCCCGATTTTTCGGAATTGAAGCGCGCACCGGCCAGCAGCGTCCAGCTGGGGACGAACTCCCAGGTGGCCTGGCCGAACAGCGCGCGGTTGATGTTGTAGACGTCGGTCTCGTACACGACCGGGCTGCTGATCGACGAGCCGCTGCAGGTGGCGATGCGGCAGTCGCCGCGCTTGAAGAAACGGTCGGTGTCGTTCTTGGCGTACCACAGGCCGGCGACGTAGCGGAAGCTGCCCGCGTCGGGCGAGACGTAGCGCAGCTCCTGGGTGCTCGACTTGATGTCGTAGATGCCGCCCTGCTCGTTCCCGATCGAGAACTGCGTCTGCCCCGGCAGCGCGATGGTCGGCACGTCGCCCAGATCCTGGTCGCGGTAGTCATCCGACAGGTAGTGCGAGAACGAGGTGATCGACATCAGCGAGGCGCCGTTCGGCAGCGCGTAGGCGATGCGCAGGCCGGCGCCGCGGTCGGTCGAGCGCATCCCGGTCGGCGAATCGCGGCGCACGTCGCGGTTGTACTCGCCCGGCGTGATGCCGGCCAGCGCCAGCGAAGCGGGAATCGCATTGAGCGAGTTGGGATTGGCCGGCGTCGGCGCGCCGGCCGCGATCAGGTACAAGGGGTTGACCGGGTTCTCGCCGTTCTTACCCACCGCGACCGGGCCGCTCGGCGAGTTCACGGTCAGGCGCCGGATCGCGTTGGCGCCCTTGGTGTTGTCCTGCGCGTTGTAGGTCGGCGAGAACTGGATGTCGAGGTCCGGCGTCGGCCGCCACGCGAGTTTGGCCATGAAGGTTTTGCCGCCCGAGCCATTGAGCTTGCCGCCGGTCGTCAGGTTGTTCAGGTTGCCCTCGAAGCGGGTGCGGCTGGCGGCCACGCGCACGCCCAGCGTCTCGCTCACCTTGCCGCCGTACGACAGCGCGTAGCGCCATTCGCCGTCGCTGGTCAGGTAGGCCGTGCCTTTGCCGCCGAGCGGGCCGGAGATCGGCTTGGTGATGATGTTGACCGCGCCGGCGACCGCCGATTTGCCGAACAGGGTGCTCTGCGGGCCTTTGAGCACCTCGACCCGCATCACGTCGGACAGGTCCTTGAAGGCCTGGAATTGCTGGGCGATCGGAATGTCGTCGACGATGATCGCGACGTCGGCCTCGATCCCGATGGTCACAGTGGCAGTGCCGATGCCGCGCATGCTGATGGTGTTGTTGGCGCTGGTCGAGCCGGCCGTCACCGACAGCGCCGGCGTGTTGGCCACCAGGTCCTCGATCTCGCGGATGTTGGTGCGCTCGATCACGGCTTCGTTGACGACCGAAATCGCCATCGGCACGTTCTCGAGTTTTTCAACGCGCTTGTTGGCCGACACCACCACCGTCGTCAGCTGCGGCGCCGCGCTGTCTTGCGCCTGCGCGGGCACGCCCACCAGCAGCGCCAACGCCACGGCCGAGGCGATCGGGGTTGGCTTGCAATTGATGGTCATGCGTTTTTTATGGCTTTTCATTTTTGTCTCCCTGTCTTGGTTTTTATGTTTGCGTTTTTTTGGTCGTTTACTGTTTAAGTAATTTTCGTTATCGGTATTTCAGCACCCAGCGCACCACCAGCGGGCGTTTGAAACTGAACGCCGGCGACGCGCACCGCACATGGCTAGGCAGCGCGCCGTTGGGCGACTTGTAAAGGTCGCTGCCCTTGGTCGGCTGCGCCTCGCAAGCGGCCAGGCCGGTCACCTCGAACCCGGTCACGCTGCCCTCGCCGAAACGGATGCGGGTGCCGTCGGCGACGGGCGCGCCCGAGAACGACGAGAACTCGAGCGTGAGCGCCTCGACCGCCAGCTCGCCGCGCGGCGTGTAGGTGTCGGTGCGCGTGATCGATCCGGGCGCGAACAGGTATTCGGTCTCGAGCGCGATGCGCGCATCCTTGACCGGGGCCTTCTCGCCCAGCCGGTCCAACTCGTCCTGGCGGTAGCGCACGCGCCATGAGTTGCCGACGCGGCTCGACTTGATGTCCTTGAGGTAGGCGGCGCCGACCAGCTGCGTGCCGTCGGCCAGCTTGAACTTCGGTAGCAGTTGCGGATTCGCATAGCCGCTGTCGGGGATGCCGGCCACCAGGCCATGCGCGAAAGGCAGCGGATAGTAGGGGCTGTTGTCGTGCTGGCCGGCGCCGCCGTTGACCATCAACAGGCTGAACACATGGCCGCGGTCGCGGTAGACCGCCAACGCGCGGTCGTACTCGCCCTTGGCGAACCGGGTCAGGCTGAACTTCGGTTGGGTGCGGGCCAGCCATTTCCCCAGGCCCGGGTCGACCTTGCGGTCCTTGAAGCCGGCGTCGTTCCACTGCGCGTTGGTGAAGATCAGTTGGTGCAGCAGGCTGAAATTCTCGCCGAGGATCCGATGCTTGCCGCGGTAGGCATCGGTGCGACGCCCGTTGCCCCACATGTCGACCGATTTCATGGCAGGGTCGTACCAAAAGCTTGTGTAACGCGCGGCGATGCGCGACGAATACGTGTACGCGAAGGTTTTCTCTTCGGGCGTGAGGACGTCGAGCTTGGCCGCCACCGACAGGATCTCGAGCATCGCCGTTTCGCCGTACGGTCCGAGGCTGCGGCCGAACGAAAAACCTTCGCCCGTTTCGGTCGCCAGATTGAGCGCGACGGTGGCCGCCTTGCGCAGCTTTTGCTTGAGGTCGGGCGTGACCGGCAGGCCGGTTTCGAGGAAGCGCTCGCAGATCTCGGCGATCAGCAAGATGCTGTAGCGGTCGAAGCGCCCCTCGCCCGAGGTCTCGTCGGAAAAACCGTAGGTGCCCGAATAGGCCTCGTAGTGGTGCAGCGTTTTTTTGAGCAGCACGGCGGCGCCGCTGTCGTCCTCCCAACCGAGCAGCATGCGCAGGCGCGCCACGCTGAAGGCGACGCCGAAGTAATTGGTCGGCAGGTTGATCAGCTCATAGTCGGGCTGCGAGACGAATTTGCGCCAGTCCAGCTGCGTGCGCAATTTGGCCAGCGTCGCGGGGCTCACCGCGCGCTCGAGCAGGCCGGCCTTTTTGAGGCTGTGCAGCGCCGACAGGTAGTAGTAGATGCCCCAGCTGTGGTTGTCCATGCCGACGGTCATGTCGGCGATGTCGCGGTACTGGGCCAGACGCGTCTCGAGCGTGGGGTCGTCGGCCGTCTTGTTGAGCAAAACGTAGCTCAGGCCGATCGCGATTTTACCGGGCAAAAATTTGTCGTTGCTGGCGAAGGGTTTGTGGCCGTCGATCAGCAGGCCTTCTTTTTCGGCGGCCAGGCGCGTGAAGAAGTAGTCGAGCTGGGGTTGCAGCTCGCGCTGAATGATGGTGTTCATCGGCGTGTCGGCGGCCGGCGCGGACACTGGCGCGGCCGCAGCTGCGGCAGCGGGCGCGGACACTGGCGCGGCTGCGGCAGCCAGTGCGACCGCGGGCGCCGCGGCGGATGCGACCTGCGCGGCGCCGCCCGCCAAGGCCAGCGGGAAGGCCAGGTGCGCCAGCAGCGGCGCCAATCGAAGTGTTTGTCTCTTACAGGTCATTTTGGTCTCGTTTTGATTTTTTAGGTAATCGTTTAACTAGATAGTATGGCATTTCCCCAAACAGGTAAACCATTACGTAAAATATTTGCGGCGCTGTTGCGAAATCGATGCGCGGGGGCGTTCTAGGCGGGGCGGTAGCGCCCTTCGTACGAGGCCGCGACCTGGTCAATGTGCAGCGTCACCGCGAGCGGCGCCCCGAGGCCGGCGCCGTCGATGTGGGCGCGCACCGCTGCCAGCAGCGCGGCACCGGCGTGCGCGATCGTTTCATCCGTCCTGCCGGGCGTCACGCGTAGATTCAGATAGACGAAGGCGTTGCCGGGATCGCCGTCCGCGACCGCGTGGCATGGCGCCGGATAGGCCAGCACACGGGTGCCCGCGAGGGGGAAGACGGGCGCGCCCGCGCTGTCGACCGTGGACGCCATCGCTCCCGCCAGGGCGGCGCACAAGTCGCCCATGCGGATTTGGGGATCGAGATTGGCGGTGTATTCGATGCGTAAATGCGGCATGGGATGGTTGTATAACGTTTAACTAGCGAGGCCAAAAGCCACTGGAAAGGGCAAGCGCCTGCCCCGGCGGAGTTTTTCGTTTGTTCTTACTTGTTTAACCGGCTGCCTTGCGGCGGACCGTCGACGAGCGCAGCACCAGCTGCGGCTCGACCATCGTGAAATCGACCTTGCTGTCGCCATCGATCGCGGCGAGCAGCCTGGTCATGCCCGCCACGCCCAGACGCTCGCTCTGCAGGTCGACCGAAGTCAACGGCGGCGAGGTGTAGCGGCAGAACTGGATGTTGTCGAAGCCGGCCACCGAGATATCGTCCGGCACCCGAAAGCCCAGCGTTTGCGCCTCTTTCATGAAGCCCAAAGCCATCAGGTCGTTGTAGCAGATGATCGCGTCGGGATGGCGGGCGCCGAGCATGATGGCCGAACTGACGCGCTCCCCCTCCACCGCCGTCGGCGAATTGCAGTCATAGACGGTGAGCTCGAGCTTGTGCGAGGCCAGGCATTCGCGGATGCCGCCCATGCGCTCCTCGTCGCGGCGCGAGCGCGAAAAACCCATGTACGCGATGCGCTCGTGGCCCAGGGCCACCAGGTGCTGGGTAATCATATAGGCGCCGCGGTGGTCGTCGCTGCCCACGCACGGCAGCTGCAGGTGGGTCAGACGGCCGAAGAACACGAGCGGCTTTTGCATGTCGACCATCCATTCCATCTCCTGCTCGGGCATGCGCGAGAACACCAGCATGCCGTCGACGCGCCGGCTCAGCGCTTCGAGCAGGGCCCGTTCGCGCGCGGCGTTTTCGTCGGTGTCGACCAGCAGCAGGGTGTAGCCGTGTTCGAGCGCGACCCGGTTGGCGCCCTTGACGATGCTGGTGAAATGCGGGTTGCTGATGTCGAGCACGGACAGGCCGATGGTCTTGGTGCGCCCCGTGATCATCGACTGCGCCAGCGGGTTGGAGCGGTATCCAAGCTGCTCGATGACTTGCTTGATGGTCGCCTCGACCGCCGGCGAAAAGCGCTGCGCGCCGTTCACATATTTGGACACGGTGGCGGTCGACACCCCGGCTGCTGCGGCGACGTCGCGGATGGTCGGGATGCTTTTTTTCATGGGGCGGTTAATCGCTTAACGTTTATTACTTCAAGAATGCCATATTCGCACAGTTTGCAGCCGATTTACAAGCAAGATGAATTTCGCCGAGAAACGATTTGACAGTGAAAACAAAGCGGTTATACTCGAAGTTAAACGATTAACCAAATATTGCCACTCACCCAACCTTTACGGCGGACCCATGATCCAGACACCGAAATCCAAGCCCTTCCATCGACTCTTGCTGACCGGCGCCGCCGGCGGCCTCGGGCGCATGCTGCGCGAACGCGTCAAGCCGTGGACCGAGATCGTCCGCCTGAGCGACGTGGCCGACATGGGCGTGGCAGCCGACGGCGAAGAAATCGTCCAGTGCGACCTGGCCGACAACGCCGCCGTGCGGGCGATGATGGAGGGGGTGCAGGCGGTGCTGCATTTTGGCGGGATCTCGGTCGAGGCGCGCTTCGAACCGATCATGCAGGCCAATATCCTCGGCCTCTACAACCTGTACGAGGCGGTGCACAAGGCGGGCGTGAAGCGCGTGGTGTATGCGAGTTCCAACCACGTGACCGGCTTTTACCGCACCACCGATTTGGTCGATGCGACCATGCCGCTGCGTCCGGACAGCTTTTACGGCGTGAGCAAATGCTTCGGCGAGGCGCTGTCGCGCTACTACTACGACCGTTTCGGCATCGAGACCGTTTGCCTGCGCATCGGCTCCTCGTTTCCGGAGCCGCGCAACGCGCGCATGATGACAACCTACCTCAGTTACGACGATCTGGTCGAGTTGATCCGCTGCGCGCTGTTCACGCCGCGTGTGGGCCATACGATCGCGTTCGGCAATTCGGACAACGACACGAAATGGTGCGACAACAGGCAGGCCTCGCACCTCGGCTACCAGCCGAAGGACAGTTCACGCAAATTCGCGCACCTGTTCCCCGACAGCGCCGAGCGCCCGCCCGCGGACGACCCGACCACCATCTACCAGGGCGGCCCGTTCGTCATGGCCGGGCCGCAGTACTAGCCGGCACCGAGGCCAAGCAAAACACCGGGCCAAGCCAAACCCCGGGGCCGGCTAAAACACAGAGAAGCGGAACGCCGTCACCGAGCGGTACGGCTTGTCGGGCCGCAGTGCGGTGGACGGGAAATGCGCGTGGTTCGGGCTGTCCGCAAGGTGCTGGGTCTCGAACGCGAAACCGTCGTGGCGCTGGTAGGCCACGCCTTCGCTGCCGGTCTCGCTGCCGTCGTAGCCATTGCCGCTGTTGAAGAGCACCGAAGGCTCCGTGGTGCTGACCCGCATGCGCCGGCCGCTCGCCGCGTCGTCGATGGTGGCCACCGGCGCCAGCTCCCCCGCCCTTTTGTCGAACACCAGGCCGTGGTCGAACCACGCCGGCTCGCCCAGCATCGGCGCGGCCTGCGCCAGCCTTGCCGTCACGCCGGCGCCGCGCCGGAAGTCGAGCGGCGTCCCGGCCACGTCGGCCAGTTCGCCGGTTGGCACGCGCAAGGCGTCGGTCACGACATAGCGGCTTGCCTTGATGCGAAACGCGTGCGAGGCCAGCGTGCGCGTGCCCGCGCCGGACAAATTGAAAAAGCCGTGGTTGGTCAGGTTGATGACGGTCGGTGCGTCGCTGCTTGCCGAGTATTCGATGCGCAATTCGTTCTGCTTGCGCAGCAAGCGGTAGGTGACGCGCAGCGCCACACGGCCGGGAAAACCCTGGTCGCCATCCGGACTGCTTAGCTGGAATACGGATCCGATCGAAGCGCGGTCGGCGAAGTCGTGGCGGCGCCACACGCGCCGGTCGTAGCCGGCCGGGTCGCCGTGGATCGCCAGCCCCCTGGCGTTGGCCGGCAGCTTGACGGTGCGCCCGTCGAGCGTGAACGTGGCTTTGCCGATCCGGCCCGCGTAGCGGCCGATGACGGCGCCGTGCCGCCGCTTCGTCGATTCGTAGGCAGCCAGTGTGGGCAGGCCGAGCATGACGTTGGCGGCCCTGCCCTTGCGGTCCGGGACACGGATGGCGGTGATGGTGGCGCCGTAGTCGATGTAGCTGAGAGCCATGCCACGCTCGTTCACCAGCGTGACCTGCTCCACCGCCTGGCCGGCGGCGGTCACGCCGAAAGGCTGCACCGTGATCGAAGCGAATGCCTGTGGCGCCGCGAAAGCCAATGCCAGGAACAGCGACGTTTGCGGGGGTAGCTTTTTGGCGGTTTGCATGCGCTAGGCGGGCGGCTGATGGCGGGAGCCCTATCGTATAGCCCGCGCCGGAACCGGGCAAGCAGCATTGCGCATGGCACCGATGCCGCGCCCCGCCAACAGTAACAACGCGCTCGCGCCCAGGTAACCGGCGCCGGCGGCAAGGCCGGGCAACTCGCTGCCGTGGGCCTGGCCGTGCAGCAGCGCGCAGCCCGACACAAAAGCGATCGCCAGGCCGGCCGGCAAGCGCACCTTCGCCAGCAGCAGCGCGCCGACCAGCAGCGCGCTGGACAGGATCGCCGGTTCAAACGGCAGCGTCGCACCCTGCGCATAGGCGCCGACGGCCATCATCAGCAGGAAGCAGAGCGGCAGCGTCCAACGCTGATTTTGCCTGCCGCTCCAGATGCCGATGCCGAGCATCGCCAGCAAATGGTCGATGCCGGTGAACGGATGCGCGAGGCCGGCCACAAAACCGGAGGCGCCGGAATGGTCGCCGTGCGCGGCGGCGGGCAAGGCTATCAGGCACAGCGTGATTGCGAGCGTTTTTTTCATGGGGATTCTCCTTGGATTGGTGCGGCGTCGAGCAAGCCCTGGCTGCGGATGAAGTCCGCCACCGCCTCCACGCCTTCGCCGGTTTTCAGGTTGGTGAATACGAACGGGCGCTCGCCGCGCTGCTTGCGCGCGTCGTGCGCCATGGTCTCCAGGTTGGCGCCCACGTACGGCGCCAGATCGGTCTTGTTGATGATCAGGAGGTCGGAGCGGGTGATGCCGGGGCCGCCCTTGCGCGGGATCTTCTCGCCGCCGGCGACGTCGATCACGTACAAGGTCAGGTCCGACAGCTCGGGGCTGAAGGTGGCCGCGAGGTTGTCGCCGCCCGACTCGATCAGGATCAGCGCCAGCTCGGGGAAGTCGGCATGCATGCGCGCGATCGCCTCGAGGTTGATCGAGGCGTCCTCCCGGATCGCCGTGTGCGGGCAGCCGCCCGTCTCCACGCCCATCAGGCGCTCCGGCGCCAGCGCGCCCGCGCGCACCAGGATCTCCATGTCCTCGCGCGTGTAAATGTCGTTGGTGATCACGGCCATGTCGTAGTGATCGCGCATGCGCTTGCACAGCATCTCGCACAGCGCGGTCTTGCCGGAACCGACCGGCCCTCCAATGCCGACCCGCAGCGGATTCGATGTCATTGTTTTCTCCTTTACGATCGATACAGCCTGCCGTGCTGCACCTCGTGGCGCATCGACAGGATTGATAAGCCGGGCGACCAGTTCGACATGTCGTCGTCGGCCAGCGTGCGCGCGTGCGATGCGGCCAGGACGATCTCGTCGCGCAGCGAGAGCAGCATGCGCTGGCCCGCCACCTGGCCCACCGGGATCGACTTGACGCACACCAGCACCTGGTTTTCGGCCCAGCCGAACAGCAGCGCCAGCAAAGCCTCCTCGTGCGGTATGCCGAGCGCGTCGACCGCGCACGCGAACGCCGTCGGCAGGCCGGTGTCGCCGGCCAGCATGCCGGTGTCGGCCACGCCGAGTTCGGCCACCAGGTTTTTGAGCGAATACCCCATCTGGATGGTCTCGGCGCGAAATTCGGCGCTGTCGCGCGAGGCGATGAAGCGCTCGTTCCACAGCATCACCGAGGCGTTGTCGCGCGCCTCGAAGGCCTTGAGCAGGCGCCAGAACAGGGGCGCGTCCCAGGCCGCCATCACCTCGTGCAGGTAGCGCACGATCCATGCGCGGGCGCTGTCGGGGTCGTGCACGATGCCCGCCTCGAGCGCCGATTCGAGCCCCTGCGAATAGCTGTAGCCGCCGATCGGCAACGCCGGGCTGGCAAACTGCAGCAGGTGCAATAGGGCGCCGGCGTTCATGGCGTGGCCGGGTCGCCCGGCCGGTGGATCCGCTGGCGCGCCGGGACGGGCGCGAGCAGGTGGGTCTCGCCGCCGTGGCCGTGGCCGTGGCCGCCGCCCGCGTAGGCGCCCGCCTCCGGTTCGAACGCGGCCATCTGCGTTTCGACCCGCGCGCCGAGGCCCTCGACCATCTCCTTGAGCACCGGGTCGACCCGCATGCGCAAAAAGCCGGGGCCGATCTGCACCTGCGTGTGGCGGTTCCCGAGGTGGAACGCGCAGCGCGCCAGGATATGCGGGGTCGCGCACTGGACCAGGTAGGTCGGCTCGGAGGCGGCGCGCACCAGCACCACCCGCCCTTCGGGCCCGGTCAGCAGGTCGCCGTCGCGCAGCACGCTGCCGCGCGCCATGAACACGGCGGCCTCCTCGCCCGAGGCCAGGCGCGCGCGCAGGCGGCACTTTTCGCGCTGCTCGTACGGCAGCAGCAGTTCGGCGTCGACCGCGGCGGCGTGTTCGAGCTTGGTGTGCAAAGTCAGCATGCCCGCTCCTTAAAATAGAAAATAGCGCTGCGCCATCGGCAGCACGCTGGCCGCCTCGCAGACCAGTAGTTGGCCGTCGGCGCGCACCTGGTAGGTCTCGGGATCGACCTCCATGTGCGGGGTCGCGCCGTTGTGGATCATGTCGCCTTTGCGCAGATGGCGCATGCCGCGCACCGGGATCAGCGTTTTGGACAGGCCCAGTTGCGCCGCCAGCCCGGCGTCGTAGGCCGCCTGCGAGACGAAGGTGAACGACTTTTTGAGGCCGCCGCCAAAGGCGCCGAACATCATCCGGTAGTGCACAGGTTGCGGGGTCGGGATCGAGGCGTTGGGGTCGCCCATCTGCGCGGCCGCGATCATGCCGCCCTTGAGGATCATCGACGGCTTGACCCCGAAAAAGGCCGGTTTCCAGAGCACGATGTCGGCGATCTTGCCCACTTCGAGCGAACCGACGACGTGCGATATGCCGTGCGTGATGGCCGGATTGATCGTGTACTTGGCGATGTAGCGCTTGACGCGGAAGTTGTCGTTGCGCGCCGAGTCGGGCGCGAGCGGGCCGCGCTGGAGTTTCATCTTGTGCGCGGTCTGCCAGGTGCGCATGATCACCTCGCCCACCCGGCCCATCGCCTGCGAGTCCGACGACATCATCGAGATCGCGCCAAGGTCGTGCAGGATGTCCTCGGCGGCGATGGTCTCGCGCCGGATGCGCGACTCGGCAAAGGCGACGTCCTCGGCGATCGCCGGGTCCAGGTGGTGGCACACCATCAGCATGTCGAGGTGCTCGTCGAGCGTGTTGACGGTGAACGGGCGGGTCGGGTTGGTCGACGACGGCAGCACGTTCGACTGCCCGACCGCGGCGATGATGTCGGGCGCGTGGCCGCCGCCGGCGCCTTCGGTATGGAAGGTGTGGATGGTGCGGTCCTTGAACGCGGCCAGCGTGCTTTCCAAAAAGCCGCCCTCGTTGAGGGTGTCGGAATGCAGCGCGACCTGGACGTCCATGCGCTCGGCCACCGACAGGCAGTTGTCGATCGCGGCCGGGGTGCTGCCCCAGTCCTCGTGCAGCTTGAGGCCGATGGCGCCGGCCAGCACCTGCTCCTCGAGCGGGCCGGGCAGGCTCACATTGCCCTTGCCCATAAAGCCGAGGTTCATCGGGAAGGCGTCGGCCGCGGCGAGCATCGCGTGCAGGTGCCACGGGCCCGGCGTGCAGGTGGTCGCGGCGGTGCCCACGGCCGGCCCGGTGCCGCCGCCGAGCATGGTCGTCACGCCGCTCATGAGCGCCTCCTCGATCTGCTGCGGGCAGATGAAATGGATGTGGGTGTCGACCCCGCCGGCGGTGACGATCAGGCCTTCGCCGGCGATGATCTCGGTGGCGCCGCCGATCGCCATCGTCACGCCGGGCTGGATGTCCGGGTTGCCGGCCTTGCCGATGGCGGCGATCAGGCCGGCCTTGAGGCCGATGTCGGCCTTGACGATGCCCCAGTGGTCGACGATGACGGCGTTGGTGATGACGGTGTCCATGACCTCGGCGTGCAGGCGCTGCGACTGGCCCATGCCGTCGCGGATCACCTTGCCGCCGCCGAACTTGACCTCCTCGCCATAGAGCGCGAAATCGCGTTCGACCTCGATGAACAATTCGGTGTCGGCCAGGCGGATGCGGTCGCCCGTGGTGGGGCCGTACATTTCGGCGTAGGCGCCGCGCGATATCGAAGGCATCAGTTTCCCCCCTGCGGCGGCAGCTCGCCCATCACCTGGCCGTTGAAGCCGAACACGCGCCGCTCGCCCGCCAGCGCGACCAGTTCCACCGTGCGGCGCTGGCCCGGTTCGAAGCGCACGGCGGTGCCGGCGGCGATATTGAGGCGCATGCCGAGCGCGGCGCTGCGGCCGAATTCGAGCGCGCTGTTGACCTCGAAAAAATGGAAGTGCGAGCCGACCTGGATCGGCCGGTCGCCGGCGTTGGCGACCACCAGCGTGACGGTGGCGCGGCCGACGTTGATCTCGATCTCGCCCGCCTCGAGCAGGTATTGGCCGGGGATCATGGGCGGGTCCTTTCGATGTAAAAGCCGGGCATGGGCGCGCTCACGGGATAGGGTTGTGGACGGTGACGAGCTTGCTGCCGTCGGGGAAGGTCGCTTCGACCTGGATGTCGGGGATCATCTCGGCGATGCCGTCCATGACGTCGGCGCGGCTCAGGATCTGGGCGCCCTCGGACATCAGCTCGGCCACGCTCTTGCCGTCGCGCGCGCCCTCCATGATGGCCGCGCTGATCAGCGCCACGGCCTCGGGATAGTTGAGCTTGAGGCCGCGCGCGCGGCGCCGCTCTGCCAGCAGGCCGGCCGTAAATATCAGCAACTTGTCTTTTTCGCGCGGGGTCAGATCCATCGTCGTGTCCTGGTTGGTTTATGTGGGCCGGATCGGTTTAGGTGAGCCAGATGGGTTTAAGTGAGCCATATGCGCGGGACCGGCGCCGCGCAGCCGAGCAGGTGGGGCCGCAGCGCCTGCCACACGAGGATCACGAGGCGGCGCGCCTGTTCGCTGTCGTGGCCGAGGTAGCGCGCGACGAACACGGCCTTGAGCTGGCTGACGGCGAGCGCCGGGTCGAGCGCCCGTATGCTTGCCTGCAAGGCCGGCGGCACGGGCGCGCCGACCGCGACGACGGTGGCGCACACGCTCGCCCCGTCCAGGCCGAGCACGCTGCCCATGGCGGGGCCGTCGGCCCGCAAATGCCCCTGCTCCCACCAAACGAGCTTGGCGCCGCGCCAGATCTGGCTGCGCTGGCCGATGGCGCCGGCGTTGAAGCGTTCGCCCGAGGCGCGGCGCCCGAAACACAGGATCTCGCATCCTATATAGGTGGCGTCGGCGGCCAGCCTGACCTCGTGGCGCAGGCGGACCCGGGCGTCGTTGAAGAAAATCGTCTCCTGCGGCATCCACTCGACGGCGGCGCCGGCGCCGGCCTCGATGCACACCTGCTGGGTCGACAGCTTGCCGTTGGCGCGGTACCACTTCGACGCGCCGGGCGCGCTGAGCAGGACATGCGTGGCGGGGCCGGCGAGCGCCGCGATCGCCAAGCCGTCGCCGCCGACGACGCCGCCGGGCGGATGGATGATGATCGCGTGGCAGATGCGCGGACCCTCGGGGTACAGCGGCTTTTGCACGCGCAGCGGCCCGCTGTGGACGTTGCCGACGAGGCGCGTGGTGCCGGCGTCGTCGGCGAAGCGCAGGCGCAAGCTGGCCTGCCAGGCGGCCGGGTCGGAATCAAGGGCGGGAGAGTCGTCGGGCATAAGCCTGACAAAGCAGGACGCGTGCCAGCGAACGCCGAACGAACGAACGAACACGTAAAACCCAGAGCCGCCCGGCGCGTGCACCAAGCCGGTGCGAGCACGCCAAATCGCGGTGCAGACGATTTCCCGGCGTTGGACATTATGCAACCGGGCGCTGACGCCGATCAGGAAACGTTCCACCGCAATCGGGGTCAGACCCGGGTCTGACCCCGGTCTGTCCCCGGTCTGTCCCCGGTCTGTCCCCGGTGTGCCGATGCGAAATGTTCCGTAAGTGGGGTCAGACCCCGGTTAAGGAATATGGGGGACTTTTTGTTACGGCCGGGGGGCGGGTGTTGCCTGTTTCCTCGCGCCGCGGGAGCGCTTCGTGCGCGAACGTACGGAATCGCCGCCGCCGTTTGCGTATCTTCGCTCTTGCGCCGGGGCGTCGACGCTGATGCGTCAATTCCTTTGGGAAAGCCTTTTTTTGATGCAGCGCAATAATTCGCTGGCGCGCGTCCTCTAAAGTGGACCTTGCCCGAACCTCGGAATTTCAATTTGGCAATACTTTTTCGCTATCGCAGCCATTAATTGCGCCGATTGGCAGTCTAAGCAAGAGAGTGCTAATATACGAATTCGCGTGGCGGGGAGCTCAAGCGACCCACCGCCAGCGCCAGCGAATACCAAGACAAAGTCGTGCCCGGCGCCAAGCGTTGCGCCACTCGACTATGCTGCACTGATCACTCAACGAGGAAATACATGACTATGGCGTCCGCACCATCCGCATTGGTTCCGACCGGCAATCGCGCTCTCGGACTCGGCTTCACGGGCAACCTGGGCAATATCGACGCCTATATCTCGGCGGTCAACCGCCTGCCCATGCTGACCCACGAAGAGGAAGTTTCGCTGGCCAAGCGCCTGCAGGAACTCAACGACCTCGGCGCGGCCCAGGAACTGGTGCTGTCGCACCTGCGCCTGGTCGTCTCGATCGCGCGCGGGTATCTCGGCTACGGCCTGCCGCACGCCGACCTGATCCAGGAAGGCAACATCGGCCTGATGAAGGCCGTCAAGCGCTTCGACCCGAACCAGGGCGTGCGCCTCGTGTCCTACGCGATGCATTGGATCAAGGCCGAAATGCACGAGTACATCCTTAAAAACTGGCGCCTCGTCAAAGTGGCCACGACCAAGGCCCAGCGCAAGTTGTTCTTCAACCTGCGCAGCAACAAGCTCGGCCTCGACGCGATGACCCCGACCCAGATCGACGCGCTGGCCAAGCTGCTCGACGTCAAGCGCGAGGAAGTGATCGAGATGGAAACGCGCCTGTCCGGGCGCGACATCGCCCTCGAAGCGCCGACCGACGACGAGGACGACAAGTTCTCGCCGATCGCCTATCTGTCGTCCGACCTGTCGGAGCCGACCAAGGTGCTCGAAGCGCAGCAAGTGACGCGCCTGCAGTCCGAGGGCCTCGAGACCGCGCTCGGCAAGCTCGACGCGCGTTCGCGCCGCATCGTCGAAGCGCGCTGGCTCGCCAACGACGACGGCTCGGGCGCCACGCTGCACACGCTGGCCGAGGAATTCGGGGTCTCGGCCGAGCGCATCCGGCAAATCGAAACGGCCGCGCTCAAAAAAATGAAGGCGGCCCTGACCGCTTTCGTGTAAGCCTTGCCAGCACCAACCGGGGCGCCTTGATTGGGCGCCCTTTTCGTTGGCGCGTCCGGCGCACACATCAGCGCGCGCTTCGACGCCGCGCTGGCGACCGCGCCTTGGCTTATTTGATACTATTTGAACTCATCTCGATCGCGAGGGCTCCACGATGGCTATCTTTGACCGCACCATGAGCGCGCTTTGCAGCACCGGGATCGCGGCCGCCTTGTCCGCCTGCAGCACCGGCGCCGCCACAAGCGCCCTCAACAAGGGCCAGCACACCCTGGCCCAGGGCCAGCAGGTGGCCGTCGCGCCCGCACTCACGCTCAGCTTCGACAACGTCAACGACAGCCGTTGCCGCAAGGACGTGGTCTGCGTCTGGGCCGGCAAGATCATCTACAACTTCACGCTGCATGGCGCCGTCGACGAGACCTTCTCGCTGTCCGACACCGCGCCCCAGTTCGCCTCAACGAGCAATGCCGGCGTGCTCGTCACGCTGGCCAACCCCGCGCCGGCGCCGCTGCCGGCCGCGACCGACGCCGCGCCGGCCTATGCGGTCACGCTCAAGGTCGGCAGCGCGGGCGCCGACTGACATCCGCGCTGCCGCCACGGCAGCGCAGTTTGAATGGGGGGCAGACTGATGCATGAGCACCTTGCCAGCAATGCCAACTGGCACGACCGGGTCCGCCGGGTCGCGTTTCTTGCCCCACCACCCGCCGTTGCCCCACCACCCGCCCCCCACCGCGCCCAGTCCGGGCCCCTTACCCGTGCCCGGCGCCCTGCACTGGGCCGTGTCCTGAGCAGTGCACTGGCCCTCGCCGCCGCGCTTGCGTTGTGGCACCCCGCCGGCCACGCCGGTCCGCCGCTCGCAACCGGCACCGGCGGCGCCGTCGCGACCATCAGCGCACAGGCCTCGGAGTCCGCGCTCGCCATCCTCAAACAAGGCGGCAATGCCGTCGACGCCGCCGTGGCCGCCGCGGCGACGCTCGGCGTGACCGATCCATTTAGTTGCGGCATCGGCGGCGGCGGCTTCATGCTGATCTACCTGGCCAAGGACCGGCGCGTGGTCACGCTCGACCACCGCGAGACCGCGCCCGCCCTTTTTTCGCCGACCGTGTTCAAGGAACAGGGCCGCCCGCTCGCGCTCGCGCGCGCGATCAGCAGCGGCAACGCGGTCGGCGTGCCCGGCACCGTGCGCGGCTGGCACGACGCGCTCGAGCGCTACGGCACCATGTCGTTCAAGCAGGTGCTAGCGCCCGCGATCGGCGTGGCCGGCAAGGGCATCGTGGTCAACGACAACTTCCACCGCCTCGCCGCCAGGAGCGAGAAGAAATTCGCCTTGTTCACCAGCAGCAGCGCGCTCTACCTCAAGGACGGCAAGGCGCTGCCGGTCGGCACGCTGCTGCGCAATCCCGACCTCGCCAAGGCCTACCGCGAGATCGCCGCGCGCGGCCCCAAGGCGTTCTACGAGGGGCCGATGGCGCGCGCGATCGTCGACGCGGTGCGCAAGCCGCCCGCCGCCGCCGGCGTGGCGATCATGCCCGGCAACATGACGATGGCCGACCTCGCCAACTACGAGTCGCGCCTGCGCCAGCCCGTGCGCACGAGCTACCGCGGCTACGATCTGTACGGCATGGGCCTGCCCAGCAGCGGCGGCATCACGGTCGGCGCCGCGCTCAACATCCTCGAGGGCTATCCACTCAAGACCCTGCCGCGCGCCAATGCCGAGCACCTGCTGATCGAGGCGAGCCGGCTCGCGTTCGCCGACCGCAACGCCTACCTCGGCGACCCCGAATACGTCGACGCGCCCGTGGCCGGCCTGCTCAGCAAAGCCTACGCGGCGCGCCGCCGCCAGTTCGTCAGCGGCCAGCGCGCCGCCGCCAAGCCGGCCGCGGGCGATCCGTACCCGTACCAGAACGACGCCAGCGCGCCCTTGCGGCCGCAGCCGGCGCGCCTGCTCGCGGCCAATATGCACACGACCCACCTGAGCGTGTCCGACAAGGACGGCAATGTCGTCAGCTACACGTTCTCGATCGAGGACTGGGGCGGCAGCGGCATCACGGTGCCCGGCTACGGCTTTTTGCTCAACAACGAGATGACCGATTTCGACTTCAGCGGCCCGCACCCGAACGTGCCCGAGCCGGGCAAGCGCCCGCGCAGCAGCATGGCGCCCACGCTCGCGCTGCGCAACGGCAGGCCCGCGTTCACGCTCGGCAGCATCGGCGGTGAAAAAATCATCGGCACGGTGCTGCAAACTATCGTCAACCATGTCGATTTCGGCATGCCGATGGAGCAGGCGCTGCGGGCGCCGCGCTTCGGCGCCGGCGCCACCGGCCCGGTCGACGTCGAACCCGGCTTTGCCGCGGGCGCGCAGGCGCGCGCGCTGGCCGGCTTCGGCCACAGCTGGAGCGCCACGCCCGAAGAGATCGGCGGCGCCAACGCGCTCGTGTTCAATGCCGACGGCAGCGTGACCGCGATCAGCGAGGCGCAACGCCACGGCGCCGGCACGGCGCTGGTGCAGGAGGCCGCACGCAAGCCGGCCGCGCGCCAGCGGCGGCAACTCAAGGGCAAAACAGGGGGGAAATGAATCAGGGGGAAAGCGGGAACGGCGGGCGGGAGCGAGCATCCGGGATGCGTCCGCGACACCGCGGGAAAGTTCGGCGCCACCGTTGCCGGCGGCGCCGAATCGGCCTCTAAAACGCGCCCTGTAAAACGTGCCTTGTGAAACGGCTTACAGGTGCGGGGTGATGCGTGGCATCAGATCTTCGAACGTGCGGCCGCTGCCGTTTTCGCCGATCGCGTGCATCTTCCATTCGCCGCCGTGGCGGTACAGCTTGGCCATCACCTGCGCCGTGTGCGCGCCCTGCACCGACAGGTCGTAGCGCGCGACCTCTTTTTTGTCGGATGCGTTGATGATGCGGCAGTACGCGTTCTCGACTTGGGAGAAGTTCTGGCCGGTGAAGCTGTTGACCGTGAACACGAGCGATTTCACGGAGGCCGGCACTTGCGACAGGTCCACGTTGATCTGCTCGTCGTCGCCGTCGCCTTCGCCGGTGCGGTTGTCGCCCGTGTGCAAGATGCTGCCATCTTTGCTCTTGAGTTGGCGGAACCAGACGTAATCGACCGGCTTGTTGTTCTCGTCGAACAGGATGCACGAGGCGTCGAGGTCGACGCTCTCGGATTTGCTGCCGAAGCCGAACATCCCCTTGGTCTTGATGGCATCCCAGCCGAGACCCATCGTGATGCGCGTGAGCGCGCCACCGGCCTCTTTATCGAGGGAAATCTTCTGACCTTTTTGCAAACTCACTGACATGATGTCTCCTTGGATTAGCGTGCGACCTGCCGTGTCCAGGCTTGGAACGCGGCGCGGTTGCGCGAACATATATACACTTTGCCCTGCCCCGAAAAACGCAGGACCACGCCTTCGCCGCTGGTCTGGCTGTTGATCAGGTTGCCCAGGAAGCCGCTGCTGGCCCCGGTCGTGATCGAGATCTCGTAGCGTACCGAACTGTCCCAGCAGACGACGTGGGAATTGTCGATCGTGATGTCTTTGCCGGGTTCGACCTCGAGCACCGACATCGAACCGAATCCGGACACCACGAGCTGCCCCTTGCCCGATGTTTCGGTCACGAAGAAGCCGCCGCTGCCGGCGAACAAGGCGTTGCCGATGCTCTGGGTGCGCACCTTGAGTTCGACGTCGGCGCTGGCGGCGACGAACGCGCCGTCGCTGATGATGTACTGGCGCGCGCCGACGTCGACCACTTGCATCGCGCCCGGCAGCATCGGCGAGAGCAGGCAATCGCCGGCGCCGCGCACCGCTTCGATGTGTTGCTGGAAGAACGATTCGCCGTTGGCGAAGGTGCGCATCAGCGCACTGCCGAGACCGCCCTTCATCTTGCCTTTGAGGTCGAGGTTGGACTCCATCATGACCATCGCGCCGGACTCGCAGTAGATGGTTTCACCTTTTGCGAGCGTGGCGTGGAGGAATGGGTCGACGTCCCCTGTGACGGTGAATACGGGCATGGATTGGTCCTCTAACTGTATCCTTGAAGGCGCTGTGCGGCCCGCCGCGGCCGGCCGCACAGTCGCTTAGACTTAGACGTTGACGCCGTAGTTCTTGGCCAGGGGGCCGAGGCCGCCTTTGAAGCCTTGGCCGATGGCGCGGAATTTCCAGTCCGTGCCGGCGCGGTAGACTTCGCCGAACACCATCGCCGCTTCGGTCGAGCCGTCTTCGGACAGGTCGTAGCGCGCGATTTCGGCATTGCCGGCGGCGTTGATGCAGCGTACGAACGCCTTCGACACCATGCCGAAATTCTGGCCGCGCGCCTCGGCGTCGTGGATCGTGACGCAGACGGCGATCTTGTCGACGTCGGCCGGCACATTGCCCAGCTCGATCGTGACGGTCTCGTCGTCGCCGTCGCCGGCGCCGGTGGTGTTGTCGCCCGAGTGGGTCACGGAACCGTCGGTCGATTTGAGGTTGTTGTAGAACACGAAGTCGGCGTCGGAACGGACCTTGCCGTTGGCGTCGAGCAGGAATACCGCGCCGTCGAGGTCGAAACCGGCGCCGTCGGTGGCGCGTGTGTCCCAACCGAGGCCGACGATCAATTTCGACAGGCCGGGGGCTTCTTTGCTCAGGTTGACGTTGCCGCCTTTTTGCAGACTGATTGCCATAGTGTGGTTCTCCAATTGTTTAAAAAATAAAAAGCGTGTGTGCGAACACCTTACTGCATATGCGCGGCGAACCGGTGTTCGTCCGTTCGCCGCGGGTCCTTTCGGCCGCCTCTTGTTTTGGCGGCCTGTTCTTTAAGCGGCCTCTTCCTTGGGCTGCAATTTCCGGTGGCGCAGCGAGGACCAGAGCGAGGCGGCGATGAAGGCCACGCCGATCAGGCCGGTGAACAGCTCCGGCACGTGGTACTTCATGCTGGCGAGCATGATCAGGGCCAGGATGCCGATCGCGTAGTGCGCGCCGTGCTCGAGGTAGACGTACTCGTCGAGCGTGCCCTTGCGCACCAGGTAGACCGTCATCGAACGCACGAACATGGCGCCGATGGCCAGGCCGAGCATGATGATGACGACATCGTTGGTGATCGCGAAGGCGCCGATCACGCCGTCGAACGAGAACGAGGCGTCGAGCACCTCGAGGTACAGGAAGCCGCCGATGCCGCCGCGCTTGACCATCTCGCCGACATTGGTGGCGCCTTCTTCTTCCTTCTCGAGGAAGCCGCTGATCGCGTCGACGCCGACGTAGATCAAAATGCCCCACAGGCCAGACACCAGCACGACCATCTTCTGCGCTTCAGGCACCAGCGTCAGCGCGCCCAGCAGGGTGCCGATCGAAATCATCACCGCCAGCGAGGACACCTTGCCGAGCGCGGCGAACTTCTCTTCGAGCGAGCCGAGCCAATGCATTTCTTTTTCTTCATCGAACAAAAAGTTCAGGAACACGAGCAGCAAGAACATGCCGCCGAAGGCCGCCACTTCGGCGTGGTGGGCGGTCAGGTGGCCCGAGTAGGCTTTCGGATCGTTGAGCGCGAGGTTCCACACCTCCATCAGGCCGAGGTCGGCCGCGGCGGCGACGATCACGAGCGGGAACAGCAGGCGCATGCCGAACACGGCGATGATGATGCCGACGCCGAGGAACAGCTTTTGCCAGAACTCGTCCCAGGTCTTGAGCACCGAGGCATTGACGACCGCGTTGTCGAACGACAGCGACACTTCCATCACGGCCAGGATGGCGGTGATCGACAGTGCCGTCACGGCGCCGGCGATGCCGTGGTGGCTGTAGCCCCACCATGCGGCCAGCACCAGGCAGACGGCGGTCACGACAAATGACCAGGTGAAATGCTTCATAGATTGATTCCCCGTAAAGATATTGAATGTGCACGAGTGTAGGCCGCACACGCCAATTTAAAAATAGGAGATAATGGAAGCATTACTTCGTAAAAACAGAAGGGTTGCCGTGAAGAACAACAATATCAATTTCAGGCACCTGTATTACTTCTGGGTGGTCGCCAAGGAGGGCAGCATCACGCGCGCGGCCGAACGGCTCGGGCTGGCGATCCAGACCGTCAGTTCGCAGCTGAGCCTGCTCGACCAGGCGGTCGGCAAGGCCCTGTTCACGCTGCAGGGACGGCGCCTCGTGCTGACCGAGCCGGGCCGGCTCGCGCTGGCCTACGCCGACCAGATCTTCCTGCTCGGGGAGCAATTGCAGGAGGCGCTCGGCGAGGCCGAGACGGGCAAGAGCCGGCTCACGGTCGGCATTTCCGATTCGGTGCCCAAGCTGACCGCATTCCGCCTGCTCGAGCCGACCATGCACCTGAGCACGCCGGTGCGGCTGGTCTGCTTCGAGGACCAGTTCGAGGCGCTGCTGGCCGACCTCGCGCTGCACAAGCTCGACGTGCTGCTGACCGACCGCGCGGTGCGCTCTGGCACCACCTTGCGCGTGTTCAGCCATCTGCTGTTCGAAAGCGAGACCATCGTGGTCGGCGCGCCCGCGCTCGCGGCCAGGTACGGCGCCGGCTTTCCGAAAAACCTGGACCAGGCGCCGTTCCTGCTGCCCACGCGTAACACCGCCTTGCGCGGCAAGATCGACGAATGGTTCGAGCAGCACGATGTGCGCCCCGACGTGGTCGGCGAATTCGAGGACAACGCGCTGCTCAACACTTTCGGGCGGCGCGGCGCCGGCCTGTTCTTCTCGCCCGCGGCGCTCGCCTCGGACCTGTCCGAGCAGCTCGGCGCGGTGCTGGTGGGCACCGTGCCGCAGGTGCGCGAACAGTTCTACGCGATCTCGAACGAGCGCAAGATCGCCCATCCGGCGGTCGAGGCGATCCTGTCGGCGGTTCACCAAAGCGGGTCCGGCTCAGCCTGAACGGTATAATGGGACGGTCGGGCCTGTAAGCGCCCGCATCCCCTGACCGCGGTCCGGGCCGGCGTGCGCCGTGCGCGCGCCACCCGGATTGCCACTTAAAACTATGCAAAATATCCTGTTTGTCCTGCTCGCCCTGTTCCTGGTCGTGCTCAACGGCTTCTTCGTGGCGGCCGAATTCAGCATCGTCTCGATGCGCAAGACGCGCATCCGCGCGATCGCCAAGACCCAGGGCCTGCGCGGGCGCATCCTGCTCAAGGTCCACAGCGAGCTCGACGCCTACCTGTCGGCGTGCCAGCTCGGCATCACGCTCGCCTCGCTCGGCCTCGGCTGGGTCGGCGAACCGGCGTTCGCGAGCCTGCTCGAACCGCTGCTCGACGCCGCCGGGGTCACCTCGCCAAAGGTGCTGCACGGCATTTCTTTCGTCGCCGCGTTCAGCGTCATCTCCTACCTGCACATCGTGGTCGGCGAGCTCGCCCCCAAATCGATGGCGATCCGCAACCCCGAGGTCGTCGGCCTGTGGAGCGCGATGCCGCTGTACGGCTTCTACTGGTCGATGTACCCGTTCATCTACGTGCTCAACACGAGCGCGAACGCGGTGCTGCGCGTGTTCGGCATCGGCGGCGGCGGCTCGCACGACGCCCATTATTCGACCGAGGAACTCAAGCTCATCTTGCGCACCAGCCAGCCGGGCGAAAAATTCACGCGCGACGAGCGCCACATCCTGGCCCAGTCGCTCGACTTTTCCAAGATGACCGTGGCCGACCTGATGCGTCCGATCAACGAGGTGATCGCGCTGCACGCGTCCAAGTCGCTTGAGGAGAACTTGCAGACGGTGCTGCGCAACCGCTTCAGCCGCTACCCCTACTTCGCCAAGAACGGCGAGGACGTGCTCGGCGTGATCCACCTGAAAGATTTGTTTTTCGCGCAGCAGGCGGGGCACAAGGTCAACGAGCTGACGAGCTACCTGCGCCCGGTCGAAACGATGTCGGCGCGCACCCCCGCGCAGGAGATGTTCCGCCGCTTCCGCGACGGCGCGCCGCACTTCGCCCTGATCGGCGAAAAGGGCAAGCGCCCGGTCGGCTTCATCACGCTCGACAACCTGCTCGGCGCGATGGTCGGCGAGATCCGCGACGAATTCCGTCTCAACGAGAACGACTGGCTGCGCCAGCCCGACGGCACCTTCATCGGCAAGGCGAGCCTGCCGATCTTCTCGCTCGAGCGCATGCTCGGCATCGACATCGACAACGAAACGCTCGGCCTCGACGAGGTCGAGTCGGTCGGCGGCCTGCTCATGGTCAAGCTCGGCGACATCCCGCAGCAGGGCCAGCGCGTCGAATTCCCCGCCTTCGACATCGTCGTCAAGAAGATGAACGGGCCGCGCATCGTGCTGCTCAAGGTGATCCCGCGGCCCGAGCGCGAGCCGGACCGCGACGAGCGCGACTAGCGCGAAATTTCATAAGGGGGGTCAGACCCCGGTTACGAAATTATTGCCCAAGAAAATATTTTCGAAACGGTTCCGAGGACCGCTGTCATTCGGAGAAGTGGGTGACCGCGCAAAATTTGCTAACCACTTGGCGCATGTGTTTCGTAACTGGGGTCTGACCCCAGTTTAGGAATTTTTTAGCTACGGCTACAGGCCGCGGCAACGGCGGTAGTTATTTGGCGGCAGGCGCTTCGCCGAATTATCCATTGTCGTCCTTGTCCTTGTCCCCGTTCTCGTCCTCGTCCCCGTCCTCGTCCTCGTCGTCGCTCGTGGGATAGACGGAAACACAAAGCGATGCGCCGACGGCGCCGGCCAGTGTCAGCAGGGCGGGTGGGAAGGTGAACGAACTCCATCCCGGCGGTCGTATCGCGCAGCCGAAGTCGAACACGGCGAACTCCACTCCGGGCATCGAGGTCAGCCCAAGCAGCTCGCCCTGGTATTCGCGGATGAAGTCGCCCGTTTCCTCGATTTGCGAAGCGAGATCGCTCATGTCGGCGTCACTGGCGACGAAGCGCATGCCCGATGATTGGTTGAGATCGGTATTCGTGACGCTGTGCTCGAAGCGCTGTGCCCCCTTGCGCCAAACCGAATCGGGTTCAAGCCCGCCGCCCTCCAAAAACACGTCGACGTCGAAATCGCTACCGCCCACGCGGAACATGCAACTCATAATTTTTGACCTTTCCGATTATTTCGGTTCGTCCGGCAGGTGGATCAGCGGCGGCGAGCGCGTCGCGATCCAGTCCCGCAGCAGCGTGTAACCGACCGCGAGCAGCACCGGGCCGATGAACAGGCCGACGAAACCGAAGGCGAGCACCCCGCCTAGCACGCCGAGCAAGACCAGCAGGAAGGGCAGATCGCTGCCTTGGCTGATCAGCATCGGCTTGACCACGTTGTCGACCCCGCTGATCAGCACCAGGCCCCAGATCAACATGAAGATCCCCCAGCCGGTGCGGCCTTCGGTGAACAGCCAGACCGCGGCCCCGCCCCAGACGATCGGCGGGCCGATCGGCACCAGCGAGCCGATGAAGGTCGCCACGCTGAGCAGTGCCACGGCCGGCACGCCGGCGATCGCGAAGCCGATCGCGGCCACGATGGCCTGCGCCAGTGCGGTGCCGAGCAGGCCGTACATGACGCCGCGCACCGTGTGGCTGACGATTTCGGCGACCTTGGCGGCGCTGTCGCCGATGATGCGGTGCATCAGCACGGCGAGCGCGGCGAGGATGCGCACGCCGTCGCGGAACAGGAAAAAACTGACGAAAGCGGCCAGGCTCATCTGGGCCAGCCCCGTGCCCACGGCGATGCCGGCGACCACCAGCGTCTGGCGCGCCGGTTCGACCATGCGCTTGCCCAGTTCGAGCATCCGTTCGCGGTTGCCGAACACCCCGCGCACGTATTTGTCGAGCCACTCGCCGACCACCGGCAGATCGTGCAGCCACGCCGGCGGCGCGATCTTGCCGGTCTCAAGCGCGGCGCGGACTTGCTCGTAGAAGCGGCCGGCATCGTCGGCAAGTTGGTAGAAAATCAAGGCGATCGGCGCGACCACGAGCAGTAGCAGGCTCAAGGTCATGACCAGCGCGGCGAGCGAGCGCCGCCCCTTCATGCGTGCGAGCAGCTTTTGGTAGAGCGGCCAGGACGAGATGGCGACGGCCGCCGCGAACAGGATCGCGGCGAGGAAGGGCTGCAGCACGAACACACAACCGGCCACGAGCAGGAAGGTGACCGTGATCTGGGCGTAGTTGCGTTCCTTGCGTTCGATGCGTTCCGACATAGCCTGCTCCAGCGTGACCACGAACAATCGGCCAACGCGGCAAACGTGCTACGTCGGGATAGTCAGGATAATAACTGTTTCAGATCGTGCACGATAGGAATCGGGCCGTTGCCGTGACGCACGAGCAGGCGGATCTTGCCCTTGCGGTCGAACACATAGCTGGCAGAGGTGTGGTCGACCGAGTAGTTGTTGGGCGAGCTGCCCTCGACCTTGCCGTAATGGATTTTGAATTCCTTGGCCACCTTGGCGGTCGCGGCGGCGTCGCCGCGCAAGCCCAAAAAGCGCTTGTCGAAGGCCGGCACGTATTGCGACAGCAGGGCCTGGGTGTCGCGCTCCGGGTCGACCGTCACGAACAGCACCTGCACCTCGTCGGCCTGGGGGCCGAGCGCCTGCATCACGCCGGCCATCTCGGCCATCGTGGTCGGGCACACGTCTGGGCAATGGGTGAAGCCGAAGAACATCAGCACGACCTTGCCCTTGAAATCGGCGAGCGTGCGCGCCTTGCCGTTGTGGTCGGTCAGGGCGAAGTCGCGTCCGAACTCGAGGCCGGTGATGTCGTTGTTGTTAAAACTCAGTGGTTTTTTGGCGATCTTGTCGCAGCCGGCGGTCAGCAGCGTGCAGCCGATCAGCGCCAATACACTCAGAAGTCGTTTCATCTCAAATCTTTATCAGAATATAGTGGTCGACCAGCAGCGCCGCGAACAGCAGCGACAGGTAGATGATCGAATACGTGAAGGCCTTGCGCGCGACCAGGTCGCTGTAATGGCGGTGCACGCGCCACGAATGGAGCAAAAAGAAGAAGTTGAGCACGACGGCCGACGCCAGGTAGATCAGGCCGCTCATCTTGACGATGAAAGGCAGCATCGTCGTGGCCGCGAGCGCGATCGCGTACAACCACACGTGGAAACCAGTGAAGCTCATACCGTGCGTGACCGGCAGCATCGGCAGGCCCGACTTGGCATAGTCGTCGCGCCGGTACATGGCCAGCGCCCAGAAGTGCGGCGGGGTCCAGACAAAAATGATGAGCACGAGCAGCCAGGCTTGCATCGGCACCTCGTTGGCGACCGCGGCCCAGCCCAGCGCCGGCGGCATCGCGCCCGAGAGGCCGCCGATGACGATGTTCTGCGGCGTGGCCGGCTTGAGGATCAGGGTGTAGATCAGGGCGTAGCCGACGAAGGTGACCAGCGTGAGCCACATCGTGAGCGGGTTGACCAGGAAATACAGCACGGCCATGCCGGCGCCGCCGACGAGGGTCGAAAAGATGATGGTTTCCTGCTTGGTCAACTCGCCCATCGCGGTCGCGCGGCGCGCCGTGCGCGCCATGCGCGCGTCGATCTCGGCTTCGAGCAGGCAGTTCACGGCGAACGCGGCGCCGGCCAGCAGCCAGATGCCGACGGTGCCGGCGAGCACGATGCGCCAGCTCGGCAGCCCGTCGGTGGCCAGGAACATGCCGATCACGGCGCAAAACACGGCGAGCTGGGTCACGCGTGGTTTGGTCAGCGCCCAGTACTGGGCGATGCGGTTGCTCGGTTTTGTTGCGGTCTGGGTGGTCATGGATGCGGCCTGGCTGACGGTATGGGCGAACTGGCGGCCGTGCCCGGCGCCGCGGCGGGAAGGGTCGCCGCCCGATGTTTGATTTGGTAGTGAAGCTTGTAGTTTAACATGGTCACCAGCAGCACAAGCAGGGCGGCCCCCGCGTTATGCAGCACCGCGATGGCAAGCGGGAAATTCAGGTAGACCGTGGCCACGCCCGTGGCGAACTGGGCCGCCAGCACGAGGCCGATATTGCGCGCCACGGGACGCAACAGCGGGGTCCCGCGCGCGCGCCAGGCGGTCCAGCCGAGCACGCCGACGACGACAAAGGCGAAGTTGCGGTGGACCCAGTGGATCGCGGTCAACGCCGCGAACGGCAGGTACTGGCCGGTTGCGGTCATGCCGAGTTCGCGCCACAGCGTGAAGCCGTGTTCAAAATCCATCTCGGGCACCACCTTGCCGCCGCACAGCGGGAAGTCGAGGCAGGCCAGGGTCGCGTAGTTGGTGCTGACCCAGCCGCCGAGCCCGATCTGGATCGCCAACAAAACGGCGCTGGCAATCGCGAGCGCGCGCAAGCCGGGCGGCACGGCGGCGGCGGCCACCGGGGCCAGCCTGAGCAGTTGGTCCTGGCGCGCGCCCATCCAGGCCAGCAGCGACAACAGCAACATACCAAGCAGCAGGTGGATCGTCACGATCACCGGTTGCAGCTTGAGCGTGACGGTCCAGGCGCCGAACGCGCCCTGCACGAGCACCAGCAGCAACAGCGCGGCCGGCGGCGCGGGGGAAAATTCGATGCGCCGCGTCTTGCGCCACTGGATCATCGCGGTGGCCAGCAGGGCGATGCACAGGCAGCCGATGCCCATCGCAAGGTAGCGGTGCAGCATCTCGATCCAGGCCTTGACCACCGTCACCGGGCCGGTCGGCATGAGCGTCTCGGCGGCCTTGATGTCGGCGTGCGCAAGGAAAGGATTGGCGGCGCCGTAGCAGCCGGGCCAGTCGGGGCAGCCAAGGCCCGAATCGGTCAGGCGCGTGAACGCGCCGAACACGATCAGGTCGAACGTAAGGAAGGCCGTGAGCCAGACCAGCTTGCGGTATTTATTGGCGTCGCGCGACACATAAACCATCGCCAGCGGCACGCTCGCCGCGAGCAGGCCCGTGACCGCCAGCAACACCATCGAAGACGCTTGCATGGCTTATCCGATGGCCGAGGCTTTGAGCAGCTTGTTGAGATCCTTGCTCACTTTTTTCGGATCGGGCTGCTTCGGGAAGCGCATCATGAGGTTGCCCAGCGGGTCGACCAGATAGTAATGCTCCGAGGCCTTGCCGCCCGCCTCGACCGGCAGCCATTTGGCCAAGGGCTCGGCCTGCGCGCGCAGCATGCGGGTGCCGTCGAGGTCGCGCATGAGCACGGTGTCGAGCGGCTCGGCGTCGGTGATCAGCCAGACGCGCTCGATGCGCGTCATGGCCTTGCCCTGCATCGTGCGCAGCTGGCGCATCGTGTAGAGCGCGTCCTTGCATTCCTTGGCGCACGCGCCCGCGCCCGTCTGCAGCATGAGCCACTTGCCTTTGTAGGCCGACAATTCGATCGGCGCGCCATCGAGCGTGCGCAAGCCCAGTTGCGGCATCGGATGGACGCGCGGATCGAGCAGCGTGCCGTAGTTGGTGCGCCCTTCCGGCTTGATCACATAGTAGGTCAGGTAGGACATCAGCATCGGGGCGGCGCACACGAGCACCACGGCCAGCAGCTTCCAGCGGCCCTTGCGTTGGGCGGTATCAGTCATTTTGTTTGCTTCCACGTCGAAATCCTGTAATCACGAAAAAAAGCAGCGCCATCAGTGCCAGCGCATACCATTGAAATGCATATCCCTTGTGCTTGTCGACGCCGAGGGCGGGCGCGGGCCAGTCGCGCACCAGTTGTTCGTCCGGCTGCGTGGGGTCGGTCTGCTCGATGAAGAACGGCTGCAGCTTGAGCCCGCTGGCGGCCGCGAACTGCGCGACGCTGACATTTTGCACGATCGCCTTCGGCACCAGCGGCGTCGCGGTGCCCAGTTGCATGATCTTGCCCATGCTCTCCTTTGCGATGCCCTCGAGCGTGACTTCGCCGGCGGGCGTGCCGAACGGCGGCAGCCGGCCGTATTCGCCCGCGAGGCGCGGCAGCCAGCCGCGCGCGACGAGCACATGCAGGTCGGAACCGGCGATGCGCAGCGGCATGAGCAGGTAGAAACCCGCCCTGCCCCCCTGCGGCCGGTTGTCGAGGAACACGGGCCAGTCCTGCACGAAGCTGCCGCGCACGCGCACGCGCTGGAACGCGGGCGCTGCCGCCGCCTGCGGCCCGAGCAGCAGCGGCGCCTCGGCCGCGCGCGCGGCGAGTTGCTGCTGCAAGGCGATCTTGCCGGCGGCGCGCCGGTCCTGCCACTGGCCGAGCGAAATCCCGAGCGCGACCAGCAGCACCGTCGCGACGAAGGGAATGGCCCGAAACCGGAAGCGGATACGCATTACAATGGAACCTTCGCTAGAAAAACCTGCCACCACATAAAAGCTGCCACGACATGAAAATCATTATCCCGATCGCCTTCATGCTGATCATCGGATGCCTCGGTGCCGCCCTGTTCTTCATGATGCGCGACAAGGGCAAGAGCAACCGCACGGTGCACATGCTCGCCATGCGCGTGGGCCTGTCGATCACCCTGTTCATCCTGCTGCTCGTGTCCTACAGCATGGGCTGGATCGCGCCGACCGGCATCCGCTGAAAGCGCCTTTGCCGAACGCTCGGCACGGCCGCGCCTGAAACACGAAACCGGGGACGGATCCCAATTTGATATGCCATCAAATTGAGGTCGGTCCCCGGCTTTTTTTTTGTTCTACTTTATTCTATTTTTGCATCCGGATGCGGGGCTCGCGCCCCGCCACCGCTTTACAGCCAGTAGACGACGACGTACAGGCCGAGCCAGACGACGTCGACGAAGTGCCAGTACCAGGCGGCGCCTTCGAAACCGAAATGGTTGTCGGCCGTGAAGTGGCCCTTGAGCACGCGGTACAACACCACCGACAGCATGATCGCGCCGAGCGTGACGTGGAAGCCGTGGAACCCGGTCAGCAGGTAGAAGGTCGAACCGTAGATGCCCGAGCTCAGTTTGAGGTTCATGTCGCTGTAGGCGTGCATGTACTCGTAGGCCTGGAAGCCCATAAAGATGGCGCCGAGCAAAATGGTGGCGAACAGCCAGATCGCGGTCTGGGCGCGGTGTCCCGCGCGCAGGGCGTGGTGCGAAATGGTCAGGGTCACACCCGACAACAGCAGCAGTGCCGTGTTGATCGTCGGAATCCAGAACGGGGTCATCGTGGCGAAGGTGTCGGTGACGCCGGCCGGGCCGCCCGAACCCCACTGGGCCGCATAATCGGGCCAGATGATTTTATGGTCGAGGTCGCCGAGCCAAGGCATCGAGATCGCGCGCGCATAGAACAGCGCGCCGAAGAAGGCGCCGAAGAACATGACCTCGGAAAAGATGAACCAGCTCATCGACCAGCGGTACGAGAGGTCGATGCGTTTGTTGTACTGGCCGGCCTCGGACTCGCCGATGGCGTCGCCGAACCAGAAGTACAGCACCAGGACCGTCGCGGCGATGCCGGCGAGGTTCAGGGCCGGGCCCCAGCTGGCGCCGTTGACCCAACCCGAGGCGCCGATCATGGTCGCCAGCAGCGAGGTGCCGGCCAACATTGGCCACTTGGACGGACCTGGCACAAAATAATACGGCGCGGCTGCGTGTGGTGCACTCATCTTCATCTCCTAAATCAAACTGTATTCGGTCAAGTATTCGTTTAAATTCTGTACTGCTATAAAGCTTTACTTCGCGATCGCAATTTTGACCAGCAACATCAGCACGCCGATGAACAGCGCGACCCCGATCAGGGCCGCGATGACGATGTGGATCGGATTCAGGTTCGCGGCGTCGTGCTCGTAGTCACTGCGCTTGCGGATCCCGAAAAACGACCAGAACACCGCCTTGAGCGTGGCGCCGAACGACGCCTTGCGTGCGGCCGGCCGGTCCTGTTCATCCATGCTGCTCATCCATTGTGCCCATCCCTTTGCCAGATCATTACTTCGATACGTCGGCGCCGGCGATCTCGAAAAACGTGTACGAGAGCGTGATGTTCTTCACTTCGCGCGGCAGTTTCGGGTCGATGAAGAAAACCACCGGAAACTGCTTTGCCTCGTTCGGCTTGAGCGTCTGCTGTTTAAAGCAAAAGCATTCCACCTTCTTAAAATGCGGCGTCGCCGACTGCGGCGAATAACTCGGTATGGCTTGCGCCGCGACCGCCCGCGGCTGCGTGTTGACCACTTCGTACATCACCGTGGCCAACTCGCCCGGATGCACCTTCAGGCTGCTCTGGACCGGGCGGAACCGCCACGGGCCCCGGGCGTTGGCGTCGAACCCGATCGTGATCGTGCGCGACTTGTCGATCTGCGTGTTGGCGTCGCGCTCGACCGTGCCGTCGGACTGCGTCAGCACGTTGATGCCCATGAGCTCGCACAACTGCTTGTAAACCGGCACCAGCGCGTACCCGAAACCGGTCATCAACAGCGCGCAGACGACCAGCTTGATGAGCAGTTTGCGGTTCGACTCGGTGCGCCCTGTTGGTTCAGTTGCCACGTTTGCTCACAGCCACAGTCGTTTGACAAACACCATCGCGAAAAAAAACGCGGCCAGTGCGCCGATGATCAGGCCCGTCTTCAGATTGTTTGGCTTCTTTGAATCAGACATTTAGGTCAGACATCTTTTCTACTAAGCGGTTCGGGTGCGGCGAGCCGCTCTTTCGAGCGGGCCCGCCGGGGCCGTTTTTACGCGGCCTTGCTACCTCACCTTATTACTTGACCGTCGGCGGGGTTTCGAAGGTGTGGAACGGGGCCGGGCTCGGCACGGTCCACTCGAGGCCTTCGGCGCCGTCCCATGGCTTGGCCGGTGCCGCGGCGCCGCCGCGGATTGCCGGGATCACCACGAAGAACAGGAAGTATGCCTGCGACAGACCGAAACCGAAGGCGCCGATCGTGGCGACCACGTTGAAGTCGGTGAACTGCGCCGAGTAATCGGCGTAGCGGCGCGGCATACCCGCCAATCCCAGGAAGTGCATCGGGAAGAAGGTGATGTTAAACGTGACCAGCGATGCCCAGAAGTGGATCTTGCCGCGCAATTCGCTGTACATGAAACCGGTCCACTTCGGGCTCCAGTAGTAGAAGCCTGCGAACAGCGCGAACAACGAACCTGCGACCAGCACATAGTGGAAGTGGGCAACGACGTAATACGTGTCCTGCAGCTGGATGTCGATCGGGGTCACGGCCAGGATCAGGCCGGTGAAGCCGCCCATCGTGAACACGAAGATGAAGCCGACCGAGAACAGCATCGGGGTTTCGAAGGTCATCGAACCCTTCCACATCGTGGCGATCCAGTTGAACACTTTCACGCCGGTCGGCACCGCGATCAGCATCGTCGCGTACATGAAGAACAGCTGGCTCGTGACCGGCATGCCGGTGGTGAACATGTGGTGGGCCCAGACGATGAACGACAGGATCGCGATCGACGCGGTGGCGTAGACCATCGAGGCGTAGCCGAACAGCGGCTTGCGGGCGAACGCCGGCAGGATTTGCGAGACGATGCCGAAGGCCGGCAAAATCATGATGTAGACCTCGGGGTGGCCGAAGAACCAGAAGATGTGCTGGTACATGACCGGGTCGCCGCCGCCGGCAGCGTTAAAGAACGAGGTGCCGAAGTGACGGTCGGTCAGGGTCATGGTGATCGCGCCTGCCAGAACCGGCATCACGGCGATCAGCAGGTAGGCGGTGATCAGCCAGGTCCAGCAGAACATCGGCATCTTCATCAGGGTCATGCCGGGCGCGCGCATGTTCAGGATGGTGACGATGATGTTGATCGAACCCATGATCGACGAGGCGCCCATCAGGTGCATCGCGAAAATCGCCATGTCCATGCCAGGGCCCATTTGCGTCGACAGCGGCGCGTACAGGGTCCAGCCGGCGGCGGTGGCGCCGCCAGGCACGAGGAACGAAGTCGCCAGCAGCAGCGCCGCGGGCGGCAGCAGCCAGAACGAGAAGTTGTTCATGCGGGCGAACGCCATGTCGGCGCAGCCGATCTGCAGCGGAATCATCCAGTTGGCGAAGCCGACGAACGCCGGCATGATCGCGCCGAACACCATCACCAGGCCGTGCATGGTGGTGAGCTGGTTGAAGAACTCGGGACGGAAGAACTGCAGGCCCGGCTGGAACAGCTCGGAGCGGATCATCAGGGCCAAAATGCCGCCCGAGATCAGCATGGTCATCGAGAACCACAGGTACAGGGTACCGATATCCTTGTGGTTGGTGGCGAACAACCAGCGCGACAAGCCGTGCGGATGGTCGTGCGCGTGGTCGTGGTCGTGCCCGTGGTCGTCGTGGGCCTTGTCTAGAATGCTTGTGCTCATCTAACTACTCCTTATTACTTACGTGCAGCCAGAACTTCGGCTGGTTGAACGATGTTTTCCGATGCTTTGTTCGACCAGTTGTTGCGGGTGTAGGTGATCACCGCAGCAATTTCCGAATTCGACATGCTGTTCCACGCCGGCATCGCCGTCGGGAACTTGCCGCTCTTGAGTCCGTTGAGCAGGACATCGATCTGGGCCGCTTTCGGGCCGTTCACGATGGCCGAGCCGTCGAGCGCGGCGAACGCGCCTTCCGAACCCTTGCCGTTTGCCATGTGGCAGACGGCGCAGTTCTTGGCGTAGACTTCGGCGCCCTTGGTGTTGAGTTCGTCGAGGGTCCAGACCTTGCTTGGATCTTCAGCGAGCAGCGCCATTTCCTTGTTTTTGCCTTCGACCCATGCGGTGTATTCCTTGTCGGTCACGACGCGCACGACGATCGGCATGAACGCGTGCTCTTTGCCGCACAGTTCGGCGCATTGGCCGCGGAAGGTGCCGGTGCGCTCCGATTTGAACCAGGTGTCGCGCACGAAACCGGGAATCGCATCTTGCTTGACGCCGAAGGCGGGGATCATCCAGGCGTGGATCACGTCGTTGGCGGTCAGCACGATGCGGATCTTCTTGTTGACCGGAACAACGACTTCGTTGTCGACTTCCATCAGGTAGTGGTTGCCGCGGGCCTGGGTCGGGGCCATGCCCGGCTGGCCGATCTGCTCGCGCGGGGTCGACAGGTTCGACAGGAAGTTGATGCCCTTGCCTTCGCCTTCGAGGTAGTCGTAGCCCCACTTCCATTGCATGCCGGTCGCTTTAATGGTGATGTCGGCGTTCGAGGTGTCTTTCATGTCGACCACGGTGCTCGTGGCCGGCAGCGCCATGACGATGACGATCAGGAACGGGATGATGGTCCATGCGATTTCGACCGCGGTCGACTCATGGAAGGTCGCCGGCTTGTGGCCGACCGATTTGCGGTGCTTGAGGATCGAGTAGAACATCACGCCGAACACGGCCACGAAAATGACGATACACACGGCCATCATGCCGTTGTGCAGCGTGTAGATTTCCTTGGCGATTTGCGTCGCCGGCTCTGCCAGATTCAGCTGATTTGCCACCGGCCCGCCCCCTGGCGTCGCCGGCGCGGCCAACGCTGGGATACCGGCGCTCACCGCCAGGCCGAGCATCAAGGCTTGAAGTCGCTTTGCATATGTCATGTTTTCCCCAACCACCCAAAAATAAAAATCTTCTTATGACGTCCGGCGCCGTACTTGCTGGCGCCGCCGCTCCTAAACCATCGCACAAAAAGGCCCCATGCCGGCCCGGGGCGCAAAAAACGCCGTGGGCCCGGCTGGAACCGGGACATCGATCACAGGTGAACTGAAAACACTGATGAGCGCTGACTTGCCATTGCTTTCGGCCGAACCGGGGCGGGAGAAGGCTTGAATTCGAGCGCTTCAACCCCAGAGTCGACAAAATTAGTCCTTGATTATACTAAAGGACTAGCTCCACCATCAAGGAGTAATGCGTTGTCTCAGAGGCACATTGGCCCGAAATACGGCGCCTTTATGGCCTTTTAAGTAAGCATGTCCGAAAATCCAAGCTGCAGGACCGGCACCGCGCCCGCTTGCGCGCGGCTCCGCTCGGTGCGCTCGGTTCCGCTCGGCACGCTCAATTGCGCGGCATGAAGCGCACGATCGCCTCGCCGCTGGCGCTGACGCGCGGCGCCGGCCGGAACGCATGGCCGTAGATCACCTCGAAGGTCAGGCCGAGCTTGCCGTCGGGGCGGCGCTGGCGCTCGAACGCGTCGAGCACGCGCTGCCAGGCGGCGCGCCCGATCAGGCCGCGCCGGCGCGTCGCCAGCGGCTGGCCGCCGAGCGCGCGCACGTCGGCCAGCAGCGCGCGCACCGTGTCGTAGGTGACGGTGATCACCTCCATGTCCATGACCGGGGTCGAGAAGCCGACCTCGACGAGCTGGTCGCCGAAGTCGTGCATGTCGACGAAGGGCAGCGCATGCGGCGCCGCGTCGAGCGCGGCGAAGGCGGTGCGCACCTCGCGCAAGCTGTCCGGGCCAAAATTGGAGAACATCAGCAAGCCGTCGGTGCGCAGCACCCGGCGCCACTCGGCGAACACGCGGTCCGGCTGCGGATGCCAGTGCAAGGCCAGGTTCGACCAGACCAGGTCGATGCTGTCGCGCGCCAGCGGCAACTCGCCGAAATCGCCGCACAGCAGGTCGATGCCCGCCTTGGAAGGCAGCAATTTGCTGAGCATCTGGTTGAGCGAGCGCAGCGCGGACGCGGGCGCTTGCGCTGCCTCGACCATCGCGGGGGCGGCGTCGAGCCCGACGATCTGGGCCGCAGGGAAATCCTTTTGCAGCAGCGCGAGGTCGGCGCCGGCGCCGCAGCCGGCGTCGAGCACGCGGCGCGGCGCGATCTTGACCACGCCGAGCCGCTCGTGCATGCGGGAGGCGATCTCGCGGCGCAGGAAGTCGGACGGGGCGATCTTATCGGGGCGCGAAAATAGGCGGCGCACGCGCGCCAATTCGATCGGTGCGCTCAGCTTGGACGGGGATTGTGGGGATACCATGGTGATGAAGCGGCGAAATGAGAGGGTGAGATTATGCGACAATGCGGCAGTGTACATGCTTGTCCGAATACCAGCCCGGGAACCAGTCGATGACCTCCCGTTTACGCTTGCCTTCCCTGCAATGGCCCGCTGTCGCGGCAGCGCTGGCACGCGCCTTGTTGCCCTCCTCGTGCGCGCTGTGCGGCGGCCACAGCGATGACTGCGTGTGCGCGCCATGCCATGCGCAGTTCATCACGCCGCGCCGGACGCGTTGCTGGCAATGCGCGAACCCGCTGGCCGATTTCGACGCCGGCCGGAAGTGCGCGGCGTGTCTGGTGCGCCGGCCCGCGTACGACGCGACGGTGGTGGCGGCCGACTACGCCGCGCCGGTCGACCAACTGCTGTTGCAATTGAAATTTGGCGGCCAGCTCGCGCTGGCGCCGTGGTTCGCGCGGGTGCTCGCCGCCAGCGTGCGCGCGCAGCCGGCACTGGTGTTGCCCAATGTGCTGTGTCCGGTGCCGCTGGGGCCGCGCCGCCTGCAGGAGCGCGGCTTCAACCAGGCGCTCGAGATCGCGCGGCCGCTCGCGCGCACGCTCGGCATCCCGTTGCGCGCGCGGCTGGCGATCCGGGCGCGCGAGACGGCGGCGCAGTCGAGCGTGGCGCCGCAGGAACGGGTCGGCAATTTGCGCAACGCTTTTATTGTCGCGCCGGATGCGCTGGCGATGGTGCGCGGCCAGCACATCGGCCTCGTCGACGATGTCATGACGAGCGGCCATACGCTGGACGAGTTGGCCGCCACGTTCAAACGATTTGGCGCGGTACGAGTGAGCAATTTTGTGTTCGCGCGCACCCCGCCCCACTAAGTATGTTTTGTTGTGCTGTTGTTCTATCACCGAAGGAGAAGTGCCTTGTTCCATGTCGTTCTGGTTGAACCCGAGATCCCGCCCAACACGGGCAACGTCATCCGGCTGTGCGCCAACACGGGCGCGCAGTTGCACCTGATCGAACCGCTCGGCTTTCCGCTCGACGACAGCAAGATGAAACGCGCCGGGCTCGATTACCACGACTACGCGAGCATGAAGGTGCACAAGAATTGGGATGCGTTCATCGCGGACACCCAGCCGGATCCGGCGCGCATGTTCGCGATGACCACGCACGGGTCGTCGCCGTTCGCCGATGCGGCGTTTTTGCCGGGCGATGTGTTTGTGTTCGGGTCGGAGACGCGCGGGCTGGCGGTGGCGCTGCGTGAGTCGTTTCCGGTTGGGCAGCGCATTCGCTTGCCGATGCGGCCGGATAATCGGAGTTTGAATTTGTCGAACACGGTGGCCGTGGTGGTGTTCGAGGCATGGCGCCAGAATGGCTATTCGGGCGGAGCTTAGTTCGCAGAAATCGCGGCGCTTGTAAACCACCACATCGTCCTCACGTATGAGGCTGTCGCGAAAGGGCCGCAGCGCGCTTAATTGGCGTTTAAGACGCATCAGAAACCGCGTCGCGAAAATATCAAATATAAAAAACCAACATCGTCCTCGCGCATGCGGGGGGGCATGCCTCCCCGCATGCGCGAGGACGATGTGGTGTACGGGTTTAGGGTGCGATTTTTGCCGCTTTTACTTCGCTTCGCGCACTTTGGTGAGCAACTTGGTCGTCGAGCGGTCGTGCTTGAAATCGATGGCGATGGCCTGGCCGCCGTAGGCCAGCACGGCCTGCCCTTCCGGAATGGCCGTCATATCGTAATCGCCGCCCTTGGCGTAAATCTCCGGGCGTGCCTGCAGCACCACTTCAAGCGCCGTATCCTCGTCGAAATCCACCACCAGACTGACCGACTCGAGCGCGGCGAGCACGGCCATGCGGTCGGCCGCGTTGTTGAGCGGGCGGTCGTCGCCCTTGCCGAGCCGGCGCACCGAGGCGTCGGTGTTGGCGGCCACGACCAGCGAGGCGCCCAGCGCGCGCGCCTGCGCCAGATAAGTGACATGGCCGCGGTGCAAAATATCGAACACGCCGTTGGTCAGCACGACCGGTTTGGGCAGCGCGGCCACGCGCGCCTGCAATTGCTCGCGCGCGCAAATCTTTGATTCAAAATCGGGCATAGAAGGTCTCGGTCGCATTCGCTACGTTAAAAATAACACAGGCCCCCGCCCAGAAGCGGGGGCCTGCTGTTGGCGGGTCCGCCGGCCAATGTTACTTGGCCGGTGTCTCTTCCTCCGGCTCCTCCTCGATCGCCATCGACAGGTCGTTCGAATTGCCCTTGTTGACGCCGTCCGGCTCCTTGCGGTCGCCGCGCAGCTTGATCTGCAGGCGCAGGCCGTTGGCCGAGTCCGCGTTGCGGATCGCCTCGTCGTAGCCGATCGCGCCCTTGTTGTAGAGCTCGTAGAGCGCCTGGTCGAAGGTGCACATGCCCAGCTCGCGCGACTTGTGCATGATCTCCTTGATCGCCTGGAAATTGCCCTTGAGGATCATCTCGGCGATCGTCGCCGTATTCAATAGAATTTCGATCGCGGCCTTGCGTCCCTTGCCGTCCTCGGTCTTGACGAGGCGCTGCGAGACGATCGCGCGCAGGTTCGACGACAAGTCCATCAGCAACTGGTTGCGCCGCTCCTCCGGGAAGAAGTTGATGATCCGGTCCATGGTCTGGTTCGAGTTGTTCGCGTGCAGCGTGCCGAGGCACAAGTGGCCCGTCTCGGCGAACGCGATCGCGTGCTCCATGGTCTCGGTGTCGCGGATCTCGCCGATCAGGATCACGTCGGGCGCCTGGCGCAGCGTGTTCTTGAGCGCGTTGTGCCAGCTCAGCGTGTCGACCCCGACCTCGCGGTGCGTGATCAGGCAGCCCTTGTTACGGTGCACGTACTCGACCGGATCCTCGACCGTGATGATGTGGCCCGCCGAATTCTGGTTGCGGTAGTCGATCATCGCCGCCAGCGTGGTCGACTTGCCCGAACCGGTGCCGCCGACCACCAGCACGAGGCCGCGCTTGGTCATGATGACGTCCTTGAGCACGTCGGGCAGGTCGAGCTTTTCGAAATTCGGGATCTCGGAGGCGATCGTGCGGCACACCATCGCCACGCATTGCTGCTGCACGTACACATTGATCCGGAAGCGGCAGACGTTCGGCAACGAGATCGCGAAGTTACACTCCATCATCTCTTCGAATTCGGCCTTCTGCTTGTCGTTCATGAGCGACAAGGCCAGCGAACGGGTGACCTCGCCGCTGAGCTTTTGCTGGCTCATCGGCTTCATCGCGCCCTGGTGCTTCATGCTGGGCGGGAAATCGGCCGAGATAAACAAGTCGGAGCCGCCCTGATGGTTCATCACCGTCAGCAATTTGTGGATGTAGGCTTGCGCTTCGGCTGGACCAAATGTGGACATGCGGGGCTTTCTGTGAGGGGCCGTCGGATGCGGCTGGCATGCCAATTATATCGACACGGTTCCGGTAAAATGCAAATAAATTAGCGGCCCGCCATCATATTAACTGTTGTATATAGGCAACCAATGTGTTTCAATAAATTATGACATTGACAGAATTGAAATACATCGTCGCCGTCGCGCGCGAAAAACACTTTGGCCACGCGGCCGAGGCCTGCTTCGTGGCGCAGCCGACGCTGTCGGTGGCGATCAAAAAGCTCGAGGACGAACTCGGCGTGCTGCTGTTCGAACGCGGCGGCGCCGAAGTCTCCGTGACCCCGCTCGGCGCGCAGATCATCGCCCAGGCCGAACGCGTGCTCGAGCAGACCGCCGCGATCAAGGAGCTCGCCAAACAGAACAAGGACCCGCTCGCCGGCCCCTTGCGGCTCGGCGTGATCTACACCATCGGCCCCTACCTTCTGCCGCCGCTGGTCAAGCGCGTGATCGATCAGGTGCCGCAGATGCCCCTGATTTTGCAGGAGAATTTCACCGTGCGCCTGCTCGAATTGCTGCGCCAGGGCGAGCTCGACGCGGCCATCATGGCGCTGCCGCTGCCCGAACACGGCATGTCGATGGAGCCGCTCTACGACGAGCCGTTCGTGGTCGCCATGCCCAAGCAGCACGCCTGGGCCAAGCGCAAGGCGGTCTCGGCGCAGGACCTCAAGTCCGAGACCATGCTGTTGCTTGGCGCCGGCCACTGCTTCCGCGACCAGGTGCTCGAGGTGTGTCCCGAAATGGCGCGCTACGCCTCGAGCGGCAACGGCATGCAGCGCACCTTCGAGGGATCCTCGCTCGAGACCATCCGCCACATGGTGGCCAGCGGCATCGGCCTGACCGTACTGCCGCGCGCCTCGGTGCCCGACATGAACAGCACCAGCGGCCTGCTGCGTTATGTGCCGTTCGAGGAGCCGGTGCCGACGCGCCGCGTCGTGATCGTCTGGCGCAAGAGTTTTACGCGGCGCGCGGCGATCTCGGCCCTGTGCGCTGCCGTCGCCGCCTGCGAATTGCCGGGCGTCGAGATGCTCGCGCCGGCCAGCGTCGCTTAGCCGGCCGCGCTCACCAGAGCGCCTGGAAGATCGCCATGCTCATCGTAAAGTTGAAGGCGGCGTGCGCGGCGATCGCGGGCAGCACGGAATCGCCGCGCCGGCGGATTTCGCCGAACAGGCGCGCGGTCAGCACCATCAACAGCACCCACAGCGCGGCCGACACGATGCCCGGGCGCAGCCCGGCGGCGTTGGCCACCAGACCGTGGTGCACCAGGTGGACCAGCCCGAACACGCCCGCTTCGAGCCAGCCGCCGGCGCGCGCGCCCCAGCGTTGCGCGAACGCGCGCTGCAAGAAACCGCGGAAGAAGATCTCTTCGCCGATCGGGCTGAAGATGCAGGCCGGCAGCGTGAGCGCGATTTGCAGCATCAGCGGGCCCATGCTGCCGGCCGGGATCGCGCGGCGGTAGCTGTCGGCGATGCTGACATACCAATTGTCGGCGCTGTTCCCGTACAAGAGCATGCCGAGCGCGAAGCACAACAAGGCCGCCGCCGCGCCGCTGGCGAGCGCGCCGGCAAACGCGAAGCGGCGCGCCGGCGCCTTCAAGCCGATCTCGCGCCGTCCCTGCCGCGGGAGCAATATCCACGGCACCGCGGCCATCAGCACAAAGCCGAGCGGCAGCGCCCATTGCCAGCGCGCCGGCCCCAGCACGCCGATGCCCCGCATCAGCAGAAACACCAGCGCCAGCACCGCGCCGACCACGGGCGCGGGCGGCAACATGGCCTGCAAGGCGGGGCGCAGGCGCAGCGGGTAAGCGGTCTCGGGTGTCATCGGCGCCTTATTATTCAATTAATAATTTTATCATGGGGAAATCGGCCGCCTCGATCACTCGCGGCCCGCCCCAGGGAGTAAAATTCGCATCTTTCGTAGAACAAAGTTTGCGACATGAACAAGCTGGCCCTGTACTTCCGCCTGATCAGGCTGGACAAGCCGATCGGCATCCTGTTGCTGCTGTGGCCGACGCTGGTCGCCCTGTGGCTGGCATCGAATGGCAGGCCCGACCCGCTGGTCGTGGCGATCTTCGTGCTCGGCACCGTGCTCATGCGTTCGGCCGGCTGCGCCGTCAACGACTATGCCGACCGCGACATCGACAAGCACGTCAAGCGCACCGCAGAGCGCCCCCTCACGAGCGGCAAGATCAAGGGCTGGGAGGCGCTAGCCGTGGCCGGCGTGCTGGCCCTGCTCGCCTTCGCGCTGATACTGCCGCTCAACACGCTGACCAAGCAGTTGTCGGTCGCGGCGGTCGCGATCGCGGCCAGCTACCCGTATTTCAAGCGTTTTTTCGCGATTCCCCAGGCCTACCTCGGGATCGCCTTCGGCTTCGGCATCCCGATGGGCTTTGCCGCCGTGCAAAACCAGGTCCCGGCGCCCGCGTGGTGGCTGCTGCTGGCCAATGTGTTCTGGGCCGTCGCCTACGACACCGAATACGCGATGGTCGACCGCGACGACGACCTCAAGATCGGTATCCGCACCTCGGCCATCACCTTCGGCCGCTTCGACGTGGCCGCCGTCATGCTGTGCTACGGCCTGGCGCTGGCGATCATCCTCTGGTGCGGCTGGGAATTTGGCCTGCGCGCCTGGTTCGCCGGCGGCATCGCCGTGGCCGCCGCGAGCGCGCTCTACCACTACACGCTGATCCGCACGCGCGACCGGATGGGCTGTTTTGCAGCATTTCGCCACAACAATTACTTGGGTGCGGCCATCTTTGCTGGAGTCGCGTTAGACTATGCATTACGATAACGTTGTTTCGTGAGCCATCCAGGCAGCGGGAACCGGCTTGTGTGGGCGCAAAGTGCGCCCGGGCGCGCTACCTACACTGACATGCACACCAACTTTCACCAATGAGGCCATTCATGATCGAACCAATTCCAACCCAGACCGGCGCGCGCGACCAGTTGATGAACGACCTGAAAAGCGTGATCTCCGACGCCGAATCGTGGCTGCGCAACGGCGGCCAGTTGACGGGCGAAGAATTCCAGGCCGCCAAGGCCAAGTTCGAGCGCACCTTGCACAACGCCAAGGAAGACCTGATCCGCTTCGAGCAGAACGTGGTCGAAAAAACCAAGATCGCGGCCAAGGCGACCGACGAGTACGTGACCGAGAACCCATGGAAATCGGTGGGCATCGGCGCCGCGGTCGGCGTCCTGATCGGCATGCTCATCGCCCGTAAATAAAGGTGGCGCTCCCGGAGGTAGTGGGGCGCATCGCGACCACGTTCGCAGCCATCTTGCGCACGCGGGTCGAACTCGCGGCGCTCGAACTCGAAGAGGAATCGCGCCGCCTGATCGGCTATCTGCTGCTCGCGCTGGCGTCGATGTTCCTGCTCGGGCTGGCCACGATTTTGCTCGCGTTTTTTGTCATCGCCTTGTTCTGGGATACGCACCGCCTCGCGGCCGTGCTGTCGCTGGCCGGTTTGTTCACGGTGGCGGGCGTGGCGCTCGGGCTCAAGGTGCGCAACAGTTTTGCAAGCAAGCCAAAACTGCTGGGCGACACGCTGGCCGAATTGAGCAAGGATATCAACTTCATCAAGATGGCGAGGCAATCCGATGAGCACTGATGCACTCCCCGGCGGCGCCTCCGACGCGCTGCCCGACGCAATCGCGCCGGCGCCGACCACGGCGGCGCGGCGCACGGCCCTGATCGCGCAAATCGCCGCGCAACGGCAACAGGTGCGCGAGTTGGTCGCCCCGGTCGCCGGCGGCGCGCTGTCGGCCATGTTTGGCGGGCGGGCAAAAATCGCGCTGGCCGTCGGCGGTGTCGTGCTTGGGCTGGTCGCGACTCGACCTGGTCGGGCGATGACGCTGCTGACGGGCGCTATGTCGGCGTACAAAATGGTGCGTGGGCTGCTGGCCCAGCGCTCTGTTTAGAACCAAATGGTGTGCGGTTTGCTGACACAGCACTCTGTTTAACACTAAACCACATCGCCCTCGCGCAGGCGGGGGCCCATAGAACGGTTGCTATGCGCTGACGTTCTATGGGTCAACGCGGGGGCGCCGAGCCCTACGCGAGGACGATGTTGGTTTAGGTTTATTCGAAAAATCGCAGCCTTCTCGATTTCTGCCAAATCAACCCACTGTAGGGTTTAACCCGCCCCGAGCTCGTCGCCGAGCTCGCGCCCGCGCGCGGCTGCAGCCTTGACCGCCGCCACAATCGCCGGCCCCACCCCGTCTTGCTCCATCCTGGTAATCGCCGCGTACGTGGTGCCTCCCTTCGAGGTCACGCGCGCGCGCAGCAGTTCGAGCGGCTCGTCCGACGCCGCCGCCAGCTCGGCCGCGCCGGTAAAGGTGGCCAGCGCCAGCTCGCGGCCCTGCTGCGCCGTCAGGCCCAGTTCGACCGCCGCCTGCTGCATCGCCTCCAAAAAATAGAACACATACGCCGGGCCGCTGCCCGAAACCGCGGTGACCGGATCGATCAGCGACTCGTCGGCCAGCCAGACCGTGGCGCCGACGGCCTTCATGATGGCGTCGGCCGATTCCTTTTGCGCCGCGCTCACGCCGGCACTGGCGACCATGCCCGTGATGCCGCGCCCGATCAGCGCCGGTGTGTTCGGCATGCTGCGCACGATCGCGCCGTAGCCGCCGAGCCAGCGCGCGAGGTCGGCGCTGCGGATCCCGGCCGCGATCGACAGCAGCAGCGGCTGCGCCTGGCCCAGGTGAGGCAGCAGCGCGGCCGCCACTTCGCGCATCTGCTGCGGTTTGACGGCCAGCACGATCACGTCGCTGTCGGCCAATCCGGCATCGATCTGCGAAGCCACCCCGACCCCGAAGCCCGCTTGCAGGCGCGCGAGCGCCTCCGCGTTCGGATCGACCACGTGGATGTTGGCGCCGTCGGTGAGCTTGCCTGCCAGGCCGGCGATCAGGGCCGAGGCCATATTCCCGCCGCCGATGAATGAGATGCGCATGCGTGTTCCTTTAATATAGATGGGGGTCAGTCAGATAACGGGGTCAGTCGGGGGCCGGTCGTAGTGTCTTGCGCCAAAGATGGCCGAGCCGATGCGCACCATGGTCGCGCCTTCGGCGATCGCGGCGCCAAGGTCGCCCGACATGCCCATCGACAGGGTGTCGAGCGCAAAGCCGTCGGCGCGCAGTTGTTCGTACAAACGCCGCACGGCGGCGAAGGCGGCGCGCTGGCGCGCCGGGTCGGTCTCGGGTTCGGGGATCGCCATCAGGCCGCGCAGGCGCAGATTGGGCAGCAGCGCGACAGCGCGCGCGAGCGCGGGCAGCGCGTCCGGGGCCACCCCGCTCTTGCTCGCCTCACCACTGATATTTACCTGCAGGCAGACATTGATCGGGGCGAGCCCGGCCGGACGCTGTTCCGACAGCCGCTCGGCGATTTTGAGGCGCTCGACCGTGTGCACCCAGTCGAAGCCGGCCGCGATCGGGCGCGTCTTGTTGCTCTGGATGGGGCCGATGAAATGCCACTCGAGCGGCACCCCGGGCAGGGCCGCGGCGAGCGCGGCGATCTTGTCGAGCGCCTCCTGCAGGTAGTTCTCGCCGAAGGCGCGCTGGCCCGCCCCGACGGCCTCGATGACGGCGGCCGGCGGGAACGTCTTGCTCACCGCGAGCAGCGAGATGGCCGCGCGCGGGCGGTGCGCCGCGTTGGCGGCAGCAACAATACTCGCATCGACTGCTTGCAAGTTGTGGGCGATTGTGGACATAATCATTTTCAGCGGGCAATTAAAGCACTTCGATCGATGCGCGAGCGCACACGGGGCGTGCCCCCCATACACGGCACAAGGATTATAAATGGACATCTCGGAATTACTCGCATTCTCGGTTAAGAACAAGGCGTCGGACTTGCACCTCTCGTCTGGCCTGCCGCCGATGATCCGGGTGCACGGCGACGTACGCCGCATCAACCTGCCGCCGCTCGAGCACAAAGACGTGCACGGCATGATCTATGACATCATGAACGACGGCCAGCGCAAGGCCTACGAAGAAGTGCTCGAGTGCGACTTTTCGTTCGCGATTCCCGGCCTGGCGCGCTTCCGCGTCAACGCCTTCAACCAGGAACGCGGTGCCGCCGCCGTGCTGCGGACGATTCCATCGAAGATCTTGAGCCTCGAAGACCTCAAGGCGCCGAAGATTTTCGGCGACCTGGCGATGCGTCCGCGCGGCCTGGTGCTGGTCACCGGCCCGACCGGCTCGGGCAAGTCGACCACGCTGGCGGCGATGGTGAACCACCTCAACGAAAACGAATACGGCCATATCCTGACGATCGAAGACCCGATCGAATTCGTGCACGACTCCAAAAAATGCCTGATCAACCAGCGCGAGGTCGGACCGCACACGCTCTCGTTCAACAACGCGCTGCGCTCGGCGCTGCGCGAAGACCCGG